>DASVZK010000028.1:0-12960 GCA_036391685.1 Ktedonobacterales bacterium
ACCGGCTGATCATCAGCCGAGCGACGGTCACCGGGTTGCTCGACTCGCTCGAACGCCGGGCGTATATCCGCCGACGGCCCCACCCCTCGGACCGACGGATGATTCTGGCGGAAATCACCGAAACGGGGCGGCAGGCCGCGAGCGCCTTTCGCCCGATCGTTCATCAGCAGGAGAAGGCATGGTTTGGGGTGCTGGATGAGACGGAACAGCAACAGCTCCTCGTCGTGCTCCATCGTTTACAGGAGCGCTTGCGGGATGCTGGCTGAGCACCGCTGCCGCCTAGTCCCATGGAGAGGCTGAAACAGGTCCCCTTGTGCGCTATTGTGGTGCGGCCACCATCACTAAGAGCGCCTAACAGAACCCACCTAAGATAAGCTGGAGAGTGGCACGGTCAGAGGGGCTTGCGCTCCAACGAGCATGGCCTCAGATGAGCATCTCCGCGGTTTGGAGGAACGGCCGCCCCAGCTCCTCGATACCCAGTTCTAAGCAATACAAGCCACTGGATACCCGTTCGAGGAAGCCCCATTCCCAGATCGCGGTTGCCTCGACCCCAGTCTCGGCGCTCAGCAGCGCGCAATATCGACGGGCGAGCGCCACTGCGGCTTCAGGAGTTCCTGTCGCCAGGAGATGCGTACACCAATCGCGTAGCGCCACCCCCAGGTCGTAGGCAGGGTCGGCGAGGAAGCCGACGGGGTCCACGAAGACGAAGCCCGCCTCCGCCCCTATCCGTGGCGTGAGTGCCTGCAGCGCGTTCCACGGATGGGGATCGCCGTGGACCACGACGCAGCGCTCCAGGTCGAACGCGGAGGCGCGTCGCTCAGCATACTGCAAGGCCTGGTTGACGACCTGCTCCGAACACGGATGGCCCAACTCCTCCCACGCGTGGCTGACCATGCGGGCGAGTTGCCCGGCCTTCTCGTTGTCCGGCGTCACCACCAGACCAGCCGGGCGCGGCGCCTGCCACGCCTGGCGCAGCATCTGGCAGAGGAGCGTGATCTGCTGCTCGGGCGGCAGGGCGAGCGAGGCCAGCGGCGGACCAAGCGCCTCAAGCAGCAGCGCCTCGTGCTCAGGGTCGGAGGCCAGCAGGCGCACATAGCCGTGCCCTTGCGCGCTCTCCAGCACGCGTAACTCGTCGGCAAAGCCCACCTCGGGAATCGCGAGCTTGAGGATGGCGTCGCCGCCCTCCGCCGTCCGCGCCGGGGCCACATACGACCCAGTCCCACCCGTGAGCGCCTGCCCCACCGTGATCGACCACACGCGCTCCAGATGCGCGACCACGTCAGCCAGCTCAGCAAGCCAGCGCTCGCCCCGCTGTCCCAGGTGAAGGACGCGCTGTCGAACGAACGCTGGCACGGATCTGCGCGCCTGCTCCAGCCGCTCCTCCGTGTCCCTTGCGTCCTCGGCCTTGTCCATATCGTCTGTCTCGTTCATGTCAGCAGCATAGTCTCCCACGTGACGACACTGCTGCCGTACCGTGACGAACGGTGGACGACGCGGCAGAGAGCGCTCATACACCACGGTCTCCCGGCGCTGAGGACTCACCAGCCAGGAGCGCTCGCCAGCAGACGAGGGCGCATCCCAGGGACAGGAAGGCCTCGTGAATATCCGCGCGCCGCTCGTAGCTCACTTTGAGCCGGCGGAAGCGATTGAGCCAGGAGAGCGTCCGCTCGACCACCCAGCGATAGCGCCCCAGCCGCTCACGCGACTCGATGCCACGACGAGCGATGCGTGGAATGACGCCACGTCGGCGCAGCGCACGGCGACAGCGCGGGTAGTCGTAGCCCTTATCGGCATGCAACTTCACCGGACGCTGGCGTGGCCGTCCACGGCGGCGATGTGGTTGGCGAATCGCTGGAATCGCTGGAATCGCTGGAATCGCATCGACTGTCTGCTCAAGCATCCTTGAGTCATGGACGTTGGCGCCCGAAATGGTCACCGCCAGTGGCACACCAGTGCGGTCCACCACGAGGTGGCGCTTCGTTCCCAACTTGCCACGATTCGTCGGATCCTTGCCGGTCCCTTCGCCCCCCAGGAGCGGGCACGCTCGCGCTATCGAGCGACGCCCGTGTCCAGTCGATGCGTCCGGCGTCCTGCAGTCGTTGCAAGAGCGCACGATGCAAGCGCCTCCACACGCCTGCTCGCTGCCAGTCACGCAAGCGCCGCCAGCACGTCATGCCGCTCCCACACCCCAGTTCCTGCGGCAGCATCTCCCAGGGGATGCCAGACTTCAAGACAAACACAATCCCCGTCAAGGCGGCGCGGTCGGAGATGCTGCGTGGGCGTCCACCCTGGGGTTTGGGTGGTTCTGGCGGGAGGAGCGGCACGACGATCTCCCACAGCATGTCGCTGATCAATGGCGTACTCATGCCGCTAATCTACCACACGGCTTGGGTTCTGTTAGGCGCACTAAGGTGAAGGCGGCACGGAGATGTCGGGCCCTTCTTCGGCCTCTTCTTCGAGCGATATCATTCTCTCCTGTTGAGGGCGTCTTACAACGCCACCCCCTCCCAGACATGGGCCAGGACCAGGCGCGGTGAGCGGATGAGGTCGGGACGGCCGGCTTGGGAGGCGGCCAGGGCAATCACCCAGACGGTGGCGTAGGTGAGCGCCACGCGCGTCTCGACGGCCGACCACCCGAAGGCCGGCGGGCGTTGCAGGCGAAAGAAGATCAGGACGCGGCCGAAGAAGCGCTCGATACAGGCGCGTTTGCCCAACTCGGCGGCGGTCCAGGTGGGCGGCAGGCCATCCCGCCGCTTCTGCCGCTTGGGATTCCACGGGATGACGGCCTGCGCGCCGAGCACGGTGTGGATCCAGGCGATCAGCTTCAGCCCCCAATAGCCAGCATCCGGCCGGGCCACGCGCGGCCGCGGCGCGAAGAGACGCGCGGCGAGTTTGAGCAGGGGCGGGCGAAAGGCGCGTCGTGAACGCTGGCCGGGGAGAGCCGGAACAGCAGCGGCAGGCCCGTGCCGCGACACAGCAGGGTATGGAGCCGGTAGCCGCGCAGCAGCGGGCGCGGATGGTGGGCGGGGGCATGGCCGAAGCCCCCGCCGGATGGCCACCACCATCGGGCGGGGGCTTCGCCGCGCCCCGCGGTCACGTCTACTTCAGGCAGGCGTTCTGGCCGCTTTGATCGCCGAAGCAGGTGTTGGCGACCGTCAGGATCACGACCTTCGTGACATCGCTGAACTGCTTCAAGGTGGCGTTGATCTCGAAGGTGATGCGCGCGTCTGTGCCAATGCCCCCGGACCGCGTCTGGCGGCAGAACGTCACCGTCACCGTGCCCTGCTCAGGGGTGGTCCCCTTCATGTTCATCGTGAGCGTGAAATCGGGGCCGCCCACGGGGTGCGGCGCCCAGCAGTGTGAAGGCCCCGTCAGGATGCTGTTCAACTCCGAGAAATAGCCCTGAGCCCGCTCCTCGACCGTCGGACCGGCGAGCAACAGCTGCAGCGCAGAGGTCTTGAGGTCCGCGCTGGGCGACACGCGGTCCACCGGGAACACCGGCCCATAGGTGGTGAGGGAGTCGGGGTCTTTGGAGAAGTAGACTTTGATCAGCGTTCCGCCGGTCGTTGGCGTCGCGGTCGCCGTAGTGGCTGTCGGCGTCGGCGAGGACGGCGTGGTGGTCAGTGCGCACGCCGAGAGCCCCAGAGCGAGCGTCGCGAGGAGTGTGGCAAGCGTCGCCGTGAACGACATGCGCGCCATGCGAGGCCGTGGAACACGCTTGCCACGCGGCGAACGGAAGGCCGGACCGATCAGTGCGCGTCGCATACGGCGTTCCTTTCTTCGTGAAAAGGTATCGGTGAGAACGCCCACTGCGGCGCTCCGGATGGCATTTGTACCATCCGGAGCGCTCAATAGACTCACGCTTCCGCGGGCAAGGTCACAACCCGCTCTCAGCCGCGCCCGCGCGATGTTGCTCGCCTGCGGCGCCAATGGCCCACGCGCTGGCGCAACCCTGCCTCCCCTCCCAGGCGTGTTGACAGGGCGGGGCGGCTCGCTATACTGGGAGATGGCTCTTGAAAGGATGCCTGCTGGCGCGCGAGGACTGCCGCCACGCCGCCGCAACACTCCCGGTCGCTCCGCCGCCTGGTTGGCGGGGCGCGCGAGTGAGCCGTGGGGAGCGCGCGTTCCGGAGCGGTCGGGATGGCCGGCCGGGCGTGGGGACAGGGAAGGCGCAGCGCCAGCGAGACTGGCGCGGGCCGCCTCCCTGGACACACCATCAGTTCCAGGAGGACACATGCCTATTCGTGTTGGAAAGTCCACACTGCGCATCCTCGCCAGTGGTCTGGTTGGCCTGGCGCTCGTCGCGGGCGGCGCATCGGCGCTCCTCGCGCGACATGAGGCGGCGGCTAGCCCGCAAGCGGGCGCGCGCTCGCTGCCAGGCCACGCGGTCCATGGGGCGTTTCGCACCGGTGAAGTCAACCTGGCGACCCTGCCCGCCGCCAGCGTCGCCACGACGCGACCGGGACCGAAGGCGACGCGCGCCGACCGCCTGCTCAAGACGCCCGCCCAACGCGCCGCCTACCGCCAGTGGGCGCTGACGCATCCCGGCGCGCTGCCCAAGGCGGCGGGCGTGGGCAGCGGTCCGGGCTCCGTGGGGACGATCCAGCCGAATATCTACGGCGGCGCCGCGATTCCCGCGCTGCTCAGCAGCGCCGCGGGGCTGACCTCGGTGGATGGGAACGACTGGTATCCGCCGGACCAGGCCATCGCCGCCGCGCCAGGCTACGTCTTCGAGGGCGTCAACAACGTCATGGAAGTCTATACGACGGCCTATGCGAAGAAATACGGCCCGTGGACGCCAGACCAGCTTTTCGCCTCGGTCAAACACACGGGCGACGTCTTCGGCGACCCGCAGATCACCTTCGACGCCGAGCGCGCGGTCTACCTGATCTCCTGGCTGGAGATCAACCCTACCACTGGCGCCGACTCCATCGATCTGGCTGTCAGCCTGACCTCCACGCCGTCGCCGTTGACCAACTTCCGCGTCTACCAGATTCCCGCCTCGACGACCGGCTCCGATGACTTCTGCGATTATCCGACGCTCGGCTACGACTATTGGGGCGCCTACGTCACCTGCATCACCTTTTCCGTGGCGAGCGGCGTGTTCACCGGCAACCGCACCTACGCCTTCGACATCAACAAGCTGCTGACGGGTAGCGTTGTCCTCGTCTGGTACGGCAACGTGCTGACCGCGCTCAACTGCTCGACCGCCTGCACGCCCGCCTTCCGCGTCAGCCCGGCGATGGAAGATGGCGTTCCCCAGGCGGAGTGGCTCAGCGCGACCGATGTCGGCTTCGGCGCGACCTCCAGCAATCTGACGCTCTGCGCGCTCACGAATACGCACGCGCTGGAGACTGGCGGGACACCCACGGCATCCTGCTCCAACAACACGCTGCCCGCGGCCTACACCGACTCGATGGGCGCGCCGCAGCCCGGCACGGCGACGACGGTCTACCCCGGCGACGGCTACAAGCAGATCGCGTATCGCAACGGCCAGCTGTACTTCGCCTTCCCAGAGGCGGTCAGTTGCGGCGGCAGCGCGGTGGATGGCATCTACTGGGCGGCGGTGGACCCGCAGCTTTCCACCATCGCGGCGCACAACCCGCAGCAGGTGGCCGGGATCGTCAGCGCCTACACCAATCAGGGCGTCTTCTGTTTCACTGGCGGGACCGACAATCTGTACATGCCGTCTCTCGTCGCCGGGACTGAGGGCGATATGGCGCTGGTCTTCAACGACTCCGGCCCCGCGCTCGCGCCCAGCGTCTACTACACCGGTCGCGCGGCGGCCGACGCGCCGGGGACGATGGGCCAGGGTTCCGCCTGGAAGGCCGTCGTCACCGGGACGAATTCCAACGATAGCGGGCGCTGGGGCGATTACTCAGCCTGCGCGCTGACCACCAACCTCGTCACCCGCGGCATCGTCTACTGCGGCGGCGAGTTCGGCGGCCCGAACACCGCGCTCGGCGGCTTCGGCTGGGATACCGAGCTCTACGCGCTGCGCATGGAGTAGCGCGCGCCAGCGAAATCATGCGGCCAGAGGGGATCGGGGCGACGCGTGTCCCGATCCTCTTCCGCGCGTCTGCGCGCCACTTGTGACAGGTCGCTCGCTGGCGGCGTTAAGCAGAATAGCGCAGGGTGCGGTGGGCGCGCACGGAGCCAGCGCGCCCACCGGTAGGGATCGAGCTACCCCACATGAGGAAGTCGGTGAAAACGGGGCCGGCGGGAGCGCAATGCCCGCCGG
This sequence comes from Ktedonobacterales bacterium, assembly GCA_036391685.1. GTDB lineage: Bacteria > Chloroflexota > Ktedonobacteria > Ktedonobacterales > JADMIN01 > JAKAIY01. The sequence goes on from DASVZK010000028.1 coordinate 6,242, forward strand.
TGGCGCGGCCTGGCCGACCGGGAAGCTACAGCGGAGGCCGCCAACGGAATAGGAGCATGCGTAGTGTTCTCGCGCTTCAAGGCGTCCACCTGGCGCGCGGTCGCCAGTGGCGCGCTGGTAGCGGTTGTCGTTCTGAGCGGTGTGGCGGGTATCCTGTCGCAACATCGGGCGCAGGCCAGCAGTGTCACGGGCAAGCATGTATGGGCTGTCTCGGCGCGCGCGCGCGCTGGCGCGACCAGGTCGGGAGCGGTAAATCTGGCGACGCTGCCTTCAGCCAGCGCGACACAGCTTCAGGCCGCACGCGCGCTTGTATTGCCTGAGCTATCAAACAGGACTCCAGCGCAACTCGCGGCGTACCGTCAGTACCTCGAGACACACCCGAGCGTCGTCCCCCACGCGCCGGGTGTCAAGGGTGGCCCAAGCGCTTCGACCCCGCGCCCAAACATCTATGGGAATGGGATCGTCCCTGTCATCACCAGCACGCATGCTGGACTTAGCTCCACCTCGTCTGGCGGCGCGTCGCGTCCGGACCAGGCGATCGCGGCCGCGCCCGGATATGTGTTCGAGGGCGTCAACAACACGCTGGAGGTCTTCACTACCAGCTACGGCCAGAAATATGGTCCATGGACAGCAGATCAGTTCTTCGCCTCAGTCAAACATACCGGCGACGTCTTTAGCAGCCCGCAGATCACGTTCGACGCCGAGCGGGCGATCTATGTGATCTCGTGGCTGGAACTGACCAGCGATCTGCAGAACGACTACATTGATATCGCCGTCAGCAAGTCGTCCACCCCTTCGCCGTTGACCAACTTCCTAGTCTACCAGATCAACGCGCAGGTCGCTGGCGCTAACAACTTCTGCGATTACGACACCCTGGGCTACGATTACTGGGGCGCGTACATTACCTGCACGACCTACAACCGGGTGGCTGGGACGTGGCTGGGGAACGAAACCTTCGCCATTGGCCTCAACGGCATGCTGCAAGGAACCTTCGCCGCCGTGCTCTATGGCGCGGTCATGACGGTCGCGAGCGGCGTGACGGGGCAACAAGCTGCATACCGCGTGAGCCCAACGATGGAGGACGGCGTCCCGCAAGCGGAATGGCTTACCGCCACGTACGCCGGGCTGTTTGGGGTTAGCCCCTCCAACGGCTTTGTGGTGTGCGCTATTACTAACACACACGCCCTGGGAACCACGACTGATCCAACCTACACATGCGTTCTTAGTTTCCTGCCCTACTATGACGACCCTGTCGCCGCGGACCAGCCCGGCCTACCTGCTTCGATCACGCCCAGCGTCGGTTACAAGCAGGTCGCCTATCGCAATGGCCAACTCTACTTCGCCATGTCCGAGGCACTCACCTGTGGCAGCGACACAGTCGTCACCGATGGCATCTATTGGGCGGCGGTGACGCCACAACTCACCACAGTCGCGACTGCCAATCCGCAGCAGGTCACGGGAATCAGCCAGTCATATTTCCAGTGGGGCGCTTTCTGCTTCGCCAACAACAGCGATTTCCTCTACTTGCCAACAATGATGGCGGACACCGAGGGAGACATGATTCTGGTATTCAACGACTCATCAGCTTCGCGCGCTCCGAGCATACTAGAGACGGGCCGCGCGGCGGATGATGTTGAAGGTACGATGGGCCAGGGGCCTTCGGGTGGTTCGGGCGCCTGGACTGAAGTCGTGGCGGGGGCGAACGCCAGTGGAAGCAAACAGTTTTGCGCCTATTCGGCCTGCGCGGTGACGACCAACCTCGTCACCCGTGGTACGGTCTACTGCGGCGGCCAGTTCGGCGGGCCAAACACATCGACTTCCACCTCAGGCTGGGATACCGAGTTGTATTCACTGCGCATGCAATGACGACTCCAGGCGGCGCCTGACGCCACGCGACGCGGCGGTGTTCGTCTGGTGGCAGTGTGTATACTCTCTCCTGTGAATGCCGGCCGCGTCGCGCGCGTGGTAGTGGCGCATGCGACGCGCGTGGAACATTCCGGCCACCGGCTTCGTCATCTCACCAGCGGTGGAGTGACGCGCCGTATCGCGCGATGGCGCGTGATGTCACCCGCGGGCGGCGCCTGCGAGCCGCCTGGAGAGACGAGAGACGAGGCGTTGAACATGAAGAAGCTGGGACTCTGGCTGCTGGGGGCGGCGTTGCCGCTGGCCCTCGCGCTGTCGGGGTGCGGCGGGCTCGCCCAGGCTGGTGAGAACACCAGCGCTCCTACCATCACATCCGGTCCGGTGACCATCGCGACTGACCACAGCGCATACGCCAACCGTGACGCGATGAAGATCACGATTGTGAATCATCTGTCCACACCGATCTATGCCTATGACACTCAGGCGAGTTGCTCGATTCTCAGCCTGGAGATGCAGAGCAACGGCAAATGGCAGCCGTCCTACGCGCTGCACTGCCCCCTTGGTCGCATCGCGCTGCCGGTCAAGATCGCCGCGGGTGGCACGTATTCCACCACGATAGGCGCGGCGGTGATACATATCGGGTCCGCCACGCCACTCGCGGACGGGACCTACCGCCTGGTTCTGGAGTACTTTGACTCGCTTCCGAAAGCGTCATCCCAGCCGCCTACATCCACTACCATCTATTCTGCGAACCTGACGGTGAGCGGCTCCGTCCCGCCAAGTAGCACCTCGATTCCGAAGGCTCCTGGCATACCGCTCAACACGCCAGTCAAGGGGAGTGGCGGCTAGCGGCTCGTTCCCGCTGAGCGCCGCCGGGGCGCCCGTGAGTCGGCCGGATTGGGCAGGGACGCCCGCCGGCCGGCTTTTCGTCTCCTCTTCGCCGCCTGGATACAGTTGCGGTGTTGCTGCGTTGATACAAGTAGGTATCGCAGAATAACATGCTGGCTGCAGCGTCGCGATCTCTCTCCCCTGGCATACGACGCAGGCGCGTGCGGCGCGGGAACGTGTGAATACTTATGAGAAAGGACGTGGCCATGGCGGCGCGCTTCCACAGGCACATATTGCGGATCACGCTCAATGCGCTGATTGCGTTAGCGCTGGTTACCGGAGTCGCCTCGGGCGCGATCGCTCGCCATGACAACAGTGCGCACACGCCATCCCCAGCGCGCCTTCTCAAAGCGGGCGCGCACACTATCAGTGGCGCCGCAGGTATTGTCGACCTCGCGGCGCTGCCCATCGCCCGCGTCTCTGCCATGCGTGCGTCTCTGAGACCATGGGCGCGCCATACTCGACTAACGGCCGCAGAGCAAGCCGCATACGATCAGTGGGCTATCAGCCACCCCAGCGCCTTACCAGCCGCACGCGCCCTCCCTTTGCCCAAACCGGGCGCCAATTTTGTCGGCGGCGGGGCCATTCCTTCTCTGGCAAGCAAGAGCGCCGGTATCAATTCCACACAGAGCGGCGGCTGGTACCCGCCTGATCAGGCAATCGCGGCGGCGCCGGGATACATATTCGTCGGGGTCAATAATCTGCTAGAGGTGGATAACACCAGCTATGGGGTCAAGTTTGGCCCGTGGACACCTGATCAGGTGTTCGCATCGGTGAAGCATAGCGGCGACTTCTTTAGCGATCCTCAGATCACCTTCGATGCTGAGCGCGCTGTGTATTTGATCGCCTGGCTCGAGTTCAACCCGACAACCAATCACGACTACATCGATTTGGCGATCAGTAAGACCTCGTCGCCATCGCCCCTTGGCAACTTCTATGTGTATCAGGTTGCTGGAAGTGTGACTGGCTCTGATGATGGGTGCGATTATCCGACGCTCGGCTACGACTACTGGGGCGCCTACATCACCTGCCTGACATATTCGGTCTCGACCAACAACCTCACCGGCAACCGCCTCTTCGCATTCAGCCTCAGCGCCATGTTGTCCGGCGCGCTTGGCGGCATTAACTACTGGTACAACATCCCGTCCAGCACGAACTGCCAGACTTCTTGCGCTCCTTCGTTCGCGCTGAGCCCCACCATTGAGGACGGTGTACCACAAGCCGAGTGGATCGTCTCGACCGATGCAGGGTACTCCATATCCTCCAATTTGATCCTCTGCGCCTTGACGAATACCCAGGCAATCGGCAAGACCTCGCCGCCAACTATGTCATGCGACATCAACACACTTGGGACCGGATATAGCAACCCGATTGGCGCGCGCCAGCCCGGAACGACCAACACAGTCGATCCAGGTCTCGGGCCCAAGCAGATCGCATATCGTAACGGCCGGCTTGTCTATACGCTGGTAAGCGCGGTGAATTGCAACGGTGTCGCCGAGGACAGCGTCACCTGGATAGATACTGTGCCGGAGCTGACGACTATTGCGGCGAATAACCCGCAATTGGTGAACGGTATCAACGGCAACGCGACAGAGTCAGGTTACATTTGCTTCGGCGGGACTACCGACGCCTACATGCCCGCCATCATTCCCTCGGGCGAGGCGGACATCGCGCTGGTCTTCAATCTGTCCTCCGCGGTGTCCACGATCTATCCCAGCATCGCCTATACCGGACGCATGGCCGTGGATGCGCCATATACCATGGGTCAAGGCGGGAAGACCGCGTATGTTGTCCAGGGGATCAACTCGACAGGTAGTTCGCGATGGGGCGACTATTCAGCGTGCGCGCTGACCACCAACCTGGTCTCGCGTGGCGTGGTCTACTGCGGTGGTGAGTTCGGCGGCCCGAACACTTCTTCAACGAGCAGTTATGGCTGGGATACGGAGTTGTACTCGCTCCGCATGGAGTAGAGCAGCCAACTGCGCGCCAGGCCACCTCACCCGCCAATGCGCCTCAACCTCTGATAGCTGCGTGACGTCGCTTCAGCGGCGCCATGCGACCATACCAGGAGACATGTATGCTGGCACAGCCAGGAACGCTGCGCGCTCGCTTTCTCATTCTCGTCTTGAGCGGAGCCCTAGGCATAACGGCGCTGTACACAGGCCCAAACGGCATCTTCGCCCAGCGCGCCAATAACGGCGGCGTTTCCCCACACACCGTCAAACTGCCTGCGGAGACGATGCACAGCGCCCTACGCTCTGGGTCGGTAGACATCAGGAGTCTGCCGGTTCTCGTTCCCGGCGCGGCCTCGATACCGGGGTACTCACCAAATTCCAACCAGGCGCAACTTCTCCACCAGAGCGCGAGCTTTGAAGTCTACGCGCGATCCCATCCCATGTCGTTGCCACAGGCGGTCGGAGCGCCCACGCCCAAGGTTGGGGCGAACTTTGTCGGTGGTGGCGCAATTCCGGATCTGACCGGATACGCAGAAGGGCAGAACTACACGACAACTGGGAACTCTCCCGATCCCGCAATTGCCGCCGCGCCCGGCTACGTCATGGAGGCGACCGATAATGCACTGGGAGTGTACACCCCCAGCTTCGGCGTCAAATATGGGCCCTGGTCTGCTTCTACCTTCTTTGCGCCGGTGGGTCTCTCATCCGCCAGCTTCTTTAAGCCAGCTATAACCTATAATGCCGAGCGTGCCGTCTACTTGATCGGATGGCTAACAGTCTGTCCGTCGGGCTCCTCGACCCCATTTTGTGTCGCGCTGGCGATAAGTAAGACATCATCGCCGACGTTGTCCAATTTCTATGAGTACGTTGTCCCGGTCTCAACCGACCCGAACCAGAGTTGCAACTCCAATGCTGGTGATACCACCATTGGCTATGACTACTGGGGCATGTACCTCACCTGCCCCACAGAGAACTTCAGCACTGGCGTGAGTGGCAACCAGATTGCATGGTTCCGAAAGTTGGCTCTTCCACACTCTCGGTGCTGAGGGGATGGTGTCCTCACGGCGCCAGAGGGGGCTGGGAGAGCATGCGTCGACGCAAGAGGGCGAAGCTGGCACGGCCATACATCTGGCGCTTGAGCATCTTGAGCCGATTCACGTGCCCCTCGACGGGACCTTGGCTCCAGCGAGAGCACACAGCGGCTTGAACGGCGGCGAAGTCGCGGCGAATACCTTGGGCGAATCCCACCAACTCGCTGATTCCCGATTGGTCGTACTGCTCTAGCCAAGGCGACAAGCGAGCAGGGATGTGTGCTGAGAAGATCGCCTGGAACGCGGTGACGAGCTGCTGCGCATCGGCTAGTTGTGGACAGAGCCGCTTGAGCATGGCGACGTAGGCGGCTTCTGGCTCCGAGAGCGTATGCGCCGGCTTGCCGGCTTCATGAGTAGCCAACGGGTTTTGTGCACGGAGTAGTAGATCACCTCGGGTTTGGCAGGCAAAGGATACCCGGTAGCCCCTGGAGTGGTAGACGGAGCGCGCCACGCATTGACCAGGCGGCGCACATGCACATCGCTCGCGGGAAAGCCGCGCTCCCGAATCTCGCGCCAGAGCGCGCGCGCATTGTGCTCCCCCGCGTTCCACCGCTGCTGCAGATAAGGCACATAGGGATCAATGAGTCGTGCGCGAGGGCGCGACACACGGTCGGGAAAGCTGCTGGCGCGTAGATACTTCAGGACTGTGCCGCGCGCCATGTTGAGCGCCATGGCAATCTGGCGAGAGGAGATCCCTTGCTGGAAGAGCGCGACCGCCTGCTCGTAGCGTTCTCGCCGGGATTCGTGGCGCTCCCGCATGCGCTGCTGTTCGGCTGGCGTCCGTTTGCTGGTTCGGACCGGCGCGTGCTCCGGCGTGAGCAAACGTGCGGCCTCGCGCAAGCGGGTATGGCGCCGCGTCAAGCACCGCTCCAGCGCTTCCCCCGCATTGGCGAGCAGATGAAAGCGGTCGGCAACCTGTTCG
>DASVZK010000029.1:0-16843 GCA_036391685.1 Ktedonobacterales bacterium
CTCAGAAAGTGTTCGAGAAGGCCTCCTGTCTAGCGTTGTGTCAAGCGAGCGAGCAGGAGACGGATGCCGACGAGGTAGATGAAGGCTTCGGCGCTGCCTGCCAGCCGCTCGTAGTCTTTGCTGAGACGCCGCTGCCGGCCGAGCCAGGAGAAAGTTCGCTCCACAATCCAGCGCTTGGGAATGACCCGGAAGCCTGGCTGGTAGCCCAAATCAGTAGCCAGATCTGGCGCGTAGCGCTGCAGTTGGCGAAATGCGGGATAGACCACGTCCAGACGTACCCCGAGTTCTTGAGCCGTCCAGGGAATGAGCGCTCCCGTATAGCCTTGATCGGCCCAGATGCGCTGTAAGCGGGGAAAGGCGCTCCCCATCGCCTGAAGGACGAGCTTGCCGCCTTGCCGGTCCTGGAGATTGGCAGGATGCACGACGACCGCCAGCAAGAAGCCCTGGGTGTCGACGAGAATGTGACGCTTGCGCCCGGCGAGTTTCTTACCACCATCAAAGCCACGCATCCCTCCCATCAGCGTTTTGACCGATTGGCTGTCAATGATCGCCGCGCTTGGGGTGGGATCGCGGCCCGCATGCAGCCGCGCCAGTTCGCGCAATTGCGTATGCATCCGGATCCACGTGCCATCCAGCCGCCACTGGCGGAAATACCAGTAGACCGTTTGCCAGGGGCCATACTCGCGCGGCAGGTACCGCCAGGCGCAGCCACTGCGCAGGACATAGAACAGGCCATTGAGAATGCGGCGGATGTCGACGGAACGTGGCCGACCACCCGGCTTGGCAGGTGGGATCAGCGGCGCGAGCAGCGCCCATTCGGCATCGGTCAGATCGCTGGGGTAGACGTGTGTTGCCATGCCAGGGATACCCTCCAAACCTTCTGGAAATACCGGTTTGGGTAGGGTATCCGCTGGTGGTTTTTGCTCGCTTTAGCCCTTCTTGAACACTTTCAAGAGCCTGTCTGAAAACACGAAACGGCCAGCCAGCAGTGTGCGCTACGCTGGGGCATGGACAGCCACTCTCTTCTCTATGCCACCGATCTGACCGACGCCGAATGGACGCTCCTCCAGCCGCTGTTGCCGTCGGCAGCGTCCACCGGCCGCCCACGCCGCCACTCGTGGCGCATCATCGTGAACGCCATCTTCTATCAGTTGCGCACCGGCGGAGCCTGGCGCTTCCTGCCGCAGGAGTGGCCACCCTGGAAGACCGTCTATCACTATTTTCGCGCCTGGCGGCTGAATGGAACCTGGGAACGCCTCCATCAGGCCCTGCGAGCAGAGTGGCGCTTGCACCTCCATCGCGATCCGCAGCCTAGTGCGGGGGCGGTGGACAGCCAATCGGTCAAAACCACCGATGTCGGCGGGGTGCGTGGCTACGATGGGGCCAAGAAGCTGGTCGGACGCAAGCGCCATATCCTCGTGGATACCGAAGGCTTCGTCCACGCGGTCAATGTCCATCCCGCCAACATCCTGGACCGCGACGGGATCAAGCTTGTCCTGAACGATGCCGCTCGAGCGCAGTTGCCACGCCTGCGCTGATTGTGGCTGGACGCGGGCTACAACGGGCGGGGCAAGGGCCGAGACTGGGTGGAGCAGACCACCGGCTGGCGGGTGGAGACGGTCAAAGGAGTACACGCGCACAAATACTATTGGGTTCCCAAGGATATCCCTCTGGAGGAGATCGACTGGGCCAAGTACCTCCCCGCCCCAGGTTTTCACGTCATCCCACGTTGGTGGGTCGTGGAGCGCACCTTCGCCTGGTTCTCGCACAACCGCCGATTGAGCAAAGACTATGAGCGCCTCTGCGCGACCAGTGAGGCCTGGATTTACCTGACGATGATCCGCCTGATGCTCCGCAGGCTCGCCCGCTTCTGAAGGGTTTTCAGACAGGCTCTGATACCAATTTCGTGTAGGTTGTTGTACAAGTCAGCTCATAAATCCCGGCGCTCTAACAGGCGACGTTGACTGCGGCGGTCGCCTGTTGTGCATTGACCGTACAGCTGTGGCGGCGAGCGGCGCCAGGAGAAGGCAAACCGTGGTGACTTGGGGTACTTTAGTGCCTTTGGCCCTCTTAGTCGTGGGCGGTTTCGTTGTCATCGCCGCCTGGGGCAGGAACCGAACGCGAACAATGGCGACCTCCACGAATCGCCTATTATTTGCTCTTGTCATCATGCTATTCGCCCTCTTGTTCAAGCTCGTTTTGACAGGCAAGGATGTGGTCGCGCTCATCATCGGAATAATGGGTGTGGCTGTCGGTTGGTATGGCCTCAGCGTCGAGCCTCACCAATCACAACTGCCGCACGAGCCACAGCAGCCATAACTCCTGCGCTGGAGAGGTCATCGCCTCGTTGCGCCTGGACACGAGAAGGCATGAGGCGACCTATTTATGAGATGATACCGTTGCTGGTTGGATTATTGGAGATGGGAGCGCCTCCGCCCGTTGACGCCGCATCTGGCTGCTTGAGCCCTTTATCCCCGCGTTGCCACCACCCGCGTTGCCACCGCCCGCGCCGAGCGCCGTAGTATGACACCCGAACGCGCCACGCGCGGCGTGTGTGTCACACGCGTACGATACACGCGTGTCCAGCGAAGAGGCCTGCCGTGAAATGTCTCAGTATCCGCCAGCCGTGGGCGAGCCTGATCGCCTCAGGCGCTAAGCGGATTGAAACGCGCGGCTGGGCGCCCCAGCGCCTCACGGCGGGTCAGTTCGTCGCGATCCATGCGGGCACGCGCTGGACGGCGCGCGAGCGCCAGCTGTGCGCGGAGGATCCCCTGATCAAGCGCCTCCTCGACCAGGCGGCCGTGCGCGATCTGTGGCGGTTTGAGCAGCCGCCACTGGGCTGTGTGGTGGCGATCGCGCGCTTCGCGCAGTACGCGCCAGTGAGCGCGCTCGCCGGGATCAGTCCGCAGGAGCGCCGCCTGGGTGATTACCGTCCTGGCCGGTTCGGCTGGATCTTCTCCGCCGTCCAGCCCGTGTCGCCGATTCCGCTGCGTGGTCGGCTCGGGCTCTTTGACTGGCAGCCGCAGAAGGAGGTGGTGTATCTAGAGCCGGTCAACCAGGACACAACCCTGTACTGAACACGCATGCGCGCGTCAGGCGGGAGGAGTGCGCTGGATTCCGGGTGCGTTGATGGAGATGGGACAGGGCCGGCGCCGATCACGCCGATCACGCCGATCACGCCGAGCGCGATCGCTTGTGCGCCGCGCCTCCCATTCCCAACAACCTTACCGGATTCCGTATGACTTGTGGTTTTGCACTGAACGACATCCCATGGATGCGGGACTCGCAGTCGTCTCGCTATCACTGCCGGCGCAGAATCGTCTCACCCCCAAACGACCGCACAACGGCGACACGATAGCGACACTAGATGAGGAATCTCCATCCGCCAATGGAGATGAGATACATCGCAGCGGCGCCCATTGGAATAGCCTCCAACGCGCCGAGGACCAGTGCGACTATAGCTAGGCCGCGCCCCCGCTTCTCTTGTGCTCGCCGATATCCGACCACAGACACAGTACTCAGCGCGATTCCCAGCAGCGGGAAAACGCCCCCCATACCAATCCAGACGAAATCCAGCCAGGGATAGAGACCCCATTGAACGCTGAGCGAGGCCACCAAGGGCGTCAGCAGCGCGATGACCATGGGCGCCACCACAAAGACCAGCGCGGCAATCGCGAGGGCGCGCGGAATTGAAGGCCGTTGCTGCGGCCCGGACACGCGAGACGATGCCATTGGCGAGCTCCTTGACGGATGGCGCGAGCAGGGACGCATACCAGGCTTATACTAGGCTTGTACGCGCTCCTTCTCTCACCGACATAACAGCGACGCCTGGGACACGCACATCCTGGTCACACGGCGCGCTGGCGCGCTCCGACGCCGATGCGCTCAGCGCGAGTGAGCAGGCGCTCGCTGAGCGCGCAGTCGCAACGCACGCGCACGCGTTAGCCGACGCTATCAAATGCGCATCGACGATGGGAGTCGATGCCTCATAAACTCTGGATTCAAGGGCAGTTACCGACTGGCAAACTACCACCACCGACGCGAAATCCGTATGAGCCGGTGAGTCTGGCGCTTACCAGAGCGTGTCGAGCCGGTCGAGGCCGCGGAAGCTGATCGTGTCGCGCCAGACCGGCTCGGGTTGCGCGATGCGCAGAGTGGGAAAGCGCGCGATGAGCCGCGGGATGGCGATGGACGCCTCCAGCCGGGCCAGGGGCGCGCCGACGCAGTAGTGCATGCCCATGCCAAAGGCCAGGTGGCGCGGTCCGGTCCGGGTGATGTCGCAGCGTTCGGGGTCGGTGAAGGCCGCGGGGTCGTGGTTGCCGGAGCCAAGCGCCAGGTTGACCATCATGCCGGCCGGGATGACGGCGGAGCCGATGGCGAGGTCGCGCAGGGCATAACGCGAGGTGATCTGGGCGGGCGCGTGGTAGCGCAGGAATTCCTCGACGGCGGTTGTGATGAGCGCGGGCCGCTCCCGCAGCAGACGTAGCTGGTCTGGATGCTGGAGGAGGAGCAGCGCGCCGTTGCCGATCAGGTTGACAGTGGTCTCGTGGCCGGCCATCAGCAGCGTCGTCGCGGTGATGATGAGCTCCTGCTCGTTGAGCCGCCCCTCCTGGTCCTCCGCCATGACGAGCTGACTGAGCAGGTCGCCGGAGGGTTCCGCGCGCTTGCGTGTCAGAAGTTCGGCGAAGTAGCCGAAGATCTCGATGCTGGTGGCGATGGCCTGCCCGTAGATATCCGTCGTCCGCTTGCAGTCCACCGCGCGCACGAGCGTGAACGCCCACTGGCTGAGCAGGGGCTGGTCAGCGGGCGGCACACCCAGCATCTCCGCGATGACGGTTAGTGTCAGCGGCAGCGCGTACTCATGGACGATATCGAGCGAGCCACGGCGGGCCGCCGCGTCGAGCAACTCCTCCGTCACGGCCTCGACCCGCGCGCCCAGGCCAGCGATCATGCGTGGGGTGAAGGCGGCGCCAACGAGGGCGCGCAGCCGGGTGTGGTTCGGCGGATCGTTGAAGAGTAGCGACTGGCGCGAGAGCGCGCTGAAGAGCGCCACCGGATCGGCCAGCGAGAAATCCGCCGCGACTTCCAGGCCGGGCGCGTGGCGCACGATGGACTGGTCCTTAAGCACGGACAGAATGTCAGCGTAGCGCAGGACGTGCCATGCGCGCCCGCCTGTCCCGTCAAGCGCCGGGCCCTCATGGACCGGAGCCTGCTCGCGCGCCCGCGCATAGACGGCCGGCGGGTTGGCGTGATACTCAGCCGAGAAGTAGTCGAGCGGCGCAACGGTCATGTGGCCCTCCCAACCCAATCGCCCGCGGGGTGGCGCCATTGTAGCACAGCCGCTCTTGACGCCAGTAAATAAACATCGTATATTTACAGTGTAAAGTGATGCGGCGCCAGATCGGGGCGCTGACGCTGTGAAGGGGGATATGGATGGTGGGCCGACCCAGGCGCGACCAGGCGCGCGCTGATTTGGGTGGGGAGATCAAGCGCGCCGCCCGCCAGCAGATGGCGGACCATGGCACGGCGGGCCTCTCGCTGCGCGCCATCGCCCGCGCGCTGGGCATCACCGCCCCGGCGATCTACCATTATTTCCACCGCCTCGATGACCTGCTCACGGCGCTGATCGTGGACGCGTACACCGCGCTGGCGGAGACGATGGAGGATGCGGTCGCCGCGGCGGCCACCCCGCGCGGTCGCTTCCTGGCGGCGGCGCTGGCCTACCGCGACTGGGCGCTGGCGCATCCGGTCGAGTTCGAGCTGATCTACGGCAATCCGATCCCCGGCTATGTGGCGCCCGCCGAGGTGACCACGCCGCTGGCGCGGCGGCCATTCTTTGTCCTGGGCGAGGTCTTCGTTCGCGGCTGGGCGGAGGGCGCGATACGCCTGCCATTCGCGCCCGCGGACTTGCCCGCGAGCGTCGTGCGCCACCTGGAGTCCTGGCGGGATAGCGACGGCGAGGGGGTCCCCGTGGCGCCGTTCTACGCTCTAATCACCGGCTGGACACAGGTTCACGGCATGGTGATGCTGGAGTTGTTCAACCACCTGCGGCCAGTGGTTGGCGACCCCGACGCTTTCTACCGCCATCAGGTCGCCACCTTCCTTGACCAGCTTGGCTTCACACAGGATGACGCCCCGCACTGAAGTCGGCCCTGAAACCTTGCCTGATCGCGGGAGCCGCTGATTCCTTGGAAAGGCTCGCCCGCGACGATTCGATTGAACGTGAGAGCAGCAGATGGATAACATTGAAACGCATGTCATTTTTGGGACCGGCCCGCTGGGAAAGTCGACGGCGCGCGAGCTGTTGCGGCTGGGCAAGCGCGTGCGGATGGTCAACCGCAGCGGCCGCGCGGAGGACCTGCCGGAGGGCGCGGAGCTCATCCAGGCTGACGCCTACGATACGCGCCAGACGGTGGCGTTGACGGCGGGCGCGGCGGCGGTCTACCAGTGCGCCCAGCCCGCGTACCACGACTGGGTGGAGAAGTTTCCGCCGTTGCAGGCGGCGATCCTGGAGGGCGCGGCGGCGGCCGGAGCGAAGCTGGTGGTCGCTGAGAACCTGTATGTGTACGGCCGGCCCGATGGCCCGCTGACCGAGGACTCGCCGCTGCGCCCCCACACGCGCAAGGGCAAGGTCCGCCTGGCGATGACGCGGACGCTGGCGGAGGCGCAGCGCGCCGGGCGCGTGCGCGTGGCGATCGCGCGCGGGTCGGATTTCTTCGGGCCGGGTGACACGGTCTCGGCGCGGCTGCTTTTCGGTCCAGCTGTCAGTGGCAAGACGGCCTCCGTCCTGGGCCGGGTCGACCAGCCACATACCTACACCTATACCGCTGATTTCGGCAAGACGCTGGCGACGCTGGGGACGCGCGACGAGGCGCTGGGCCATGTCTGGCATGTGCCGAGCAATCCGGCGGTCACGCAGGGAGCGCTCATCCGGCTGGTAGAGGCGGCTACGGGCAGGCGCGCGCGGGTGATGCGGGCGAGCGCGCCCATCCTGTGGCTGGTGGGTCTGGGCGACCCCGACGCGCGCGAACTCATCGAGATGCTCTATGAATTCGAGCGGCCATTCGTGATGGACAGCCAGGCGGCGCAGCGCGCCTTCGGGATCACACCTACTCCGTTGCCAGAGGCGGTGCGGGCGACCGTCGAGTGGGTCAGGCGCAGCGGCGCGGGCGCGTAACGCTCAGACGAGCGTGAACGGCAACCCAGGCAGGATCGATTCGAGGCGGACCGCGGCCGGCAGCCTGACCTCGACCAGCGTCAGCCCGGTTTTATTGGGCGGATAGAAGCGCACCGACCCGCCGAGGCGCTCGATCTCGGTCCGGGCCGCCCGTACATACGTCAGGTGCTCCGGTCGTGAGAGCAGGGCTTCATAGGTCAGCACGGTCACGCTCCTTCATGACGCACGCGGGCCGAACACTCAGGGTGAGGGCATGTCATGAGGTATGGCGCGCCCCTGGACGCCGTTGTCCTTCCGCAGCCACCCGCCATGCCCCACTGCCAGCCACGATCGCTCGACACACATCAAGCCAATATTCGCCCCGCGCGTAAAACGCGGGGCGGCCACTGTCCGGTTATACTCGCTGTCCGTAGGCCACATAGATCGGGAAGAGGCAGCCCCCGCGGCGCACTTCAGCGCGCGCGGCCTGTACGGTCGCCAGATAGGTATCTTCCGGCGCCATGCCGAGGGCGACGACGGGGGCGCGCATGGCGTCAATCGCCGCGAAGTAGTCGGTCTCCACCAGGCCACCCACACGCCCGCCGTACTGTCCTAGTGGCAGGTTCACTTGCCGGACGGTAACGCCGCGCAGCCCGGCCTGCTCCAGCCAGGGGCCGAGCTGGCGGGCAAGGTGGATATCCAGGTTGCGGCGGGCGAGCACGGCCGCCACCCAGGCGTCGGCCTGCTGCAACGCGGGGCCGCCGCCCGAAGAGGTATCGGCTTCGACGACTTCCACCCAGCCGCCGGGGCGGGTCACGCGGGCGAGCTCAGCGATGGCGTTTGGCCAGGCGTCGCGGGGGATGGCCCCAATCATGTAGCGCTGATGGGTAAAATCGAAGGAGGCGTCGGCGAACGGTAGCCGTTCCAGGATGTTGCCGGCGACGAACGAGTAGTTGGCGGGGCGGGCCTCCGCGCCTGGCCTGCTCTCATCCTGCGCGGGCGGCGTGATGTCCACGCCGATGACTTTCGCGTTGGGGAAGTACTGCGCCATCTCAATCGCCCAGCGCCCGGTGCCGCTGCCCACATCCAGGATGTCGCGCGGGTTGCGGCCGACGGGAGCGCCGAAATTGCCGTGCAGCGCGTAGCGCATCATGTAGTGCTGGAAGTCGAGCCGGTTGACCTCGCCCATGTCGCTGGGGAGCACATAAGGAACTCCCCGCAGGAAGCGCCGCCCACCCACCGAGCGGTGCGCCGTGTCAGCAGTCCCTTCCGCTGCGCCCTCCCGCGACCGGTTCCATCCCCAGCGCCTCCAAAACCACGGCATGTTCCGGCCTCCTTTGCCTTCCGCGTTTGCGTGGCGTTCTCGCGCCCGCGACGCATCGTTTTCCGCCCCGCGCCCGCATCCCGCTCCCGTCATATCCTACACGCGCTGTCAAGCCCGCTTCCTTTAGCGGCGTTACGCCGAGGCGAGATGAGGCGAGAAAAGACTGGCGCGCTGGTAGGCCAGATTACTGGTGGCCAGCGCGCGTGACTGGGAACGCGCGGGGCGCTAGTTGTAGCGTCCCAGCGCGTTCGCGAACTCCTCATCCCACCAGACCGTCGTCCCGGTCCCCATGTTGAGTCCGTCGTGCGGGTGCGGGCAGGAGATGTTGTAGAGCGTATAGGTTCCGGCCGTCGGGCTGTAGTAGCCGACTTGCCCGGCGAGCGAGTCGTCGGTCCAGATGGCTGTGCCGCCGCCCTGGATGGCCAGGCCGGAGACGTGGGAGCCGCTGCAGCTATTTGTGGACGCCGGCAGCGCATACTCTGTGACGCCGGCGCAATCCCCGCTTGTGGCGCCACACTGGCCTGGCGTGGCGAGCGACCGCGTGAGTGTTCCGATCGCGCGTATCCAGCCCTCCGACCACCAAACATGGCCCTGCGCGTCCACACTAATGAGGTGTGGCGTCAGGCCGACGCCGACGCTGGCGCGGATGAGGTATTCCGTGATCGCGCCGGTGGTCACGTCGATGGAAGCGATGCGCGAGACATTGGTGTTGTTCTCGGTGAACCAGACTAGGTTCGCGTTGAGCGGGTCGCCCGAGGTGATGCCATACGGGTACGCGCTGGCGCTGGGGGTCGCGAAGTCCTGGAATGTATGCGTGGCAGGGTCGAACTCGCCGACGCTGGAGACCAGGTGCTCGGTGTACCAGATTTTGCCGTTGTTGAACGCCAGGTCCCAGGGCCCGCTGCCCGCCGTGACCGCCCACTGGCCGGCAAAAGATTTGGTCGCCGGGTTGAACTCGCCGATCATGCTGTTGTTGGGCGTCGTGAACCAGACATTGCCGCTCGCGTCCAGCGCGACGAAGATGGGTTGATTGCCGGTGATATTGGGCAGCGTGTAGAGGATGGGCGTTGACGAGCCGGCCGGGATTTCCCCGATCTGACCCGGGGCGGTGGTGGAGGAGCAGGTTGGCGCGAAGTCGCAGCCAGCCTCCGCGAACCACAGGTTGCCGGAGGCGTCGAGCGCTGTGCCCCATGGATCACCGTGGCCATTGATTGAGATGGTCGTGATTGTGCCAGCGGGCACGGGGGTGGCGGTCGCGGTCGGCGCGGGTGTCGCCGTTGGCGTGGGGCTTGGCCCGGGCGTCGGCGTGCCGGTGGGAGCGGGGGCGCAGGGGCTCGCCAGCCCACTGGCGGCGTAGGCGTAGCAGGTGTAATTCATCGTCTCGCCTGTCCCGACGCCGTCCCAACTGCCGCCGTCACCTGGGAGGTTGGCCACCAGCGGCGAGGTATCGGTGGCTGTGACCATCCATGCGGACGGTTCGGGGGTCCCATCCGCCCAGATCTTCGCTTGCAAGGTGTCGTTCCCAGTTCCCACCTGAACGTCGAGGCGCATCCAGTAGACGGTATTGGCGCTGGCGGTGAAGGGGACTGAGGCCAACACGCTGGACACGCCGCCGGAGCGCCTGGCCACCTCGAGCAAGTTCACGGAGGTATGCAGGCGCGCGCCGTAATAGCAGGACTTATCGCTGCAGTCGTTGAGCGACACGTAGGGCATGATATGCCCGACCGCGCTGACGGAGAAGCGGACCAGCGCGTCTCCGCCGTTGTATTTCACGCTGCCCGCTGAGGCGATGCCGGGAATGCCAGTGGCGCCGGGATACCCGTAGACGCCGGTATTATTGGTGATGCTGACATTGGACTGTCCTCCCCCGCCATCCATACCCCAGCTGATGTTGGCCACGCCTGAGTCGTTGGTGGAAGTTCCCCAGCCGGTCTGGTTGACGCGGGTGAAATTGTCCTCGATGGTGTTCGCGACTGTTGGCGGAGGGGTTGCCGTTGGCGTGGGAAGCGGTGTCGCGGTCGGTGTGGGCAGTGGGGTTGCGGTGGGAGTGGGCGCCGGCGTGCCGGCGGGGGTCGCGGTCGCGGTTGGAGCCAGGGTCGCTGTGGGAGTAGGAAGCGGAGTGGCGGTGGGAGTGGGAGTTGGGGCTGGTGTGGAGTCACAGGGTTGCGCGCTCACCGCGGGGTTGGATGAGTAGGCGTAGCAACTGTACGTCACTGTTTCGGCGGTGGTTGGCGCGGTATTCCAGGAGGCTCCCGCGGTGGAATAGTTCGACGCCAGCCAGTTGTTTGGATCGGTCCAGGTGACCATCCACGCAGCCGGCTCGGGGGTTCCATCCGCCCAGACCTTGCCTGAAACCGTCTTGGTCGCAGGGTTCGCGTTCATCCGAATCCAGTACCACGTATTCGGCTTGGTAGTGAATGAAGTGGACGCTTCGTTGGCTACGGCTCCACTGACCTTCTTGGCGACGATAAGCTTGCCGAGAGAGGTCTGCAGCCGAAGAGCGTAGTAGTCTGAGCCATTGCTTTTGTACTCCATCGCCACATAAACGATGACGTGGCCAGCGCTGGAGACGGATATGCGGGCCAGCGCGTCGCCGCCGGAATACAGGGTTGAGCCCGCGCTTGCCTGCAACGGGATGTTCAGATCGTTCGTGGCCCAGGTGATCAGCCCGCTATTGTTGCTGATGGAGAATTCGGGGGCGGTTCCCTTCAGCCCCCATGCGACGTTGGTGACGCCGTCCGTGTTGGTCGTGGTTCCCCATCCGGCCTGATTCGGGCGGATGAAATCGTCTTCCACGGTGTTCGTGGAGGCCGTGGCAAGCGTGACCGGCCCAGTAGCGAGTTGGGACTGGCCGATGGCCGGCTGGCTGGTAGGCGTGGGGAGCGCGGTGGTGGGCGTCTGGCGCAATGGCGTTGTGGCGGCGAGGTTGGTATGGCGCGGGTGGTAGAGGATGGAGGCGACGGCGAAGGCGGCGCTGGGAAGCGTGAACGTCACGCGGCCGGCGCGCGCGCCATGGGACGCGACCGAGCCGGTGAGCGATCCGTTGGGGGTAGGCGCGCCAGTCTGGCCAAAGATGTCGCCTTCAGCGGAGAGCGCAAAATCGGCCGGGTCAACCTGGAAGGCGCTCGCGCCAGTGTTGGTCAGGGTGACAACGAGGCTGACAGTTTCCAATCCCGCATGTCCAGCGCCACTGGTCCTCAGCGCGCTGAACTGTACGTCGCGGCCCGGCAGATGCGCGATGGACGGCTGGAGCGCCGAGGTGTCCGCGGGCGCGCCCAAAATACTGGAGATCGGTAGTAGCGCCAACGCCAGGAGGGCGATCACCAGCGCAATGAGAGTTCGTTTGGGGCTCATATTCATTTGTCCTTCGCCCTACGGTTCCATGCGGCGGCGCCATCGCCACCGCTCCTCCACTCAATCCGCTCCACGCAAGGCGCCTTGTGTCGCAAGGCTGGGGTGAGATCGCGGGGCCTGAAGCATAGGGTCGGAATACTGGACGTGTTGTCACTCAGCCGGGGGTTTGCTTGCGCCAGATCCAGTAGTAGCCGTTGCCGAAGACGTCGTGATAGGGGACTTTTGCGACCAGAATATAGTGCGAGCCCGGGCCAAGTTCACTCTGGATAGCGATGTCGAGTGGGGCTGTCGCGCCATAGCTGAGCTCGACGACATCGAAATAGCCATCCGCCAGCGCCGCCTGGTAGGCCGCGACGCCCGAAAAGTATTGGCCACTTGCACTAGTATATTCGAACCAGTATGGGCCTGTCCATTGCCAATCGGCGGTGACATCCTGAAGGGCGTAGCGCGCAACCTCCATATCTTCGGCGAGGTAGCGGCCGCTGTCGGGCCGCACGAGCGTGCGCAACACGCTCGCCATGCCTGTGGTATTACCCCATTGATGGTACTGCCAGTTCGCCTGCTGCATGCCGAGGGTAAAGATGACCAGGCAGACGCCCAGCCCGGGCAGCCAGCTCTGCGCGGTGTCGAGCGCTTGCCGGGCGGCGCGCTGGAACGAGACGCTGACGCAGGTCACGGCGAATCCCGCCAGCGGCGCGGCGAAGAAGAGCGCGTAGGCGATGTGCTTGTTCAGTGAGATAGGTTCCGCCTTGTAGATGTGATAGGCGGGCGCCAGCAGGGCCGACGCCAGGAAGATCGCGGCGGTCACGCGCTGGCTGCGGTTGGCCAGCAGGAGCCCGGCGAGCGCCAGGCCGAGCGTGATTCCGCCGAGCGAGATGACTTCCCAGACCAGCGGCAGTCTGGCGGCGTGGCTCACCACCGCGCGATTGGTCGTGCTTCCCATAATCGACTGGAGCAGGTCGCTTCCGAGCGCAGCATAGGCGGTGGCCGCGCTGAGGACGAGCGCGATCACCGCAAGATCGAGCCGTATCGCCATCTGGCGCCAGCCCCAGCGTCGCAGCGTTAGCCAGGCGAGCAACGCCAGCGCGGAAGGTGTCCAGAGGAGCGCGACATACTTGTCGAGGATCGCGAGTGTGAGCAGCGGGCCGAGCGCAATCGAGAGGAAGGGCGACTTCGTGGCGCTGGCGCGCAGCGCGAGCGCCGTTGAGAGCGCCAGGAACATGAGACAGAAGGCGTCATACGTCGCGAGGCGCCCCAGGAAGAGTGTCGTCCCCTGGAATCCATACAGCGCGGCGCTGAAGAGCGCGGTCTCGCGGCCGAAGAGATGGCCTGCGATCCAGTAGACGCAGGCGGTGACGACGAGCATGGCGACGAGGCTGAGCGCGCGCGCCGCCTGGACACCGCCCCAGCCATCCACGGCGCCGGCGAGCAGCGGATAGAAATACGGGCTGCCCGAGAGGTAGCGCGGGAATGGATCGCTTAACGGCGTCTGGGTAATGAGCGCGTGCAGGACCTGGCGTCCGGCGTAGATATAGAGCGCTTCATCTTCGAACGGGGTGTTGTTGAGCGTCACCAGGGAGATGATCGCTTGCAGCGCGAGGACCAGCGCGAGCGGCGCGTGCGCCACAAGCGTGGAGGCGTTGACACGCGACGTGAGGCTCCGCCGGAGCCTCACGGTGGGCCGCGCCGCCCGGCGGGTTGGGACACCTGCTATTTCCATAGCGGCTCTCTCTTCACGAATGGTATTTGGGGCGCCCATGCGCCCGTCAGCGCGCCCGATTGGCCGGCGGGAACCCGCGCCGCCGGCTGGCCGACCGCGCTCTGGACTGGACCGGTGACGCGCGGTCGGGCGGCGTTCGTCGCGCCACAGGGAAGTGTCGCTGGCTGGACCAGCGTTTGCCAGGAGCGCACCGCTTGCAGCGAGCTAGGGTCTGATTCGAGCGACCACTGCCGGTTTTCGGTCTGCGTCGCGCGGACGTCAGGCGAGCTATCATGGTAGAAGAGCGCGTAGACGTCGGGAGTTGACTGGGCCGCGGCGGCGACCCGCACAATCCAGGCGGCTTTCTCAGCGGCCGGGCCATCGGCGCTAATCTCCACGAAGATCGGTTTGTGCGGGTGGCGCGCGATGACGGCGCTGAGGACCGCGACGGGGTCGGGCCACGGGGTCCCGGGATAGCGGATCATGCTCTGCAGCACCACATCGATCGAGGTTTCCGGCGGGGCATATGCCTGGTCAGTCGCTGGATCGGCGGGCGCCCACACCCAGGCCACATTGGTGTCTCCCGCCGCCTTGAAGATCGATTGAATCCGCGCCCAGGCGCGCGGCGCATCCTGTGGAATGCCGCCATTGGCCACCGCGGAGGAGACCGCCCAGTTGCGGTCTACATGCAACAGGAAGGTCAGGAAGATAGGTTGCCCATAGGCATGGATGTCCTGCGCCCAGCGCTGGAGGTTCTGGTCTTGCGAGCCATTGGCGATCGCGGGCAGGCTGGCGTCAAGTGGCGGGACGCCCCGCGCGTTGAAGGAACCGAATTGCAGGGTAATCCACGGGCGCTTGTTTTGCGCGGCGAGCTGGCGCGCCCAGGCGAAATCGAATGAGTCCTGGATCGTTTGTGTGCGCCCGATAATGGAAAAGGGCAGGCAGACTCGGGACTCCAGCGCGGCGGGACGCGAGGTGAGCGACTGGACGGGCAGCGTGAGCCCCAGACCCAGATAGGGCGATGACGCCGTACGGGTCGTAACGCTCCAGGTAGCCGGTTCTGGCGCGAGGTGGCTCGACGCGAAGAGCACGGAACTGCTGGCCGCGATCAGCGCGGCGGCGGCGAGCGCCCAGCCCGGCCGCAGGCGGCGCGTGGGGCGGAGCATCTGGGTGGGTTGCAGCCGTCGCGCGCCCGAGGGTACGGGAACACGCCGCTGGATGGGTTGCGGCTCGCGATAGAAGAGGTCGTTCATCCCCAGCCAGAGGACGCTCGAAAGCAGCGCCAGGTCATACCCGACCCAGAGGATACTGATCACCAGCGAGTCGCTGCGCAGCGCGTGGTTGCGGAAGCCGAGCCAGACGGCGGCAAGACAGGCGACGGTCGCCAGCGCATAGATCCCCAGAGAGGACCAGACACGCGGCGAGGCGCGTCGCTTGGAGGTCACCATGAAGCCTGAGCGGCCGCCGAAGATGACCGTCCAGGTCGCCTGGATCAGCGCGGGGAAGCTGCCAAAGCCGATGACGATTCCGCGCAGACCGGTTTTGCCGCTTCCCGCGTACCAGAAGGCGGCCTGTGAGGCGATCCAGAAGGGCAGGAAGTGCCAGAGGAACTGGCCCAGCGTCGCGGCGCGGACGGCTGGGATGCCGGTGGCGAGAAAGACGAGTGGCGAGATAATGAAGATCAGGTCGCGCAGGCCGCTGAGGTAGTGGGTACAGGCCAGCGCGTACTGGATGCGCTGTTCCAGGGTGAGGCCGCCGCGGCGAGGGAGGATGATGTCGCGCCAGTGGACGCGCAGAACGCTGAGCGTCCCAATCGCCCAGCGGCGCTGCTGCTTGAGGTAAGAGGGCCAGTCCATAGGGCCCAGGCCAGTGGCGAGCACATCCGTGAGGAAGACGCTGCGCCAGCGGGAGTGGAGCCGTATGGAGGCCGCGAAGTCCTCTGTCACGGAGTCCTGGGGCAGGCCGCCAATCTCGTCGAGCGCCGCGGCCTGAATCATGACGTTCGTGCCGCAGATGAAGGCCGCGTTGTGCGCCGATTTGCCGGGGCAGAGCACCTTATAAAAGAGCGCCTGCTGGTCGTGGGCCCAGCGCGCCACCGGCTGGTCGAGGTTGCGGTAATACTGGCCTGTCTGCACCCAGCCGATGGTCCGGTCGGTGAACCAGGGTGCAGTCTTGAGCAGGAAGTCGGGATGGGCGATCTGGTCGGCGTCGAAGACAACGATCAGCGCTTCACCGGTAGCGCCGAGCGTTTGCCGGGCATACTCGAGGTTGCCGGCTTTCGCCCCGCCGCCTTGAGCGCGCGTGACACAGGTCACGCCCATCCGCTGGGCGAGGGATTCGACATCGCGCCAGTCAGGCGCGCCCGCCACCCATCCGTCGTTGCAGAGCGCAATGACGACTTCTCCGTGTGGAAAGGCGGTGAGGTACTGGTCGCGCGCTTCGAGCGCCGCCTGGACGGTCGGCCTCAGTACTGTCACTCCCTCGTTGACCGTGGGGATGAGGATGAAGATGGGTCGTCGTGTGGGGTCGTCTGTGTGCGTGATCTTGAGTGGCGGCTTGGGCCAGATCGTGTATTGCAGGCCGAGCGTATGGAGCGCGCCGAAGACCTCCGCGGCCAGCAATGGCGCCGCGATCACACCGAAGAAGGTCCAGTTGCTGACTTCAATGCGCCAGGTCAGATAGTCTATCGTTGTCACACCAACGGCGACAGCGAGCAGGCTTGTCACGATCGCTTCCCGGCGTGTCGCCATCCCTGGGGCCACGCAGATGCCCAGGACCGCTACGGCTACCAGCGCCCATCCGGCGGGGAGCGTCACCGCGATGCTGGTGATCGCGCCCAAAACGATGACCACGCTGATGAGCCGGTTGGCCCAGGGCGGGAAGGCGCGCTGCCCGACGGCGTCACCCAGGGGCCGCCGCGACGCGCTCCTGGCGTTCGGCAGTTCCTGCGCCCCTGATTTTTCGTGGATCGCGACCACCGAAGAGACTCCCTTCAGACGCGGGGGCGAGTTGATCAGTCCTGCTACAGCGTTCCGATACGGACGGGTCGACATAGGGCGCGCGAGAACTGTCCGCTTATCCTGAGAACGGGCAGCCGCGTAGGCTCCCTTGCGGCGTGTTTGGTTTGGCGAAGCGAGCGCGTGTTCGTGTTTGAGAGGCGCGCAGACGCCCGGGCGGATTGTCGGGGTTATGAATCCGCCTCATCTCTACTGTATCAATCCTCTCAGGAATCGGACCCGCACTACGGTATCAAGTGCGCAGTCCGTGGTATCCCAGAACTAAACAGGCTGTACAGGGTCGCCGCGCCGCA
>DASVZK010000030.1:0-108405 GCA_036391685.1 Ktedonobacterales bacterium
GCGTGGCGAGCTTCCCGGCGTGACGAAGTCGAGCTGGTAGGACGGGGCGAGGAGAACACGCGGCATGAATATGACCGATCCGATCGCGGATATGCTGACTCGAATCCGCAACGCGATCATGGCGCGCCACACGCGCGTCCAGATTCCTTCCTCGAACATGAAGATCGCCATCGCGCGCATCCTCAAGGAGGAAGGCTACGTCAAAGACTATGTGGTCGATAGCCGGCCCGAGAACCCACATGGCCCGCAGGGCACGATCATCGTCACTCTGCGCTACGTGGACAAGCGCCCGGTGCTGACGCAACTCAAGCGCGTCTCGAAGCCAGGCCTGCGGGTCTACACGCGCCGTGACGCGATTCCGCGGGTGCGCGGTGGCCTGGGGCTGGCGATCATCTCGACGCCGCAGGGCGTCATGTCGGGCCGCAAAGCCTACCAGCAGGGGCTGGGCGGCGAAGTGGTCTGCTACGTCTGGTAGGAGGGCGGAACCATGTCTCGTATCGGTCGGGCGCCAATTACGACGCCAGCCGGTGTGAAGGTTGAGGTGGCGGCCGATAATACGGTCACCGTCACTGGGCCGAAGGGCACGCTCACCCACGTCTTCCCACCGACGATCACCATCACCCAGGAGGGCGCGACCATCACGGTCGCGCGCGCCGACGACAGCAAGCCGAGCAAGTCGCTGCACGGGCTCTCGCGCACGCTGCTCAACAATATGGCGCAGGGCGTCAGCGGCGGCTTCTCGAAGTCGCTGGAGATTAACGGTGTGGGCTACCGTGTGGCCAAGGTGGGCGACCATCTGGTCTTCTCGGTCGGCTACTCACATCCAGTGATGGTTGTTCCGCCGCAGGGTATCTCCTTCAGTGTCGAGACGCCCACGCGCCTGACAGTTACTGGCATCGACAAGCAACTGGTCGGCCAGGTCGCGGCGAACATCCGCGCGATCCGCAAGCCGGAGCCGTACAAGGGCAAGGGCATCAAGTACGCGGATGAGGTCATCCGGCGCAAGGCGGGCAAGGCCGGCAAGGTTGGCGGGAAGAAGAAGTAGCCATGATTAAGAAGCAATATGCCAATCAGCAGCGGCTGCGCCGCCACCTGCGCGTGCGCAAGAAGGTCGCCGGGAACACCGAGCGGCCGCGGCTGTGCGTTTTCCGCAGCGCCAACCAGATCTATGCGCAGGTCGTAGATGACTCGCAGGGGCGCACGCTGGTCGCCGCTTCCTCGCGTGACGCCGACTACAGCTCCATCAAGGAGGCGCCGAAGGCGGCCGGCGAGGGCGACGACGCGACCCCTGACGCCTACAAGGGCATCGAATCGAACCGGCGCATCCAGCAGGCGTACAGGGTTGGCCATCTAATCGCGCAGCGCGCCAAGGCGGCGGGTATTACGCGCGTGGTGTTTGACCGCGGCGGTTACATCTATCACGGCCGCGTGGCCGCGCTGGCTGACGGCGCCCGCAAGGGTGGCCTGGATTTCTAGGCGCGAGCGCATTCGCTGATCTGAGGAGATCGTACAGACATGCCGAAGATTGACGCATCGCGGCTCGACCTGAAAGAGACGGTTGTCCAGGTCGCCCGCGTGTCAAAAGTGGTCAAGGGCGGGCGGCGCTTCAGCTTCCGCGCGCTCGTGGTGGTGGGCGATCAGGCCCGCCATGTTGGAGTCGGCATCGGGAAGGCCGCCGAGGTCCCCGAGGCGATTCGCAAGGGTGTTGAGGATGCCAAGAAGCGCCTGATCGAGGCGCCGCTCGTCGGGACGACGATTCCCTACGAGGCGCGCGGTCGCTTCTCCGCCTCCGAGGTGCTTCTGAAGCCGGCGGCGCCTGGCACGGGTGTTATCGCGGGCGGCGCGGTGCGCGCGGTGGTCGAAGCGGTGGGCATCCACGACATCCTCTCGAAGTCGCTGGGAAGCTCGAACGCGCTCAACACCGTCATGGCGACGATGGAGTGCCTGCGTGGTCTGCGCTCCTATGAGTCGGAGGCCGCGCGCCTTGGCCGCAGCGTCCGTGACCTGGTGGGCGCGCGCCGTGCGACGCAAATCGCGGAGGCCAATGCCGCCGCGGCCGCCGCGTACGCGGCGATGCCCCGTGAGGAGCGTAACGAGCGCGGTGATCGTGGTGATCGTGGCGGTCCGGGTGGCCGCGGTGGTCGTGGCGGCCGGGAGGGCGGCGGCGACCGTGGTGGTCAGGGCGGCCCTGGGCGCGGCGGTCCAGGTGGCCCTGGACGCGGCGGCCCGCGGCGTGGTCCCGGCGGCCCGCGCCGCTAGCATGATGGCGCGTCTGTCCGGCGTGACGTCAGCCGCGCCGGACGGAAGGCAAATGGAGCGACACAATGGCGAAGCTACGCATTACCTATATCAAGAGCGCCATCGGCTACAACGTGAAGCAGAAGGCGACGATTCAGGCGCTGGGATTCCGGCGGCTGCACCAGACCGTGGAGCGCGAGGATAGCCCCGTCATCCGCGGCATGATTAACAAGGTCTCGCATCTGGTGCGCGTGGAGACGGCGCCGGAGGCGGTCGAGGAGGCGGCGCGATGAGGCTGTCCGATTTGCGCGCGCCCGAGGGGGCGCGCAAGAGCCGCACGCGCGTTGGGCGTGGCCACGGCTCAGGCCACGTGAAGACATCTGGTCGCGGCCAGAAGGGCCAGAAGGCCCGCACGGGGCATAAGAGCATTCCGGCGTACTTCGAGGGCGGCCAGAACCGCTTCTCGCAGCGGATGCCGTACCTGGGCGGATTCAAGAACCCGTTCAAGAAGGAATATACCGTCATCAACCTGCGCGACCTCTCCGCATTCGCGGCGGGCGAGGAGGTGAGCGCGGCGGCGCTGGTGGCCAAGGGCTATATCCGCGCCGGGGAACAGGAGCGTATGCTCAAGGTCCTCGGCGATGGCAAGCTCAGCCACGCGCTCAAGGTCACGGCGCACAAGGTCTCCGAATCCGCGCGCAAGCAGATCGAGGCGGCCGGTGGCACGGTGACCATCATCGAGGTCCGCGAGCGCGAGAAGACAAAGCGCTCCAAGAACCCGGCGCCAGAGGCGAAGAAGTAGCCTCGCGTCAGCCCCTTCGCACGCGGACGCTGTGGAGGGGGCTGATTGTATCTATTTTCCCTCTGAAGAAGTCCCGGCGCGCTACCGTAACCCGGTCACGTCGTGTAGAATAGACGGGAGCGCGCCTGGGCTGGCGGTAGCTGGCGGCGGGCGTCTCTGGGCGGGGTGGCCCGCCCTGCGCATGACAGATGGGGATGACCCTGACCGTATTCCAGAGTTGACTGGCGCTTACAGGCGCCCTTTCGGAGGCAAGCATGTGGAACCGGCTGCGCGGCATGTGGACGGTGCCAGATCTGCGCAAGAAGATCCTGTACACGCTCGGCATGCTGCTCATCTTCCGGATCGTCGCCTATGTGCCGGTGCCCGGCATTGACCCGGCGAACCTGCAGTCGATTATCAGCAAGAATTCAAACTTGCAGCAGTTCTTCGGCTTGCTCGACGTCTTCTCTGGCGGCTCGTTCAAGAACTTCTCGGTGTTGGCGCTGGGCGTCTACCCCTACATCACCGCCAGCATCGTCGTCCAACTGCTCGAGGGCATTATCCCGCGGCTGGGTGAGCTGAACCGCGAGGGCGAGGCCGGCCGCAATCGGTTGGCGCAGATCACGCGCTATATCGCGGTGCCGCTGGCAATGCTGCAGGCGTTCAGCCAGATGGCGATCCTGGTCAACCTGGGAGCCGTTTCCAACACCCAGTTCAACCTGTTCAACGCGACGACGCTGGTCCCGACGCTGGCGACCATCGCCACGCTGACGGCAGGCACGATCTTCTTGGTCTGGATCGGTGAGCTAATCACCGAGAACGGCATTGGCAACGGCATCTCGCTGATCATCTTCGCCAATATCGTCTCCGGTCTGCCCGGCGTCATTGGCAACGCGCTCGTGAGTAGCGGCAGCGGCAGTGGCAGCGGCGTGAATAACGGCGCGCTGGTGACGGGCCTCTTTACGGTTGGCCTGGTGCTGGCGATGATCTTCGTCATGGTCTTCGTCTACATGGCCCAGCGCCGCATCCCCGTGCGCTACCCGACAAAGCGCCGCATATTCTCCGGCTTCCGCGCCACGGAAGAGTCCACTTACATCCCGATGCAGGTCAATAGCGCGGGCATGATCCCGCTGATCTTCGCCTCCTCGATCCTGTTGCTGCCTGTGGTCATCGCGAACTTCGTGGCGTACAGCTCGAACAAGGGGGTCGCGCAGTTCTTCAGCAACGTGCGCATCTTCCTGGATAGCTCCAACTGGTATTACTGGGTCTTCTACGGCTTGCTGGTCTTCGCCTTCACCTACTTCTACGCCATTGTGATGTGGCAGCAACAGAACACCGCGGAGAACCTGCAGAAGCAGGGCGCCTTTATCCCCGGCATTCGCCCTGGCCCGCGCACCGAGGACTATCTCTACAACATCCTCAAGCGCATCACGTTTGGCGGCGCGCTCTTCCTGGGCATCGTGGCGGTAGCCCCGGCGCTGCTGAGCACGAGCCAGAGCAGCCAGATCATCCAGGCGGCCTCGCTGCTGATCGTGGTGGGCGTCGTGCTCGACACGATGAAGCAGATCGAGGGCGAGATGGTGATGCGCAACTACTCCGGCTTCCTCAGCTAGCGCGGTTCACATCGCGCGACACCACAACCCCTCTCCATGGCGGCGACAGCCTGCCAGGAGAGGGGTTCGCGTTTCTACAACCTCTGATACCGCTGGTAAATCCGCGCAGGAGCGTGCGGCCGTGGCGTATGATAGGGTCTGGCGGCCTGTGGTGGTCGCCAGCGGTCCCGCCGCAATGGCGCGGCGGGCAGCCCGGTCCGGCTGGTAGCGGGCCGGCGGTGAGGAGACTGGGTCGTGAACATCATCATGATTGGGGCGCAGGGCAGCGGCAAAGGGACGCAGGCGGAGGCGCTGGAGCGTGAACTGGGGCTGAAGCCTTGCGCCAGCGGCGACCTGCTGCGCGAGCAGATCGCGGCCGGCACGGAGCTGGGTAAGCAGGCGCAGCCCTACCTCGAGCGCGGCGATCTCGTTCCCGACGAACTGGTGATTGGCATGATCATGGCGTTCATGCGCGAGAGCCAGGCGCAGCCGAATTTTCGCGGGCTGACGCTGGACGGTTTTCCGCGCACCATCCCGCAGGCGGAGAAGCTGGACGCCCATCTGGCGGCGGCCGGACAGCGCATTGACCGGGTGATCTCGCTGGAGGTTCCGCGCGGGCTCCTGCTGGAGCGGCTCAGCGGTCGCTGGATCTGCCGCGCGCACGGTCATGTCTACAATACCGCCACGCACCCGCCAAAGGTCGCCGGTGTCTGCGACCTGGACGGCAGCGAGCTCTACCAGCGGTCAGATGATACGCCGGAGAAGATCGCCCGGCGGCTGGACATCTTCTTCACCGAAACGGTGAAGCTGCTCGAGTATTATCAACAACAAGGCAAGCTGACCCGCATTGACGGCGCGCGCCCGATTGACGAGGTGACGCGGGAGATGCTGGCGGCGCTGCGGGGGTAGGGCACAAACCTCACCCCCTGGCCCCTCTCCTGGATGGAGAGGGGATGAGGAAGGCGCGGGAGAGTATGGCGATCCAGTATCGGAGCCGAACGGAGATCGAATCCATCAGGCGAGCGGGCCAGGTGGTGATGGAGATCCTGGAGCTGCTGCGCGCGGCGACCAAGCCGGGCGTCACGACGGGCGAGCTGGACGCGCTAGCCGCGCGCGAACTGAAGCGGCGGCATGCGATATCGAACTTCAAGGGCTACACCCCGGCGAAGCGTGTGCCACCGTTCCCAGGCGTCATCTGCTCCTCGGTCAACAGCGAGATCGTACATGGCATCCCGGGCAAGCGTGTCCTCAAGGAGGGGGACATTATCGCCATTGACTTCGGCGCCATTGTAGATGGCTGGCATGGCGACTCGGCGATTACCGTCCCGGTGGGGCAGGTCTCTCCAGAGGCGCAAAAGCTGCTGGACGTGACACGGGCGGCGCTCTGGAAGGGGATCGCCGTGGCGCGGCCCGGAAACCGCGTGCTCGACATCAGCCGCACGGTCCAGACCTACGTGGAGTCCGAGGGCTTCGCGATGGTCGAGCGCTACGGCGGCCACGGCATTGGCCGCGAGCTGCACGAGGACCCCTTCATTCCCAACCGTACCGACGAGCGCATGCCAAACCCGCTGCTGCGCCCCGGCATGGTGGTCTGCGTCGAACCGATGGTCAACATTGGCAAGCCTGGCACAAAGGAGCTCGGCGACCACTGGACGGTCGTCACCGCTGATGGCAGCCTCTCCGCCCACTTCGAGCACACCATCGCCATCACCACTGGCGACCCACTCGTATTGACCGATCTGGCGCATGAGGCGGCGAGCGCGCAGACGGCGAAGGCCTAGGCGCGGCCCGGGCGGATGCGCCCCGCCGCTGCCAGGGTCGCGCGTGGCCCGAACGGCGGGCGCGTTGTCACAGACGCGGAGGCGCGTTGACGCTCCCGACGCGCGACAGCTATACTCCAGCATAGCGGCCCCGCGGGGGCCCGGTGTTCTTGCGCAGACGCAGGCCGGGCGGTGGGGCGGCGCGGGATGCCGGGCGACAGGGGCCCTCACGCGCGATCCACGGCTTGATGGGCTCGCTGGTTGAGCGTCAAAGGAGCCGTCATGGAACTTTCACTGACCCCGTTGGACTTCCTCAAACGCGCGCGGACGATTCATCCGCACCGCGAGGCCGTGGTGGACGGCGACCTGCGGCTGACCTACGCGGAATTTGGCGAGCGCTGCGACCGCTGGTCCGCGGCGCTGCAGCAGTTGGGCGTGACGCGCGGTGACCGCGTGGCCTACATCGCACCCAACACGCATGCGCAACTGGAATCCTTCTACGCGGTTCCACAGCTGGCCGCTGTGCTGGTGCCAATCAACTACCGCCTGACCCCCGACGACTTCACCTACATCATCAACCACTCCGGAGCGAAGATCGTCTGCGCGCATAGCGAATACCTGGAAGCGGTGGACAGCATCCGTAGCACGCTGCCCAACGTCGAGCGCTTTGTGGCGCTTGAAGGCGGACCACGTGAGGGCTGGCTGGATTACGAGACGCTGCTCGCCCAAGCCCCGGCGACCTTCACCCGGCCGGATATCGCCGAGAGCGGTCTGCTGACGATTAATTACACCAGTGGCACGACCTCGCGGCCCAAGGGCGTGATGATCACGCACCGCAACGCCTACATGAATACCGTCGGCACGCTGCTGCACGCGCCGATGTCTCCTGCCGATACCTACCTCTGGACGCTGCCGATGTTCCACGCCAACGGCTGGACCTTCACCTGGACGGTCACGGCGGCGGGCGCGAAGCACATCTGCCTGCGCAAGATCGACCCGGCGACGATCTTCGACACGATCAACGACGAGCATGTGACGATGCTCTGCGCAGCGCCGACGGTGCTGATCAGCATCGCTAACGCGCCTGAGGAGGCGCGGGCCAAGGCCCGGCCCGGTGTGCGTGTGCTCACGGCCGGCGCGGCGCCCGCCCCGGCGACTATTGAGCGCATGGAAGGCGAGTTCGGCTGGGAGATTACCCAGGTCTACGGCCTGACCGAGACTGCGCCGTTCATCACCGTCTGTGAGCCACTGCCCGAGCACAATGAGCTTGGCCCGCGCGACCGCGCCATGATCAAGGCGCGCCAGGGCGTGCCGCTGATGACCTCGGGCGAGCTTCTAGTGGTTGACGAAGAGATGCGCGAGGTGCCGCACGACGGGCAGACGCTCGGCGAGATCGTGGCGCGCGGCAACGTCGTCATGCTGGGCTACTATAACGATCCACCCGCGACGGCCCGCGCTTTCCAGGGCGGCTGGTTCCATACGGGGGACGCTGCGGTGGTCCATCCCGATGGCTACGCCGAGATCCGCGACCGCATCAAGGACGTGATCATCAGCGGCGGCGAGAATATCTCCTCGATCGAGGTCGAGGGCATCATGTTGCGCCACCCCGCCATTCAGGAGGTCGCGGTCGTCGGTCTGCCGGACGAGAAGTGGGGCGAGGCGCCGCACGCCTTTGTGGTGCTCAAGCCTGGCGCGACGGCCACCGAGGACGAGATGCGCGCCTTCGCGCGCGAGAACATGGCGCATTTCAAGGTTCCCAAGACCTTCACCTTCGTCGCCGAACTGCCCAAGACAGCGACCGGCAAAATCCAGAAGTACGTGCTGCGCGGCGGCCGCTCGGCGGTCAGCACGCAGTAGCGCGCTCGCTAGCCTTTTCCCCTGCCCCCTCTTCCCGCCAGAAGAGGGGGTCTTGGCATGCGCGGGCTGGCGCTATTACATCGCAACGTGATAAATTGAGGTGGACGACCTGGCTGAAAGTGAGGCATGGGCATATGGTGACGCAACGGCCGCCCGCGAAGCCGCGTGGGGCGCTGAAGTGGGGCTTCAATCTTCCGATCGCGCTGTATCGCGCGCGGCTCGGCTGGCTGCTGGGCCATCGCTTCCTGCTCCTGACGAGCCGCGGGCGTAAGAGCGGGCTGCCCCGGCGGACGGTGCTGGAGGTTGTGCGCTTCGATCCCGTGACTCGCGAGAGCGCCGTGCTTTCAGCGTATGGTGAGCGCGCGGACTGGTACCAGAACATCGCGGCGAGCCCGCCGATTGAAGTCCAGACCGGTTCCTCGCGCTACATCCCGCGGTATCGCCTCATGGCCAGTGATGAGCGGCTGGCGGCGCTGCGGATCTACGCGCGGCGGTACCGGCGCGCCTTTCGCTCGGTGATGCGCTTCCTGGGCTACGCGTATGATGGCACGGAGGCGGGGCTACGCGCGCTGGCCGATTCCGTGCTGATGGTGGCTTTCCGCCCGCGCGAGGACCCGGAGCCCGGCACGTAAACCCCACGGGGAGTCGCCGCTCGCCGGTGATAGAATGCTCTCACTGATGGCGCGTCAGCGGAGGGGCACGCGATGGGCGACGATATTCTCATCCTGGGCGCGGGTGTGGCTGGTCTCAGCGCCGCGCGCCTGCTCACTCGCCAGGGCCATCGCGTCACGCTGATCGAGGCGCGTGACCGCATCGGCGGGCGCCTGCTGACGGCGCGCCCGCCGGAAAGCCCAATTCCCATCGAGCTGGGCGCGTCTTTTATCCACGGGCGGCCGCCGGAGATCATGGACCTGATCCGCCAGTCGGGGCTGACCCTCTACGCTCAGACCGGCGAGACGCTGATGGCCTTTGGCGGGCAGGCGCAGGGCGGCGCTGACGACGAGAATGACAGCGACGGCGACGGCGAGGATGACGATGGAGACGACCCGATTCTGGCGGCGATCAGTCGCTGGCGTGGCCCAGAACTGACGCTCGATGAGTTCATCGCCACCCAGGGTGGCGGGCCGCGCTGGCAGGCGGCGGTCGCCCGCACGCGCGCCTTTGTGGCGGGCTATGAGGCCGCCGACCCCGCCACTGTCAGTGTGCGCTGGCTGGCGCAGACGGCGCGCGACGAGGCGGCGAACGGCGACGACCAGTTCTTCCTTCTGGATGGCTATGACCGGCTGGCGGCGTGGTTGCTGGATACTTGCGATTCGGCGCTCCTGACGTTGCGGCTCGGCTCTGTGGCGTACCGCGTCGAGTGGCGTCCGGGACAGGTCGCAGTCCGGTTGCGTTCCGCCGATGGCGCTGAGCTTCCGCCGGCCAGCGCCACGCGCGCGCTGGTGACAGCGCCGGTTGGCGTGCTCGCCGCGCCGCCAGGCGCCACAGGCGCGCTCCAGTTCGACCCACCGGTGGCGGAGCTTACTGAGGCGCTGGGCGGGGTGAAGATGGGCCATGCCGCGCGTGTTGTGCTGCGTCTGCGTGAGCGCTTCTGGGACGCCGGACCCGGCGACCCTTTCCATTATCCGCACCTCTCCTTCCTGTTCTCCAGCCAGTCCGTGATGCCGACCTGGTGGACGAACTATCCACTACTGACGCCGCTGATCCACGGTTGGGTGGGTGGCCCGGCGGCGGAGCGCCTGAGCGCACGCGGCCACGACGCGGTCATCGCTGGCGCGACCGGCGCGCTAGGCGAGATCATTGGGCGCGCGCCTCAGAAGATGGCGGCTTTGGTAGAGGCGGCCTATTACCATGACTGGAGCGCCGACCCCTTCGCGCGCGGCGCCTACAGCTACCTGGCCGTGGGTGGCCTGGAAAAGCTGGAACCGCTGACGCGCCCCATCGCGGAAACGCTGTACTTCGCGGGTGAGGGGCTTGACCTGGACGGACGCACTGGCGGGGTCCACGCCGCGCTGGCGACCGCTCTCCGCGCTGTTCGCCAGATGACCAGCTAGTGGAACAGCCAGGGGAGAGCGAAGACGAGCGCCGCTCCCCAGAGGGCATAGGCCAGGGCGCCGCCGCGCGCGACCCGCTGCAGCCCGGTGATCCAGTCTCCGGCGCGGCCCGCGCGCGCCTGCGCGACCAGCGCGACCGCCAGCAGCATAATGTTGATCAGGTTCCATCCGATGACCGCCACGCGGTTCATCGTCAACCCGTCAGCGGCGGTGCGGTACACGATGGCCGCAAAGAGGTAAAGGCTGACGACCAGCGCCAGCGCGGCCAGCGCGGTCACACCCCAGCGCAGCCAGCGCAGGTAGCGCGGCGGGAAATAGTCCGCGCTCATCGGAATGACGCCAGCCAGCAGCGCCATGACGGCGAAGAGCCCGCCATTGAATGCGATCAACGCGGCGCGTTGCCGGAATGGTTCGAAGAAATTGGCGGGAACGAGCGCGAGGTAGATGACCAGCGCGACCAGCGTCAGCGGCAGCAGCGCCTGCATGGCGATTGCGAGGATTTTGCCGAAGCCGCGGTGGAAGTCCTGGGCGCTGGCGCGCCGCTGGGGATCATAGGCGCTGGCCGCCGCCAGGACGACGATCAGGCCGCCGCCGCAGGCCAGCGCGCGGAGAACCATCGCGCTCGGCGTGACGCCGAGGGTCGCGTAGGTCGCGATGGCCAGCCCGACGAAGATGGCCCCAGCGATGGCGTAGACGCCCGCGACACCGACCATCTCCAGCGACTTGGTGAGCAGCCCAAAGAGGTCACGTGCGGAAGGACGCAGACCAATGGCCACCAGCCCCACCAGCGCCCAGTTGAGCAGGAGATTGTGCAGGATCATCAAGTTGAGGTAGGTGGTCTGGTTGGCGTGGCCCAACTGGCCCGAGAAATACCAGATGTAGGCGCTGACGCCTGCGGCCGCCAGGCTCGCGGCCACGGCAAGCGCGTAGCCGCGCCGCGCGGTCAGGGTCAGGTACCAGATGAGGGCCAGCGCGGCCAGCGGCGGCCAGACGAGCGCCAGGACCGGCGCATGGTCAGGCAGCATCCAGTTGGGATCGCTGAGCGGATAGAATGCGACCCAGAGCAGCAACCCGAGCGCGGCGGCGATCCACCAGCCCGCGCCCAGCCGCCAGACGCCCTGGTGGCTTTCGGCGGTCGCGCCCGACTGTTCGGCATAATCCAACCGCGCGCGCCAGGCGGCGAAGAGTCCGTCACCAGGCGACTCGGCGGCGACGGCGCGCAAGCCAGCGGCGAAGCGCGCCGTCGCGTCTGCCCGGCGTGCGCGCTGATAGAGCCGCTCGATCAGCGGCGCATCGCCGCCCGCCTCGCGAATGGCGACACCATAATCGAATGAGCGCTCATCGCCTGTCGAGAGATCCATCATCCGCCTCCTTCCCAGCGGTCCACGGTCGCCCGTCTCTGGCGGCTAGCACCAGCATAGCCGATGGCGCAGCGCGGGGCAAGCGCGCGTGTTCCAGCGTCTTGTCGCCGGGTGGCGCGACGCGCGCACACGGGTGTGAGCTTAATGACTGCGGCGGCGCTGTCGCCCTGGAAGGGATGCGGCCGATGATGGATTACCCCGAAGATGCGGCGCGGCGACTGCGCTGGCTGCGGACGCTGGCCGGGCGCATGCGCGACGCGACGCTGGAGGCTTTGCGCTCCGAGAGCGTGGCGCGCCTGGCGGAGCCAGCGGGCGTGCGTGGCGGCGACCTGGTCTACCGGCTGGACGAACGCGCCGAGGAGCCATTACTGGCGGGCTGCGCCGAGTGGGGACGAGAGGAGCCGTTCCTGCTGGTGGCCGAGGGACTGGAAGGTGGCCAGCGTGTCTTTCCCGCGGGCGCTCCGGCGGACCGCCTGGCGTTCACGTTGATCGTGGACCCAGTGGATGGTACGCGCGGGCTGATGTACGCCAAGCGCAGCGCGTGGGCGCTCTTCGGCGTCGCGCCCGCGCCGCGCCCCAGCTTCTGGCCGTCGCTGGCGGATATCACGCTCGCGCTGCAGGCCGAGCTACCCACGCCACGCGCGGCTCTGGCCGATACGCTCTGGGCGGTCGCGGGCCACGGCGCCTCCGGCGAGACGCTCGCCCTGCGCGACCTGACGGTCACCCCGTTCACGCCGCAGCCGAGTGGGGCGACGAGCCTGGTGGGCGGATTCGCGGGGTTCGCCAAGTATTTCCCCGGCGTCAAGGCGCGCACAGCGGCGATCGAGGAGGCGTTTTTTCAGGAGGTGATGGGGCCGCCGCCCGAGAGCGCGCCACAGGTCTTCGACGACCAGTACATCTCTTCCGGCGGCCAGCTTTACGAGTTGATGGTGGGGCATGACCGCTTCGTGGCCGATATCCGCCCGCTCTTCGCCGCACTCGGAATTCCTGCCTCGCTCTGCGCCCACCCATACGACCTCTGCACGGAGCTCATCGCGCGCGAGGCGGGCGTGGTGGTCTGCGATCCGTGGGGCGCGCGGCTGCGCGCGCCGCTCGATACCGGAACGCCCGTCGCCTGGGTGGGCTATGCGAGCGAGCCGCTGCGCGCCGGACTGGAGCCCGCACTCCAGTGGTCGCTGCGCGAGGCCGGGCTGAGCGAGAGCTGAAGCAGGCGCGCTGGGTGGTCATGATGGCTGGACGTCGCGGAGCGCAGTGAGTATGATAGGAGCCATCCCGCGGCGCGAGTAGGGAGCGCTGATGGGCGCTGAGGTTTGGAGGCGCTGAACCACTATGGAGCCAACCGCGACGGGCTTGCGCGGACTGAACCTGATCCGCCAGCAAGTGCGAGAATTCATCATGCAGAACTTCTTTTACGGCGGCCTAGGACAGCCGCTGACCGACGACCTGCTCCTGGTGGAGCGCGGCGGCCTCGACCAGACCGGCGTCCTCGAGATCGCCATGTTCATTGAAGAGACCTACGGCGTGCAGGTGGATGAGGCTGACCTGACACCGGAAAACTTTGACACCATCGACAACATCGCGCGCTTCATCTACCTCCACCTGGCCAACAGCTAGCATGGCAGTCTGACGCGCGTCACGCCTGGGGGGATAGCCCGGAGGCGATTCTGCACGACGACCCTGCGCCTCTGATGGTCATGCGTGAGTCGCTGCTGGAACTGGGGTCCGACACCTGGGGAGGCTATGTTGGCCCGATCATGTTCCTCAGTGAACACGGGCGGGCGGCGCCTGAATCGTTCGTGGCCCGCTATGACGCGGCGCGCAATGAGGGTGGTGGGACGCGCATTCCTACGCCATGGCCATTGCCCGCGCGCTGGCAGCGAACGACGGCTCGGCGCTGGCGTCGGCGATAGTCGACGCGGAGGCGCGCGGCCTCATCCCGCACGCCGCCCGCATGAGCATTGCGCTCGCCCAGCGAACGGGCGACCGCGCGCAACTGGAGCGGGCCCGCGTCGCGCTGGAGCGCATCGGTGTTCGCCTATTCCTGCGCAAGCTGGAGATGGTGGCGGCCGAGCTGGCGGGCATGTCTGGCGGGATGTAGACTCTCGAGCCTCCCGCTAACTATGCGCCGGCCATCCGTGACCTCTGCATGGAAAACCCGCCCAGCCAGCAGAAATGCGACGGCCGGGGCGGGTTTGAGGGCTGGGGTGGGGCGCTCCCAGCGGTGGTACATCTGGAGTGCGGCTAGGCTGCGGGCGCAGGCTCGACGGCTGGCACTTCCTGGGTGCAGAACGCGCAGCGGGTGGCCTGGATCGGGATCTCGCTGAGGCAATACGGGCAGTTGCGCGAGGTCGGGTCGGCCGGCGGCTCCGACTTGCGCCGGGATTGCAGCCAGTTGAGCGGCTTGATGACCAGGAAGAAGATGACCGCCGCGATGATCAGGAAGCCGACGAGCGCATTGATGAAGTCGCCGTAGAGGAACCTGCTCTTATTTATGGTGAAGTACAGTCCAGAAAAATCCGGCTGGCCGCCCATGGCCGCGATCAGCGGTGTGATGAGGTCCTTGACCAGGGCGGTCACAATCGCGCCGAAGGCTGCGCCGATGACCACGGCGACGGCCAGATCAACGACATTGCCACGCAGAATGAACGCTTTGAAATCGTTGAGCAGGTCTTTCACAGACTACCTCCTACTATCAACGCCTCGCGTGTCGCGCCCCCAACACATCGCGTGTGGATGTCTCGCGCCGCCACCTTCGCGGCTTGCCAACTATGATACATCTGAACAGTTGAGCGGCGCTAGCGCACCCCCCATATCACGCGCGGACTATGCGACGCTGAGCGCGTATCGCCAGTAGTAGTACACCCTTGTGGCGATGATCGCTCCCAGAGATAGAGCCAGCAACGCGGCTGTGACCAGCGCGGTGGTCAGTCCGACGATGCTGCTGGCGGCTCCAAGCGCCGCCACCGCGAAGTCCGCCACGCCCTTTACGCCGAGTGTCACGACCCACAGGATGACGCTGAGCAGTGTGCCCTTGACGGTCACGGACTGCGTCTTGGCGTCGACCGTCAGTTTAGTCGCCGCGCCGCGCACCGCGCCAATTGCCATCCCAATCAGGAACGCCACGCCGATGATCGTCGGGCTGTACATGGTGTCGAAGAGGTCACCCTGGATGCCGGTGTAGGTAAAGAGCAGGGTAAGCGCGGGCAGCACCCACAGGCGGCTCACCCGCATCTGCTTCACCTGCAACTGGCGAATGGCGAGATATCCGACGACGGCGATCGCGACGATGTCCAGCAGCACATCGCCTGGTATCGTCCCGAAGAACACGGTTATCTCTCCCTCCGCATCGCGCCTCTGGGGTGGGCGCCGCCCAGTTCGCCAGTCCTTGCCATTACAACGTCGGGCGCGCCAGTATTGTCACGCGGGCGAAGCCAGGCGTCTTTTCCGCGCCGTTTTCCGCTCCTGCCCGGCGCCGCGTATCACGTCTGGCGGGAGGGATATCATGGCGACGCAGCGTGAGCAGGCGCCGCGCCACCAGCCACGCCCGCGTGAGGCGGAACTAATCGCGCGGTGGGGCGCGGGCGGTTGGCGTGGGCGCGTGTTGCGGGCTGCGGATGGCGCCACGTATACGGTCGTCTTCGAGGGACGGCCGGGCGGCGGCCCGGGGCCAGACTTCCGCGACGCTGTTCTGCTCTCCAGCGATGGCGCGCGCATGACCGGCGACATCGAGTTGCATCTGAGCCCAGCGGGCTGGCGGGCGCATGGCCACGCGACCGACCCGCGCTATGACAATGTGGCGCTGCACGTCGCGCTGGTCGCGGGTGGGGCGGCGGACGCGGAAGGTACGCCGCTGGCAAGCGGGCGGCGCGCTCCGCTGGTGACGCTCTCGGCGCAGCCGACGCCGTGGGATGCGGCGCGCGACAACCCGTCGTCATGGCCGTGCGCGCCGCTCGACGGTGAAGACACGCGGCGTCGGGGAGCGCGGCTAGTGGATCTGGCGCGGGACGCGGGCTGGGCGCGAATACGGGAGCGCGCAGCGGCGCTGGCGCAGGCGCAGGCGCGGCAATCGCTCTCCGGCCACAGGGGATTGTGGAGGCCGGCGGACCGGGCGGTATTCATCGCGCTGGCCGAAGCGTTAGGCTACGGCCGTGACCGTGACGCGCTGCGGCGCTGCGGCGAGCTGCTGGCGGCAGGCGCCGCGCTTGGCGCGCTGGCGGCAGAGGTAGCGCGGCACGGGGTGGTGGAGCGAAGGCGGGTCACGGGCCTGCTCAGCCTGCGATCGCGCTGGCTTGCGAACGGTCCGCTGGCCGCTTTGCGCGAAGCCCTGGCGCGTGGCGCGGCGCGTGGCGCGGCGCGCGCGGGTTCATAGGGCGGTCTGCGCCCGCTCGTTGAAGAACTGGCGTCGCCTGGCAAGGGTGTCATATCGATGGGGCGGGCGCGCATTCTGGCGGTCAATGTCGCGCTCCCCGCGCTGCTGCTCGATGCGCGCGACCGCTCCAGCGCGGACTGGGAGATCCTGCTGGCGGTGATCGCCGCGTTTCCGGGGTTGCCCTCCAACCAGATCACGCGCGAGATGGCGACGCGGCTGGATATGGCGCGCGCGCCGTCCGGCGCGCTGGCGCAGCAGGGGCTGCACCATTTGTGGGACCGTCACTGCCGTGAGAAGCGTTGCGCAAACTGTCCCTGCGCTGTCCGCGCCGCGCCGGACTACGCCAACGCGCGTAGCCTGAAGGTGTGACGAACAGGCTCCCGTTCTGCTACACTACCCCCTGCGGGCTCGTAAACAGAGCGGTGAGCGGTATCTGTAGGCCCTTGTGGCAGGATCAGGAACGGACATGCAGAACTTTCTACACGGACTGGTGAACACACCGCCGTTGCTCACCTATCTGTTCGCCTTCGTCTGGCTGGCGTTTGAGAGCTGTGGCGTTCCGCTGCCGAATGAGTTAGTGCTGCTCCTGCTCGGCTCGCTGATCGAGCAACGCCATTCGCCCCTGGAGTTGGTGGCGCTAGCGCTGGTGGCGACGGCGGGAAGCCTGCTGGGCGCCACCGTGGCCTACTTCATCGGCGCCCGTGGCGGACGGCCGCTCGTCCTGCGCGTGGGCCGCTTCCTGCGCCTGGATGAGCGGCGGCTGGCCGCAGTGGAAGACTGGTTCAACCGGTCGGGCGCGTTCGCGATTGGGGTTGCGCGCATCACACCGTTTGTGCGCACCGTCTCATCTTTCCCGGCTGGCGTGTTGCGGTTGCCCCTGCGGACATTCCTGATCGCGACGTCGCTGGGCTCGCTTATCTGGTGCGCGGCGCTGGTCGCTGTTGGCTATCTGCTGGGCGCGGACTACATGATCGCCGTTACGCTGATCGAGCGATATACGATTCCCGCGGTCATTGTCCTGGTCGCGCTGATCGCAGGCTACATCTGGCTCCATCAGCGCCTTTCCAAAGTGAGCGCGTCCGCCAGCGCGCCGGGCTCCGCGCCGTCAGGAAGGCAGCGCGCCGGCGGGAATGGCCCGAGCAGTCCGCGCGGCGCGACGACCGGCCCCCAGCGGCGGCGACGGATCACCCGCGTGCGCCAGCGACGACGGCGATAACCAGCGTTCCGGTGTCCGAGATACTCACGTCGAACGCCGTCAGACCGAGCGCGCGGGCCCGGGCCACGGCGCCTCCCCGCAAGGTGAGCGAGGGTTTGCCGCCGGGCAGGCGGCCGATCTCAATGTCCTGCCAGGAGATAGTAGCGCCGATTCCGGTCCCCAGCGCCTTCGCGCAGGCCTCCTTGGCGGCGAAGCGGCTGGTCAGCCGTATGATATCGCCGTTGGCTTGCGCGATCTCCAGCGGTGTGAAGAGGCGGCGCAGCAATCGCTCACCCCGGCGGGCGTAACTCGCCCGTAAGCGCTCACGCTCGAAGAGGTCTACCCCGATGACAACCGCGCCGCTTCCCGCCCCGGTTGATGGGAAGGTCCAGGCGTCATCGGCCGCTGTCTCCGCCATCTGGCGCGCTCACCTCCTCGCTCTCATCCAGGCTCACGGGCGCGCTCGTGCGCGCCTAGTTATTGCTGTTGATCACGACCTGCAGGTGATACGTGCGCCCACGCGAGTCGGTAATCGTGACCGCAAAGGGGCTGCCGCTCGAGCTACAGGGGGCGCCCAACGTGAGCTGGTTGGAGGGGATCGTCGCCCCACCATTGTATCCCTTGAGTGTGGCGCTCGGAGTGGCGCTCGCAAAATCGGTGTATTGAGTACTGGAGTCCAGCCGCCAGCGCGCATACCGCAAGCTGTCGAATGAGCTTGACGACCAATTCCAGGTCAGTTTATTGGGGGTGATATTCGAGATGGTAAACAGGCCCTGACACCAGGAGCCGCCTGTGAGCGTGATCGTTGTGGCGGAGAAGGTGAGCGTGTTCGGATTGGAAGGCGTGGCGGTTGGGCGTGGCGTGACGGTCGGTGAAGGCGTAGCGGTAGGCGCGGTGGTCGCTGTGGGCTGGCCGATGCCACGCGCCTGGGGCCCGGTCTGGCCCGAGCCGCCGGCCAGCATGCTCCCTACCTGCGATGCCAGGAGCGCGATCACGAGAACGAAGGCCGCCGCGCCCGCGGCGAGCGCGCCGAATCCCAGTCGGGTGGGCCGACGGCCTACAACGAGCCGGCTTGGGAGCGCGTTTAGCCAGGCTCGCACGGCGTCGAGGTTCAGGCGTTCGTTGAGCGCCGCGGCGATCGCGCCGCCAGAGATGGTGACGGTGGGCGCCTTGCTGATGTCGCCCTTGGCGTCAAAGTTGTTCCGGGCGCGCAGCTCTGACGCCAGGCCGAGGCTCGGACCTTTGCTGGTTGGGCTGACAGGCGAGAGGCCTACGAATTCCTCACCCTCCACAATGCGCGGCGGGAGCGCCGCCGGACCGCCGCGCTCGGAGGGCATGAAACGCGTCCAGCGGAGCGAGCTGGTATTGGAGGCGCGGCCGCTGAGGGCGTCTCGCAGGTCCATAGCGAAGGCGCGCATATCGGGATAGCGGTTCGCGGGATCGCGGGCCATCGCCATCAGGACGACGCGCTCCAGCACGGGAGTCACCTCGCTGTTGATGCGCGATGGCGCGATCACCGGATCACGCAGCACGGCGGTCGCCACCTCGTAGGGCGTGGGGGCTTCGTGTGGCACGCGCGCGGTAAGCATCTCGTAGAGCACGGCGCCCAGCGCGTAGATGTCGACTTGGGGCGTCGCGGGCAGCCCGCGCAACTGCTCTGGCGCCATGTATTCCGGCGTGCCGACGGGCAGGCCAGTGGCGGCCAGGGTGCGCGCGGCGCCACTCTCGGCCAGAGCGTCGATCTCACGCGCGATGCCGAAGTCGGTCAGCATCGGCTTGTCGTCGCCATCCATCAGGATGTTCTCGGGCTTGACGTCGCGGTGGACAATACCGTAATGGTGCGCGGTATGTAGCGCCGAGGCGACCGCATAGGCGATGCGCCCCGCCTCCTTGGGCGCGATCACGCCCTCACGCTCCATGCGATCGCGCAGCGACTCTTTGAGCAGCGGCATGACGAGGAAGAGCAGGCCACGATCCTCGCCGAAGGTGTACACGGGCACGATGTTGGGATGGCTCAG
The DNA here is from genome assembly GCA_036391685.1 of Ktedonobacterales bacterium. Taxonomy (GTDB): domain Bacteria; phylum Chloroflexota; class Ktedonobacteria; order Ktedonobacterales; family JADMIN01; genus JAKAIY01. The sequence continues at coordinate 19,226 of DASVZK010000030.1, forward strand.
ATTGGCGACATGCCGCGCTTCCGCGCGGAAGCGCGTGACGTAGTTGGGGTCGGTCGCCAGCAGGCGCGGCAGTACCTTGACGGCGACATCCCGGTGTAGCGATGGCTCCTCCGCCTGGTAGACCTCCGCCATGCCGCCAACACCCAGCAATTTGCGCAGCCGGTAGCCTTCCAGTGTCTGGCCGACCAGGGCTCCCTCTTGCGGCATTACACCCAATCCTCCAACGGCGCCCAATCAGCGTCAGGTCTGTCCCGGACCTAAGCGTCCACGCCTTTCATCACATTGTATGACTGTTCAATTGTAGGAACGGGCCTGCTCGCCGTCAATCACGCCAGCCATGCTGTACCGGGATGGTCAGCGCACCGACGCGACAGCGATGACCAGTCGCGTCCCTCCATCCATGACGCTGACGGGTCCGGGCCCGGCGCTCCTCAATGTGACCGCGAGCGGCTGGGCCAGGAGGTCGCCACCCGCGAGGACACGGACGCCTACCTGATCGAGGCCACGCGCAACGCTGGCAGTATATATCGGGCCGCTATCCACCATGTAGACCGCGCCAGGGAGCCAGGTGGTTGGCGGCAGCCACTCGCTCGCGGCGCTCGCGGTCGCGCGTAGCGCCGCGCCACCGGGAGCGGTCAGACTGACCTCCGGGAGCGCCGGATTCGACAGCGGCGCGGTGAGCCTCCAGTACGTAACGACCTGCAGGAACGGGTTCTGGGCGTAGATTGTTCTAGCGGGCGTGATATCGTAGCCGACCAACTCAAGCGATGGGCCAAAGCGCGCGTCGAGCGTGTGCGATGGTGTGCCCGCGCGCGTGACGAAGGTGTAGAACGACGGCGGCAGCCCGTAGGGGTCACCAGAGTCTAGCGCCGCGCCCGGGCCGCGCTTGAGCAGCAGATAGCCGTCGGTGGCGGCGATGGTGTGGTAATCTGGCGCGCGCAGCAGCGCCTGGACCTGGTGGGCGTAGGCGTCGCGGTCGACGAGGGGATAGATCGAGCCCGTCACATCAAGGAAGATGTAGTCCGAGGTGGTCGCGCGATACGGGTACAGGAAGATGAAACGACGGTTGCTGATATGAGGCGCGAGGTCGGACTGCGCGCTAACACTGGCGTCTGGCGGAATTAGGCTGATCAGATGGTTTGCCAGCTGGGTGTGCGCCGTGGCCCGCGGCCAGACGATGCCTGGGGTCAGTGGCGTATGGCCGTGCTCGCGGCCGCTGTACGCGCCAAACGCGGCGACATACAGCGTCAGTCCCGCCATGAGCAGACGCGGCCACGGCCAGCCCGCCACGCGGCCGCCCCACGCGGCGAGCGCCTGTCCGGAGCGCGCCGCGAGTAGCCCCAGCCGGGGAGACAACCAGCCAGCGGCGCGGCTCAGCCACCAGACGGCGTCGAGCGCGGCGAAGATGACGAACGGGGTGAGGTCGGCGTTGTATTGGAACGCGCCACTACGCATTGTTTCGTCACTGCTGAGCAGGTTGATCGCCAGCGCGGGGCCAGCCATCGCCAGCGCCCACGGGCTAAGCGCGGCCAGGTAGCCCGTCCCGGAGAGCAGCGTACGCAGGTAGTAGATCCCGCCGGAGCTCAGCACATACTGCCGCAGGACCATCACCGGATGCGTAAGCAGCGTGACCGCGACCTGGAGCGGCGAGTGGCCGAACTGGGCGTAACGAGCGGCGGTAGGCGAATGTCCCAGCGGGCTTGCGGCGCGCATGATGAATAGCTCGACCACCAGCCAGACGATCGCCAGCCCCGCCAGAGCGCCACCCGTGCGCCATCGCCGCTGCAGCAGCGCCACGCTGGCGGCGATCATCACCACATCCACGGGAATCTCTTCCTTGGTGGAGAGCGCCAGCAGACAGGCGATGAAGAGGCCGAGGTCATTGCGCGTCAGCATGAAGTAGAGCGCGAACATCAGGAAGGCGGCGGCGAGTGTGACCGCGTGGAAGTCGTAGGTCACGGCGGCCTGCAGCGGTGGGTATGCCAAGTAGACCAGGGCAAAGGCGACACCAGCGAGCGCGGAGCGGAGCTTGCGGCTGGCCAGCCAGTAGGCGGGCAGCGCCCCACTGGCGACGATGATCGCCTGGAGCAACTGGAGTGTCTTGGGGCTGGGGATGATGGCGTAGAGCAGCGCGATTGGCAGCATGATCGGCTCAAAGTGGATCGCGAAGCGCGAGACATCGCCGATGCAATTGGTGTCGGTGACGATGTTGCAGATGGTCTGATGCAGCAGCGCGCCGTGGGTCGTGTTCCAGAGCGCCTGGGTCATGATGCCCATGTCCTCGGCGTGGGTCTGCCAGGCGTCCTGCTGGGCGAAGAGGAAGGCGGCGATCAGGGCGGTATAGGCGGCCGCGCAGGCGACCACGAACCAGAAGGCGATGCGTGCGCCCGTTCCCTCAAGCGGCGGCTCAAGCTGGGGGTAGCGGTCGAGCAGAAGCGGCAGCCGGGCCCGCCAGCCGCGGGACCTGGGCGCGCCCGAAGCCGCGCTATCCCGGCGCAGCGCCCGCCGCTTCTGGGTTGGCTCCTGCTGGGCGGCGTCGAGGTCGCCGGCGTTCGGCGCATCGCTGGCGGCCATCAGAGCGCGCCGCCTGGCGCGGGTGGGGTGGGAATCTGACGGTCAGAGAGCAGATAGGCGACGCCGATGGACGCCAGTTCCGAGCCAGTGGAGAGCAGCCGCGAGATGAAGGCGATGACGACGCCCAGGGCGAAGGCGCCCGGCCCGACGGTCATTCCGCCCCACACAAGCAGGAAAGCGATGGCCAGCTCACGGAAGCCGATACCACTGGGGGTGATGAACGAGAGGAAGCCGATATCCCAGCCGAGGGCATAGATGCCGACCGCCAGGATGATGGCCGTCGCGGGCATCGGTGTGGAGACGATCGAGCGGATGATGAGGTAGAACCCAACGCCCGCGACGACCCAGCTCAGCCCCCACAGCAGTGAGATCACCAGCAGGTCGATATAGCGCAGACTCAGGTGTGTAGGCTCGCGCTTGAGCAGCTTCAGCCCGGCGTTGAGCGCGCGCTCCAGCAGCGGTGGATAGAGGCCCAGCAGCAGCAGGGGGACCGCGACCGCTCCAGCGATGATCGCCACTTGCTGTGGAATGTGCGCCTGCGCGGAAAGGGCGCTGAGGTTGGGCCAGAAGAGCAGCGTCACGGCGAAGACTAGCGCCGCGGAGAGAATTTTGGTCGCCAGCTCGATGACCATGCTGGCGAACCCGATGGGTTTGGCTACGCCTTTCTGTTCGGCCCACAGTACGCGCGTGATGACGTGCCAGACGTTGCCTGGAATGTAGCGCACGAATTCGGCGCCAAGGTAGATGCGCTCGGCGGAAGTGATGTCCAACCTGGAGCCCAGGCGGCGGAGGATCGAACGCCAGATCAGCGCGAAGGAGAGTTCCTGCGCGACGAGCAGCAGGAAGCCTGTGACCAGCAGCCCCCACTGGATGTTCCACTGATAACCCTGGAGATTGGACCAGCTCTTCCAGATGGCGATAGCGACGAAGACCGCGATCACCAGGACAGCCACCGCCTGGACGGCGCGCTTATTGCGGCGGAAGAGCGCCATCAGGCGGCTGAAGGCGGAGGCGGGCGCGCCGCCTGGGGCCGAATCGGGTCGCGCTGAGGGGCGCTTCAAGGTATCCTCCAGCGAATCGCCCAGCGCGTCGCTGCGCTCGCTCACTCCAGGACCTGCCTGACACTGAACTCATCCTGCGGGCGATAGGCGAAGTGGCGAATCATCTCGCTCTGCAGACCGGTGAGGATGAAGCTGATGCCGAAGATGAGCAGCATGATGCCCACGAAGAGCAGTGGACGCGTATGGATTGGCTGGCCCGAGCCAATCGGCAGATAGCGGTCGAGGACGATATAGAGGTCAACGCCCAGGCCGGCGAGCGTGGTCAGCAGGCCAACCGTCCCGAAGAAACGCAGCGGCGTGCGCATGTAGGAGACGAGGAAGAGCACCATCAGTAGATCGAGGAAGCCGCGCAGGAAGCGGCCCGCTCCAAACTTGGACTTGCCATATTTACGCGCGTGGTGCCGCACCTTGACCTCGGTGACCTTGAAGCCGCGCTGGTGGGCGAGGATTGGGATGAAGCGATGCAGCTCACCGTAGAGCTTGAGCTCTTCGATGATCTCGCGCCGATAGGCTTTGAAGCCACAGTTGATGTCATGCAGCTTGACGCCGGTGGTCGACCAGATCATGCGATTGAAGAAGAAAGAGGGAACCGTTTTGGTCGGCGGGTCATGCCGCGGGTATTTCCAGCCAGAGACGAGGTCATAGCCATTGGCCAGCTGATCCAGGAAGAGCGGGATCTCGGCGGGATCGTCCTGCAGGTCGGCATCCATGGTAAAGACGACATCGCCGCGGGCTTCAGCGAATCCAGCGACCAGCGCAGGCGTCTTACCGAAGTTGCGCCGGAAGCGGATGGCGCGGACGCGCGGGTCGCGCTCGTGCAGGGCGGTGACGCGGTCGAAGGAGCCGTCGCGGCTGCCGTCATCCACGAAGATGATCTCATAGGGCTGGGCGATGCTGTTCAGCTGGGCGGAGAGCGCGTCATAGAGCGGCTGAACGCTCTCTTCCTCATTGTAGACCGGGATGACGACGCTGATGGCGACGCGCGCGGGGCGCACTGCCTGGCTTTTCGCCGTCGGCATGTTCATGCTCGCCGGGATGTCTAACTGCGACATGTGTCTGATTTCTCCGTCCGCACGTATGTTTCCACGGCAAATTATGGCCCACTGCGGCGTGAAGGTCAACGCGCGCATGACCTGCGGGCGCGCGCGCTTACCCCGATGGACGGGCGCCTTGCGGCGTCTCTTTCCGGATGGGATACAATGATGAGGCGTCCACAGTCACACGAGGAACGACGGATGACGTTGAATGGACGTCGCGTCCTGAGCGCGCCGCACGCCACATCGGTTGGCGCATCCCCGGCGCCAGATGTGGGGCAGGGCAGAAGAGACGGGAGTTCGTCATGTCGCTCATCAATATCGCCAAGCGCGAGATTAGCTGCAAGGTGGTGTATTACGGCATTGGCTTGAGCGGCAAGACGACGAACCTCCACTACATCCATCGCACGGTCAACCCGCATGACGTGGGCGAGATGGTCTCGATTGATACCGAGACCGAGCGCACGCTCTACTTCGACCTGCTGCCGCTGGAACTGGGGCTGGTGCATGGCTTCCGCGTCCGCTTTCAGCTCTATACCGTGCCCGGCCAGGTGCTCTACCAGCAGACGCGGCTCTCGGTGCTGCGCGGAGCGGATTGCGTGGTCTTCGTCGCTGACTCGCAGGCGGCGAAACTGCAGGAAAACATCGAGTCCTTCAAGGAATTGACCGAGCAGTTACGCAAGATGGGCCGTGGGCCGGGCGACTTCCCCCTGATCATGCAGTGGAACAAGCGCGACCTGCCCGATGTCCTGCCCGTTCCGGTGCTGGAGCAGTACCTCAATCCATTCCGCGGCCCCAGTTTCGAGGCCGTCGCCGTCAGCGGCAAGGGCGTTGTCGATTCCCTGCGCTACTCGATCAACGCGACCCTTGGCCGCCTCGACCCGCCATGATTCGCTGAGGTCTCGCGCGGCTGCGCTCGCGGTCTGGCCCTGGCCCGCGCTAAACGCGCGGGAGCGAAGGGATGGAAGCTCGATGGCGTCTATCAATCGTGACATCCAGGCGGCCATTGCCTACCACAACGCCTCGAAGTACGTCATGCGGTCTGAGGGACATGACGAGGAGGAGTTCCTTGGCTCGCCGCCTGACGCCGACTCGTACGCCTATGTCCAGGATATCGAGGATGCTCCGTACCCGTTCAAGGTCTACGAGACGCTCGATCCGATCCCGCTGCCGCGCGAGTTCCCGCCGGCCAGCCTGCCCGCACTGAAGGCTATTTCCCGCACGGGGGTAGAGCCGGACGAGGCGCCCGCGCTACCCGACGTCGCCGCGCTGGCGCGCATCGCGCTCCTGACCAACGGCTTGCTTGGCCGCTCGCTCACCACACGCAATGGCCGGACCATCGAGTTCCGCACCGCTGGCGGCACGGGCGCGCTCTATCATCTGGAACTGTATTTCGTCTGCGGCGATCTGCCCGACCTGGCGGCGGGCGTCTACCACTACAGCGCGCACGACCACAGCTTGCGGCGGCTGCGCGCCGGCGACTACCGACAGGTCCTCGTCGAAGCCAGCGGCAGTGAGCCAGCCATCGCCAGCGCGCCGGTAACGATGGTCATGACCAGCACGTTCTGGCGCAACGCCTGGTACTATCGCGCCCGCGCCTACCGGCACACCTTCTGGGACGCGGGGACCGAGCTGGCGCAGGCCTTCACCACCGCCGCGACGCTCGGCCTGCCAGTTTCTATGACGCTGGGCTACGCCGATGGCCCGGTCAACGACCTACTCGGCGCAGATGGAGCGCGCGAGGCGGCCATCGCGTTGTTGGCGCTAGGGCGTCGTGGAGAGCCTATCCCGATGGCGCCGGCGGTCACGCCGCTCGATTACACGACGCGCCCGATCTCGGCCCGCGAGCACAGCTTCACCGCGATCACCGCCATGCAGCGGGCATCGGCACTGACGACGGGCGCCGAGGCCGCCGCCTGGCGCGCGAGCCCGCCGTGGCGGGCTCCTCACCCGCCAAAGGGGCTGCTGACGCCGCTGACGCCGCTGGCCGCTGACGCGCTGCCCAGCGGAGCCTGGTACGACCTGGTCTTCAAGCGCCGGTCAGTGCGAAATTACGACGCGGAGACGCCGCTCGCCTTTGACCTCTTCTCCACCGTACTCGACCGCTCGACGCGCGGGTTCGCCGCCGATTGTCTCACGCCGGGCGCGCCGCCGCTGCATGACCTCTACCTGATCGTCCACAACGTCGCGGGGCTGGTGGATGGCGTCTATCTTCATCGCCCGGAGCGTGCGGCCGTCGAGTTGCTGCGCGCGGGCGAGTTCCGCGACCGCGCGACGCGCATCGCATGCGAGCAGGAGTACGCTGGCGCGGCGCATGTCAACGCCTACTATCTGACCGACCTCGCGCCCCTCCTGGAGCGCTTCGGCAATCGCGGGTACCGTCTGGCGCAATTGGAGAGCGCGCTCTACGGCTCCAGGCTGCAATTGGCGGCGCACGCCCTCGGCCTGGGCACGGTCGGCTCGACCTCATTTGATGACGAGGTGACTGAGTTCTTCGAGCCACACGCCAGCGGCAAAGACTATATGTTCGTCGCCGTTTTCGGTGTCAAGCGGCCGCGCGCTGTGGTGAGGTGACGACGATGTGGCAAGAAGATGGCTGGGGCTGGCGCGCGCGAGTTGGTGTGCTGACCCCGCACGCCGATATTGGGCCGGAGTCGGAGTTCCGGGCGATGGCGCCGGAGGGCGTCTCGATCCACGCCGCGCGTGTCCCGCTGGCGCTGGCCCCGGGCGGAATGGACGCCAACAGCTTCGCCGTCGCGCAGGCGCGCGCCTTCGCCGACCCACCGGCTGTAGATGAGGCTGCCGCATTGTTAGCCGCCGCGCCGCTGAGCGCCATCGCCTATTGCTTCACCAGCAGCAGCTATGCGCGCGGCGCGGCGGACGACGTGGCGTTGAAAGCGCGGCTGGAGGCGCGGGCCAGCGGTATTCCGGTGGTCATCACGGCGCTAGCGGCGGTACTGGCGCTGCGCGCGGTCGCTGCTCAGCGTGTCACGCTGATCGACCCGCCGTGGTTCGCGGCGGAGGTCACGGCGCTGGGCGTGGAGTACTTCCGCGGGCACGGTTTTGATGTCGTCTACGCCGCACCGGCAGGTCTCCCCAGCGGCCAGCGGCTCGTCCACCCCGGCCTGGTCTATGAGTGGGCGCGCGCGCATGTCCCGGCCAGCGCCGAAGCGGTCTTCTTTGGCGGCAACGGCTTCCGCACGGCCAGCGTGATCCGCGCGCTCGAGGAGGACCTGCGACGCCCCGTCCTGACCGCCAACCAGGTCGCCCTCTGGCAGGCCCTGCGCGTCTCGGGCGTCCATGCGCCGGTGACGAACTATGGCGCGCTCTTCAATTATGAGCCGCCTGAGGGGTAATGACACGCGCGCATAGCGCCGCGGTCGTCGCGACGAACTCGAGGTCCGGGTGGCGTCCTCACCCGCCAATGCGGTCATGGAGTGATGCGGCGCCTGAGGGCGACAGCGACCTGAACCACCGAGCGGTTCTTACTCACGCGCCCGAAACACAGCGCATCACCAGACTGATATCTGCTACACTGCTCCATGACACCTGGCGCAGCGACAGCGAATGCGCCGGTAGCCAGCCGGCGAAAAGGGGAACCGAGTGTTCATCACGATCACCACCAGCCGGGGCACGCCCGAACAACTGCAAGCGGCAACTACGTTTCTGAGCAGCTTTCTCCCGCGTCTTGAGCAGCACCCAGGCGTCATCGCTGTCTACCACTACACGCGACCAGAACACGGTGACGATACCACCCTCATCATCTGGGAGAATGAGGACGCGGTGCGAGCCTACCGAGCAAGCGACTTGGTGCGCGAGGCGATCGTGTTTGAACAAGCCAACAACTTGCCAGCTACGCGCGAGGGGTATCCCCTCGAATACCCGGCCTAGTCCTCAATTGAACTGGATTTCTGCGAGGGAATAATGATCAGCGCGGGGAACGCGCGCCTTCGTAACAGCAATGATGTTCATCGCGGCATGAATTGAGCGAATGCTGGCAACATGACGCCTGTGAGCCGCCAAAAACAAGAGCGGCGCCCCACGAACGTTGGGCAAGCGACATGGGCCCGCGAAACATAGGCAGCCTTCCACGGCGTGAACGCTGACCCCTTTAGCGGCCATACTCGGTCCAGGCGCCGCCGTTGTAGTGGAGCAGGACGTTGTGGGTGATGCCGGCGAAGCTTTGCCCGCCGTTGTCGCTGGGTATTTGCTGGAACGTCCAGTAGACCCCCAGCGCCCACACATCCGTGGGCGAGCTCGATAGCGCCTCGAGCGATTGCAGATCAGTGTAGGGTAGACCCGAAGCGTTCCACTGGCCGCCCGCAAGAGAGTAGAGCGCGGCGATCTCGCCGTCCGTTGGACCCATGACGCCCGGCGGTGGTTGCTTGCTGAGGAGCGCCCACGCGACGTCTGGGGCCACGATATCGATATGCTGCGCGCTGCCGGGCGCTTGCAGGTTCACGTTGGCCCACGCCGCGCCGTCGTAATGGTAGTTCAGCGGCAGGTCGCCGGTCCCCACGTTCGTGGAGTCATGCATCGCGCCTTCGATCCAGATGTCGTTCGGCGCGAACATGCGCAGGTGGAAGAATGAGGTGTGGCTGGTCCCGGTGAGCTCCAGTGTCGCGACGCCATTGAGCACATGGACGAGCGCGCTGGTCCCATCATGCTGCCAGCCTATGACCCAGGCCTCGTTCGCAGCGACGGCGACGATGTCGGTGATGTAATAGGGCGCGCCGCGCACCTGCGACCAGTAGCCGTTGCGGAGGTGATAGAGCGTCGAGCTGGCGCCGCTGTACGCGGATTTCAGGTTCGCCGTCGTCAGCCAGCCCTCGTGCGGCGTGCGCATCACGAGAAGGTCGGCCCCGGGCGACGAGGGGACCGGCTCTGGCGCGCGCTGCCATGCGCCGTTGCTGATGTGGAGGAAGATTGGCGTGTTGTTGGCGTCTATGCCCCACGCCCAGCCCTCCGACGATGAGAGCATGTCGAGCCCACCAAGGCGCGTCTGCAGGAGCGCGGCGCCCGCTTGGGTCCAGGTTCCGGCCGCGTAATGGTACACCATGCTACGATCCGGGAAACCCGTCACCGGGTTGGTGACGACGGCGCCGGTGGCCCACCCCTCATCAGTCCCCGTCAACATGAAGGTAACGATCTCCACTCCTTCCGGCAGCCCCTTTCCGCGTTTGACCGCGGGCCCCGATGGCGCGGCCAGGGTCGGCGTGACCGCCGGCATGCGGCCAAACGTCGGTGTGGCCCCAGCGGCGGCATGCGGCGCGCGGTAGGCGGAGAGCGCGGCGAAGGTCGAGACGCCAAGCGCAACGAGCAACAAGGCGGCGATTACGCCGGAAAGGGCGACGCGCCGGATGACCGGCGGGTGTGGCGTAACGGGGTGTTCGCTGGAATCGTCATCGACTTCGTGGGTCCGCAGATCGCTCTGGCTCATCGTCACATCCTCCCGCACGTCATGCGCATGCTGGCGTCCGCGTTTCCATGCTACGCCGCCTGCATACACATAGTACGCGCGGGGGAGGCCGCTACTCTCTTGCGCCCTATGAGCCGCTGAGAATCAGGCGGGCGCGGCGGAAGAGAGCCATCGCCGCGAGCACCAAAATGGCGGTAGCGACAGCCAGAATGGCCGCGCCGTCCAGCGCGAGGGTGGTGAAACTGGACGTAGCGATGGTTGTCAATAGCTTGAGGCGCGCACTGGGCGGCAGCGCCTGGATGCCAAAGGTTGAGCCGAGAATGATCACCAGCAGGCCAACCGAGAGGATTTGTTGCGCCTGACGCACCGTGGCGGCGCGCAGCGAGACGAGCGAGGTCGCCGCCGCGCCTAGCAGGCTCGCCAGCAACCCAATGCCAGCGATTACCAGGATGTTCGCGCCGGAGTAGAGCTCCAGCCCGGCATGGATCTTGAGGTTGACGACGACCAGCGCAACGACCGCCGCCAGCAGGCTCTGCGCCCAGCCAAAGAGCGTGATCGCCAGCAGCTTGCCGAAGAAGATGGCGCGGTCAGGCAGGCGGCTGGCCAGCAGCGTCTCTAGCGTATGCCGCTCGCGCTCGCCGGCGAAGGAGTCCGCGCCGACGCTCAGGATGAGGATCACTGGAAGGTACAGACCGAACTCGATGGGTGGCACGATGGACCCGGCCCAATCCGCCGAGCCGGAGAACAGCGGCAGGACGACACCGAAGATTCCCAGCACGATCAGACCGATATAGCGTCCGCGACCGCCTCCAGAGGAGAAGAACTCGCGCATCTCCTTCCAGACCATCGCGCCGAGGTCCTGAATGAATGACATAAATAGCGGACTCATCACTCCTTTTCCTCCATCAGCGACAGAAAGACTTCTTCGAGGCTGGCGCGATCGCGACGCACCTCCTCGATGCTGGCCCCCGCGCCGACCAGCGCGCTCACGATGGGCGCGCCGCGCGCGCCGTCCTGCAACTCGATGAGCATTCGTCCCTCATGGATCTCGACTTCAGAACGCTCTCTCCCGGGCCAGGCAGGCGTGGCCTCGAAGGCGGCACGCGCCACGCCGGGCGCGGCGCGTGCCGCCGCCAGCGCAGCGTCACCGAAGCCGGAGCCGGTAATCTCCAAACGCGGGGCATCGCTGTTGGCGCGCAGCTCGTCGGGGCTGCCGACGGCCAGCAGCTTGCCGGAGCGGATGACGCCAACCAGGGCGCAGAGGCGCTGCGCCTCGTCGAGATTGTGGGTATTGAGGAAGACGGTGACGCCCTCGCGCTTGGCCAGCGCCGCCAGGTCATCGCGGACCGAAGCGGCGGCGACCGGGTCCAGTCCGGCGGTCGGCTCATCGAGGAAAATGATCTGGGGAGAATGGAACAGCACGCGGGCAATGGCCAGCTTCTGCTTCATGCCGCGGCTCCAGGTTGAGACCGCTTCCTGGCGCCGCTCCCACAGGCCAAAGTGGGTCAGCAGTTCCTGGGCGCGGGCCTGGCGCGTGGCGGCCGGCATGTGCCAGACACGACCGTAGAAGTCGAGATTGTCCAGTGCGCTCAGCCGCTCATAAAGGCCGTTGGCCTCCAGCAGCGCGCCGGAGCGCTCACGGACTTCCTGCGCCTGCTGGCGGACGTCAAACCCCAGCGTGCGCGCGGAGCCGCTGGTGGGCGCGATGAGGCCGAGAAGCAGGTGGATGGTAGTGGTCTTGCCGGCGCCATTCGCGCCGAGAAACCCAAAGATGACACCCGCTGGCACATCAAGCGTCATGTCGTTCACCGCGCGCACGGCGCCGAAGTCGCGTGTCAGTTGCCGGGTCTGGATCGCGTAGCCGCTCATGGGCTGGATCACTCCCTCACGAACCGAGGCGGGTAGGTATCGGCGTGTCGCCTCAGGGATGACGGCGCTCGCGTGCCCGCGACAAACGTGCGAGGCGCGCTACAGCGCGTACGTGGCGGCGCGCGGCGACGTTGCAAGCGGAAGGAGATTTCTCAGCTTCGCCGCGCTGTACAGGCGGCGCTACATGTCCTATGCTTCGGTTGTGGGCCAGTCAGACGTTATACCTTCAGGAGTGGCTGGAACCGGCGTGAACTGAGGCGCCAACCAGGAAGATAGGACCTGAAATGAGCGATACGCCGCTGACTCGCGCCCACGCCACTCCAACTACGCCCGGCGCGCCCGACGCCAGGGCTAGCGCCTCATGGACCTCCCGCTGGCTGGGCAGCCGCCACGCGCAAACAGCGCTGGCGCTGACCCTGGCGCTGGCCGTTCGCCTCTATTTCCTGATCCAGACGCGGGGCATGATGGAGGGCGACGAGGCGATCCTGGGGGTGCAGGCGGCGCGTATTCTGCGTGGCGCTCTGCCTGTCTACATGTATGGCCAGGCGTACATGGCCAGTTGGGACGCCTATCTCGCCGCGCCGCTGATCGCGCTCTTCGGCCCCTCTGGGACTGTCTTGCACATGGTGGACCTGCTGGAGTCGCTGCTGCTCGTCCCGCTCTCTGGCGCGCTGGCGGCGCGGCTCTTCGCCACCGAGCGCGCGCGCTTCCCGGCGATGCTGCTGGCCGCCATTCCTCCCGTCTATGTTGGCGTGGTCGAGCTACATTTCTGGGGCGGATATACGGAGACGCTGATCATCGGCGCCGCGCTGATGCTGGTGACGCCGCGCATCGCCGCACGCTGGGCAGCGGGCCAGGCCACCGGCCGACAGTGGTTGCTCGCGGGCTTGCTGGCTGGTTTCGGTTGGTGGATTGACCCGCTCATCATCTACTATCTGGTCGCCTGCGCGCTCTGGCTGGCGCTGCCGGCCTTTGTGCGCTTCTCGCTGGCGCGAACGGAGAAGGGCGGATTGCGGCAGCTCGCGTCGGGCGCGCCGCTGGGGGCGCTGGCGTTCGTGGGTGGCGCCGCGCTGGGCGGCCTGCCTGCCTGGCTGTACCTGCTGACGACGCGTGGCGCGCTGACGCCTGGCCAGGCGCTGCCCTACGTCGCGGGCGGCCCCTCGGGCGGGCTCTCGGCGCTGTTGCGGCTCACTCCCATCGGCTATTTCGCGCTGCTCGACGCGCCGCGCGTCGCGGGTGTCGCCATCCCCTGGGACCCATTCCTCGCGCACAAGTCGCTGATGGCCCTCTTTGGGCTGATTCCCGCGCTCGCGGCGGCGCTCGCGCTCTGGGCTGGCGGGCTGATGGCGCTAGGTGGCGCCCGCGTCCTGCGACTCTCGCGCGAGGAGCAGCGTCACGCCGTGACCTCGCCAGTCTGGATGGGCGCGCTGCCGGTGATCCTGTCGGTCGTCATCTTCGTCGTGTTCTGGCGTAGCCCGGCGACCGTGATCCTTGGCCGTAACCTGGACACCGTCGGGCGCTACCTCGTTCCGCTCACGACGGTTCTCAGCCTTTGGCTGGTCTACGCCTACCTGTATCTGCCCACGCGCGTCGCACGCCTGCTGGCGCGCTGGCGCGGGCAGGGCGGGCTGCGAATGATCGGGGGCTGGCTGCCCGCGGCGCTGCTTGCGCTGCTGCTCATCGCCTACGCTGGGCCTTATGCGGTCACCGATCAGGTTCAGGCGATGGAGTCCACGTACGCGCTCGGTTTGCGTTTTCCCACCGCCCAGCCTGACCTGATCCCCTATCTGGAGCAGCGCCACATCACGGCAGTCTGGGCCGATCATTGGATCGGGAACGTGATCTACTATCTGACGGACCAGCGAATTGTGGCTGCCGACTACTACGATGTGACGATCTTCAAGAGCCGCGACCGCTTCCCGGAGGCGCAATCCGCTGTCACGCGCGCCGACCGCCCCACCTTCATTTTTCGCGATGATAGCGCGACCCCCTGGATGGTGGTGGGGATGCGGCGCCTGGGAGTGCGCTTTGAGGCGGCGCGCTTCGGCGACATCTGGGTGGTCACGCCGCTCAGCCGCACGGTGACGCCGCTGGAGCTGGCGCGCGCCGCCTGCGACATCACTCCACTGGCGTTCGACCAGCCTTCCTGCGCGCAGGTTTACGGGGCGGGGTGAGGCCACATCCGGCCAATCCCCACAGGCGAACCGCGTATCAGGCGATAGCGGCGCGGCGGCGCAGGGCGAGGGCTCCCAGTGTGACGGTCAGGAATCCAGTCAGGACGAGCGCCAGCAGGTCTTGCCCCAACTGGTCGCTGGAGTTGTAAAAGATGGCCATTTGCAGCGCGTGCACGCCGTAGAAGGTGGGGATGAAATGGGCGATGGTCTGCACCCAGTCCGGCAGGAAGGCGATCACGCTCACGCCGCCACTCAGGAAGAACAGATAGAGCGCCAGGGTGATGCCAACAACCGCGACACCCTGAAAGCTGCGCATCACCGCGCCCAGCGCGACTCCCAGACCGCAACTCGACGCCGCGATCATGGCCACGACCAGCAGGGTCGAGAGCCAGTAGACGCCCTGGGGCCGGAGCGCGCCCGTCACCGCGCCCACGCCCAGCACGATGCCGCCGACGAGCAACGTGGTCAGCCACCCGGCGAGAAGCTTGCCGGCGATCAGCGTCGTGCGTGAGATAGGCGCGAGCAGCAGTTCCTTGATGGTGGCGTCCTCCCACTCACGCGCTGTGGCCAGGCCGGTGTTGACGACCCCGGCGATGGTGAGCAGCAGCGCCAGGTCAGGCACAAGCTCGAACTGCGCCAGGGAGATGTCCTGCGCGCGTATATCCGTCTCGGCGACCGTGACGTGGATCGGGCTGGCGGGCTGCGCGCCGTAGAAGGCGGTGATGGCGGCGGGCAGCGAGCGGCGCAGGTCATTGGTGAAGTCCAGATTCAGGTTGTTGATCTCGATGGTCACCGGGTCAGGCAGGCGCGCGGCATAGGCGCTGTCGAAGTTCGACGGGATGGTAATAACGGCGGCGACGGCGAGGCCGCGTAGGTCGCGCTGCGCCTGGTCGGGGGTGGTGACGCGCTTGACGACGAAGGCGTCGGAATGCCGCAGGGTGTCCACCAGCCGCGACGCCTGTGGCCCGGAGTCCAGCGCGACGAGGTCCACCGGATTGCGGCCGACAGCAGCCGCCGAAACATAGATGACGATGATGAACGCGAGCGCGGGGAGCACCGTGGCGGCGATGGTCGCTGGCTGCCGCAGCCAGATGCCGATATCTTTGCGAATGATGGCCCAGATGGCCGTCCATACGCGCATGGGGAACACTCCTGTCAGTGGATGGCGCCGCGTGGTCGCGTGGTCGCGCATGGCGCGATCAGTGCGCCACACGCTCCCGCCGGACGACGAGTACGCTGAGCGCGACGGCCAGGGCGGCGAACCCCAGCAGGACCAGCGCGTTCACGCCCGGCCCTGTCTCGGTCGTATCGAAGCCGTGGAAGGCGTGCTGGAAGGCGCCGATGGCGTAGTACACGGGCAGCGCGCGAGCGATGGCGGCGATAGTGGGTGATCCCCAATTGACGGGGCCGAACGCGCCGCTCAGGAAGAAGATGGGCAGTGTAAGACCCATCGCGAGCGGTATCATGGACTGGCGGCGGCGCGCGAGTGTCCCCAGCAGGACGCCCAGCGCGACGAAGATGGTCACGATCAGCAGCGTGAAGCCGAGAAGTTCGCCCCAGTTGACCGGGATGACCTGGAACGCCAGGATCACCACCGCAATCACGATCGCCGCGCTGAAGAGGTTGAGCGCGGCCGCGCCCAGGACTTTGCCCGTCTCGATGGCCCAGCGGCTGGCGGGCGAGAGCATCAGTTCCTTGACCGTCTGGCGCTCGTATTCGCGGGCGGCGCTGGAGCCCGCCTGGAGCAACCCGCCGAGCATCACGCCGACGACAAGGATGCTGACGGAGAGGTACTGGATGTAATTGGTGTCGCGCGCCTGCGTATCCACCTCGCGCGCCTGGACGACGACCTGATTGGGATAGGCCTCGCTATAGAATGAGGTGATCGCCAGCGGGACCGCGCGCCGGATGTCGTTGGTGAAATCGACCTCCAGGTTGTTCACGGTGACTGGCAGCGCCACACGGCGCCCGGCGCGCAGGTCGGCGTCGAATGTGGCGGGCACGGTGACGATGGCGACGATGCGCCCCTCGGAGATCTGTTGTCGCGCGTCGGCGGCGCTGGTCTCGGTGATCGTGAAACTGTGGGCGCGCCGCATCGCCGCGACGAACTGGCGCGCGTAGGGGCCGTTGTCCTGGAGCACCACCGCGGTGGGCGCGAGGCCGCCGCCAATGACAAACAGGATGAAGAGCAGCAGGAAGTTGAGCGGGATGATGACGCTGCCGATGGTGAAGACGCGATCAGTGAGCGCGACGCGGATGTCCTTGACCGCGACGGCCCAGATGACGCGCAGGTCGTAGCCCAGGTTCATGGTCGCCGCCTCCTAGTCGCGCAACGCGCTGCCGGTCAGGCTGAGGAAGATTTCGTCGAGGTTTGGCTCGCGCTGAGTGACAGAAGTGAGCGCGCCCTCGGCCGTGACGAGGTTCACCGCGGCTCCAGTGACGCCGCGCTCGCCGCTGAGCGTCAGCTTGATGAGGCCGTCGCCCTGGTCCAGTTTGGCGACGCCGGGCAGCGCGCGCAGTTGCTCGATCAGCGCGGGCGATGGCGCGGGGTCCATGCCGATCTCCAGCACAGTGTCGCCGAAGCGGCGGCGGAGGTCATCGGGCGCGCCGAGGGCGATCAATTTGCCATGATCGAGAATGGCGAGGCGATCGCAAAGCACGCTGGCCTCCTCCAGATAGTTGGTGGTGATGAGCAGCGTCTTGCCCTGCGCCTTCAGGTCGAGGATGTAGTCCCACAGCGCCCGGCGGCTCTGCACATCCACACCCAGCGTCGGCTCATCGAGGTAGAGCAACTGGGGGTCGTGAAGCATCGCCCGGGCGAGCGCCAGCCGCCGTTTCATGCCCCCGGAAAACGTTCCGGCGCGGCTATCGCGGCGGTCATAGAGTTGGACTAACTGGAGCAGGTCAGTGATGCGCCGGTCGCGCTGGGCGCGCGGCACATTGTAGAGTTCCGCATGGAACTCCATGTTCCGCCAGGCGGAGAGCTCCTCGTAGAGCGCGGTCTCCTGTGGCACGACGCCGAGGCCCATGCGGGCGGCGCGCGCGTTGCGCGTCACGTCGTAGCCCAGCACGTGCGCCGATCCACTCGTCGGTTGCGCGAGGCCGCTGATGATGTTGATGGTGGTTGTCTTGCCGGAGCCGTTGGGGCCGAGCAGACCAAATATTTCCCCGCGCTCCACTGCCAGCGTCAGGTTGTCCAGCGCGGTAAACGAGCCGAAACGCTTGACCAGGTTGTTGAGTTCGATGGCGGCTTCGCCGCGCGGTGGCTGGGATGCGCCGTCCGCGGGAACGGCCTGAGTCGAATCGGTCATCTGGGTACGACCTTTCCTGTCCGACTTGATGGTGTTTCTCGCGTCACGCTGGCCGCGCGCGGGCGCGTTATTGGGTGGGATGGGATAAGCGCAGCCAGGGTGAGGCTGACGTATTCGTGGACTGTGGCCGGGTCGGGCGGGCGCGACTGCCCATCGGGGAGCAGGACGCCGTCGAGGATGGCGTAGGTCAGCAGCGGGCCGATCAACATACGCGCCATGAGTTGCGGGTCGCCGGGGACGATCAGGCCGCGCGCCTGGGCGCGCTGGAGCAAACCGGCGAGCGCCATGAGGCCATCTTCAAAGATTGTGGCGCGCAGCATCTCGCCGAGTTGCGGGAAGCGGTGGGCGTCGGCGATGATGGCGCGGAGCAGCGTGAGATACTCCGCGCCCATCATAGCGGGGACAATCCTGGCCATCAGGGTGAGCAGGAGCGCGCGGAGTTCGTTCGCGTCGCGAGGTTCAGCGGCGCGTACGAACTCGAACATATCGACGCGGGGGTTTGCGATGGTCAGCGACCGCAGGACGGCCTCGAACATCTCCTCTTTGCTGGAAAAGTAGCTGTAGAGTGTGCGCGTGGAGACGCCAGCCTCATGGGCGATCATCTCGACGCTCGCGCCAGCGAACCCCTCGCGCAGGAAGACCGCGCGCGCGCCTTGGAGCGTCTGCTCCCGCTTGGCCCGGGTACGCTCGTGGCGCGCGCTGGCGCTGGGTGAATGTGTCGCGTTCGACATCGCCGCTTCCTGACTGTCTCTTGGTCAAGTAAAGTAAACACATTACTTTACTTATGGGCAGAGTATAGCCGGGTGGGAGCGCTATGTCAAGTAGGTCAAGGCCGCGTGTGGCGTCAGGGCGTCGGGTCGGCGAGCGCCGGCTCTTCAGTCGCGGGCGCGGTGATGTCCAGCGTGACCACGTACTCGCCATCGGCGAAGCGCGAACTGTGTGGGTAGCCAGCGCGCTCGAGCACTTCGAGCATTTTCGCGTTGCTGCCCAGCGTGACCGCCAGGAACCGCTTGACGCCGCGCATCCGCGCGTATGGCGCGAGCCAGTGGAGCAGCGCGGTCGCGATGCCATGCCCCTGCCAGTGGTCGGCCACGACAAACGCGACCTCCGCCGTGTCAGCGCCGTCATGCTCGTAACGCACGACGCCAAGTAAGTCGCTCTCCGGCGTCGCGTCTGCGGTGGCGACGAGCGCCATGCGGCGCTCGTAGTCCAGGTGCGTGAAATGGTCGGCGTCGGCTTCGGGTAGGGTGGGCATGTAGCGGAAGAAGCGGAAGACGATCGAGTCGGTGGAGAGGTGCGCGTGAAACGCTTGCAGCCGAGCCGTGTCATCCGGGCGGATCGGCCGCACATGCACGCGCTCGCCGGTCATGAGTTGAATATCGCCTGTCATGCGCTCGAGCAGTGGGTGCGGCGCGCCCGTTGCAGAGAGGTCTCCGGCAGGCGCGCCTGGGATACGCTTGTCGGGCTGGGAGTCGCCGGTGTGGTCGCTCATCTCGCTTCCTCCTGGGGCATGCGCCCGGTTGGCGTCGCGATCAGTTCAACAGGCGCAGCGCGTGCGCCGCGCGCTCCAGTGGCTCGCGGAACTGCGGAGCGGCGATGGAAATCAGCGCGCGAGCGCGCTCGGCCAGATCCCGCCCGTGGAGCGCCGCGACGCCATACTCCGTGACGACATAGTGGACATGCGCGCGTGAGGTGGTGACAGCCGCGCCCGGCGTCAGAATCGGCGTAATCCGGCTCATGACCCCGTCGACGGGCGCGATGCCGAACGGCCCCGCTTGCTCGGTTTCATGGTGGTTGGCGACATTTACGACGGAAGGGAGCGCGATGATGGGCAGTCCGCGCCGGGCCAGCGCCGCCCCACGCATGAAGTCCATTTGGCCGCCCACGCCGCTGTAGAGCCGTGTGCCGATAGACTCCGCGCACACCTGGCCCGTGAGATCCACCTGGATGGCGCTGTTGATGGCGACCATGCGCTCGAACTGGCGGATGATGATCGTGTTGTTGGTGTAATCGCTCGGCCGCATCTCGACTATTGGGTTGTCGTCGATGAAGTCGAGCAGGCGGCGCGAGCCGACGACAAAACTGGCCACAACGCGGCCCGGGTTGCGCTCCTTGCGCGCGCCGGTAATGACGCCGCGCTCAACGAGATCGAGCACGCCATCCGAGAACATCTCGCTATGGACGCCGAGGTCGCGGCGGTCGCCGAGCGCCTGGAGTACCGCATCGGGGATCGCGCCGATGCCCAGCTGCAGCGTCGAGCCATCCTCGATGAGGTCGGCGATGTGCCGCCCGATGCGCAGCTGCGTCTCTGTCGGCTCCTTGCGTGCGACCTCGTAGAGCGGCGCGTCCCAGTGAACCGCGCAGTCAATCTGCGAGAAGGGAATGAAGCTCTCGCCGTGTGTGCGTGGCATGTGCGGATTGACAAGCGCAATCACCCGGCGCGCGTGCTGTACCGCCGCCCGCGTGACATCCACCGAGGGGCCAAGAGAGCAGCAGCCGTGCGCGTCGGGCGGAGTGACCTGCACAAAGGCGACGTCTATGGGAAGCGCGCCATCGGGGGCGAGCAGCGCGGGCACATCCGAGAGAAAGACGGGTGTATAGCTGGCGCGCCCGGCATTGACCGCCTCGCGGGTGTTCTCTCCAACAAAGAGCGCCCGCAGGCTGAAATGTCCGGCCCAGCGTAAATCGGTATAGGGCGTAGCGCCATAGGTGTGGAGATGCGTGATCTCGACATTACGCAACTCCTCACCGCGCGCGACGAGCGCCTCCAGCAGGGCGGTTGGCGTCGCTGCCGCTCCCTGGACAAAGATGCGCTGGCCCGACTTGATGTCTGCCACAGCTTGATCGAGCTCACACCACTGCGTCACGAGATGCTCCCTGATATGTGGCGGGCTAGCGGCGCGCGCAGGTAGAGGCTCGCGCCGGAGCGCTCGCGAAGATGTTATGAAGATGTTATTTAGAGCGCCGTCAGAATCTCGACACCATGGTCGGTGATGGCCAGCGAGTGTTCGAACTGGGCGGAGCGCGAGCCGTCGGCGGTCGAGATGGTCCAGCCATCCTCGCGACTGGTTTTGGTCTCCTTGGCTCCCATGTTGATCATAGGCTCGATGGTGAAGACCATGCCTTGCTCGATGCGCGGGCCAGTCCCCTTCTGGCCGTAGTGCGGCACAAACGGGTCTTCCCACAGTTCGCGGCCAACGCCATGGCCGCCGATGTCGCGCACGACAGAGAAGCCCTCGCCCTCAGCATACGCCTGGATAGCGGCGCCAATATCGCCGATGTGCGCGCCGGGCTTGCCCGCCTCCTCGATGCCGATATCCAGGCTGTGGCGCGTCACGTCCAGCAGTTTCTGCGACTGGGCGTCGAGCTGGCCGACGGCGAAGGTCACGCAGGAGTCACCAATCCAGCCGTGGTAGCGGTCGCCGATGTCGATGCCGACGAGGTCGCCTTCCTGCAAGATCTGGCGCGAGCTGGGAATGCCGTGACAAACGACGTCGTTGATGGCGACGCAGATGGTCGCGGGGAAGGGCGGGCGCACCATACGGCCAGCGCGGTCACGCACCGCGCCGTAGCCCTTATACATCGGTAGCGCGCCCCTGGAGCGGATGAACCGCTCGGCGGCGTGGTCGAGCTCAGCGGTGGAGACGCCGGGCCGGATCATCGGACGCAGGACCTCGTAGGTCTCGGCCACGATGCGTCCAGCCTCGCGCAGCCGCTCGATCTGTTCGCGTGTCTTGATGATGATGGCCATGGGTATCTGGGCCTCAGCCGTCCGCCGGGGAACGGGAACCGTTCCCCGGCGGGCGAACGGTTAGCGGGCCGCGAGGGCCTGCTTGACGAGATCGGGGATCTCAAAGATCGTATCAGCGACGGGGACGCTGGCCTTCTTCAAGGCGTCCACCTTGCTCTGCGCGGAGCCAGATGTCCCGGAGACGATGGCTCCGGCATGCCCCATGCGCTTGCCTGGAGGCGCGGTGCGGCCAGAGATGAACCCAACGACCGGCTTCTTCATCGTCGCGGCGTAGGCGGCGGCGTCCTCCTCATCGCTGCCGCCGATCTCGCCGCACATCACCACGGCGTCTGTCTCGGCGTCAGCCTCGAAGAGTCGCAGGATGTCGATGAAGGTCGTGCCGATGATCGGGTCGCCGCCGATGCCAATGCAGCTGGACTGGCCGATGCCCGCTTTCGTCAGCAAGGAGACGACCTCATAGGTGAGCGTGCCGGAGCGTGAGACGAAGCCGACGCGCCCTTCTTTGAAGATGTGGTACGGCATGATGCCGACTTTGCCCGCGCCGGGCGTGGCCAGCCCTGGGCAGTTCGGGCCAATGACGCGGGTAGGGTGCTCTTTGAGGTATGTCATGGCGCGGGCCATATCCAGCACGGGGATCAACTCCGTGATGGCGACGACGAGCGCCACGCCCGCCTCGGCGGACTCCATGATCGCCTCGGCGGCGCCCGCGGGTGGAACGAAGATGCAGGAGACATCGGCGCCGGTCGCCTTGACCGCCTCGGCGACCGTGTCGAAGACCGGGACGCCGTTGGCGGTCTGCCCGCCCTTGCCGGGCGTGACGCCGGCGACCACACTGACACCGCTCTCGATCATGCGCGTGGTGTGGAAGCCGCCCTCCGCTCCAGTGATGCCCTGCACGAGGACGCGCGAGGTTTTATCAAACAGGATACTCACGTCTTAGTTCCCCTTCGCCGCGATCTCAGCGACAATCTTCTGGCAGGCGTCGCGCATGTCAGAACCCCAGGTCAAGCCGGCGTTGGCCAGCAGCGCGCGGCCCTCGGCCTCGCCTGTGCCGGAGAGGCGGGCGACGATGGGCATACCCTTGGGCAGGTCCTCCTGGGCCATGATGATGCCGCGCGCGACCTCGTCACCGCGGGTGATGCCGCCAAAGATGTTGACGACGATGCCTTTCACCTGCGGGTCGCTGGCGACGAAGAGCAGCGCCTTCTTCATCACCTCGGCCTTGGCGCCGCCGCCGATGTCGAGGAAATTGGCGGGCTTGCCACCCGCGCGGGCCACCATGTCCAGCGTGGTCATGACTAGGCCCGCGCCGTTGCCGACGACACCGACGTCGCCATCGAGCTTGACATAGGTCAGCCCTTCTTCCTTGGCGCGGTACTCCAGTGGGTTGGCTTCTTCGGGCTCGGCCCAGCTGGCGTATTCCTTCTGGCGCGGCAGGGCGTTGTCATCGATGATGATCTTGGCGTCAGCGGCTAGGACTTTGGCGTCCTTGGTCAGCGCCAGCGGGTTGATCTCGGCCAGGGTGGCGTCGCTGTCGATGCAGGCGCGGACGAGCTGGGAGAGGATCGTTCCGCCTTTGGCGACGACCACCGATGGCACGCCGGCCTGAGCGAGCAACTGCCGCGCATCCATCGCCAGCAATCCCCAGCGCAGGTCGATCGGGTAGCGGATGATCTTCTCTGGGGTCTTTTCCGCGACCTCCTCGATGTCGATTCCTCCGGCCGCGCTGACCAGTGTGACGAGGGTCTGCGAGGAGCGGTCGAGAATGACGCCGAGGTAATATTCTTCAGCGATGTCCAGCGCGGGAGTGACAAGGACCTTCTGGACGGTCAGCCCCTTGATATCCATGCCCAGGATGCGGCCCGCGATCTCGCGCGCGTCGGCCGGTGTGGCCGCGTACTTGACGCCGCCCGCCTTGCCGCGGCCGCCGACATAGACCTGCGCCTTAATCATGACGGGAACGCCATATTCGGTGGCGATAGCTCCGGCCTCGTCAGCGGTCGTAGCGACCTTGCCCGGCTGCACGGGCACACCAAACCGGCGAAGGATGTCCTTCGCCTGGTACTCATGAATCTTCATAGATTGTTCAATCCTGTGCGCTCTAGCGTCCACCCGCGCGGGGCGGCCGCGGCGGCTCCCAGCATGGAGCGCGTGGGCAGGTACGAACTCGCGCGCGCTCGCTTGTCGCGCGCCGCGCGGTCCCAGGGCCCATCACCGCATGATAGGCGCCGCGGGAAGGGAAGGTCAAGCGGTCATGCGCGGGCAAATGGAGCTCCTGCTGGCCGCTGGAGGTTGCTTGGAGGCTGATGGGAGGGCGTGCGCTCGGTAGGTATTTCTGCGCTGGTAGGCGCAGGGCCGTGAAGGTACCCTGATTCTCAACTGGCGACGCGGATCAGCGCCATTCTGGTGAGGCGTCGAGTCAGTTTGTGACTGGAGCGCACCATGCGAAGCGCACGGCAACAAGCGCGCATCATTGGCCCACTCCTGGCGTTTCTCGCCGGTGTCGCGATATCGGTCCTCCCGGACTGGCTGACGCAGGCGCTCGGTCTCACAAACAGCCCACAGCCCTATGTCATACTAGGGGTGTTCATACTGGCGGCGCTCATCGTCGGCGCGGGCGCGTGGTTGCTGCGCTCCTGGTGGTCAGCGCTCGTAGTTCCCGCGCTCTTCTTCGCCGGGTATATACTCGGCGCCCTGCTCGACCTTCGCATCATGGGATCGCTGTCTGAGCCTGGCTATCTAATGCTGGCGGTGTATGCCTTCGCATTCCTCTACCTCATACCGCTGATTCTTATCGCGTTGCTCGCTACGGCGATCGCGAAATTTCTCGCCAGGCGCCTCTCACGGCCGGCTAGCGCCTAGGCCATGTAGTCGCCCGCGCGCTCGCGCCGCGGGCCACCGAGCGCTAAGACCAGCAGCGCGGCAGTAGGCTGGGCCACAATCAAGGAATGCCCCAGCGGCGGCGGTTGAGCCTGACACCAGACAGCATGTGAGTGGAATCGCCGGACCAGGCGCGCTCCTTCCACTTGCGCCGGACGTTGTCCGCGCGCCAGAGGTGGTCGCCGATGATCGACCCGAGCGGCTCCCATCTCTGTGGCCAGATTCGGCTGAACAAATTGCGCGCCGCATTCTCGATGATTGGCGCGAGACGCTCGTCGGGCGGGCCACCGCCCAGGCGGAAGCGGGAAGGGGGGCCAACACTGGCGCCGCCCAGTTCAATTACGAACGCTTCGTATTTCCAATGCCCGCGCCTTGTATTCGCGCTCGCTTGTCGCGCGCCGCGCGGCTCCAAGAACCATCGCCGCATGATAGGCGCCGCAGGAAGGGAAGGTCAAGCGGTGAATGGAGCGGGCCTCATGAGTCGCCCGCGCCGGAAAGTTGTGATGTGATTGAGCGCAGAGGGCGACATGGGACGTTGACCGTACCGATGATCTGGGAATATGCTTGCATTCAGGAATGACGCCACAAAGATCGAGGGATAGTCTGAGGAACTGACAGCGTACGCGCGGGGCGAGACGGAGGCGCGGCACGATGATGAAACGAAGCTGGATACGCGCGTTCGTGGGCGCGATACTTGCCTTTCTCGCCGGAGGCGCGGCGCCGCTTGCGCCAGATATGATCTCGCAGGCGCTACGCCTGACGAACAGTCCTGGCTCCTCCTACATCTCGATGGGCGTTCTTGCGCTGGTCACCCTCGTCACTGGCGTGAGCGCCTGGCTGCTGCGCTCGTGGTGGTCGGCGCTGGTGGTTCCGGCGCTCTTCTTCGCTGGCTACATGCTCGGCGCGCTGCTCGGTCTGCGGGTCATGGGTTCGCCGTATGACGCCAACTATTTGGCCCTAGCGGCAGATGTCTTCGCGGTCATTTTCTTCACGCCGCTGCTCGTCATCGCATTGATTGTCACAGCGGTGAGCAAGCGCGCATCCCGGCCAGGGCGTGCCGCTTCGATGTGACGCCACGCGTAGGCGTCCAGCGCCCGCGCGATTGCGTGGTTATGGCGCTCATGTGGCGCCTGTCAATCTATTTTGCATCGTATCGCGACACGTACTCTCTGTCGCATCGCGATACGCTCATCAGCAAAAGCGCGTAGATCGTGTGACACGTGGCTATTTCCCGAGTTTCAGGATACTCTAAGCCTAACGCGCGGCTGGCGTTGGCGTTATAATGCGTGGGCATAGTGAGGATAGCCTTGGCCAGGTGACGCATGCCACGTCACCGTGCGAATATGTTTTGCCAATGGAATGGCGGCGCTTGGCTCATGCTTGGTTGCGGCGATTGTGGTGGTTGGGGTGAGAGGAGCGAAGCGAAGATTGGCGTGGAGCGCCTGCCTCGCGATATGGTCGAATGCGCCTAGCCCAACGGCGGGTGTGGAAATGCGCGACGGTTGTTCCAATTGCGTGGGCGCGACCCGCCTTTAGCCTAAGCGGCCGCATGAGGGGTGGCCTGTGCGGCGGATGTGGAAGTGCGGAGGAAGATGTGGGGGTGGCCTCGCCGCGACATGATCGCGGGTGCGCTGGTAGCGCAAGCCTCTTCAGCGGCTATTACGCCGGACGCATCCTCCAGATATTCGCGTTTTCTTCAGACACGCCGCATTGTTGCGGCGCTGGCCGGAATCACCATGTGCGCGCTCGTATGTGGGTCTGCCCAACGGCATGCGCGAGTGGTGAATTGGGGCGAGCGCTGAGAGAAGGCGCGTCGATGTCGGAATTCCAAGAGTCGAGATCTCATGTTTGAGATCTTAGCGCGACTCAATGAGGAGGATATCCATGACTAGTTGGGCGCGAGCCGTCATATCACGACTCGCCGGGCTACGTGGTCGCACGCAGCCGGCGCTCAGCAATCCAGCCCTCGCAGGGGCGGCGCGTATCCCGGGCAGGAGGCGGCTGAAGGTAGGGGTGGCAATCGCATCTGCGCTAGCTCTCCTCACTGCCCTTGCCATCGTCGGCTTGCTGTTCGTGAGGCCACCGAGAGTCCACGCGGCAGGCCAGGTTGGAGGCTGCAAGGCTCCCAACGCGCTGGGAACCATCCTTTTCTCGAACGACGGGTTGCAAGCTTCCTACACGACAACTAGCAATACGGCAACCTATATGTTTACGCCGAACGACGAGAGTTCGAGTGGCGGTATACCGGGCCTGATCGAGTACTGCGTGTACGCATCCAGCGATCCGTCGAGCGCCGTTGTATCGTACCCAGCCTGGACGGCGGCGATTGGATCCGGTGTCTTTGCCTTCAGCCGCCCGGATGGTGATCCCAGTAACGTGCCCTTCGACAGTTCCACGCAGACCATTATGGGTACCGCGACCTGGAGCGGTGGCAGCGTGCCGGCGGATCAGGTCATCGTGCTGCATATCAACGACGCCGACGAGTGCAGCGCCCTCTACGGCGGTAGCGTGTCGACCTGCTTCGTCCTCCCGACATCGCAGACGGCCGCGGATCTCAAGGTGGTGAAGACAGCGAACCCGAGCTACACACGCCAGTATGGGTGGGGCATTTCCAAAAAAGCTGATCCGTCGCGGATAGCGGTTGCCCAGGGCGGCTCAGCGACGTTCAACTACACAGTAAGTGTTACCCATGACTCGGGAACCGACAGCGCCTGGACTGTTACCGGAAACATTGAGGTGGCGAACCCGAACTCGTTCGACGTAGCGAGTGTCAACGTCACTGATTCGGTAAACGATGGCGGAATCTGCCGCATCACCGACATCAATAGCGGAACTAATGAGACAGTCCCAGCGGATGGAACGCTGATACTGCCATACACGTGCGACTACTCGTCGCACCCGGCGTATGATCAAACAGCCACCAACACCGCGACCGCGACGTGGCCCGCCTCCTACAACACGCCAGACTCCTCGGCCAGCGGCTTCGCCACCTTCCAGTTCGTATCCACTCAACCGTCGACGATCGTGGACGGCAGCGTGGCAGTCACCGACACACTGGGCGGCTCCCTGGGGAGCGTCTCGTATACTGATCCCAGCCCGACGAACATCACCTACTCATACACGTTCAGCGGTGATCCGGCGGGGATCTGCACAAACCACGACAATACCGCCTCCTTCTCGACCAACACCACCAGTACCACCGGATCCGACACCAAGACGGTGACGGTCTGCGTTGGCGCTGACCTCACGGTGAGCAAAACGGCGGCGACGTCCTTCACGCGGACGTACAACTGGTCCATCTCGAAGGCGGTTGACAAGACGCTCGTTGAGCAGATCGGCGGTACGGCGACGTTCAACTATACAGTGATCGCCAAGGAGACCGGTTATACCGATGGCGCTTGGCAGGTGAACGGCGTCATTACAGTCTCGAACCCGAACGACTGGGAGGCCATCACTGCGAATGTCACGGATGCGATTGACAACGGCGGCGTCTGCACGGTTACCGGTGGCTCTGGTGTGTCAATACCGGCAAGCTCGAGTGTGCAATTGCCGTACACCTGCGCATACACATCGGCCCCCAGCCCGACGAGCGGTGTCAATACCGCTACCGCGACATGGGATAAAGCCAGTTTCGCCACACCAGATGACTCCGCGTCAGGAACCGCGCCCTACGCTTTCAGCGACCCGACGAACCGGGTGAATCAGACCGTGACCATCACGGACACGTTCAATGGCTCTACAACCACGTTGGGGACGCTGACAGCGTCGGATACGACGCCCTACGCGTCCGCGACCTACACCTACTCGCACACAGTTAGTGTCCCAGTGTACAACTGTGTGACATACACCAACACGGCCAAGATCGTAGAGACCGGTCAATCGGACAGCAAGACCATAAAGGTGTGCGGCCCGGCCAAGACTGGCGCGCTGACGATGGGCTTCTGGCAGAACAAGAACGGCCAGGGGATCCTCAGCGGTGGCGCTTCGACATCGGGCGTGTGCAACTCAGGGACCTGGCTGCGGCAATACGCGCCGTTCCAGGATCTGAGCGCCACAGCCACCTGCAGCCAAGTTGCGTCGTACGTGTACGGTGTCATCAAGGCGGCCAACGCCTCGGGCTCCTCGATGAATGCGATGCTCAAGGCGCAGATGCTGGCGACGGCGCTGGACGTGTATTTCAGCGACTCGGCGCTGAGCGGCAACAAGATCAATGCGCCCGCTCCCATCGGCGGCGTAACGATTGATCTCGCCAAGATTTGCCACATGATCGACAGCTCAACGGGTACGGCGACGTGCAGCGGCTCCTACGAGAACGTAAGCAGCGCGTTCGGCGGCGCGTCAGGCCTCACTGTCTCGCAGATGCTGTCCTACGCTGCGAGCCAGTCGAGTGTCGGTGGAGGTACGTGGTATGGGAACGTGAAGGCGACCCAGCAATATGCCAAGGACGCCTTCGACGCGATCAACAATCAGGTGGCGTTTGGCGCCTAGTTCGCAATTCTCCGAGCGCTTGCGCTAAGCGACCCGTGCGCCGGACATCAGGGTTTGGATGTCCGGCGCACGGGTCATTTCGCGCCGGGCGCTTGCTGGCGACCCCCTCCCAAATGGGTCACGCCTGATGGCCCGAACGGCGTTGGTCCCTTGTAGCGTCGCGCGCGGGTACGGTACAATAGCGCGGTGTTACGGGCCGAGAGCGCGCACACAACCTGCGGACATTTCCAGACTTTTCGAGACATTCGCGGACATCAGCCACGCGGTGGAAAAGGGGGCGGTCGTACATGCCAGATACACACGTGTTCGCCATCGCCAATCAGAAGGGCGGTGTCGGCAAGACGACTACCACCATCAATCTGGCCGCGTGCCTGGCGGGCGCCGGGCGCAGGACCCTGGTGATCGACCTCGACCCACAGTCCAACACGACCACCGGCCTGGGCGTGGATCCCCACCGCGTCGGCCTCTCGATCTATGAGCTTTTGGTCCATGACGGCACACAGGTGGCGGATGTCGTCAAAGCCGACCTGCGGCCCAACCTCGCGCTGCTGCCCGCCAAGGTGGACCTCTACGCCGCCGATATCGAGCTGGTCTACCTCGACCAGCGCGAGTACCGCCTCAAACGCATCATCGAATCGCTCAAGAACCAATATGATTTCGTGCTGATCGACTGCCCGCCGTCGCTTGGTCTGCTGACCGTGAACGCGCTGACCGCCGCGGACGGCGTCATCCTGCCGCTGCAGTGCGAGTACTTCGCCCTCGAAGGCATGCAACAACTGCTGAACACCATCCGGCTGGTGCGCGACCGGTTGAACCCGCGCGTCGGCCTCTTCGGCGTCGTCCTTACGATGTACGACCCGCGTACCCGGCTGGCGGCGGAAGTGGTGGATGAGATCACACAGCACTTCCCCAAAGAAAAGTTCCAGACGCTGATCCCGCGCAATATCCGGCTCTCTGAGGCGCCCAGCTTCGGCCTGACGATCCTGGAGCATGACGCGCGCTCGCCCGGCGCACTGGCGTACAAGAATCTGGCGGAGGAAGTGATCGCGCGCGCCGCCTCGATGGAGGGCAACTATGCCTAAGCAGCGGTTCGGCCTGGGGCGTGGCCTTGACGCTCTGATTCCCGGCTCCTCGCAGAGCACGCGTGTCAGTCATGTCGGCGACGATAGCGCGCTGGAAACCAGCCTCTCGGCCTCCTCGCTTTTCGAGGTCCCGGTGGACGCCATTCTGCCCAACCCGCAGCAACCGCGCGCCGCTGTGGAAGATGACGGGAAACTGCTTGAGCTGGCCGCCTCCATCCAGACCTATGGTCTGCTTCAGCCACTGATCGTCGCGGAACTGGAGAGCGGCGCCAGCGAGCCGCGCTACCAGTTGATCGCCGGTGAGCGCCGCTGGCGGGCCGCGCAGATCGCTGGCATAGAGACCGTCCCCGTGGTGATCCGCGGCGCGACGCCGCAGCTCATGCTGGAGATCGCGCTGGTCGAGAACCTGCAGCGCTCCGACCTGAACCCGCTGGAAGAGGCGGGCGCGTACGCCTCTCTCGTCGAGGACTATCACCTCACGCACGAACAGATCGCCGATCGTGTGGGCAAGGATCGCGCGACCGTTACCAACAAGCTGCGGCTGCTGCAGCTTCCCGAGGACGTGCGCGAGGCGCTGATCAAGCTGAAGACTTTCACGGAGGGCCATGCGCGCGCGGTGCTGATGATCAATGATGCGCAGCAGCAGGTTGACGCGATGAAGCTCATCGTGGCGCAGGGGATGAGTGTGCGCCAGGCGGAAGATCTGGCGCGGCGCTATAACGCGGGCGCGCTCAACCTGCCGGGCGCTGACCGGCGTGGCGGCGCGGCCCGGCCGCAAAGCTATGACACGCAGCAACTGGAGCAGGAGTTTATCCGCGCGATTGAGATGAAGGCCCGCCTGCAGCGCACAACCAAGGGCAAAGGCTCGCTGACAGTCTACTTCACCAACGAAGACCAGCTGCAGATCCTCTACGACCGGCTGGTTGGAAGGGTCCGCGGCTATGGGTCGAATGGGTCGAACGGCGCTGACCAGACCTATGATTTCGGCTCGCTGGACTCGATCGGCAGTCTGCTGGATGATAGCGCGCCCCTGGACGGCGAGCCCGACGGCGAGAACTAGCGCGCCGCCTATTCGCCGCGTGTCGTACAGCGTCGTATGATACGTGGTAGGGTAGGCGGACGCGCGCGTACACGCGACATCGCCCCCCGCGATGAGCGCAGGAGCGAATGTCATGAGCGGAACAGAGCCTAACGCCCCACGGTTCTATGGAACACGTGTCGGCCTGGTCGCGGCGGTCTTCTCGGTCGCGCAGGCGCTGCTGCTCTTCGGGTCGGCGCTGGGTGGGCAGGCGGCGATCCAGTCCATGCAGCAGGCGATCAGCGTCATCCAGGCTAATGGCCTCGTCGTGGATTACACGTTGCTGCTCGGGCCGCTTGTTCCTGTACTGGTCGTGGCCTATGGCTCGATGCTCGCGGCCGGGCTTGTGACGCTCTGGCTGGCGCGCAGCGCGGGCCGCATGTCGGCGCTGCGCGCGGGGCGGCATGCTGGCGGCGCGCGCGCGGGCATGTGGGTCTGGTTGATTAGCACGCTCGTCTGGCTGGCCGCCTCGGTGGTGGTCGTCGTCCTGACACACCGCGATGGCACGGTCAGCGGGGTGCTGTTTGGCACAGGCAGGCCCAATCTGATGGGCTATCAAATCACCTTCCTGCTGATTCAGGAAGTGATCGCGGCGCTGGTCGCGCTCGGCTTCAACGCGCTCGCGGGCTCACGCGGCGCGGCGACCGCCGCGCTGGTCGAGCCGGCGCCGGTCGCGGTAGGAATGGGGCAGTACCCTTTCGCGGCCTATCCGCCCGTTCCATGGATGGCGCTGCCTCCGCAGCAGCAGGGCTATCAGGCGCCGGCGCCTGGGGTATACCCACCCGCTGCCGCGCCTGGCTATCCAGGCGCGATGTATCCGCCGCCGACCGCCTGGGCTCCGCCCGCGGCCGCCTATCCCCCACCGCCGTCCCACTACCTCCCGCAGCCGGTCGCGCCTCAGGCTCCCGCTCCCGCAACGCCCGACGCGCCTGCCGGTGGCGTATCGCCCCAGGAGCCGGGCGCCTGACGCTGGCGGCGCTCATTCTGGCGCTCGGCGTCGCGCTGGCCATCGCGCTGACGGTCAGCGCGGCGCGACGCGCGAGCGAGGATCGAAACACAGCGCCGTAACTCCCCGCGCCATATCCGTGCACCGCGCGCGAGGCGCCAAGGCGCTCAGTCCTGGGCGCCAAGCCTCTCCGCCAGTTGGGCGATGACCTCGGCAATTACTTGCGGCGCGATCTCGAAGGAGAAGGACGCCAGGGCGCGCTCGCCGCGCTGGTGCGCGTCGCGGCCATAGGGGCCGATATCAATGACGGGCATATCGAGGGCGCGCATCGCCTCCAGCGGCAGGCCGTAGGCGCCAGAGGGCAGCGCGCCGTCCGCGGGCTGATCGCGCCAGGTGGGTGTCTGCTCGCGGATGGCGGTCGGGTCCACGGCTGGGTCGAGCCGCAGATAACTCATGTCGGAGAGCAGCGGGAAGTACTCTTCCTCTACCAGACTGTCATGCGGGCGCGCGGCCAGGACCGCGCGCAAAGCGTCGAGCAGGGGTGAGGCCACGGCCGGTGTGGCGGGATACCACGGCGGGGCGAAGTAGAGGACGGCGGCTGGCCCCTCGCGCCCGCTGAGTGTCCAGAGGCGCTGGACGAGCGCCGACGCCAGCGTGCGCTTGTCCACCTCGGCGGGCCAGCGTGACCATTCCTCCGAGAGCGCCGTCGCAAGCGTCTCCTCGCCCAGCCGCGCCGCGACCTCGGCGCGTAGCTCGGCCCAAGACAGGACGGAGCCGGTGAGCGGTCCGGACCAGCCGGGAGGCGGGGAGCCGTGCAGCGCCTCCCAGACGCCAGCCGCGTCGCTCACGCGCGCCAGCGCGCGCGCCAGCGCGTCCTCCGCCCCCGCGCGCAGCATCGCCAGCGCCTCGCCCGGAGTGCGCTCCATTGTCAGCAGGTTCAGGTAGAGCGTCGCGCCGGTGGGTATTTGCGTGTTGTAGAGCGATTTGGTATCGGTGGCGCGCAGGGTGACGGGCGGTGGCGTCGTTTGGCCGCGCACCCGCTCGCAGTAGGAAGGGTTCATATCGAACTCGCTGACCAGCGCCGCCAGCAACAGGTTTGCATCCACGCCAGCGAACGGTTCGCCGGCATGTGAGGCGCGGCCCGCGAGGAAGAAGCAAGGCAGCAGCTTACCGATGGAGCCGGTATAGACCGGGCGCTTGTCGTCGTCGGGAAAGCGCGCGGTAACGAAGTCGGTATTGATGGCGCCTGCGTAGGTCAGTCCGCGTGACTGGCGCATCCCGGCCAGGAAGCGCGCCGCCTGTCGCGCGCCCGCCGATTCGTTTTCCTCATCCGGTGTGGCGATCATCACTATAGTGAGCGGCAGGCGCCCTTCGCGGGCGAGGGCGGCGTAGTGGCGCATGAGGGCGATGCAGATCGCGACGCCGCTTTTCATGTCCGCGACGCCGCGGCCGAACATCCAGTCGCCGGGATGCGTGGCGAGGTCGGCGGCGAGGCCAGGCGTTGTGGCGGAGAGGGTGTCCAGACGGGCCACAATGCCGTCGGGGTCGAGTGACCAGGCTTCGAGCGCGCCATAGTCTTCGGTGCCGACGGTGTCGAAATGCCCCATGAGGACGACGGTCTTGCTGGACGCGCCGGGAACGACGCCCCAGACGTTGGCGCGCTCCCACGGGTCGCCGGGGA
Source organism: Ktedonobacterales bacterium (assembly GCA_036391685.1). Classification (GTDB taxonomy): domain Bacteria; phylum Chloroflexota; class Ktedonobacteria; order Ktedonobacterales; family JADMIN01; genus JAKAIY01. The sequence goes on from DASVZK010000030.1 coordinate 52,574, forward strand.
TGGCGTCGAAGCCCGCCTCAGCGCTCGCGTTCCCATCCAGAGCCGCGCTCAGCAGGCGGTGAATGGCCGCGCCAGTCGCGTTCTCGTCGCGGCTGGGGCTGACACCGCGGATGGTGACCAGCTCGTGGGTGTAGCGGCGGACTTCGTCATACCAGATCCGGCCGGACTTTCCGGCTCCCACATCCGTAGCGATATGCTCTGGCGCGGACATGTCTCCTCCTCAGCGAGGCCGGCCGGACATATCGCCTCTGATCGCCGGCGCGCTTTCTCATGCTCATCAATGGGTAGTATCGCACAGCGCGCCGCCGCGGACTGGCCGCCAGTGGTACGATAGGGGCGGCGCTGGCGCCCCGGCCGTTGGACGGCGCGCTGGTTCGGTTCAACGCGCGCGGCGCGGCAGGCGCGAGGCGCGAGAAGAGGCGGAGCGGAATGATCCCACGCGAGATGATGTCGCTGATCGCGCGGCGCAAGCTGGTTGCCGAAGTGCGCGTGGACACGGCGACGCAGGCGCTCAGCGTGGTAGACGCGCTGGCGGCCGGTGGCATCGGCGCCTTCGAGATCGCCTGGACGATTCCCGGCGCATCCGAGATCCTGACCCACTACGCGACCCGCACCGATATCATCGTCGGCGCGGGCGCGGTGCTGGAGGGACCGCAGGCGGCGGACGCCATCTCCAGCGGCGCGCGCTTCATCGCCTCACCGATCTGCGCGCCCGATGTCGCTCAGGTCTGCGTGGAGAAGAACACCGCCTGCGTGCTGGGCGCGCTCACGCCGACGGAGATCATCGCAGCCCAGCGCGCAGGCGCCGAGATGGTCAAACTGTTCCCGGTGGAGGCGATTGGAGGGCCAGCGTATGTGCGCTCGCTGCTGCGGCAATTGACGCACATCAGCGTGCAGATATCGGGTGGCTTCTCGATCCAGCACCTGATTGAGTACGCCGAGCTGCCGATCCGCTCGATCGCGCTGGGCGCGCTCCTGGCGCCGCCCGCTTTGGTCGAGCGTGGCGCATGGCAGGCGATCACCAACCGCGGCCAGGCTTTCTCCCAATTCGCGATCAATCCGCATGCCTACGCGGCGCAGTTCCTGGCGATGATGACGCCGCCCCGGCCGCCTGTGCCGGCGGCGCAGCGCGCGTTGCCGAACGCCCCCACGATGCCGATGGCTCCGGGCGCGCTGCCGGCGCGCCTCGACGAGGCGCCCGCGATCATCCGGCCGCCAGCGTCGTGGCAGGGTGGCGCGGGCGCTGGTGATGGCTCAGGCGGCGCGGCGGCCGCCGCGCCCCGCGCCCCGGCCCCTGTTTCCCGCGGCATCAACCTGGGACCAACGCCATCCAGCGGCCCGGCGTTCACCGGGAACGGAGGCGGTACAGGCCCGGAGCCGTTCGAGCCGTGGGAATCGCAACCGCTCAAGGCGGGTGACGACGAAGACTGGCTGCGCTAGCGCCTCCCGCCCTTGGGAGTGGGACTGGTCATTTCTCTGCTGAATGAGGACGGGCGCTCCCTGTTCGGTTCGATTCCGCAATGCATGTCTCTGGCGACGCGGCCCAGCGCCCGCCGGAGGTGAAAGGCGATCCATGTTTCGCAAGACGACGATGCGGCGCGCGGTGGTCGAGGGGCTGCTGATTTATCTGGCCGGGCAACTGTTGGCGCTCGCGCCGATCAGCGTCTGGCCCGCGCTTCTCTTTCCGGTGGTTCTGATCGTGCGGCTGGCGCTCTTCGCGCTACCGCCGGTCTGGGCGGCGATGCGCGTCGTCTCGACCCGACGGGAGAAGATGAGCAGGCGCTTCTGGCGGCTCGGCCCGACAATGGCGCTCTTCGCCGCGCTGATCAGCGCTATGAGCGCGCTGGTGGCGGGCGAGACCGCGCCGCTAGGTGGTGTGATCACCAAACCAGACTGGGCGCGCTTCGGCCTGAGCGGCGCGGCGGGTCTGACGCCTGGCGCGTTCGCTCTGAGCGCCCTGGGCAGTCTCGGATTGCTGGTGGTCTATTACACCATCGCCGTCGTCCTTACCCGCCTGGCTAACGGCGGCTTCATGCGCTTCACCATGCCCGCCGGAGATGGCCGCGTCACGCTATAGTTCCAGCGCGTCAGGACTACCTAGCCAAAGACACTCTGGCGGACGAGCGCGCCTATCGCTCCCAGTCCTGCCCCGCTGGCGCAACTCCATGCGAGCGAGAAGGCGATACTGCCAACGCTCAACCAAATAAGTGTGGAGTAGAAAGCCGGGTTGCCCGTGGGCGACGAGGCGGCCGCTAGCTGGGGCGGGATAGTGAGCGCGAGGGACGTGAGCGCGCCTACAATACCGCCCACGCTTCCGGCGATCAGGCCGGAGAGGGCGTCCGCGCCGATCTGGCGCACGCGCTTGTAGATCGCCAGGCCCAGGATGAATGGGACAGCGAAGGCCGCGAAGTTGATCAGCGCCACCGCGATTCCCAGCGCCAGTATGGCGAGCCGGTAATTTCCGGGGCTGCGCAGCATCGAGATGGTGGCGCTGTTCCCCGAAAGCGACAGCCAGGCGAAGACAGACTCAACGAGATGAAGTCCGGCGATGATGGCTCCGTAGCGCAACCCGCTGCGAATGACCAACCGGTGTGTTGGGTCCTGCGCCATATGCCTCCAATCCCGCTGGCGTCGCCGCTCGCGTCGCTAGCGCTTCACGCCTTTGATGTAGCGTACGGTCACCGTGCCGAGAATGCAGAACACGACGAACGAGATGAACAGGAAGGTGTAGCCTAGCTGTTTCTGGCCGATGCTGACACCGAGGGTAAGCAGCGCCCCCCCAAATACGGCCGCGAGGACCTGAGGGATCGTCAGGCCGATGTTCCAGACGCCCATGTCGCGAGCGTAGGTTGTTTCCGATGGCAGGACATCCGCCACCAGCGCCCAGTCGACGCTGACATAGGCGCCGTAACCCAGGCCAAAGATTGCGGCTGAGATCAACGTTATCAGCACAATTTGGCCCGGCACGAAATAAGGCGCAAGGATGAAGGCGGCGCCCACCAACGTCATGAACGCGCCGGAGATGTAGACCATGCGCTTGCGCCCGAAGCGGTCGGATACCGGCCCAGCGGCCAGCGTGGCGATGAGCGCCGTGATGGTCAGGATGACCAGGAAGTTGGACGTGTCCTGGCTGGGGTTTTTGGATTTGACGACGTCCACCATGTAGTATTGCAGGAATGTGTAGACGAGGTAGACACCCATCATCACCAGCATGCGTGTAATTACGACCCAACTGAAATCGGGATCACGGCGTGGGCGGAAATCGAAGGCGATAGCGGCGCCGATGCCCGCCGCGACGAGCGCCAGTAGCTGCGCGATGCTCAGGGTGGTGTCGTCCAGGCTCAGCCCAATGCGCGCCTGAGTGAGTCCGATGGTTCCAGCCGCGATGACGACGACGGCCACCATGGTCAGTAGCAGGGCGCGCCCGGAGGCCGCCGAGCCGTGGCCCGACGTGGCGCTTTCCGGCGTCCAGGGCTGCTCGTGGACGGTCAGCGCGGTGAGAATCGCGAAGACGACCATGACCACCGCGACCGAGCCGTACGCCAGCGCGATGCGGTTGTCGAAGACGCTCAGCGCTTGCGTCCCATCGGCCAGCGCCTTGATGTTGAAGCCGAAGATGGTGGGGACCTCCGCGCCGCCGATCTGACCCAGGAAGAGCGCGAGCCCCATGATGCCGGAGGCCATGCCGCGCTGCTCCTCGGGAATCATGTCGGGCAGGAGCGCGTGGAAGGGCGCGGCGGCAGCGTTGTTGCAGAGCTGGGTAAGCATGAGCCCGCCCATGAGGATGAGCAGACTCGGCGCGAGCGCGAGGCCGCTGCCGTCGCTCGTGGCCAGCAGCGGGCCAAGCGCCATCAACGCGAGGCCACCGATGTTGAAGAACGAGCCGATCAGTATATACGGGCGGCGGCGGCCCAGGCGGCCGGGCGTGCGGTCACTGAGCAGGCCAAAGAAGGGATTGGCCAGCAGGGCGACGATCAGCCCCGGCGCCAGCACGATGCCTTCTGTCAGCCCCTTGTGAGCGTCTACCCATGCGACGCGCGCCGCCAGCGTTCCTGCGGGCGCGGCGTGCAAGAGCAAACCATAAATCTGCGCCGGGATGATCAGCGCCTGGAGCGCCGTCCAGTGGAAGGTGACCGCGAACCAGAAGAGGCTGATCGCGATCATCTTCCCTAGATGGGCGCGCGGCTGCGCCGCGTTTACCGGAAGCGTCCCTGCTCCGCCAGACATACTCGCCGTAGGCTCCATTGCCACGCTCCTCTCGTAGACGCCTGATTCGAGCAGGGGAGAGCGATCTTGCCCTGTGTATACACGATTCTGGCGTTTCTGTCTATTGAGCGTGTCACACAGCGTGGCGGCGGCGAGGGCTGGCGGGCGCGGGGCATGTCAGCCTTGCTGCGGGGGGTAGGGCGGCTGCCCACCCGGATAGGGCGTTGGTGGCTGCTCCGGCGTGGTCGGCTGCTCGCCCGCGTACGGCGGCGGGGGCTGCTGGCCGGGATAGGGCTGTGGCGGATATTGCGGAGCGGGATATTGCGGGGTGGGATCCTGCGGAGCGCCGGTGTAGGGAGGCGGTGGCGGCGCATAGGGCTGGCCGCCAACCTGGCCACCGGGATAGAAGGACTGCTGATAGGGTTGTGGCGGATGCGCCTGCTGGTAGCTATTGCGGCCGACCAGTCCGCCAAGCGCGGCGACGCCAGCGCCGACGCCGCCGTCCACCAGTAGGCCGAGGACCACCGCGCCAATCGCGACGCCGATCAGGATACTCTGGAGCTGGCTCTGCGAGACACCGCTGCCAGTGGGGAGCTGGATCTGCGGCGCAATCACCACGATGATCAAGACCGCGGCGATGACGCCGCCAACGAGAGCGCCGAGCAGGCCAGCGACCAGCCCCGTCAGGCTGGCGGCGCCGACTGAGCCGGACGCGCGGGCGGTCAGCATGCCGGCGACAAACGTCAGCGCCAGGTCCACCAGAAAGACAACGCAGCCCAGCGCAGGTGAGCCACCTGTGGCGGTTGGCGTGCCAGTCGCCGGGTTGACGGTGTAGTTGTAGGCGCCCAACTGCCAATCGAGGAAGACGTTGGCCAGACCTATGAGGGCGATGATCCCGCCAAAGATGAGGCCGTTGCGCCAGACTAAACCCCTTGACGATGGTTGCTGTTGCATAGTCCTACTCTTTCTCCCTGGCAGGCGCGTGTCCTGCCAACCTTCCGCCAGAGCGGCGCTAGAACCATGATAGACGCCTCAACGTATACGCGCAACGCTGGCTCCGCGTAGCAAGCGTCAGGCGCATGCGCCACAGGAGGCCCGGGTTGTGACGGCAGGACACACGCAGCGCCACCGCTCATACGCCCATGGGCGTATGAGCGGTGGCGCTGCTCGTTGCGCGCTGGTTTGAGGCGCTACTGCTCGCGCGTGATGGCCACGATGCCGCCCGCGCCGGGGCCAGCGTGCGTGCCGACCACGGGGCCGAGCGCGTAGTGGTAGATGGGGCCGTCGAAGAAGGTTCGGGCGATGGCGTTGTACTGCTCGCCGACCTGCGGCGAGGATTCGACAATCGCCATCGCCTCGATTGGCCCGCAGTCTTTGATCAACTGGCCGACGCGCTCCTGCGCTCTGGAGCGGGTGCGCACATTCTCGACGGGCAGAACATGGCTGTCGCGCACCTCGAGAATCGGCTTGACATTGAGCAGTGAGCCGATGAGCTGGCGGGCGCGGCCAATGCGGCCACCGCGCTGCAGGTATTCGAGCGTGTCCAGCGCGGCATAGAGGTGAACGCGCGAGCAGAGACTCTCGGCGCGCGCCTTCAGATGTTCGAGGGTAGCGCCGTTGGGGGCCTCATTGGCGAGCATCTCGGCGGGCATGCCGAAGCCGCCACTGACCGTGCCGGAGTCGACGACCTCGATACGCTTGCCTGTCTCCTGGGTCACAACAGACGCAGCCTGGCGCGCGTTGCCATAGGTGGCGCTGAGGTCTTTGCCCAGCATCAGCGCGAGCACGCTCTCGGCCCCCTCATTGAAGAGTTTGCGGAACGCCGCTTCAAACATTCCGGGTGAGGGCGCGCTGGTGGTCGGCGAGACTGGAGTATGGGCCAGCTTGTTATAGAACTCGTCCGCCGTCAGGTCCACACCGTCGAGGTACTCCTGGTCACCAAATAGCACGGCCAGCGGCACGACCTCGATACCAAGCTGCTGGGCGCGATCCAACGGAATGTCCGCCGTGCTGTCCACCAGAATGCGTACTGTCACGCTGCAAGTTCCTCTCAATGAACGCAATGAATACACGTGAGCCGGGCGCGAACGCCCGGCTCACAATATTACTCGACCGCGACGATATAGGGGTAATAAGGTTGGTCGCCGCGCTGCGTCTCGACCTCCTGGCTGGGGAACCAGACGCGGACGCGGGAAGCCATCGCCTCGGCGTCGGTGGGCGAGGTCTCCTGGCCAGGGAAGAGTGTGATGATCTCGTGGCTGGGGGCGTCCATCTTCGCCAGCAGATCGCGCATGATCTGGTCGAGGTCGTGGCCGGAGGCGGCGAGTTTTCCGTCAGCCAGGCCGATCAGGTCGCCCTCATTGACCGCCACGCCATCCATCGTTACCGCGCGGACCGCGCGCGTGATCTCCCCGGTGCCCACGGCGCTGAGCGCGCGCTCCATCGCGGCGGCGTTCGCCGCGAAGTCCGCCTGATGGTTGAAGGCCAGCAGCGCGGAGACGCCTTGCGGCATGGAGTCCGACGGCACGACGGCGACCTGCTTGGCGGTCAGGCCAGCGACCTGACGCGCGCTCATCAGGATGTTACGGTTGTTGGGCAGGATGATGACAGCGTCGCTGGGGCAGGCCTCGACGGCGCGCAGCAGTTCTTCTGTGCTGGGGTTCATCGTTTGGCCACCGGAAACCACGCCACCCAGGCGGTAGCTCTCGAAGAGCCGCGCCCAGCCGTCGCCCGCGGCCACCGTGACGACCCCGATGGGTAGCCGCTCCGCCGGCGCCTCGGGCGCGGTGGGCCGGGCGCCGTTCTGCGCCGCGGCGTGCAGGTCCAGCCCTGGCAGGCCGCGCTCGCGGGCGCTCTGGTCGGCATATTCCAGGCTCTGCTCTTGCAGGTTCTCGATATTGATATCAATCAGGCTGCCGAGGCTGACGCCGTAGTCCAGCACCTTGCCAGGCATGGGCACATGGGTATGCACCTTGAGCATCTGGCCATCGCCGGCGACTACGGTAGAGACACCGCCCATGGCGTTGATGGTGCGACGGATGGCGTCCAGGTCCAGGTTTTCGCCGCGGAGGAGGAAGACGACCTCGTAACCGAACTCTTCCTCGATCTCTACCGCGCCCTTGTGACCGGTGGCTATCTGCTCGCGCTCCGCATGGGAGAGCGGCTCGACCGGCTCGCCCTTGAGCGCGCGCAGAACGCCCTCATAGACCGTGACATATCCCTGGCCGCCAGCGTCAACAACCCCCGCGTCTTTCAGCTTCTGGAGCTGTTCAGGGGTGTGCTCGACGGCCACTTTGCCGGCTCGCACCATCTCTTCCAGCATCTGTATGAAGGTTACATCGCCGGTGGCGGCCTGGACAGCGGCGTCAGCGGACTCGCGCGAGACCGTCAGGATCGTGCCCTCGACCGGTTTCTCGACGCACTGGTACGCCGCGCGGGAGCCTTCCTGGAGAGCGGCGGCAAAGTCTGCGGGCGAGATGCGGTCCTTGCCCGTGATGGACTTGCTGAAGCCACGCAGCGACTGGGAGAGGATGGAGCCGGAATTGCCGCGGGCGCCCATGAGCGCGCCGCGCGAGAACTTCTCCATGAAGTCGGCGGCGCTGGCGTCTTCCTCGCTGGCGGTCACCTTCACTGCCGCCGCCATGGTGAGGGTCATGTTTTTGCCTGTGTCACCATCCGGCACAGGATAGACGTTGAGGGCGTTGATGTACTCTTTATGGCGCTCCAGCCAGTGAAAGCCGGCGGTAAAGACACGTTTGAGCGCGAGGCCGTCCAGAGTGGCCTCGACCTTGGGCTGGCGTCCCCGGGTGAAGCGCGCGAAGATGTTTCGTGCCATAACTGTGCGCGAGGGCGCCATGCCCTCGCCGCCCTCCATTCGCGGTGGCGCGCATCCTCCCCCGACACGTCACGCCAGCAAGCGGCGCGGGCGGCGCGCATGAGGAGACGGCCTCTCCATAATATATCCTGGATACGAATTGGGTCTCGCAGCTTGCCCGGTCTGCCCGGCCCGAAGTCGCGGGCCCGGTCGCGCGCGTCGCAGCCTCACAGTGGGCTGGAGAGCGCCTGGACGTTGATATTCACCTGTGCGACGCGTAGCCCCAGCGCCTCTTCGACCGCGTACTTCACACTGACCATGACCATGTGTGCGACCTCGATCACGCGCACGCCACGGGCCAGTATGACCCAGACCTCAACAACCACATGGTCGTCTACGAACCGGGTCTCGACTCCGCGCGCGGCATGCTCTGGCGCCAGGCGCGCTACTGGGCGCAGGCCGGCGTAGCGCGGCGCGAGGCCAGCGACACCATACGATGTGGCGGCGGCGCGCGCCGCGATGGTCGCGATGGCGCGCGCTGACACCTCGATCTTGCCCTCCACGCCCGAGCGCGCCGCATGTGGCGTGTGCGGTGTGGCATGGGCGGTAGAAAAGGAGGCAGTTGCGTCAACGGTCGTCACAGTGAACGCTTTCTGCGATCGCGGTCGCTGGCGCGCCCACGCAAGTCCGCGTAGGCGCGGAGCGAGCGGAACAGATGTGGGACACACGAGCAGGCGCTTTGCGGACGCTCAGAGCAGCGCGGGCGGGCGCCGGGAAAGTTGGGCGAGCTAGCCCATCCGCGCGGGAAGACTGGCATGCGCAGCATACACGCGCTTGCACGCCAGCGCAAGGCCATGGTATACTTGTCTGGCGTCATTCGCCCTTCTCGAACAGCGAGCGGCGACACCCCAACATACTCCCACCGGATCGCGCCGGATGTGGCCCATCGCCATATCCGGCGCTGGAGTGTCAAAGGGAACATGGGCGGCCATGCCGTCTCCCGCTCGACTGTAGCCGATAGTAACCAACACCTGAACAGGGGGAAAGTCATGTCCTCTCGCTGCGACGTCTGCCGCCGGACAGCCCAATATGGGCATACCGTCAGCCACTCGAACCGCAAAGGGAACCGTCGCTTCCTGGTGAACGTTCAGCGTCGCCGCATGGTCATCAACGGCACGCCCCAGCACGTCAACATCTGCACGCGTTGCATGCGTACGATGACCAAGACCCAGAAGGCGCGCTAGAGACTCCCATAGCCCAGACTTTCCCCTTTACCGCATTCCCTGTTCGCGTGAGGACGGGACGGCCGAGCCGTCTCGTCCTGTTCGCGTGTGCGGCGCCGCGGTAGATCTTTGTGGCCGCGCTCCAATGTGAGAGGATTCCCACGGGATTTTGATTTTCACCACATCTCCCACCTGTAGCGTACCGGGTGAACGGACCATTATGAGCGTGCCCCATGGGCGCGCTCGCCGACTCGCAGAGAGGGAGAGACCGTGTATGCCTGGGATGTATGATGGGGCGCCTGATGGCTTTGGAGCGCATCACTTCGGAGGCGCCTGGGGATTCGCGCCGCTGTTGTTCGTGGGCGCGGTGATGGTGTGGCTTCTTGCGCCAACGCTGATCACCGCCGGATATCTGTGGTATCGCAGCCGCCGCGCGCGGCGCGTGGCCCAGTCGCAGCCAGAGCCGCTGATCGCGGATGAGCCGAGCGCGTTCGAATTGTTGCGCCGCCGTTACGTGGTGGGCGAGATTGACGCGCGGGCGTTTGAGGAGATGACCGGGCGGCTTCTGGTCTCTGAGCATGTGGAGGAGCGGCAGACGCCGCGGCTGGCGGCGTACGATCGCTACCTGAGGCGCGAGCCGGAGACGACCGAGGTGGGGCCAGTCTGGGTCTAGCAACTCACTTGTGACGGGTGGGTCGCCAGTAGAATGGATGGGCAGGCGGCAAGGCCCTCAAGCGCCTTGCCGCCTGCCATCGCCGTGTGCTACACTCGTGTTGATTCTGTGGATGCGCGGGCGTCGGGCGGGCCACCTATCGAGAGGCGCGCCGCGGGAGGCCTGGTAGCGACACACATACATCGGGAGGTGTATCTATCAACAGAGATTTTCGGGGCGACAACCGGCAGCAGCAGCGCGAGCTACGCATCAACGATCGGGTGCGCGCGCGCGAGGTGCGGTTGATTGACGAAGAGGGCAATGTCATTGGGGTGATGTCCTCGATGCAGGCGAACGCCATTGCGCGTGAGCGCAACCTGGATCTGGTCGAAGTCTCGCCGATGGCGGTTCCCCCTGTCTGCCGGCTGATGGACTATGGCCGGTTCAAGTACGAGCAGCAGAAGAAGGAAAACGAGGCCCGCAAGCGCCAGAAGACCTCGGAGCTCAAGGAAATCCGCATGCGCCCCAAGACTGACGACCACGATATGGCCGTCAAGGCGCGCAAGGTGGAGGAGTTCTTGGGTGAGGGTGACAAGGTCAAAGTCGCCGTGGTCTTCCGCGGCCGTGAGATGGCCCACCCTGATCTGGGGCGACGTCTGCTCGACCAGATGGTGGTTGATCTGAAGAACGTGGCTGCGGTCGAGCGCCCGCCAATGCTCGAAGGGCGCATGATGTCGATGATCCTGACCCGCGCGCCGGGCTGGGAGCCACCGAAGAAGTCAGCGCCAGTCACGCGTGAGCGCAAGAATCGCGGCGGTTCGCCCGACGTAAGCGACGCGCGCGGCCAGCGTCCCGACGAGATGGATGAGGTGGATGAGGTGGATGAGGTGGACGACACGGCGCCTGAGGCGGAGGCGGTGAGCCCTGAGTCCACCGCGCCGGCGCAATAACCGCTCCGCCAGCGAAAGCGCCGCGATCATCGCGCCGCCTCGCTGCATAAGCGGCCAGCGAACGCCTCTGCGAGTGTCGCTGGCCGCTTTCGTTTGCCCGCTCGATGTCAGCCAGCGTGCCTGAATCCGGCTGCGCGCATCGTAAGTGGCTCGCCCGGTCGTAGCACGCCGGCGTCTACGACGCGGCCGACGATGAGCGTAGAGTCGCCCGCGGGCGTCTCGATCTCGATCGTCACCTCGACCCATCCGAGGGTATCCAGCAGGTATGGCTGGCCGCTGGCCGTGGCTCCGAATGCCAGCTCCGCTAATTTTTCCGGACTGCGGCTGAGCGATTTGCCCAGACGGCCCGCGAGGTCGCGCTGGTTGGCGTCGTAGACGTTGACGACGAAGCGGCCCGCGGCGCGCGCCAGTGGCAGCGAGACCGAGCCGTTCTCGATCGAGAGCGCGACCAGCGGTGGGTCGAATGAGACTTGCGAGAGCCAGTTGGCGGTGAAAGCATTGCGCTCGCCACGCGCCTCGACGCTCACCGCATAGAGCCCATACGTGAAGAGGCGCAGCGCCTCCTTCTTGACGGCGTCATCCATTCGTTCCTCTTATTCTCCATTCCACACTGTAGCCAAAGGGTTCGCACAGCCCCACTGGCAGTGTAGCGCGCGGAGCGCGCTACACGCGCCCCGGGGCAGTGGGCGCCGCCGCGTGAATAACGCCTGGCCGCTTTCAGTGGGATACCAGAGCGCCGGTGAGCTTTCCTGGTCCAATTCAAAAGCGCGACGCGGCCAGTGACACGCTCTATGTGTTACTGGCCGCGCCATGCTGGGTTGGAATCGATCGCGTCGCGCTGTGGTCAGGTCGTGGCGTTCGTCACGCCGATGATCTGATCTGTTCAGCTCGCGGAAACGCTAGAGATAGCCGAGATTTTGAAGCCGCTCCTTGATGCTCTGCTCCTCACTCTCGGTGACTTCGTAATCATCGGCTTGCCACTCATCTCCGCCGCCGCCGACGGCCGCTGGCACGAACTCCGCCTCACTGTCAAACACTCCTGGCTGCACGACGCCTTCCATCCAGTCAGGCGCGGTCATGCCAAGCGCGCGCAACACCGTTGGCGCCATGTTGGAGAGTTCGGCGTTGGGCACTTGTGTCTGATTGGCGACTCCGGGCCCAGTCACGATCATGATGCCGTAATCGTCGTGCCACCCACTCAGCGGCCCTCGCACATCGTCCGCTGTCAACTTTGTAAAGAGCGGCGCGGTAGGATTCGTGCCCACGCGATACATTGGGTCGAGGCGTGTGACGATGTCAGGAACACCCTCCATGTATGGGCCGGGGAAGACATCTTCCCGCTTGTAGACGTCCAGCATCAATGGTTCGCCTTCAGGCGTGCGCAGGGCTTTCAGGCCAGCCACGATTTCATCGCGAAGCGCTTCGTATTCGTCACCGGGTTGAACAATACCTTCAGGTTGACGGCCCGCGAGGTTGATGACAATTCCCTCAGCCTGCGTGACGATCTGGAAGCGGTAGGCCTTTGTGCGCGCAGGGTCAAACTTGGTGCCGCTATCAACCACCTCATAGGCCCGTTCCATGATACGGTTCAGTCCGGTGCGCTTGGCCAGGTCTGCTGTGCCATCCACCAATGGCGCAATGCGGCGCATCCACGATTGTTCGCGGAGTTCGCGAATGGGGAAGCGCTTGAGACGCTTGATGACAGGGCGCGCCAGGTTGTAGCCCGTCTGCGTCTTGGAGCCTCCAGCGGGCGTGAACAAGCCTTGCTCCGCGAGCCAGGCGTTGAGGTGGAACGCGTTGGGCGCGGAAACCGTGCCGCCATGGTCAGACACCACGATCACGGTCGTATCCGGGCCAGCATGTTTGAGTAAGCGAACCAGCGCCTCATCAAGGGCCTCGTACATGCGGTTGATGTAATCGCCATAGCGCGCGCCGTCCGCTTCGGTGTATGCGGGGCTGCGAGAATCGCTATAGCGCATCAGGTAATGGTGAGCCCAGTCTGACTCCATGAAGACGGTCATGAAGAGGTCGGGCTGATACTCCGTCAACGCCTCTTCGCAAATCTCCGTCTGGCGGGCGATATGGCGACGCGACCACGCGAGCCGCTTGTCAGGGTCGAGTGTCCAGGTGATACCAGTGAGGTCGCCCCAGCGCGCCGCGAGCTCGCGTGGGTAGGCGCAGGCGGGAGATCCCGCGGGCGCGGGATATCCAGAGAACATCACGCCGTTGACCTTCCAGGTGGGGAATGTCATCGGCACATGGATCGAGGCGACCTTCATGCCTGCGCGACTGGCGACGTCGAAGATTGTGTGGCCCTGACGCGCGGTGGAGAGCGTGGGCGCGCCACGCCGGCTATATTGATTCAGCTCGAGCTCGTAGAAGTTGAAGGCGCCGTGATGGCCGGGAAGTTGCCCTGTAAAGAATGTGGGCCACGCGGCGGAAGTGTGTGGGGGGTATATAGACTTGAGCTCACCGCTTGCGCCGCGCTCCACGAGACTGGCGAGCGCGGGCAGTCGCCCAGCGGCAATCATGGGCCGAATGAAACGAAACGTCGCGCCATCCAATCCAAGAATCATCACTTTTGGCGGCATTCGCAGACTCCTCTTCTAGACCCCCAGACACCCTCAGAGTCGCCTCAGAGCCGGTGTGGGCAATCGCGCGAGAAAACGGTGAGTGGCCCGCAACAGGCGACGGGCCACTCAACCAGTCACGGTATTGGCTGGAGCGCGCGCGCTTGTTCGCCCTTTGCGATCTTGACGCCTCTCCGCTGCGCGAACCCCACGATTTCCATCATGAGGGTTCTGTCGAGTATGAGTAACAACATGATGTACACCAGGATGAATAGCATAGTGGCTATGGCGACCCCCAGCGCGTGGCTAGCCTTGCCCGCAGGTATGATAGCGAGGAGGGCCATCGCGCTGAGACCCGCTGGCGCCGATGCGAGCAGTGGCGCCGCGAAGAGCCGGAGAAAGCGGGTGAGTGGCAGCCTCGACACATAGAGCGCATAGGCGACAGTACAGATGGTGGTGATGAGCTTGCTAGCTGTGAAGAGTGTGGCTGTGCCGAACACGCCATAGTGGAGCGGGGCGTAGATCAGCAGCGGCAGCACAAGGATGAGCTGTAGCAACGAAATGCGCCAAAAGAACACAGCCCGACCTGTGCCATTGCAGAAATTGCGTATGATCAGAAAATAGGACTGCGCAAGACCATACAGCGCCAGCATCTGCAGCGCGGCATAGGTCGGCTCCCACTTGTTGCCATAGACCACATGCAGCGCGGCGGGCGCGAGCGCCAGTGTAGCGACGCAGATGGGGGCGGCGTAATAGCCAACATAGCGGAATGTTGTGCCAAGCGCCTGCGCTTGCAGCGACTGATCCCGCTGCACCTTTGAGAAGATGGGCAACGCGACCGCCGAGACGATGCCCTCCGTGACTACTTTTGAGGGGAAGTAGCCGACGAGAAAGGCGAAGGTGTAATATCCGAGCGCTCGTCCGCCTAACCAGTGGCCGACGGAGGCGTTGTCGAGGTTGGTGAAGAAGAAGGTGAGCGCTGATCCACTGAGCACGTAGCGCCCATAATTCATTAGTTCGCGCATCAGCGGGCCGTCGAACCGCAGCTGAGGTCGATAGTCCGACAGGATATAGAGTCCCACAGTCCACAGTGTTGAGCCAGCGAGCAGGCCCCAGCCTACCGAGATGGGGCCTGCGCCGAGAAGAGCGAGTCCCACCGAGACAACTGCTGTCGTCACTGGTTTCGCTAGCTCCAGCCCGACTTTGCGCCGGAAGCGCAGTTCCTTCTCAAAGAGGGTATCGGGAACGGCTCCGATCGAGTCGATGAGGAAGGCGATGCCGCTGAGCCGCAGAATGGGGCCGCTCGCGGGCGCATGGAAGAACTCGCCCACAGCGTCTGCCCAGATCAAAGCCGCGACGGCCAGCGCCAGACCCAGAACGACCGAGATGATGATGACCTGATCGGCCGATTCACGAATGCGGCTCGACCGGTGGATGAGGGTCTGGAAAACGAAGGCGTTGCGCGCGACGACAAAGGCAGTCGTCACCAGTGTTGCGACTCCGATGGCCCCATACTCTGCTGGAGCCAGGATAGCGGCCAGGATGAGCAGTGACCCAACGTTGGCGAACTGTCCAACAAACGTGGACGCGGCGAGCGCAAGCAAGGACTCGATGATATTGTTGCGCAGATTCCCGAGTGTTGCGGCGCCGACCGGAACGGGCGCGGTCTGAGCATGCTGGGGGGATGGCTGCCTCGCTGCGCCATCACGTTGGCGGCCATCGACTTGCCGTGTCATTGCATCTCCCAATCGCGCTGGTCGGTGTGAGGGGAAATGGGCCTTAACCTACTGTAGTCGCTTGTCTGCGCGGATACATGAGCAATGAAGGTGGCGTCGCATCTGGGCGTTTGTCCTGTGTCGACGACGCATGATGCGTCTGAAGTCTTCATCGCTCAGTTTTCCCATCGGCTGGCATGCCAAACATGAGTCACCCCGCCAGTCCCAAATAGGGCAACTCACGCTGGCGCCGGACAGTGACGGCCGCCATATAGAGGGCGCGTACTTGCACAGCCCATATCTTGAGCCAGGCGGACACTTCTTCTGGTTCGCCCGGACGCGGTTGTGGCGCGAGGTGGATATGCGCGCCCCTGATCCCAAGGCGCATGAGCGCATCCCGGTCGGCGGAGGATTCGACCACGATTGCGTCACTTACCGGGCGCAAGAGTTGGGTAGCATGTGGCGCTTTCTCTGGTATCTTAGAGCGCGCCAATTCTGTGACGATTGCGGGTGCGGTGAGCCGTGGATGAGAGATCGCGAGCAGCCAGCGCGCACACAACGCGACATACGTCATCCTGATAGACGAGCAATGGATGATGGTCGTTTCGCGCGCCTGGAGAGCGCGCCACATTACCCATACATAACGCCAAACTGCGAGGGGCCTGGCAGCGCGCCCATGCGCGCTGGTTTCCGCAGGCGCTATCGAGGCGCGCGCCTCATCGGGGCGAAGGCTCGCTGGGATGGATGGGATGGCCAGGGCGCGTACCTGCACATCAGCCAGGTGTGGATTGGACATCAACATGGCCGAGCGTTGCGTCAGATGCTCCCCTTCGCCCACCAGGAGCACTGAGAGCGTTCGCGGCTCCTCCGCTCCGCGCTGGAGTAGAGATGTCATGCTGCGTCTCCTGCGGGTCACTCAGCGGCGATAAGCCCCCGCTTTATGGCGTACAGGACCAGTTGCGAACGATCAAATATGCCCAGCTTTTGGTAAATATTGCTGATATGGTTTCGAACCGTCTTCACGCTAACGTCCAGCTCGTGGGCAATCTCTTTGGCGACAGCGCCACGCGCGATCATCGCCAGAATCTGAAGCTCTCGTGAGGTAAGGCCATCATAATTTTGATTGCGGTCAGCGCGGTGCTGCCCAAGCAGACTTACTACCTGGCGACCTACGCCCGGCTCGATCACCTGCTCACCGTTGGCGACGGCCATGACGCCCGAACGCAGCGCGGCGGGCGAGGCGTCCTTCAGCAGATAGCCGTCGGCCCCAGCCATGAGTCCTTCGAGGACGTAGCCGTCGAACGCATATGACGTCAACACGACAACGCGCATATCGGGCATCCGCTGTTTGATCTCCCGGATCGCCTGAATCCCATCCATCACAGGCATGCGAATATCAAGCAGCAACACATCCGGGCGGAGCCGCTCAGCAAGCTCTATCGCCTCCTGGCCGTTGGCTCCTTTGCCGATCACCTGAATGTCGGCGCCCATTTCGAGTAGTGTAGAGATTCCCTCGCGCAATAGCGTTTGGTCATCTACAACCACGACCCGTATGCGTGTCGCCGCGTTTTCGGAGTGCGGAATAGCCGTTGATTGCTGCATGTGATGACCCCGTTCTTCTTCATACCGCGCCTATACCGACCGCTCACTTCGGCCTATGTGTGGGCGGCGCGCTTGCGCTGCTATCGCCTCGTAACTACAGCACACTCGCTGGCCGGGGAGCGCTGATACGCATACGCACTCCAGAGCCAGGCATTGTTTCAATGCGTACATGACCACCGATGAGTTGCGCTCGTTCGCGAATAGCGCGCAATCCGTTGCGCGCGCCGCGGACGGCGCCGAGGGCATTTGTGGGGAGGGTTTCTATTTGCTCAGGAGCAAAGCCGACACCATTGTCGACGATGGTGATCGCGAGACGCTCATTCGTCCCGCGGAGGACGATCGCGACCTCCGAGGCGCGCGCGTGTTTCTTGACATTGGTGAGCGCCTCGCGCACGGCGAGGTACAGGGTTGAGGTGAAGTCGAGAGGCAAATCACTCGGCCAATTCGAACTATCCACGGTCATACGCACACCACCGGAGCGCATCTGTGGCGCGACGTAGTGGCGCAAGGCTTCAATGAGTCCCAACTCCGCATGGGGATGCGTGCGCATCCCGTGTAGCGTATCGCGGAGCGAATTGAGCGCCTCCTGGGCAAGCTCCAACCATGCCGCGACATGCGCCTCGGTTTGGCCTGTGCTTGACCATTCCGTCTGCCAGGCTTCGATGCCAACGATCAAGGAACTGAGCGGCTGAACGACCGAATCGTGAAGATCGCGCGCCAACTCATCCCGGAACTCGTTAGCCACTTCCCCTGGCGCGGTTGAAGACTCGCCTCTTTGACGCTTTGGGACGCGCGGGCGTGACGTAGACTTCAGCATCGCTCAGCAAACTCCCCACATCCTCACAATCCTGCGCTGGCGCCGGTATTCAAATGTCACCGTGTTGTTCGCGCGCGCCAGCAAGCAGGCGTTATTTTCGTACGACTTCTCTCCGGTAAGCGACGCGTGGTTGGTCGGTAACTCAAATTGTGCGCGTGGCCCCTGAGGCAGGGCTGTCGTCCCGTACCCGTATGAGCCAGCGCCAGCGCCAGCCTCATGTGAACCCGGGAACTGTTATCCAGGCATGTCGCGTGATCACGAAACGGTCTATAGCGCGGGGATTGATATCTACAACGAGCGGTGTAGGCGTTTAGGTTCGCCGGATACCGCAATATGGCGTAGCGGCGCGCTGACATCCTCTTGGAGGGTCTCATCGCGTGCGGGCGATGCGCAAACAGCCAATCGAACGCCGACGGCGCTCTGAAGGATGTTTCGCTCAATAGGCTCAATAAGCACAGCCACCATCACTACAGGCCAAAACCACTGGTCTGTAAATTTGGATGATGTCATTGTGTTGCGCGCTTGTGAGAAGTTGGGTGTCGATCAGTTGTGGTTCGCCTCACATTGACTCGCACGGAAGGGATTTGTGCGGGTTGGGGGCAAATAACTGGTCAACTCCCTGATGTGGATGCTCAGGCTGACACTTGTCGGGTTAGCGTTACAGCCTGCGCACCGTATGCGCGCCTGCGCGTCCGAGCAGCAGATCACTGTGCAGGCGTGTTGATCGCTTGTTGTTACACAGCGTGCGCCTGCATTTCTGGCACATCATGCCCAGTATAATCGCGTATCCTGAATCCTGTCAAGAATACCGCTTTCCCGCCACGACACTATTTTGCCGCGGGAGGGCGACCTTGCCTGCCCACGGCGGGTCTACTCGAACTGGGGCTGCATCGCGGCAATCAACAGGCTAGCGACCTCCGGACGGCTGAACTCCGCGGGCAGATTCTCGCCTGCGCTCAGCATGGCGCGCACGCGGGTGCCGCTCAATGCGACGTGGCGGTCTGAGCTGTGGGGGCATGTCTTCGAGGAGGCCATTCCCCCACAGGTGCGGCAGAAGAAGGCGTTCTCAAAGAACATGGGGGTGATTCCCAGTTCAGAGGGGGCAAACTCTCCAAAGATCTCCTGCGCCGCGTACGTTCCGTAATAATTGCCTACGCCAGCGTGATCGCGGCCGACGATGAAGTGGGTGCAACCATAGTTCTTGCGCACAAGCGCATGAAATATCGCTTCACGAGGACCCGCGTAGCGCATGCGCGCAGGGAAGGATCCGAGCACGACGCGATTAGCGGGATAGTAATGCTCCAATAGGGCTTGGTAGCAGCGCATGCGCACATCGGACGGAATGTCATCATCCTTGGTCTCACCGACAAGTGGGTGAAGAAATAAGCCCTGTATGGTCTCCATCGCACATTTCTGTATGTACTCGTGCGCTCGATGCACCGGGTTGCGTGTCTGGAAGCCGACAACTGTCTTCCAACCACGCTCAGCGAATTCGGCGCGCGCTGCCGTGGGGGTGGAGATGAACTCGGGGAAAGGGCCACCACTCGCTGCGCCCAACAGCCAGATGGGGCCACCAAGCAGGACATCGCCCTGCTCATACAGGGCCCGCACACCTGGATGTGTGAGATCCTCAGTGCGGAACACCTTCTGCGCTTCACGGTCACGGTCATAGCGGTAACGGTCCTGGAGTTCCAGGACTGCGCATGGCCTGCCCTCATCATCCTGCAGGAGCACATACGACCCGACGCGAAGGGTGTTAGCGGTTTCTTCTGAGACCGCCAGGGTGATGGGCAGCGACCACGGCAATCCATTGGCGAGGCGCATATGCTCCACGACGGACTTATAGTCGGCGCTCGTCATAAAGCCGCTCAGCGGGCTGAAGGCGCCTACCGCAATGAGCTCCAGGTCGAGAATCTGTCGCCGGCTCACGGTGAGCTTCGGCAGATCGTCTGCGTGATCGAGCCATTGCTGCGCTTTATCGGATGAAAGCTGGCGATCAACGAGAACGCCGCCATGAGGAACCGAAACCATTCGCGCTACCCTCTCACAATTTTAAGGTATTTCCTTCTCGGCCCGCTGTGACTGTCGTGTTGCTGGCAGCCCTTGAGAAGTGCAGTAGTGACTGCTATACGATCGTGGCCAAACCCATAGATTGAGGCGTATCAGATACGCTTTCACCCATGCGTCCAGCCGCGAAGGATCCAGTGCGACGTCTGAATGGAGGACGAGATCGGTGAGCGCCTCGAGGCGCTTGTCGCGCTGCGCATCATCTTTCGCTCGGGTGAGCGCGGAGAGCAACTGCTTGATGAGGCGGCGTTCCAGCGCGGCTTGAGGTGTTTCCGGGGACTGCATCGTCCCTCCTTTGCCAAGCGCGTCAAGCCGAAATCGTCATAGCGCCGTCCAGGTCGTCAGGCTGTGACACCCGCATCAGCTTATAGACAGCGGGGATCACATCCTCCATGGCAATCGACTGTTTGACGATGTCATGCCCTGAGACGTAGAGCATCGCATCGTCATGCGTATGCTCACCAATCAGCACATCTCCCTTGTGGGTCAGCTGTTCCCGGTCCATTGCGCCCTTGAAAGCATAGCCACGGTGCGGAGCCACGACGAGATCCGGGGCGTTGGGGAAGCTGTCCCCGTGATAGATCTCCTCGCGTGTGTAGACGCGCTCGACCATGAGCGCGCCCGTATCCGGGTCGCGCATTTCCAGCAAGGCGTCCTTGAGCTCATTGCGCACGCGCTCATATTCCGCGCCCGGCTCGACACTTCCTCGCGGCTCACGTCCCCGCACATTGATGAACACACGCCCAGGATCCATGCTGAAGGCGCGCGTTGTAGGCGCGATGTCCGCGATACTGGGTGGCTTACCCTGGGTCGGTTGCAGGTGAAGCCAGCCATGCTCGCGAAGATAATGGTTGAGATAGACCTCTTTGCGGATGGTGCAGAATCCGTGGTCAGAGAGAATGATCAGCGTTGTGTTCGCGTCAACTCGCTCCCAGACCCGGCCGAGGATGTCATCTACTTTGGTGTAGAAGTCATAGAACTCGGGCGCCCATTGAGGATCATTTTCCTCCATGTACTCCCAGAAGAAGTGGTGCAACCGGTCAGTTTCCATGATATGAGACATGAAGAATTCCCAGGGCTCGCTATCCATCAGCTCAAACATCACCGCTGCGCGACGCTCGAGCACATGGTGTAGCTCCGCCATGAATTCCTTTTTCGATCGGCGCGCGATGGCGGCGTCCGCATCGATCTTGTAGCCCATCTGCTGCAGCCGTCCGGCAAGCTCTTTGGGATAGGTAGCCTTTTCCAGGCTGGGCGAGAGGAAGCAGGAGACCATGAGCCCGTTGACCTGCCGGGGTGGATATGTCACCGGCACATTCATCACCACAACCTGCTTGCCGGCGCGGCTCAGCTCAGTCCACAGCGGCTCACGGCGCATCGTCGCGCTGTTGGGAAGGAAGACGTCATAGCTATTGGGCCGCCGGTCAACGAAGCCGTAGATGTTGTGCTTGCCGGGGTTGCAGCCTGTCATGAACGATGACCACGCGACCGACGACACGAACGGCCAGGAAGAATTGAGCGGGCTGACTGTCCCAGCGGCGAAGATGCGCGCCAGATTGGGCATACGGCCCTCACGCGCCTGCCGGGTGGCGAAGCTATAGGGAACACCATCGAGCCCAATCGCCAGCACGCGGCGCGCTGACCCAGGCGATGGACTCCGTCGCGTAATCCAGTTCATGCGGAGCGTCTCCCTCCACCGCACACCACCGCACGGGTGGTGTGCGGCTGGCTGGTCATCCCACTACAGATATCCCAGGGCCTCCAGCCGGGCGGATACCTCGGCCTCCTCCTCTTCGGAGTATCCTCCGGTGGAGGCGGACGCGCTGGCCGCGGGAACAGGAGTCGCCTCAACTTCCGTTGATACGGCAGTGTCCGGCACAGCTTGGGGTTGCAGATAGCCATTCGCTTCGAGCCAACTGAGAATCTGTTGGACGCACGCTTCCGGTGTCTTGTCCTCAGTCACGATTCTGATCTCGGGCGAGAGCGGCGCTTCATAGGGATCGGAGATGCCTGTAAATTCGGGTATCTTGCCGTCGATGGCTTGTTGATACAGGCCCTTGACATCACGCCGGATGCACTCGTCCAGCGACGTATCCACGTGAACTTCCACGAAGTCGCCGACCATGGCGCGTACCTGGTCGCGTGTCTCACGGTAGGGTGATATTGCCGACGCCATCGCGATGACGCCATTCCGCGTGAGCACCTCGCAGACCCAGCCGATGCGCAGGATATTGGTGTCGCGATCCTCGCGGCTGAAGCCCAGACCCTTGCTGAGGTGGGTGCGCACAACATCACCATCGAGCAATTCGACGAGGCGATCGCGTCCGCGCAACTCGTTGCGCAACATTTCCGCCAGCGTCGTTTTGCCAGCTCCAGAAAGGCCGGTGAACCAGAGCGTAAAGCCGCGATCCATGAGTCACTCACTTTCTTGCGTCAAAAGAGAGGTGTAACGGGTCTAGCGCAGGGAGCCCGCGGCAGCGGAAGATGCCGCCAACTGGACAGGCGTGCCGCGCATGTCATCGGGAATAGGCACATCGAGCGCCTGGAGAATGGTGGGCGCAACGTCCATCAGGTGACGCGGCGCGATCTCACCGCGCGCGGCGAGGCGCTTGTCGCGCATGATGAACATCCCGAATTGCGCGTGGTTGGCGTCGTCCGGACCCGTATCATTCTCGAAGGTGTAGATGGAGCCATTGCCGACCGTGCCAACGGAGCGCCACAGCAGATCGCCGAAGAGCACGATCAGATCGGGCGCGATGTTGCGCACGGCGTGATACGTCCACTCGGGGCGCGCGACGCGATTACCCAACGGGTGTCCCTGGTCGTCCTGCATCGCTTCGAGCTTGGCGGTGAGCTCGTTGCGCAGTGATTCATAGTCTTCCGGCGCGACACAGCCATTTGGCTCGCGGCCGCGCACGTTGAAGAAGATGCGCGCGTAGTAGCCACCGGCGCCCCAGACGCGGGTGCGCTCCCAGTCGATCTGCGCCTTTTCGAGCGGCATGGTGCTCTGGGGCCGTTCCTTCAGGACGAGGTAGCCCTCTCGAATCAGCCAGTCGTTGATGCATATGCCGCCGTCCATGCGCTTCGCTCCATGGTCGGAGACCACCAGGACCGTGGTGTCCTCTCCCACCTGCGCCAGCAAGCCGGCGATTTGGGCATCGAGGTAGCGGTAGTATTCGCGGATGGCGTGAGTGAGTGGTGTTGGGCCGGGGTGTTTGCGATGCTGGGGATCCATGTACTTCCACAAGCCGTGGTGGATGCGGTCTGTACCCATCTCGACGAACATGAAGAAGTCCCAGGGCCGTGTTTCCATCAGGTGGCGGACCAGCGTAAAGCGGCGGTCGGTCATCTGATAGATTTGTTGCAGCAGATAGTCTTTGTTTTCAGTACGGAAGTCGCGCACATCGAACATGTAGTCCGGAGTTACCTCCAGCACTTCCTCGCGGAGTTCAGGCGGCCAGGTAAACTGGCTCTGTAGCCCCGGTGTGAGGAAGCACGTGACCATCTCGCCATTGACTTGGCGTGGAGGATAGGTGCAGGGGATGCCGACGAGTACGACATGCTTGTTGTGCTGACTGAGCACATCGTAGACGACGGGCTCCTTGATGTAGGTGCTGTTGGCGACCGCTGTCTCGCGATAGGTATGCTCGACGCGATTGCGAAAGCCATAGACCCCGAGCTGTCCGGGGTCTTTGCTGGTGAGCATTGACATCCAGGCTGGAACAGTGATGGGCGGCATGCAGCTTTCAAGGCGCGCATAGATGCCCTGGTCCATAAGGCGAGAGAACGTTGGCAACTCATTGCGCCACTGGTCGAATACCAACTCAGGCGCGGCGCAATCCAGCCCAATGACTAATACCCGTTGCTTCTGCTGTTTTGTAACCATGTGTAATGCGTTCTCCCGCTCGATGACGTCTTTTCGCAATCGCGCTTGCCAGTCCGCTACGCCGGCGTTGTCTTTACTGGCGGCCACCCGAATTCGTCTACAGCAACTTCCACGCAGAGAAGGCGATCACTCCCACGACCAGAGGCCGCAGCAGCCGCTCGGGCATCGCCGCAGTGAGACGCGCGCCCAATAGCACCCCAGGAATCGAGCCGATCAGAAGCTCAACCACCAGGGTTGGGTTGACGTTGCCGAGCGCCCAATGGCCCGCGGCGGCCGCTACGGAGAAGAGGAAGCTCTGGAACACATCTGTGCCGACTCGTTGTCGCATTGGCCATTTGGGAAACAGGAGCAGCATTGCGATCATCACCATGCTGCCGCCTCCAACAGAGGTGAGCCCGACGAGTAACCCAATCACGAGGCCAACAACGACGAGCGCTTTGGGCCGGTGACGCCGCATGACCCGCAATCGCTCGAGGAACACGTTTGGCTGGTCTTTCGGCCACACATAGGAGGTCACAAACGGCTGAATAATGAGCAGCGCCGCCACAATGACGAGCGTCCACGCGAGAAAGCGCGTTACCACATGCTCGACATTTACCCCAGGCATCATCCGCAGGCGGGCGATGATATACACGCCGAGTAGTGAAGCTGGGATGCTGCCGAGCGAGAGGAACAACGCGGGCCGCAGCCGGATTTGCCCGAGACGACCGTGTTGAATGGCGCCAATCAACTTCGTGACGCTTGAGTACGCCAGATCGCTGCCGATTGCCAGCGTCGGCCGGACGCCTAGCAGGATGAGGATCGGTGTCATGACCGTGCCCCCACCCGTGCCGGTGAGACCCACGAGAATACCCACTACCAGACCGGCGATAATGAACTCCAGGCGCATTCTGGAAACTCCGATCGGCCAAACATTCAATCCGCAACGTGGGCATGGTGTCCGCAAGGATGGGTCGGGGCACGTCGCTCTATGCAGGGCGCATAGGAGTACGACTCGGCATCAGGGTAACAGTGCGCGTATGCGCTCACAATGGGCATTTTCCCCTCGTGGCAGGTGGGCGGCTGTCCCACTGCGCCCTGCCCGCTCCGGTCTTCTTGCATAAGGGGAAGGCTGATCCACGCCGCTGGCCACATGGCGCGGAGGGCGTTGGATTGTGGCGCGCTGCCGTTTCACGCCACCGGATCGCGTACATATCGGCGCTCGCCTGGCGGCGGTGTCCGTCTGGGCGGTTGGCCTAGCCATTCGTGGGACGTATCCCGACATGCGCAGGCGCATTGCCTGTATACGCGCGCTTGGGACGCCCGTACTATTAACCTGTGCGGTCAGAAGTGGCGGTCATGTTGGGCGTGTGGCTGAGATCGCGGCAGTTCTCTCGCCATGCGCAACACATGCGCAACATCCAGAAATGCCTCACACGAAGCGCGGGCCAGCGGCATGTACGACCGGGGAGGCGTTATCCGCTGGGTGGGAAGAGCATCTTGAGGGGTGACGCCATGCAGGGAATCACGTTATCGGTCGTCCTGCCCGTCTACAACGAGGAAGCGAACATCGAGCGCCTGTACAGCGAGCTCAAGCAAAGCGTCGAGGCGCTCGCGTTGACCTACGAGCTCATCTTTGTGGATGATGGAAGCTCTGATCTAAGCTTCCTGCGTCTCCGCGCGATTGCGGAAGCTGACTCGACTGTCGCGGTCCTGCAGTTCCGCCGCAACTTCGGCCAGACGGCGGCGCTATCAGCGGGAATCGAGTGGAGCCATGGCGACATCATCGTGCTGATGGACGCTGATATGCAAAACGATCCCGCTGACATCGCCCGGCTGCTGGCGAAGATCGAAGAGGGATATGACGTTGTCAGCGGCTGGCGGAAACACCGCCGCGACGCCTTCATTACCCGGACATTGCCGTCGAAGATGGCCAATGGACTTATCTCGAAAGTCTCTGGTGTGCCTCTGCATGACTACGGGTGCACGCTGAAAGCCTACCGCCGCGAGGTACTCGAAACCGTCCATCTCTACGGTGAGATGCATCGCTTTATTCCGATCTATGCCTCATGGGCAGGCGGCCGCATCACCGAGATTCCCGTCAACCATCGCGCACGGAAATTTGGCAAGTCGAAGTATGGGCTGCGTCGCATCATGCGGGTTCCGCTCGATCTTATTACCGTGAAGTTTTTGGGCACATATTCCACGAAGCCGCTGTATCTGTTTGGCATTGTGGGCTTACTCTTCTTCTTTGCCGCGATCTTGAGCGAGGCGTGGGCAATCTTTCAGCGGTTCACACCGCCATATGTCCATCTCAATAACAACCCGCTCACGACGATGGGCGGCTTGCTCGCGGTGCTCGCGGTTCAGATCGTGCTCATGGGCTTGCTCGCCGAGCTGATCATGCGGACCTACTACGAGTCGCAGCACAAGCCTACGTATCTCATTCGCAATATCGCGGCGGATGGCGCCTGTCTGCCGGCTGCGGTATCACCTCATCGCATGCGTGCCCGGCATTTTCCTCTTCACGCAATCGATGACGGCGAAGTTGCCGTCGGAATGAGTGAGGGCATGCTACGCGCGTCGAGTTCCGGCAATTATGCGCCAACTGTTCAGGATTCTCAGCAAGTGGTGGCGAACCGTGTGGCGAAAGCCCGTTTGCAGGCCCGGAATGGATATCCGTCGTCCTAGGGAGATTGCTCGTAGGGAGATTGCACGTATGCGCTGTCTTGTCACAGGTGTCGGCGGGTTCGTTGGCTCTCACCTGGCGGAGCGGCTGATCGCGGATGGGCATGATGTCATCGGAGTAGACGCTTTTCTCGATTACTATCACCGATCACTCAAGATGGCGAATCTGCGGGCCGTATCTACCTCGGAGCGATTCCAGCTCATTGAGGGTGATCTCAACGAGTTACCACTTGACTCGCTCCTTGATGGGTGTGACTGGGTGTTCCACCAGGCGGCGCAGGCAGGCGTGCGGGCCAGCTGGGGGACGAGTTTCGGCGTGTATGTCCGGGCGAACATTGACGCGACTCAGCGCCTGCTCGAAGCGATGGTACGCGCGCGGCATGTGCGGCGATTTGTCTACGCTTCGTCCTCGTCGGTCTATGGAGACGCGCCCGAGTTGCCAGTGACAGAGCAAACACTCACGCGCCCTGTCTCTCCCTACGGAGTCACCAAGCTCGCCGCCGAGCATTTGTGTTCACTCTACTGGCGCAACTACCGCATCCCTACTGTCTCACTGCGGTATTTCACCGTATATGGGCCGCGCCAGCGCCCCGATATGGCATTTCACCGCTTCTGCAAAGCGGTCGCGAGTGGGCAGCCGATCACCGTCTATGGCGACGCCACGCAAACACGCGACTTTACGTACGTTTCAGATGTCGTCGAAGCGAACATCCAGGCAGCTGAAGTGCGTGGCGCCGAGGGGCAGATATTCAACATCGCCGGTGGTTCGCGGGTGGCGCTGGCGGATGTCATCGCGACGCTGGAAGAGGTTGCTGGCCGCTCGGCCATCATTGAGTACGAGCAGACGGCGCGTGGTGATGTGCGAGATACCTTTGCTGACACCACGCGAGCCCGGGAGCAATTGGGATATGCGCCACATGTCTCGCTGCGTGACGGCCTTGCGCAGGAGTACGCGTACATCACCAAACTCTATGAGCAGGCTTCGTTGTCAAGCCCCGCGTCGGCTCTGACGCTCCTGGGTGATCCTGATACTCTTCCCACTGTGTAGGGCTCTTCCGCTGTTCGATGTTCCATCATGTCGCGGGAGCGCATTTGAACGTGATGAAGCAGAGTCGCGGACTGGCTTACCGACCCGCGCGTTAAACTTTCGCCAGTAGCGTCAACGCCTTTGCGAACTGGCGCGCCCCCGATCCTTGATGCCTCCGCCGCGCCAGTTGGCGCGGCGGAGGGCGTTAAAGCCAGGTGACCTGACTCCTCTGTTCTCCACGCGCATGACCGCGCGCCGTCGCGCTTCACAGATTGACAAGTAAGCAATAGCTTACGTATAATTCGCCTATGACTGAGAACACCGAGGTAGATGTTTTCGCCGCCATCGCTTCTCCCACGCGGCGTCGCATCCTTGATCTGCTGGCGGGCGGCGAGCGGCCGGTGAACGAACTGGCCAGCCACTTCGCGATGAGCCGGCCAGCCGTCTCGCAGCATTTGCGCGCGCTGCTGGACGCCGGTCTGGTCACCGAGATGCGTCATGGTCGTGAGCGCCGCTACCGTCTCGCGCCGGGACGGCTGGCAGAAGTCAGCGTGTGGCTCGCGCGCTACGAGCGCTTCTGGGACGATGGCCTGCGCCGCCTGGGCGACTACCTGGATGCTGAAGACCGCGACAAGAACACGTAATCCACCCGATAAGGAGACTGACGCATGACGACCGCTTCTATTACCAGTGAGGTGTATTATCCCTACACGCCCGAGCGTGTCTGGCGGGCGCTGACGACCAGCGCCGTGATCGCCAGGTGGCTGATGCCAAACACCTTTGAGCCACGGATTGGCCATCATTTCACGTTTCAGACGAATCCTATGCCAGCGTTCGGTTTCGACGGCGTCTGCCATTGCGAGGTGACCGCCTACGAGGAGCCGCGCCTGCTGAGCTATACCTTTGATGGTGGCGCGCTACGCACGCAGGTGACATACCAACTAGCGCCCGAAGGCGCTGGAACCCGCCTACGCTTTGAGCACAGTGGCTTCGATCTGGATGATCCGGTCCAGCGAGGCTCATATCAGGGCATGCAAGGCTGGGGCCAGGCGCTGGAGGTGGGCCTACTGCGCGAGATTGAGGCGCTCCCAGTCGCGTGACGCTGGCGCCGCAGCAGCTGAGATGCGGGCGAAATCGGGTTCACCTTGACCTGATTTCGCCCGCGTGGCATACTATATCCTAGTGATGAAGTCAGAATTACGGCATCACGCCAGCATGCGATGACGCGCCAGGGTTCGTAATCGGTTCGTAGCGCGGTCCACCGCTTTCCACAGGGAGGACTCATCCGTGGCGGAAACAGAGGTCGGCCTCGACCTGGAGCAATACAAGTGGGGCTTCAGCAAACCTGAGAACTACGTCTTCAAGGC
The DNA here is from genome assembly GCA_036391685.1 of Ktedonobacterales bacterium. GTDB lineage: Bacteria > Chloroflexota > Ktedonobacteria > Ktedonobacterales > JADMIN01 > JAKAIY01. The sequence continues at coordinate 81,137 of DASVZK010000030.1, forward strand.
GCGCAAAGGCCTGTCGCACGAGATCGTGGAAGAGATTTCGGTGATGAAGGGCGAGCCAGAGTGGATGCGCGAGTTCCGGCACAAGTCGCTGGACTATTTCTATAAGCGCCCGATGCCCACATGGGGCGGTGACCTGAGCACCATCGATTTCGACGACATCTACTACTACATCAAGCCGACCCAGGAGGCCGGCAAGACCTGGGACGACCTGCCTGCCGAGATCAAGGACACGTTCGAGCAGCTGGGCATCCCGGAGGCCGAGCGCAAGTACCTGGCTGGCGTCGGGGCGCAGTATGAGTCTGAGGTCATTTATCACAAGGTGCGCGAGGACCTCGAAAAGCTGGGGGTCATTTTCGTCGACCCCGGCACGGCGCTGCGCGAGCACGAGGAGCTCTTCCGCAAGTATTGGGCGACCGTCATCCCCCCGAACGATAACAAGTTCGCGGCGCTCAACAGCGCGGTGTGGAGCGGCGGCAGCTTCATCTACATCCCCAAGGGCGTGCGCGTCGAGATCCCGCTGCAAGCCTACTTCCGCATCAACGCCAAGAACATGGGGCAGTTTGAGCGGACGCTGATCATCGCCGACGAGGATAGCTACGTCCACTACGTGGAAGGCTGCACGGCGCCGACGTATACCTCGGACAGCCTGCACAGCGCGGTGGTGGAGATCATCATCCACCGCAACGCGCGCGTGCGCTACACCACCATCCAGAACTGGTCGAAGAATGTCTATAACCTGGTGACCAAGCGCGCCGTCGCCTACCAGGGCGCGACAATGGAATGGGTGGACGGCAATCTCGGCTGTCTGGCTCAGGGCTCAACTGTTACCACACCTGATGGTGTGCGGACTATCGAGTCGCTCGAAGTCGGCGATAAGGTACTCTCGTTCGACGAGCGCGCTGGCAAGATGACCTTCCAGCCAGTGACCGCCAAGCGTTTCTCCGGCATGCAGCCGGTTCACAAGGTCTCGGTCGGCGAGCGGTCACTGAACGTGACGGCGAACCACCCGTTCTATTCGTATATCTACGACGCGAATGCGGCGAAGAAGTCTGGCCGCTACCACCTCGCGTATGTGCGTGCCGATCAACTGACAGAGGCCATCGTCCCGCGCGCGTCGCTGGACTACGGCGCGCCGCGCAAGCTGCTGGCTCCAAGCCTGATGGCGACGTTCAGTACGAGCAACCAGTACACCACTGAGCTGTTAGCGAGCCGTACGCGAGCATCCCGTATGACCGCGACCGACGAGACGACAGATGATCTCATGTGGCTCTTCGGCTACTGGACTGGCGATGGCAACATCGAGACGAAGGCCGGGCGCACTGAAGGCGTCATGCGCTACGCGAAGGTTGGCTTCTCGACCCCGGTGACCGACCGCGCGCGCGCCCGTCTGGTTGGCACAATGACCGCGCTGTTGGACACGCCGCCAACCGCGCGCGCCGATGGCAATCACCTGGCCTGGAGCAGCAAGGAATTCGCGGAGTTCTTCCATCTCAACGGTTTCATCGGCAACGCGACGACCAAGCGCGTTCCCGCGTGGGTATGGTCCATTCCAGAGTCGCAGCGACTGGCGTTCATCGCTGGCTACCTGGACGCCGATGGATGCGTCATTAAGGGGCGATTCAGCCTTAAGTCGGCCAATAAGGAACTGCTCGAAGATATCGCATCCTTGCTCGTAACATTGGGTATCACGTCACGATTACACACGGAGTTCGCGGCGCCGCGAACGGTGACGATTATGGGCGTCGAGTGCGTCGCGCACAGCGCGCATAGACTCGTCTTCGACGCTGACCCACGTTTCTATACCCATGTAAGCCCGACATTGCGGTCGCAGGCACAAGCTGAGGCGCGAATCATGCCAAAGAACCGCGCTGTAGGCCGGTCATCCATTGAGTTGCCCGACAGCGTCGAGATCGTGGATGTGCAGGTGTCGGAGCCGAGCGCTGAGATGCTCCCGACGTGGGATATAGAGGTTGAGAGAACCGGCAACTTCGTCTCGCAGGGCTTTATTGTCCACAACTCTAAGCTGACCATGAAGTATCCAGCGGTCTGGCTGATGGAGCCGCACGCGCGCGGCGAGGTCCTCTCGGTGGCCTTCGCGGGTGACGGCCAGCACCAGGACGCGGGCGGCAAGGTCGTGCACGTCGCGCCGGATACGTCCTCGCAGATCGTCTCCAAGTCCATCTCGAAGGGGCATGGCCGGTCGAGCTATCGCGGGTTGCTCAAGGTGCAGAAGGGCGCGACGCGGGTCAAGTCCAACGTGCGCTGCGACGCGCTGCTGCTGGACGAAGCCAGCCGCACCGACACCTATCCCTACATCGAGATCGAGGAGGAGGATGTCGAGGTCGGCCACGAGGCGACGGTCTCCAAGGTCGGCGAGGAGCAGCTCTTCTATCTGATGAGCCGCGGCTTGACGGAGTCCGAGGCCTACACGATGATTGTCAGCGGGTTCATCGAGCCAATCGCCAAGGAACTGCCGCTGGAGTACGCCGTGGAGCTCAACCGCCTGATCCAGCTTGAGATGTCGGGCTCGGTCGGGTGATCGGCGCACAGCGACTTGATGGCGCGTGAGCTGACCGCGACGCCCGGGCGAACGGGCGGCGGAAACGGGGGCGGGGCAGCCAGCGCTGCCCCGCCCCCGTTCGCATGGGGGCAAATGGGCCGCGCAGGAGCGAGACAACAGTTATTCAGGCGCTTACGCGGTGTATAAGCGGGCAATGATAGAGAAGGGACCTGGGGAGATATGACAGCGCCAGTGGCGCGGAGGGGCTTCAGCCTCGATAATCTCAATGAGTTGATCACACGGCGGGATGAGCCGGCATGGATGCGCGAACGGCGGCTCGACGCCTGGCGAACGTATGAGCGCATTCCGATGCCATCGCGCACTGACGAAGAGTGGCGGCGCACCGACCTGCGGCGGCTCAAGCTTGACGACTACGAAGTTGAGGCGGCGGCGAGCGGCGCGCCCAAGGGCACGCTTGTGCCGCACGCCGAGCGCGGCGAGACCTTCGCCGGCTTCCTGGGACTACACAATGGCAGGCAGGTCGAATATAGCCTCAGCGATGCCGCGCGCGCGCAGGGCGTCATCTTCTGCGACATGATCACCGCGGTGCGCGAGCATGGCGACCTGCTGCAGCGCTACTTTATGACGCAAGCGGTCCCGGCAGGCGACTCCAAATTCGCCGCGTTGCACGGCGCCTTCTGGACAAATGGCGTCTTCGTCTATGTTCCGCGCGGCGCACAGGTGGAGCAGCCGCTGCGGGTGGTGGTCAGCGCCGAGCTTGCGGGCCACTCCAGCCTCTCGCATACGCTGATCGTTCTGGAGGACGACGCGCAGGCGACCTTCGCCGAGGACTTCATCTCTCCGGCCAACGAGTCGCAGGGCTTCAGCAGCCGTGCGCTGGAGATCATCACCGGGCGCGGAGCCAAGCTGCACTATATCGGCACGCAGCGGTGGGGGCGGAAGGTCTACGACTTCCACACCGAGCGCGCAATCCTCGGCCATGATGCGACGGTCATCTTACAGACCGTTGAACTGGGGGCGAAGCTTTCCAAGGGGCGCGTCGAAGGCGTGCTGAAGGGCGACGGCGGTCAGGTGAAACTGCTAGGGCTCTACGTTGAGGACGGCGACCAGCACCTCGACCGCTACACGCTCCAGGACCACTACGGCGCGAACTGCGTCAGCGACCTGCTTTTCAAGGGCGTGCTCTCGAACGAGGCTCGGTCGGTCTTTTCGGGACTGATCAAGGTGCATCCAGGAGCGCGCGGCACGGCGGCCTACCAGCAGAACCGCAACCTGCTTCTGAGCCGGCATGCGCGCGCCGATTCGATCCCCAACCTGGAGATCGGCTGCAACGACATCATCGGCTGCAGCCACGGCGCGACCGTTGGCAAGGTGGATGAGGAACAGCTGTTCTACCTGATGTGCCGCGGCCTGAGCCGGATTGACGCCACGCACCTGATCGTTGAGGGCTTCATCGACCCGATCATCGAGCAGGCGCCCATCGCGTCGCTGCGCGCGTCGCTGCGCGAGGAGATCCGCGAGCGCGTCAGTCACGTTGAGGCGGAGTAGCGAAGGGCGAGTGGTTTCATCCCTGCCCTCTCTCCCCGCGGGGAGAGGGGAGCTTACAGATAGCGAGTTGGTCCAGGGTATGGCGACTGTTGTTGAGGTCTGCCGCGCGGAGGAAGCGCCCGCGCCCGGGCAGGCGCTGAGTATCGAGGTGGAAGACACCCCTATCGCGATCTTCAATGTGCATGGCGAGTTCTACGCGATTGGCGACATCTGCACCCACGAGGAGTTCCCGCTCTCCGAGGGTGATATGGTGGATGACTATACGGTCGAGTGCGCGCTGCACGGCTCGCACTTCGACATCCGCAGCGGCGACGCGCTGACTCTCCCCGCGACCGGCAACGCTGGGACCTATCGTGTCTGGATCGAAGACGGAGCGCTCAAGATCGAGTTGCCCGAATAGCAGGTCCAGTGTTCCCCATTCTCAGCCGCATGACTGGCATGGACGCCACAGCGGCCCGATGGCATGCGCGCGATTGTTGATCAGCCATACCGCACGCCACTTTGTAATGGCGTGACGGCGTGACGGCGTGGTGGCGCAGCGATGCGCGCTTCTGGGCGCCGCGCTTGCGTATACCCGCTCAGGAAACGATCGAGCAGACCAATTCGACGCCACGCGCGCAGCCTTCAGCGCGCGCCAGGCAAGCGTCGCGTGCCGCTCACTGGGCGGTTGATGGCGCGACTCACCAGCCAGGATGAGATTGCAGCGGTCTGCGGGCAATGGAAATGGAGCGTGTGAGCGCGTATGAGCGTGAGACTGTCGCAGCCTGACACTCTTCTCTTTCATGAGATAGCTGGATATCAGATCACCGATTTTATCAGCGCGGGCGTGATGAGCCAGGTCTTTCGCGCCCAGCGGGCCGAGGGCTCGCGCGATGAGAGCGCAGCGTCATACCTTCCGCGCCCCGAGGAAGTCGCCGTCAAGCTGCTTTCTCCCGCGCTGGACGCGCAGCGAGATGACGTGGAAGACTTCCAGCGGCGTTTCGAGCGCGAGGCGCAGGCGCTGCTCCAGTTGGAGCACCCCAACATCTTGCCGATCATCGACTTCGGCAAGGACGTAGATTCAGGCTGTGTCTACATGATTCTGCCGTACATGGCTGGCGGCAGCCTGGCGAGTGTCATCGCGGCGCGTGGGCGGCCACCCCTCGCTCGCGTGGCGCCGCTCTTGACCCAGATCGCGGGCGCGCTCGACTACGCGCATGCGCAGGGCATCGTGCATAGGGACGTCAAGCCGGGCAATATTCTGCTGGATGCCGCGGGCGCGTCCTATCTGGGCGATTTTGGCATCGTGCGCATGCTCGCGGAAACCGTGACGGAGCGCACTACTATTGGGCGCGTCCTGGGCTCACCCGCCTACATGGCGCCCGAGCAAATCACTGAAACGGAGAAAGTCGGCCCGCTCTCTGACCTGTACGGATTGGGCATGGTCGCCTACCAGTTGGTGACCGGACGGGTCGCGTTCGAGACGACGAACCTGCCATCACTGCTTTTCAAGCAGGTCACCGCGCCGCCCCCACCTCCGAGGAGTATGCGCCCAGAGTTACCGGAGCCAGCAGAGGCGGCAATCCTCCATGCGCTAGAGAAGGACCCGTCGCTCCGCTTTCCAACCGCGGGCGCGTTCGCGGAAGCCTTCACGCTGGGCATGGAAGGTGAATGGGCGGACGGGCTGGCGGACTATATGGCGAGCGCGACGGCGCCTGCGTCAGCCCTTCTGTCTACAGTGAAGCGCTCGCGGTCCGTCTGGGCGATGCATGGCGCGCCATCCTTCACCTCCGGCGAGGAGTCTGGTGACGCGTCCAGCCTCCCAGTCGCCAATGCGCAGACGTGGACTGATATCGGGCTGCCGTCCAGCTGGCGGGACGACTCTCAAGGCAGGCTGTGGAATTGGGGCAATGTGCGCGGCGGTATCATCGCGGCGCTGCTCCTGGCGTTGTGTCTGGTGGGTGTTGTGGATTTCGGCGCGAACCAAACGAGCCAGGCCTCACCACCACTGGCAGGCGTCAATAATACCGCGCATGTCATTATCGTTCGCATCGTGCCGTCAAGCGGCGATGTGACGGCCAGCGGGTCGCAGCCCGCTAACTCGACACCGGTCGGCCCGCCAGGAAAGGGCACTTCCGGCCAAAAGGCTCGCCCGCCGCATGGCAAGTCTCATCCCTGATAGGGAAGGGCCGGGCGCGGCGGCGTAGTGGGTTAGGCGCCCGCCGTCACCGCGTTCGCCGGGAGGCCGACGAACTGGGCGAAGAAGGCGATGACGCGCTGCTGGTATTCACTGGTGTGGGCGTAATACGCGCCGGCGTGTCCGCCGCTGGGGGCGATCCACTGGGACTTGGGCTGCTTGGCGGCGGCGAAGATGCGCGCCTGATCGGCGGGCGCGGTGGTGGCATTGGCGTCGTCGGCCGAGGTAATGACGAGCAGGGCGCGCGGGGCGATCCGGGCCGCCACGCGCGCCGGGCTGGCGTCCTCGAGTCGCGCGCCAATGAGGCTGTCCACCAGCGCGGGCTCATAGGGCAGGACGGGAATCGCGAGCGGGCCAAGCGGCAAGCCGCCCATGCGGTCTAGTTGCGGACGCTCGTCGGCCCAGGGACTGTCGGCGACGATTCCCAGCAGGCGCGGCTCGCGCGCCGCCGCCAGGATGACATCTCCCGCGCCCAGTGAGACGCCGAGCGCGCCGATGCGCTTGTTTGATAGGCCTGGCAGGCCCGCGAGGTAGCGCGCCGCGCCAATAATATCGTTGGGCTCGCTGGCGCCCAGGCCGATGCCCCAGCCCGCGCTTGCACCGCAGCCGCGGCTGTCGTAGAGCAGGACGTTGTAGTCCGCGGCATAGAGGAAGCGCGCCCAGGCCAGCATCGACACGCGGGTGGACTTGAAGCCGTGGACGAGGATGATGGTAGGGGAATTGGGCGAGGCGATGGCCAGCCAGCCCGCCAGCCGCACGCCGTCCGTGGCGCTGAAGTGGACCTCGCGCACGGGGATGCCCGCTGCGTGCGGGCTGGGCGTCACCCGGTTGGAGCGGTTGGCCACCAACGCCACGCCGCGCGCCGCGGGCGCCAGCGCCCACGCCACGACCACGAGCGCCCCCAACGCGATCAGCCCCCGGCGCGCCCAGCCAGGCAGTCGCCGTCCGCCAGTGGCGCGTTCCTTCGCTAACTTTGCCATTTCTGCCCCGTCTCTCCCTGTTCGCCGCTCTCCTGATCGTTCGCTGAGCCAGTATAACGCACACAGTTGGGTATGGATAGTCAGGCGAGCGCGGCATGCGCCCTTTGGGATAGGCGCCCTGGCCAACAAAATGACGCGGATGTACGCCGTTCAGGCCATATGCCGCTCGACGCTGCGCCACTATACTTCTCCCAATCCTCTCGGGGTAGTGACCTCACTGGAGGTTCGCGAGCGGAGCGCGCAGTGGCGCGCGCAAACAGGAGGAGTGGCGGTATGTCAGACATGCCATCCAGCAGTCCGGCGGTTGCGCAGAGCGAGCAACACCACCGTGACGCCCAGCAGTTGGCCAAGCTTGGCTACAGCCAGGACCTGCGGAGAACGATGAGCCTGTTCTCCAACTTCGCGGCGACGTTCTCATACATCTCAGTGACTACTGGCATCTTCGCGCTCTTTGCCTTTGGACTCGGCACAGGTGGCCCGGCGTTCTTCTGGAGCTGGCCGATCGTCTTTGGCGGCTAGTTGCTCGTCGCGCTCGTCTTCGCTGAACTGGTGTCGCATTATCCGCTGGCAGGCTCAGTCTTCCAGTGGACGAAGCAGGTCGCTGGAAAAGATATCGCCTGGCTCAATGGCTGGGTATATCTCGTGGCGCAGATCGCGACCATCGCCTCGGTGGATTTCGTGGTCCCACCCGTCATCGCCTCGCTGCTTGGGATCACGAACCCGAGTACACCCCTGCTGATAACGATCGCCCTGATCGTTCTCGCTGTAACTACGGTGATCAACATCGTTGGCGTGCGGTTGCTGGCCATCATCAATAACATCGGCATGCTGGCGGAACTTGGGGGCATGCTCGTGCTTGGCATCCTGCTGCTCGTTCACGCGAACCACCCCATCTCGTTTCTCAACAGCGATGGCGGCACGTCGGTCAACGGCAGCTATATTGGCGTGTTCTTCGCCGGGATGCTGATGTCGCTTTTCGTGGTCTATGGATTCGATACCGCTGGCACGCTGGCGGAGGAGACGCACAACCCCAGCAGGTCCGCCCCCCGCGCGCTGCTTTTCGCGCTCCTCGGTTCGTTCATCCTTGGTGGGCTGTTCATGGTGGGCGCGATCCTCGCTATCCCCGGCGGCAAGGGCGACCTGGCCAAGTTCATGGCTGACCCAAACGCGCTTGAGAGCATCATCGAGGCCGCCGTGCCAGGCTTCTCGAATGTGTTCTTCGTTATCGTCTCGATCGCCATCACTGTCTGCGGTCTGACGGTCCAGGCGAACGCGGCGCGTCTACTCTTCTCGATGGGCCGCGACGGACAGTTGCCATTTGGCAAGGTTGTGGGGCGTGTCTCGCCATCCCTACACACCCCGATCGTCGCGATTGTGTCGACCGCTATACTCAGCGCGGTCCTGATCTTCGCTACTCAGGTCGAGGCGGTCCTGGTCGCGGTGACAGTTGTGCTCATCTACCTGGCGTACGGCATTTGCACGGCGTCGACACTGGTGGCAAGGTTCCGAGGCTGGCCAAAGGAGCATTCGGCGTTCAGTCTGGGAGGGGCAGGCCTCATCGTGAACGCGCTGGCTGTTGTGTGGGGCGTCGCGATGATCATCAACCTGAGCTGGTACCGTCCAAGCGCTTCCCAACCTTGGTATGTCAACGACGCTACATTCATATTCGTGCCGGTGATCATCGTGGTGGGGTTGCTGTATTATTACGGCTTCCAGAAACGGCGGTCGTCTGCGCCCGCCGCGGCCGCTAGTTGAGACGGACGAGAGACACACTCGATAATGTACGGATACCAGGCTCCCATGCGCGGGGCCTGGTGTCCGTTCTCAATCCATGAGCGTGGGAGCGCCCCGGCCGGATATACTTGGGGCCTGCGAGACTCGCCATAACATGCTATACTTTAGGAAGCAGGGGCGCGCCTGGGCCGTCGCGGGTGGATGGCGCCGGGGTTGCGCCCCCGCCGCATGGCTGATTTGGTCTTTCCGGTCATTTCGTGGTCGCGCGCCCTGGCTCTGGGGATGGAGCGGGGAGGGACGCGACTGGTGAGAGGTTACGCGTCTATGCCCACCTATGATTATCGTTGTACCGCGTGCGGGGCCCGCTTCGAGGCCTGGCAGAAATTCACTGACGAGCCGATTCGCGTCTGCCCCACCTGTTCTGGTCCCGCGCAGCGCGTGATCCATGCCCCGGCTATCAGTTTCAGGGGTTCGGGCTTCTATATCACGGACAGCAAGTCTTCCGGCGCAGCGAAGGAAGCGGCCAGCCCCGCGCCCAGTGAGTCCGGGGACGCCAAGCCGAGCGAGACGCCCAAGCCAGCCACTTCATCATCCGAGACCGCGCCGAGCGCCGCCGCGACCCCAGTGAAGCCCGCTGCCGCGCCGCCGACCAACTGACCCAACCAGTACATCCCTTCCCCAGGAGGCCGCCGAACGATGCGCGCAGTCTTGCAGCGAGCCAGAGCGGGACGCGTGCTGGTGGATGGCGCTGTCGTGGGCGCGCTCGTTCCGGCGCCGGGCTTCGTCATTCTGCTGGGTGTGGGGCCTGGCGACGGCGAGGCGGAGGCGCGACTGCTGGCCGACAAGGTAGCGGGCCTGCGAGTCTTCGCTGATGACCAGGGGAAGATGAACCTCTCGTTGCGCGATACAGGTGGCGGCGCGCTGGTTATCTCGCAATTCACACTCTACGCCGATACGCGCCGCGGCCGGCGGCCTGGTTTCACCACCGCCGCGCCACCGGCTGTGGCGGAGCCGCTGGTGGCGCGCTTCATGGAGGAACTGCGCGCGCTGGGCGTCCCGGTCCAGGGTGGCCGCTTCGGCGCGGACATGCAGGTCGAGCTGACCAACGACGGGCCGGTGACGATCCTCTTCGATACCGCCGAGTGACGCTAAGCGCGGTCTGCCGCTCAGCAAGCGCCGCCAGCCAGGGATAGCCGGGCGCGCTAGAACCCACCGAGCGAGATGATGTAGAGCACGAGGAATGCGCCGCCGATGAAGATCATCGAAGCGACAGAGATGCGCTTCCAGCGGGGTATCTGCTCCCAGGGGCGCAGGTCGCGCCAGTAGAGCAAGAAGGCTAGGCCGATGATCGCCAGCGCGGCGGCGGCGTAGTAGGCCGTGGTCAAGAAGGCGCCGAGCGCGGCGAGCAGGCATGCGCCGCCGAAGAACGGGTTGAGTTCCTGCATCTGCAGCTTCGGGCGGGCGGCGGGCGCGTTCGGCGCTGGTCTGCGCGCGGACCCACGCCTGGATGGCGCGGGAGGGGTCGGGTCGCTCACGTGATGGGTATCCTTTCGCGGGCTGGCCGCGCTCAAGACAACGTTTCCACGCTCATAGTACCAAATCAGGTCTATAAGTCACGATGAGCGTGCGCTGAGCGCGGCGCCCGGACGCCGAGCGGTTGGCCGAATCCACCACGCCGTCACAACGCGCCAGGGTGCGCTTTCCCCTACACAGCGCCGGGACCAGACCGTCTTGCGGACCCAAAAAGCATCGGGTAGACTGCGCTCTACAGGGCGCGCGATCTCGTGAAGCCCCACGCCCCACGCCACGCTGTCGGGCTGGAGACGCCGCTGCGCGGGGAGGCGTGTTTATGCCCACGAGCGCCGGCAATGCCGAAGAGGATGTCCTGCGGGTCTATCTCCTTGGCGGTTTCCGCGCACGAGTTGGCTTCCATGAAACGCCTCCGGACGCCTGGAAGTTACGCCGCGCCCGCTCGCTGGTAAAGCTCCTGGCGCTGGCCCCGCGGCGCCGGATGCATCGCGAGCGGATAATTGATCTACTCTGGCCGGATCAAGACCTGGAGAACCCCGATAATAGCCTTCACCAGGCGATCTACGCCGCGCGTCACGCCTTGGGCGGTTCAGGCCTGACCGCGGCGCGCTTCTTGCAGACGCGCGATGGTGTGGTGACGCTAACAGCCGATGACTCGAGCGCCTGGGTGGATGTCGAGGCGTTCGAGGTGGCGGCGGCCAGCGCGCGACAATGCCGCCAGCCGGAGGCGTACCGCGCCGCGCTCGACCTGTACCAAGGGCCGCTGCTGCCTGAGGACGCCTATGAGGGCTGGGTCAGTGGGCGTGCGGAGATGTTGCGCCAGCTATACGTAGATCTCCTGGTGGAATTGGCCGGCGCCTACGAGCGTGACGGGCTGTATGGAGAAGCTACCGTCGAGTTGCTGCGAGCGGTGAACACCGACGTCGCCCGAGAGGATGCGCACGTTGGCCTCATGCGGCTTCACGCGCTCACTGGTCAGAGAGGCGATGCGCTGCGCCGATTCGAGACGTTGCGGCGTGTGTTGCGGGATGAACTCAATGCCGAGCCCCAGGACGCCAGCGCTCGCCTCTATGAGGCCATTCTCTCAAACCAGTTGCCATCCCCAGGCGTCCTGAGTTCGCCGCACACGCCCACCTCTGTCAGCGCCAGCGCGGCGCCTGTCCGGAACGCGCTCCCAGCGCTGAACAGGTTTATTGGCCGCACGCGCGAGCTCGATGAGATCGCGCGCCTGCTGGCCGGCGCGCGCGTCGTGACCATCGTCGGGCCGGGCGGTAGTGGCAAGACACGTCTGGCGCTGGAAGTCGCGGCTATGCAGGCGCCCCGCTATCCCGCTGGCGCGTGGCTGGTCGAGCTGGCGAGCGTCGAGAATTCCCTGGCTTTGCCGCAGGCGCTGGCGGCGGCGCTGGAGGTTATCGAGCAGCCGAATCAGCCGCTGGTGGCAACGATAACGGCGGCGCTAGCCACGCGCGGACCGATGCTCGTTGCGCTGGATAACTGCGAGCATCTCATCACCGCGTGCGCCGAACTGGTCGAGGCGCTTCTCCACGCTTGCCCTGGAGTGACACTGCTCTGCACGAGCCGCGAGCCGCTCCATATTCCTGGAGAGACCGTCTGGCGGCTCTCATCGCTTGGATTGCCGCAGACAGGCTCTGCATCCGGTCTTGAAACGGCGCTGGGGTGTGACTCGGTCCAGCTCTTTTTGGATCGCGCTCGCGCTCTCGCGCCAGCGCTGACCCTGGACGCACGCGCCACCGAGGCGATTGCGCGCATTTGCACCCATCTGGATGGGTTGCCGCTGGCCATTGAGCTGGCGGCGGCGCGCGTAGGGACGGTGGCGTTGGATGAGATCGCGGACCGGCTTGAGTCGGGACTGGGCGCACTCGGGCGTGGCAGTCGCACGGCGCCCACGCGCCAACAGACGCTCGTGGCTACGCTCGATTGGAGTTATGCTTCGCTCACTGAGCGCGAGCGGCGCCTATTCCGCCGCCTGGCTGTATTTCCGGCGCCATTCGACCTCGAAGCCGCCGAATGGGTCAGCGCGGAGGACGACGCTTTCCCCGTTGACGACGCAGACGCGCTGGACGCGCTGGGTACACTGGATACGCTCGCCGCGCTAGTGGACAAGTCACTGGTGACGATAGACGAGAGCGCCGGGGCTGCGCGTTACCGCCTGCTGGAGCCGTTGCGGCAGTATGCGGAGCGGCGGCTCAAGGACTGCGGAGAGCGCCAGGTAGCGCTGCGGAAGCGCTATGACTGGGGTCTCGCGTTGACAGAGCGAGCGAATGGATTGCTGTGGGGTCCATCGCACACCACCGCGGTCGCGCGGCTTGAGGCGGCGTATCCGGCGCTCCGCGCGACGCTGGAATGGCGGCTGCGCGGCGAGGGGGATGCGCCCGCGGCCGCGCGGTTGATCGTCGCGTTGTGGCAGTTCTGGGTGCTGCGCGGGATGTACTCAGAAGGCCGCTACTGGGTGGAGACGCTGCTGGCGAGCGTCAACGCGCCTGATGGCGTGCGCGCAGAGGCGCTGTTGATTTCGTTCGGACTGATGCTCCGGCCAGGTGACTTCGCTGGCGCCGCCGCCCGTGAGACCATCGAGCGGAGTGTGGCGCTGTACCAGGCGCTGGGCGAGAGCGAGGGATCCAGACAGGCGCTACGTATGCTTGGCATTCAGGCCTTCATGGCGGGTGATCTGGAACGCGCCGGAACCGCGGCTGCGGAGAGCCTGGCGCGAGCGCGGGCGACAGGTGATCTCGCTGGCGAAGGTCTATCGCTGCACAGCCTGGGCGTGCTTGCCTGGGCGCGCGGCGCCTACCCTGAGGCGATCGCGCACATGGAAGCGGCGCTCACCTTGTTCCGTGCGGTTCAAGGACGGCCGCTTGTGACGATCGCGCTGGTCAACATGGGCCTCACCCCGTTTGACGCCAGCCCGAACTCGCTCCTGGTGAATGAGGAGACCTGGACGATGCTGGGCGCATTGAGTGGCGCCGCGCTCGTAGGTCACACACTGGCGCACCTTGGCGCCCAGGCGCGCGCGATGGGCGACCTCGAGTCGGCCCGCGCGCGCCTCGAGGAGAGCGTGACGTGGTTCAGACAATGTGGTCATCAGGCGGGCCTGGCGCAGGCGCTCGGCCAGTTGGGGGCAGTCCTGCGCGTGCGGGGCGATTTCGCCGGCGCTCACGCGCTGCTGGAGGAAAGTCTGACGCTTCGAAGCCAGCTTGGCGACCGCCGCGGCGTTGGCATGACGCTCAATAACATCGCCCTGCTCGCGGTCGCCGAAGAGGACTTCTCACGCGCCGAGGCGCTGCTTGCACAGGTCATGGCGAGCTTCGTCGAGACAGGTGATCTGTCTGGCATCGAGATGACGCGTGACATCCAAGCGTTCTCCGCGCTGCGTCAGGGCGATCACCTGCGCGCGCTTTCTCTGTACCAGGAGTGCCTGGCGAGCGCAGTGTTTGCGTCTTATCAGGCACCTATCCATAGCCCACTTGATTTCACCGCCGCACTGACAGGCCTAGCCTCCGCGGCCGCGGCTGGAGGCTTCCCGGAGATAGCCCGAGAGCGCCTCAACGAGGCCGCCGCCCTCTATGAACGTATCGGCGATCTGCGTAGGGCTATTTCGCTCCGCAGTCGTTCTATCATCGCGCCTGCCCCTTGAGCGATTGCGCCGCACACAGCAGGAGCGATATCGCGGCCATAAAGCGCGCATAAGTGGTTCATACATCCTGGAATGTACGCTAGCCCTCGAACCGGGTTTCCGGGACGTCAGGCGTCTCCTCACGGTGAGGCGGAGCCTCGGCGTCATGAATTGAGCCTACGCGGGCGGGGAGGCAGGACGATGAGCGAGCGTGAGCAAACGCCACAGGTAGGGGAGGCGACGATCGCTGAATTCAGCGCGTCACTACGAGGTACGGTGACGCAGCCGGGAGACGCGGGCTACGATACCGCCCGCGCGGTGTGGAATGACATGATTGACCGGCGGCCGGCATTGATCGCGCACTGCAGCGGGACCGCTGACGTGATTGCCGCGGTCCAGTTCGCGCGCAGCAACGATCTCCCGATCGCGGTGCGTGGCGGTGGCCACAACGTGGCTGGCAACGCGGTCTGCGATGGCGGCATTGTGATTGACCTCTCGCCGATGCGGGCGGTGCAGGTTGACCCCGCGCGGCGGGTCGCGCGGGCGCAGGGTGGCGCGACGCTGGGCGATGTAGACCACGAGACGCAGGCGTTCGGGCTGGCGACCACCCTGGGCATGGTTTCGCAAACGGGCGTCGCCGGTCTGACGCTAGGCGGCGGCCTGGGCTGGTTGCAGCGCAAGTATGGACTGGCCTGTGACAACCTGATTGCGGCCGACGTGGTGACAGCCAACGGGCAACTGGCGCGGGCAAGCGCGGAGGAGAACCCCGATCTTTTCTGGGGGCTGCGCGGCGGCGGTGGCAACTTCGGTATCGTGACATCCTTCGAGTTCCGGCTGCATCCCGTCTCCACGATTTTTGGGGGGGCGTTGATGTATGCCGGTGAGGAGCAGATTCGCAAGGGCTTGCGGTTCTATCGCGAGTTCAGTCTAGCGGAACCGGACGAGCTAACAACGATCGCTGAGCTAGGGGTCGCGCCGCCGGAGGAGTACATCCCCGCCGAATTCCACGGCCAGCTGGTCCTCTGGATCGTGCTCTGCCATTGTGGCGACCAGGAGGCGGCGGAGGAGTGCGCGCGTCCTCTGCGGGCGTTCGGCCCTCCGGCGGTGGACCTCGTTGGCCCAATGTCCTACATGGAACTGCAAACGATGTACGACACGACTTTCCCAGCGGGGCAACGCCACTACTGGCGATCCGCCTACATGCGGGAGTTGAGCGACGCGACGCTCGATATGTTGGTGGATCAGATGATCAAGCGTCCTTCAGAGCTCACCTTCATTGACCTCCACCATATGGGAGGCGCGGTCGGTCGCGTAGGAGCAGACGCGACCGCGTTCGGCCACCGCGACGCGCCCTTCCTGATTGACCCAGTGCCCACCTGGACGGACCCCACGGACGACGAGCGGGCTGTCGCGTGGGGGCGCGGCGTCGCGGCGGCGCTGGCTCCGCACTCGAGCGGGTCGTACCTCAACTTCCTGGCAGTCTCTGACCCAGAGGCGAGCCGCACATCCTACGAGGCGGCGACGTATGAGCGGCTGGCGGCGCTGAAGGCGAAGTACGATCCGACGAATGTGTTCCATCTCAATCACAACATCCCGCCGCGACCCTGATTGGGCGGTCGCGAACGAGCGCAAGTTTGGCGATGCAGACCACCTCTCCCCCTGGCGCCGATACCTGCTCGGAGATCGAGTAACGCAAGAACGCAAGAAAGAAGGCGCCCTCATGTCAGTAACGACCTGGAAGACCAACTGGGCAATCATCGATCAGTCCGGCGATCCGCAACGCTATGTCGGTGTGATGGCTGCGATTCGCAAACAGCACGAGGAAATGGAGGACATTCAGCCCTTCCTTCGCTTCTGTGACCTCCACGTGGGGGAGCGCGTGCTGGATGTGGGCAGTGGACCAGGTTGGCATGTGCGAGTGGTGTCACGCATAGTAGGTCCGACGGGTCGCGCGGTGGGCGTTGACCTCAGCGAAGCGATGCTGGCCGAGGCGCGCCAGGTCGCGGCGGCGCGTGGAGTGGATGTTGACTTTGTGCACGGGAGCGCCTACGCCTTACCATTCGAGCCCAATAGCTTCGATTGCTGCTTGAGCGTGGGGATGACGGATATTCTCGAAGACCCCGCTCACGCAGTCCGCGAGATGGTTCGTGTGACACGTCCGGGCGGCCGAATCTGCCTGGCTGAACACTATAATGACGGCATTTTCATCGGTCCATCGGGAACCCCCCTGTCGAAACGCTTGTTCGCCTTCGTCCGCGAGCACGAGTTCACTCCTCCGTCGGGATACGAGATGATGAGCATCCTGAAATCCCAGGGAACCACCATCGAAAAGGTGGAAGGCGCGTTACAGCATTCGGATTCGAGCGATTTCGCGCTCGGCAGGACGCTCTTCCTCGAGGAATGGCTGGCCGACGCTGTGGCCGCTGGCGTCCTCACCTCTGAGGAGGCGCAGAAATGGCTCGCGGACCAGGAGGCGCACGCCCGCGAAGGCGCGTTTTTCTTCGGTTACCCAGTGTACCTGATCAAAGCTACGAAGCAATAAATGTTGGGCAAGAGCCTCCACCGGTTGTATCGGAGAAGCGGAGCAGGGCATGCCAACACACAGCGGGGCGCTGGTAGGCCACGTGAAAGCGATCTACCGCTATCCAGTCAAGTCCATGCGTGGCGAGCCACTGGACGAGGCGCAGCTTGGACTTCTCGGCTTCGCCGGCGACCGGCGGTTCGCGTTCATCCAGACGGCCGACCGGACGGGCTTCCCCTGGCTGACCGGCAGGGAGTACGCCAGTCTGGTCCGCTATGCGCCCACATTCACTGACCCCGCGTCGCCGAACAAGTCGGCGGTGCGCGTTCGCACGCCTGACGGATTGGACCTGCCGCTCGAGAGCGCCACGCTGCGCGAGCATCTCGAACAGGCGAGTGGACGAGCGCTGCACCTGCTCCGGCTCGATTACAACCGCACCTATGACATCGGTGATGTCTCGCTCTTCACGACCGGGACGCTGGCGGGCCTGAGCGCGTTGGTGGGCCAGGATGTGGGCGTCCGCCGCTTCCGGCCCAATATCGTGGTTGAGACTCCGCCGGACGCTGGCGCGCGCCCGGAGCGCGACTGGGTTGGCAGGACACTGGTGATTGGCGAAGGGGACGGGGCGCCCAGAATACGGGTGACGATGAATGACCTGCGCTGCAAGATGGTAGACATCGACCCGGAGACGGGCGCGCCGCAGCCAGGTGTGCTCGCGGCGATTGTCCGTGAGCTTGGCGGCGACGCGGGCGTGTATGGCGCCATCGAGCGGCCCGGCATGGTCATAGCCGGCGCGCCTGTGTCACTGATTCCGCTGTGATCGCGCTTCCGAGCCGCCAGCCATGAGCGCGGCTGTCCGGGCGCTGTCCCACATCCTATTGCGAACGAGATAGCGAGGAGACACAGCATGGTCATTCTGCTGGCGAAGTACAAGGTCAGACCCGACGCGGACAGGGAAGCGCTGTCGCGGCTCTGGAACCGCATGCATGAGATCGTCACCTCCGACCCGGGATACGAGTACCTGGGGAGTCGCCTGTACAGCGACCAGGACGGGTCTTCGATGATACTGTACGAGTTCGGTTCGCTGGAAGGACTCAATCGTTTTGCCAGTGAACCGGAGCACCTGGCCACACAGCGACGGGGAGCCGAGTTCTTCGAGTGGATGACGAACGACGTGTGTGTCCTCGAACGGCGGGATGTCTGGAGTCCGGGCGGTCTCAAGACCCCCGAACGGCTGGAATAGGGCGCGCTCTGACGAGGAGCCAGGCGGCGGTTCATTCACATGCCAGCGCGGACCGCGCGTCGGCCGCGAGCGACGTTCAGGCCCGCCCAGCGCGCGCGCTGAGCGCCGCGCGCCGGACGGTGGAGGCCAGACGGTGCGCGGCCATGGCGGGTTCTGGCAGGCGGTGGCCGAAATTCAGATTGTTCGTCACCGCGACCGCTTGCTCCAGCGTGATCCGGTAGCCTGGCGAGACGAAGACGGGGCGGCTGCCAGGGCGTGTGCGCAGCGCGGCGCCAACGATCTCTCCGCCATCCACCAACGGCGTGTGCGCGCCACGCGCGCGCGCTGGCTCCTCATAGTCGCCCAGCAGCCACGACTTTGCGCAACCAACGCTCGGCAATCCAGTGAGCAGTCCCAGGTGACAGGCCAGGCCGAAGCGCCGCGGGTGCGCCGTCCCATGCCCATCACAGAGCAGCAGGTCAGGACGGACGGGCAGCGCGGCCAGCGCGGCCAGCGCCACTGGCGCCTCGCGAAATGAGAGCAAGCCGGGAATATAGGGGAAGCGGTTGGGCGCCGTCATCCCTGCTTCACCCAGATGCAATCCCAGCGGACTGGTGGGAAGCGAATACCCGTAGGCGACGACGCCCACATAGGCCTCGCCCGCGTCATCGTCGTAGGCGACATCTATCGCCGCGACCACACCGACATCCGCCAGCGCAATGGGCGGCGCGGCGGCGGCCAGCGGCGCGAGCCGGACCTGCAGCGCCTCGGCCTCCGCTTCGGTCATATCCCAGCGGTGGCTGACGGGTTCCAGCGGCTCGATCATCGCCAACAGGCTAGGCGGAGTAGGTAGGCAGCGGAGAGCCCGTCAGCCGCTCGTAGGCTTCGCGGTAGCGACTGGCTGCGCCCTCGGCGATATCGGGCGGCAGCGCGGGCGCGGGCGGCAGCTTGTCCCAGCCGATGGATTCCAGCCAGTCGCGGATGTACTGCTTGTCGAAGCTGGGCGGCGACGAGCCGGGGCGGTACTCGCTCTGTGGCCAGTAGCGCGAGGAGTCGGGCGTGAGCAGCTCGTCGATCAGGATGAGCTCGCCGTCGAGCAGGCCGAACTCCATCTTGGTGTCGGCGATGATGATGCCGCGCTCCAGGGCGTAGGCGGCTGCGGCGCGGTAGAGCCGGATGCTGGCGTCCGCGATGCGCTGGCCGAGCTCCTCGCCGATGACATCCTGCATCTCCTCGAGCGAGATGTTGATGTCGTGGCCCTCTTCGGCTTTGGTAGCCGGAGTGAAGATCGGCTGGGGCAACTGGTCGGCCTGGCGCAGCCCCGCGGGCAAGCGCACGCCGCAGACTGCGCCCGTCCGCTGGTAGTCCGCCCAGCCGCTGCCCGCCAGATAGCCACGGACAACGCACTCAAAGTCCAGCCGCTTCGCTTTCCTGACAATCATGAAGCGGCCCGCGAGCGCGTCGCGGTGGGCGCTGACCGCCTCTGGCAGGTCGGCGACGTCCACGCTCAGCAGGTGGTTGGGAATGACATCCGCCAGGCGGTGGAACCAGAAGGCGGAGAGCTGCGTCAGCACGCGGCCCTTGTCGGGGATGCCATTGGGCAGAATGGAGTCGAACGCTGAGACGCGGTCGCTGGCGACCATCAACAGGCGGTCGCCCAGGTCGAAGGTGTCGCGCACTTTGCCTGAGCTGAAGAGCGGCAGCGGCAACTCGGCGCGGATCATCACAGGCGAAGACATGGCAGCCCCTCGCAGATGGCTCCTAAATGAGCGGACGGTGTGTGGGCGGCGCGGCCTCATTCCGGCCCCGCTGGCGAACGGGGGCGCTCCCCGACCTGGCCCATGGTGGCCAGATAGTGGGCGTCAAACACGGGACGGCGCGCCGCCTCCATTAAGCCACACGTTGACGACGCGCGCGAAGTCGTCCGGCCGCTCGGCGAAGGGCGAGTGGCCGCAGCGGGTGAAGGCGACGAGCCGGCCGTGGGCGATTCGCCGGCGCGCCTGCAGGGCCTCCGCGTAGGGAATGACGCGGTCGCGCTCGCCCCAGAGCAGGAGGGCGGGCATTTCCAGCTCGCGCAGACGGTCGCGCAGGTCGAAGTGGACGCCCAGCGGGCTGACCCAGGTGTTGAACGCGCGCGCGCCCGACGCCAGGATGTCCGGCTGGTTGTTGAGCGCCCAGGTAAAGTCGAACGCCTCATCACGGACGGTGCGATAGCGCGGGTCGTCCAGCGCCAGCATCCGCGCCATGAAGTTCTTGCCGAGCAGCGGGGAGAGGCGCTCCGGCGCAAGCCAGTAGAAGAGCCGGACATCGAAAGGCGTTGTGCGTCCCAGGCCGCCAGAGTCCACCAGAATGAGTCGGTCTACGCGCTCCGGATAGTCGAGCGCGAGGCTCAGCGCCGCCAGCCCGCCCATCGAGTGGCCGAGCAGGTCCACGCGGTTCAGGCCGAGCGCGTCCATCAGGGCCAGCGCGCCGCCCGTCCAGAGTCGCAGCGCGTCGCGGATGTCGCGCCCGGTGAACGGCGGCTTGTCCGAGAGGCCCCAGCCGGGCAGATCGACGGTGAGGACGCGCCGCTGGGCCGCCAGCGCGGGAAAGAGCCGCGCGAACTGCGCTCCCGCGCCGCCGCGACCGTGCAGCAGGAGCAGCGGGTCGCCAGCGCCGCAACTGAGGTAATGCAGCCGGGTTCCGTCCGGGGTCGTGACCTCGCCGCGCTCGATGGCGAGGCCGGGCGCGGCGGCGCGCAGCAGCGCCTCTTCGGCGGCGTCCAGCGCGGCCCGGCGGCCAGCGGGCGTGTTCTGTGGCGCCTGGGCGGGAGTCGTGGGCATGAGGTCGCTCCATCCTCTCTGCGCGGCGGGGGCGCGTCCTGGCGCGCCGTGCGCCTCTCCTGTATTTAGCGCACACGCGATACAATCAGGGCATGCCAAAGCAGCCTGAGCGTCCCAAGACCAATGCGATGCGCGCGCTGGACCAGCGCCATATCGCCTATACCCCCTTCTACTACAGCGACGCGATCCACTCCGCGCGCGAGGTGGCGGCGCTGCTCGGCGTCGCGCCGGGCGAGGTCTTCAAGACGCTGGTGGCGCTGGCCAGCGACGGGCGTCAGTTGCTCATCATGATTCCCGGCGACCGGGAGCTCGATCCGCGGCTGGCGGCGCGCGGCGCCGGCGCGAAGGCTGTTCACAAGGCGCTTCAGCGCGAGGCGGAGCGGCTAACCGGGCTGAAGGTGGGCGGCATCTCGCCGCTGGCGCTGCTGGGCCGCCGCTTCGAAGTCTACCTGGACGCTCCCGGCGCGGCGCTCGACTTCCTCTACCTCAATGGCGGCCAGCGCGGCGTCAACATCCGTCTGCGCGTGGCCGACCTGCTGGCGGTCACCGGCGCGCGGGTGATCGAGGCCAGCGCAGCGGCTTCGCGCTAGGTGTTGGGGCGCGGCCGCGTCCGTGTGAATCACGTCACAGTACGCATTGGTCCTTGCTGGCTATACTGCCACTAGCCAGCGCGCTGGCGGCCGCCGTTAGCAGCGAACGGCGTCCAACATCCTGCTGACGTGAACTCCTCTCGCGATCGCGCTCACTATCCTCGCGCAATCTCGCATACCCTCGCAGGCGGCCAGCGACCACAGCGCCAGCGACATCCGCGGGCTGGCGCGCCGAGACGTACGTGACAAGTGAGAAGGTAGCGTTCCATGAGAGAGACCATGTCTTCGCGCCTACAACGCGTACTCTGGCGAATCGCCGCAAGCGTGCTGATTGGACTAACGCTGGTGGGCAGCGTGGCGTCGGGCGCCAACGCGCGGTCTGCCCAGACAGGTGGCGCCCGTCACGGGGCGTGGACGATCTCGGGAGCGCCGATCCGTGGCGCTGTCAAGGCGGGCGAAGTCAACCTGGCCACGCTTGCGCCGGCGAGCGCTGCGCAGGTCCAGGCGGCGGCAAGCGGCCGCCGACCTCCGGCGTCGCGCACTCCCGCGCAGCAGGCGGCATACCGCCAGTGGGCGGTGGCGCATCCCACCGCGTTGCCGCAGGCCATGGGTCTGGCGGTGAGCGCGACTGGCCCGAATACCTACGGCAATGGCGCATTACCGGTCCTCACCAGCGCGCACGCTGGGCTGGACTCTACCAACGGCGGTGTGTCGTTCGGCACGCCAGATCCCTCGCTAGCCGCTGCGCCAGGTTATATCGTCCAGGCGACTGACAATTTGCTAGTGGTCTACAACACAAGTTACGGCCTGAAATATGGGCCGTGGACCCCCGCTCAACTGTTCGCGTCCGTCATGCTGCCAAACGACAAGACCTTTAGCAGCCCATCAATCGCATTTGACGCCGAGCGCGCGATCTACCTCATCGCCTGGACCGAAGATGACGTGAACGCCATCAATGGCACAGGGGTGATAGATGTGGCGATCAGCAAGACATCGTCGCCTTCGCCGCTCAGCAATTTCCTCGTCTACCAGCTCCCGTTTCCCAATGGCAACGGATGCTTCAGCCCCGCGCTTGGCTATGATTACTGGGGCTTGTACGTCAGTTGCCTAGAGTACGACAACATAACTTTCGCTTTCCTGGGCAACGCCACGTTCGCCCTAAGCCTCGGCAAGCTGCTCGCCGGCGCCGCGCAAGGGGCTCTCTATAACAACGTGCCCACAGCCGTTGGCTGCTCGACAACCTGCGCCCCGGCGTTTGTGCTGAGCCCGACGATCGAGGACGGCGTGCCGCAGGCGGAGTGGATAACAGCGACCGATCAAGGGGAATTGCCACAGGGCGGGACCTCCAACAACCTGACGCTTTGCGCGCTGACGAACACACATGGGCTCGCTTCGGGCGTTCCACCGGTGTTCTCCTGTGGCTTCAACGCGCTGCCCACCAGTTATGGCGACCTCATGAGCGCGGCCCAGCCAGGCACAACCGCGCTTTTAGCCAGTGGCGTGGGATATATGCAGGTCGCGTATCGCAATGGCCAGTTGTCTTTGGCGATGACCTCGGCTATGAGTTGCTCCGGTTCGACGCGCTCGGGTGTGGTGTGGGCGGTGGTCACGCCCCAGCTATCAACACTCGCCGCGCACAATCCCCAGCAAGTGAACAGCCTGGCCCCGGCCTACACCCAGGCCGGCTACTGGTGCCACACCAACGCCGATATCCTGGAGCCATCACTGATCGCCGGGACCGAGGGCGATGTGGCGCTGGTCTATGGGGTGTCCAGTTCGACGATCTATCCTAGCCTGGCCTATACAGGACGCACAGCTGCCGACGCGCCCAATACGCTGGGTCAGGGCGGCTCTTGGGCCTGGGTCATTCAGGGCTCCGCGGCGAGCGGGAACTTCTTCTGGGGCCTCTACACGAGCTGCGGGCTGGTGACGAACCTCGTCACTCGCGGTCTGGTTCGATGCGTCAGTCAGTATGGCGGCCCGCATACCTCGTTGGGTGGCAGCGGCTGGGATACCGAGCTGTACGCGCTCCGCATGGAGTAGCCCGCCGCGGCGCCAATGTCCGGCGCGGCAAGACGAGTGGGGAGGCCCGGCGAGCGCTGGGCCTCACATTCTGGATGGCGGCTTTTTGGCGCCGCCGGCTGGGCGCCTCATGAGTGTGGATATTCAGGGCTTCGAGCGAACTGTGTTAAACTTCACAGCAATATGATTGACAAGAAATTGGCGACTGTTATACTGGGAAATGCCCACGGGGAGTCTGCCTGCTGGCGTGCGGACACTGAGTACGCGCGGCAGGATTGCGCTCATTCCTGAACCGGGCCGCCCGCTGCTCCGCCCGACTGGCGGGAGTGGCGGCGGGCGTGTTGGTGTATGTGTCTGTGGAAATGCCTCCATGCCGCTGAATGCGGGGTGTATTGAGATGCCGTTGGTGGAGCTGGGCGCTATCCCCGAAAATTGTGCGCCGCTCGCTGGCGGAGAGGTTGACCTGATCACCGCATGACGCGCGTTTCGCGATCCTGGTCAGCAAAGAATTCGCCCGGTGAGGCGGCTTGTCTCGTGGCGCAGAACTGCCGCGCGACGGGGATTCCTCGCGTTGTGAGTCAGTGCGCCGGGGACGTTGATTGGCCGCGCACGGATGAGCCGGGCCGGCGCGCATGGGAGCTCTGTATTGGGGAGTGCGTCTGATTTGAAGCCCTCGTTCTGAGGGCGGTAATACGCGGCTACATCAGCAAAAGCGCGCGACGCTGTGGAGGGATGTAGGCGCGTAGTATGTTCGGCGTTCCGGCGGCGCGACGCAGCGTGGCTGGCCGCTGACCAGAGGTGGAAAGTAGATGCTATCACGCTTCAAGGCGTCCACCTGGCGCATGATCGCCAGTGGATTGCTCGGTCTGGCGCTTGTCTCGGGCGGCGCGGCAGGCATCTTCGCGCAACACCACGCGTCCGCTAGCGCGACGAACAAGTCGTTCTCGTTGCATCGGATCACGGGCCCTTCCTCGCAAGTGCGGATGGGTGAAGTCAACCTGGCGACCATGCCCGCCGCCACGGCGGCGCAGATCAAGGCCGCTGGCGCGGTCACCAATCACGCGCCGACGAACCGCGCGCTCAAGAGCGCCGCGCAGCTGGCGGCTGAGCGCGCGTACGCGCTGGCGCATCCCGGCGCGCTGCCCAAGGCGGCGGGCGCGACGCTCAGGACCAGCGGCAACTCCTATGGTGGCGGCCTTACGCCCCTCATGACCTCCAGCCACGACGGCATCACCTTCACGCAGTCCGGCTGTAACTGCACACCGCCGGACCAGGCCATCGCCGCCGCCCCGGGCTACGTCTTCGAGGGCGTCAACAACCTGATGATCGTCTACAACACCTCCTATGGGTTGAAGTACGGTCCATGGACCCCGAACCAGCTCTTCGCTCCGGTCATCCACACTGGCGCCTTCTTCAGTGACCCGCAGATCACCTTCGACGCCGAGCGCGCAGTGTACCTGATCACCTGGCTCGAGATTGTTGGCAATAACGACTATATCGACGTCGCGGTCTCCAAGACCTCGACGCCCAGCCCGTTGACCAACTTCCGCGTCTACTCGTTGCCCGCGTCCGTCATCCGTGGCGGCTCGGACACGTTCTGCGACTACGAGACCCTGGGCTACGACTACTGGGGCACCTACATCACCTGCGTTGATTTCGCGGTTTCTAACGGCGCCTTCCAGGGCAACAGCACCATCGCGCTGCGCACCAACGGACTGCTTGGTGGCTCGATCACCTGGTGGATCTGGTCCGACGTTCCCACCGCTGTCAGCTGCGGCACGGGCTGCGCCGATCCCGCGTACCGCCTGAGCCCGACGATCGAAGACGGTGTGCCTCAGGCCGAGTGGATTTCCGCCACTGACGCGGGCTTCCTCGGCACGTCCACCGCGTCGTCCAATCTGACACTGTGCGCGCTTACCAACACGCACGCGCTGGAAGGTTCGACACCTCCGACGATCTCGTGCGCCTACACCAGCCTTGGCACGCCGTACGACGATCCGAGCAATGCCAGCCAGCCCAGCAACCCTGGCACTGTCTACCCGGGCGTCGGCTACAAGCAGATCGCCTATCGCAACGGCCAGCTGTACTTCGCGCTGCCGATCACGATCAACTGCGGCGGCAACGTTTTCGATGGCATCGAGTGGAACATCGTTGATCCACAACTGACGGTCATCGCGGGGTCGACTCCGCAATCGGTAAACGGCCTCGCCACGAACTTCACCGAAGCGGGCTACTGGTGCTTCAGCAACGCCGACAGCTACATGCCGACGATGATGGCTGACAACGAGGGCGACGCGTCGCTTGTCTTCAATGTCTCCAACTCTGCTATTGACCCCAGCATCGCGTTTACCGGACGGACTGCCCCCGACGCGCCCAGCACAATCGGTCAGGGCAGCACATTCTATTACAACTGGGCGATCATTGGCTCGAACACCAACACCACAGGCCGCTACGGTGACTACTCGGCCTGCGCGCTGACCACCAACCTCGTCGTTCGCGGTATCATGTACTGCGCGGGCGAGTACGGCGGAACCGACATCTGGAACACCTGGTTGTACTCGCTGCGCCTGCAGTAGGCTACTGCCTGCGCGCACGTTCCGGCGGCACGCGTTCACGTTCCGCCCTTGGCGAAGCCCCCGCTGGATGGCCACCACCATCCGGCGGGGGCTTCGCCGCGCCCCGCGGTCACGTCTACTTCAGGCAGGCGTTCTGGCCGCTCTGAGTCTGCTCCGAGAGGTCGTATGCGGTTCCGTCGGCATCGAGGATCCTGACGGGCCTCTCGACGAGAGAGGGGCCATTGTCGGTGGGCGTGATCGTGACGTTGGTCATAGGTTCCGCTTGCTTGGGGCGGGGCGACCGCGCTCGGCGTTGCCTGAGTCGCACGGCAGCAACCCACCCGCTCCTGCCGCGAGCGGGTGGGCTGCTTGGTCCTGGCGGGCTAGTGCCCGGGAGGGGGTCCTGGCGGGCCGAGGATCTCGAACCCATTGCGCTTGGCGATCGGGGCGAGCCGCGCCATGTCCGGGTGACCCTCGAGCGGTGGTGGCAGGACGCGAGCGGGCGCTGGCTCGCCGACCTCCCGGAGGAATCCCTCGAACTGCGCTGGCGCGAACCCCACCAGCGCCTTCGCGCCACCTGCATCGGCGTAGAAGGTGTGAGGCGTCCCCATGGGGCCGAACGCAAACGAGCCGGCCTTCAGGGACAGTTGCGTCTCCGCGACCCAGAAGGTCATCGTGCCCTCGAGGACGTAGAACCACTCGTCCTCCTCGGGATGGACGTGCCAGGGCGAGCCAATACCCTCGGGCACGACGATCTCGATCAGACCATAGCGCCCGCCCGTGTCCTCCCGGCTGATCTTGATCGTTTGCAGCATCCCGAGCAGCCAGAACGCCTCGCCTTCGTTCTCGTCCAGCTGGTATCCCAGCCTGGCTCGCTCTGAAAACAGGAGCGTCATGACGCACTCCCTTCCCGACCTAGGCGCCAGTCTCGACGCGTTGTCATGGTCTCCTCCTCTGGTACGGCGCCATTGCACGACGCACGCAACTCTGATATGCTCATATTATAAGGTCGCTAACGATATTTGTCAATAGGCTAATAGTAAGGAGCCTAATCATGAGCCCGTCCATCCGCGTCGCACCCGATTTCGCGGTGCAGTATCCGACCGCCAGCGCCACCGCCACCGAATGTGCGATGAACCTGGTGTTCACCGCTGACCTGCTGCAAAAGCGCATCGCCACCCTGCTCCAGCCCTTGCGCCTTACCCCTACCTCCGGGCTGGCGCTCAGCATCCTGGCAAACGCTGAGTCGCCCTTGCCGCCCAATGAAATCGCCGACCGGCTGATCATCAGCCGAGCGACGGTCACCGGGTTGCTCGACTCGCTCGAACGCCGGGCGTATATCCGCCGACGGCCCCACCCCTCGGACCGACGGATGATTCTGGCGGAAATCACCGAAACGGGGCGGCAGGCCGCG
>DASVZK010000031.1:0-31796 GCA_036391685.1 Ktedonobacterales bacterium
TGGCGCCAAATGCCCAAGGAGTACGGTCCGTGGCAGACCATCTACCATCGATTTCACGATTTCAACGCTGGAGACGCGAGGGACTCTGGGAGCAGATTCGCCGCATTCTGCTCACCTGATCATCAACTGTCGCTGTAGTACTAACATCCTACACCCGGATAGGACCTCGAGCAACGCCTACACATCGCTATTCCGTCACAGGTGCGGAAACATGGACGGCTTCCGGCGCATGAGCGGACATGAATGGCTGCCGCGGACGCTCAACGCTCCCGCGACTCCACCACCGCGGGCAGGTGGCCGCGGCGCAGCAGCCAGGCGCGGACGTGGAGCGCGTCGTCGGGAGAGATGAGCGCGGCGGTAGGGGTCAGACGGCGGATGACCCAAGTGGAGGCTGAGCGGTCGGCGAGCAGCGCGTCGAGTGTCTGAGCAGTGGGAACTTCCAGCAATGTCGTGGACTCGGTGACGCGCAGGCGCGAGGCGGCGCGCTCCCAGTCGCTTAGCGCGGCGCGCATCGGGCCGGGGAGCGGCGCGGCGATCAGTCGCTCCAGCCGCGTAGTGGCCTGCGCGGCATCCCAGCCGAGCGCTCGGGCGCGGCCAAAGGATTGGCGGGTGAGGCGGTAGCGGGCGGTGCGCTCCAGCGACTCGCGCGCGGCGCAGAGGTCGAGCGTGAACAGCGCAGGCGCGGTGAGCGGATCGTAGGCGATCAGCGTGAGGTCAGATTGGGCGACGACGCGCCCGTGCGCTTCATTGAGTCCGGCCTCCTCGCCCGCGCCGCGCCGCGCCAGCGCCAGCGCGGGCAGACCCGCGACCCACGCCGTGCGATCCGTATCCCAGCGAACCAGACCCAACCAGGTCAGCGGGCCGGAGAGCGCGGCGGCCAGCGCCTCATCACCACCCGATTGGCTGGCGGTCGCCCGCGCCCGGCGCACAGAGGGGCGCAGTGGCGGTCCCTTGTGGTTGCGCGCGCTGCTGCGGCCGGCCTGGCCGGCGTGGCGCAGGCGCTCCAGGGCGGGCGGCTGCGTGGTCAACGCGATAGCGGCGCCGGGGGCGGCGGCGGCGATTGCGTCGAGCGCGCGCCGCCGGGCGCGGGCGATCTGTGGCGGCGCGGGGGTCTGGATGGCCACCGGTGTTTCTCCGCGCTCGGGATAGTCAGGCCACCACGCGCCAGTCGCCCAGAGCCGCGCCAGCAACTCGCCGCGCTCAGCCAAGGCGCGCCCCAGATAACGCGCCATGATGCGGGTCTCCGCGGCCTCCAGCCGTCGCGCGTCGCCCTCGCCAGCCAGCCGCAGCAGCCCTAGCCGCTCCAGCGCGCGCCGCAGGAAGAAAGCTCTCGCTCGCTCAGATTCCGGCGCGTCGGGGCTGGCCTCGCCAGCCTCGCCAGCCTCGCCAGCCTCGCCGGTCTCGCTCGCGCCCAGCGGCTCCAGCAGACGCCGCAGCGCGGGGCGCGTGACCAGCCCGCGCGTGGTCAGTGGCGCGCCGCCCGCCTGTCGCGCTCCATCCCAATAGAGATAGAGGTCGCGCTGGAGGCGTACGGCCTCCGCCAGCCCGACGTCATCAGGTGGAAATAGCGCCGCCGCTCCGCTCATAGCTCCCAGCCTTTCTTCGCCAGCGCGGCGCGCAGGATCTCGGCGTCGGCGGGGGAAAGCGCGGCGACCGCCGGGCCGAGACGCCGCGCGCGGGCCGCCAGGCCGGGAGCGGCAGCCAGCGCCTCCCGCAGCGTCGCCTCGTCGCGCCCTTCGAGCATCACCAGTCCGGTGGTCAGGCGGGCGTCGCCGTAGCCAGCGCGCCAACCCTCCAACCGGGGCGCCAGCGCCTGCGCCGCGCGGATGAGTCCGGCGGCGCGCAGCGGGGCCAGCGCCCGCTCCAGGTTCAACCCCTCATCGAAGCGGGCCAGCGCGCGGGCGGGCGTGAAGGTATACAGCAATCGCCCGCCGGCCAGCCCGGAGACTTCCGCCCACTGGTCGAGTCCGTCGAGCAGTGGTGGTGGCGCGGCGAGCGGCTGGACCGCCAGCGTCCCTTCGCGCGTCAGTGTGGCTGTCTGCCCCCAGTCGAAGGCTAAAGCCTGGGCGGCGGCGCGTTCCTGCTCTCCATGCGCGCGAGTGGATTCGCGCTGCGGGCGGGCGAGCAGCGCGACGCCCAATGGCGTCAGGCGGAAGAGGCGCGGCGCGCCAGAGGCGTCCAGCGCGAGGTCGAGCGCGCCCCATAGGTGGAGCGGACCGGCCAGAAGCATGCGCAGGTACGCGCCTTCACCCGCGAGCCATTCCTCGCGGACGTTCGGGCGCAACGGGCGCGCGTCACTGACGCGCTCCAGCCGCCAGACGGGTGTGCGCCAGGCAATCTGTCTGCCGCGCAGGAAATACGGATTGACACGCCAGATGAGGTCGAGCAGGTCATCGGTCAGATACCATGCGCCGGGGACGGCCAGCCCGACAAGCCGCGTCACCCAGCGCAGCGCCTCCGCGGCCTCATCGGCCAGGGCCGCTGGGCGGAAGGCCTCATGCGTATGGTCATAGCGCATGCGGACTGTGCCTGTGGCGCGCTCCAGGTCGGTGAGCGAGGCGGGCGAGCGGGCCGTGCGCCAGACCGAGAACGCCGCCTGATACGCGCGCAGCCGCTCGCCGCTGACGAGCAGCGACGCCCCAGCCGCCGCGCCGTCCCATTCGCGTGACCAGAGCATGACGCGCCGCGCCAGCCGCACCGCATCGGGACTCAGCCCCGCCGCGCGCGCCGCCGTCATCAGCGCCGGTTCGGGCAAGTCTTCCGGTATGAGCGCGCGTCCACCTGGCGCACGGGCGGGCGTCTCGCCGGGGCCGGCGTCGTCGCGCGGTGGCGGCGGGCCGAGCGGGGCAGGCGCGCGGGGCAGCAATGCCAGCGCCAGCAACAGCGCGCGCGGCGACGCCTTTTCGATGCGCGGCCGTTCCGCCGCCAGTTCCGCGCGACTCAGCGGCTGCAGCGGCAGCCCGCGCGGCAGGGCGACGCGGGTTTCGGGCGCGATCCGCCAGCCCGAGACGCCGCGCCAGGGGCGTTCCACACCGGGAGTCGCGGGCGCGTCGCCCGGCAGGAGATCGGGGAAGAGCAGCCCATGCCGCTCCAGGGTCGCCAGCGCGGCGCGCAGCGCGCTCGCTGGCCTGCCGGAGCGGCTGGCCAGCCCTTCCATGCCGCTCACGGTGAGCGCGCCGCCCGCCAGCCGCACCCACGCCAGCGCCTCACGCGCTTCCGGGTCGAGCCTGTTCAGCAGCCGAGCCAGCGCATCAGCGTCGCGCAGCATGGCTTCCAGGTTCGCCAACGTACGCTCGGTGGGCTCGTCCTCGCTGCTATCCTGATCAAGAAGGCGGTGGCCGAGCGCCCGGAGGTCGCGTTCTGGCAGGCGCCGCAACTCACCCGCAAGGCTAGGCGGCAGGCGCGGCCCAGGCGCTGGTTTGGCGGGTGTGGCTTGGCCCTCGGACGGGGCGCGTGGCGCGGGCTGCGGCGGCTCGTCTGGCGGCGCGGGCGTGCGGAAGTCACCGGGCGCGCGGACCCACGCGGAAAGGAGCGCGGCGACATGCTCGCAGCCGGATGAGGCGGGCGCGGCGGCGGTATGCGCCGCGCAGCCCCAGCGCACCGCCGCCAGCGTCAGGTCAACGACAGGCTCCGCGGCGTCGATGACCTCGAGCCATGCCTCGATGGGCTCATCCGGCCCGACGAGCGCGGTGAGGCGGCCGCCCTCGCGGCGAGGCTGGCTGATGGCGCGGCGCGCGGCGAGATCGAGCCCGCGCGAGGCGGCGGATAGGCCGCAGAGGCGCACGATCCCATCCTCGCGCAGGCGCAGCAGGCCCAGCGGCGGCGCGTCGCCCGCGCGCCACTCCCGCGCGCCCCGTTTGCCCTCGCTCGCGGCCTCACGCATGCGCCCGCCGTCCCTCTCGCTCTCGAGCGTGGCGTCGTGTCTGGCTTCATGCTACTGAGCGCGACGCGCTGGCGTCAAGCGGCCGTCTGCGACGCTGGCTTGGTATAGTAGAGTCCGAGCGCATAGGACCCGAGCGCAATCAGGAACGCCGTCGCCATGATGAGCGAACTAAAGTCCTCGCCGTAGTTTAGGAAGCTGGCGCCGTTAAACCCGGCGCCGAGCGTGCCGAAGAAGCCAAGGATCGTCGCGACGACCCAGGCTCGCCTCCGCAGCATGAGCGCCAGCGCAATCATCGCGATCCCTAGCGTCCCAATGAGAATCCCCGTCCAGGCGTGAGCGATGAGTTCCCAGCCACCGTGACCCAGCGCCCACGCGACGCTCGTCGCCGCGCCGGAGAAATACTCCGCCGGATGCGCGCCTGGGTGGTCATCCGGTATGGTGACGAAGAAATTGACCAGCATGCCAAGAATGTACTGCGCCAGCAACAGCGCGAGCATCGCCACCGCCAACCGTCGCAACGTTTGCTCTCGCAGGCGCCTTCCATGGACCGTGACCGCTGGTGTCACCATTGGTCGCCTCCGTACTCCATCTGTCCGCTCCTTCTTCCAGCCAGGCGGCGAAACGCCAGGGCTTGCCCACTCGCCGCGCGTTCCTATGCGGGCGGCTGCGCCTCGTCCACCGTCGTCGGCGCCTCGGGCGCTGGCGCGTCGGGATGGTAGATCGGCGGTGGAAAGTAGGGCGCCGGGCCTGGCGCGGCGTCATAGGACTGCGTTCCCGCCGCCTGGCCGCCTGGCGTGTACGGCGCCGCGACGCCTGAGGGCGTCGGCGCGGCGGCGTATGGGAACGCGGCGGGCGATTGCGGGCGGCCCACACGGCCGAGTAGCCCGCCGATGAAGCCGCCAAAGGCGCCAACCGCCAACATGATCAGTCCGTAGAGCGCCGCCAGCCAGAGGAGCGCCCCGCGCCGTAGCAGTCCGCGCGCGGCCGGGAGATGTGGCCTGCCAGAGATGACCGGGTCGCCCGAGAGCGCCATCATCAGGCGCGGCGCCATCAGGCCCAGAATCGCGATGCCCAGACAAATGGCGATGAAGACTGTGATGACCGCGGCCAGCGCTCCCGCTCCGACGCCTGAGCGCAGTAGTCCGCTCCGACGCGTGGCGATGAAGCCCGCGACGGCGTAGGCAATCAGGGCGATGAGCAGAAAGAACAGCCCAAGCCCGCGTCCGCCCGCGAAGCGCGCCAGACTGATGAAGGGCAGGCTGAGGATGCCGACGAAAAGGCCGGTGATGAGACCAGCGCGCGCGGCGACGCCCGCTGGCGGTGTAGCTCGCATCGAATGTTCGCTCCCTGTGGGGCGCGGGGTAGCGCCGGATCGGTGACCCGCCCGCGCGGAGCCACCGTCACAGTATGCCCCCAATCA
The DNA here is from genome assembly GCA_036391685.1 of Ktedonobacterales bacterium. Taxonomy (GTDB): domain Bacteria; phylum Chloroflexota; class Ktedonobacteria; order Ktedonobacterales; family JADMIN01; genus JAKAIY01. The sequence continues at coordinate 5,304 of DASVZK010000031.1, forward strand.
CCTAAGGATGGGCTGAGAATCGACACAAGCCGCGGGCGATCAATACACCAGCATGTCGCGGCGCGCGCCCAGAATCATCAAGCCGAACTGGTACATCGCGAAGAGCTCGAACGCGAACGGAAGATAGCCCATCAGGCCGGGGATGGGCATCTCGAAGTAATGTGGCGTCCAGTTCAGATAGGGCAGGTAGTACTCCCATTTGGGCATGGCGTAGAAGTTCCACATTTCCCAGAAGAAGCCGCAGACCAGCCCGGATAGCGGCAGCGTGATCAGGAACTTCCAGTCGCGCGCAAGGTAGCGTCCCACCGCTGATGGCCGCCCAGCCAGATTGTTGATCGGGTCCAGCAGGAAGATGAGGCTGAACCAGATGAGCATGTAGGCGTAGGTTGGGAAGCGCGTCGGCAGCCAGAGTGTGGCTACGCCCAGCAGGACCATCCGCCCCGCCGAGGCGGCCCGCATGCGTGGCAGTGGCGTGCCCGCGGGCAGCTCGGGCTTGAGCGCGGGGAAGGTGGCGAGCAACTCGAAGACCTCCATCACCGCGGGCAACACCGTAGAGAAGTAGAGCGTCGAGAGCAGGTTGAGGGTCAGCGGCGGGTAATGGCGGTCATAGATGTAGAACCAGTTCTGGACATAGGAGTTCATCCACTCGAAAATCCACCAGTAGATACTGGAGATAGGGAAGAGCACCGCGAAGCGCCGCCAGTCGCGCGTCAGGATCGAGCTTCCCTGCCGGGTGACATTGAGCCCGTCCAGCAGGAGGATGAAGCCGAACCAGAGCGGGAAGAAGGTGTAATTCCAGGGCCCGATGCGGCCCCAGGAAGAGATCCAGGCGGCGAGGTTGAGCAGCAGCCCCGCCCAGAGCCACCACGGCGCCCGGGTCGTAAATCCCCAATTGGCGGGCCTACCGCGGCCCAGCGCGGGCGCCAATGTGATTCCACCTCGGGAGGAGATCACAGCCAGAGCCGGAACTCCAGACCCTCGTCGAAACAGTAGTGTTCTGTCCGGCTTCATTGCCTGAGCGATGGCGGCGCTGGGCGCCGCCTGCGCGTCCGTGAGCATGCGTGGTGCGCCTGAAACCCGCGCGCGCGCCTGCGCAAGAGATCGTGTTCGGGAAGCCCCCATTCTCGACCAGCCCTCTCGAATCCCGCCCGAGCGTCAGACCGCGCGCTGGAGCCTCCGGCGGCGGTATCCCAACCGACCGCCCTCCGGCGCGCCACTCCGTGTCCTGTATAAGGGTATACACAGGACACCTCGCGCAACGCAAGCCTGACCGCGCGAATGTCTCATTGAGTATGCAAGCGTGCGGCAATGCGCGACGTCAGAAATCATCCGGCGTCGCGCTGTACTGGCTGGTTGTTCCCGCTCGTTTGCTTTTTACCGGTCGCGGCGTGAATAGGGATCGCCCAGATCGGGATAGCCGGGGTCGAGCGGCGCGCTCGGACGATCAGACGCTGGTGATGGGTAGGCGTCCGGCGTGGGGTGGGGAGCGGTTGGCGCCGCGTCCCAGCCGGGCGGGAACCCGGTGATGGGGCTGGGCGGCTGTCCGGGCATGGGGCCGGGCGCCTGCGGGAATGTCTGGCCCTGTCCGGGAAGCATTGGGCCCTGCCCAGGGAGCAGACCGAGGCCGGGAATGGAGGGGAAAGCGGATCCCATACCCGGCGCCGGGCCGGGGAACGCCGCCGGCGCCCGCGGCCCGGCGAACTCGCGGATCAGCGGATCGAGGATGGTACCGATTTCCGCGGGCCAGAGCGGCGGACGGCCAGCTTTCGCCTGGCGCACCGCTTCCACCAGGCGCGTAACTTCGTTGGAGGCGCGCTGCAACTGATACTGCGCGTCGCTGACCTTTTGTTGCCGCGCGATCATCGTGTTGAGCGAGGCGCTAAGCTGCCAGAGCGTGTTATCCTGGGCGACAGGCGCGCGTGCGGTGTAGTCGCCATTCGCTACCCGTACGAGTGTATCGTGCATTTGGCGCATGCCAATCTCGACGTTGCGGCGTTGCTCGGCCACCGCATGCTCGAGTGACGCCAGCTCCTCCGCGCGGTCGCGCGCGACCAGCGCCAGTGTGGCGCCGCGGACCCAGAGATAGGTCACCAGGGCGACGATCAGATAGAGGGTGATCGGCGGCGAGATGATGAGGCTGGCTGCGCCGGGTTCGTTCAGCAGCATATGGATTGTCGAGTCGGTGGGCCAGTCGAGGATGACGACGAGCACGAACGCGCTGTTGATTATCGCAGCGAGGAAGACCGTCCACGGGGCGAGCAGCGAGACGGCGATCAACTCTGTCAGCGCCAGCAGTGGCATAAGCAGCAGGTCAGGCACGGTCAGCCCAGTTGGCGCTCCAAGGATGATGCCCGCGAATCCGACTTCCAGCAGCGTCGCCAGCAGCACGCTCGCCGCTGTGACCGCGCCCCGGCGATTGAGGAAGAGCGCGAGGAGGCAGCCGACCAGCCCACCAATGTCGCCATAGAGCTCGGATGGGCTGGGATTGTTCGCCGCGACGGGAATGTTGATCACGCCGAGAACCAGGATCGCCAGGATGAGCGTCGCGGCGAGCCGCCCGCGGCGCAGGATCTCGCGCTCGGCGAGTGTCGGACGCGGGGAGGTGATGGTGGGCGCGGCGATCCGGTACCACCAGCGGAGGACGCCCTGGTTTGCGGCTATTTCAACATCGGGAGTTAGGCCCGAGCCAGGCTGATCGGGCGGAAACGGCCCAGTGGTCATATAAGGATCACGTGACATCACGGGCTTCCTCACTGGCCTCCTGAGTAGAGGCGCCACCGCGGCTACCGACAGCTGGGCGGTGACGGCGCATGCGGAGCGAGCCGGATGTGGAGACCTATGAGGCGCAGTATAGTGGCAGCGAGCGCACTTGGCAACCTGTCGCAGCAAGTGTGCGAGGCAGTAGGCCCGGGTGGCGCGCCAGACGTTTGACACCCCATACGCGCGAGGCCTACACTGGATTTAGTGGACGCCACACGGCGCCACCGATACGCGCGGACGGCGCGAGACGGAGGAAAGGTCATTAAGGATGGCGGCGCCCGACCCAGTCTCTGAGACATCCACGGCTCCCTTGCGGCTGGATGCGCCGCCCCAGGCATGGGAGGACGCGCTGGCCGTCCGCAGCTATGAAGTTGGACGCGACGGGGCCGTTCGCCCTGGCGTCATCCTGCGCTATCTGGAGAACCTCGCCACACGCGCCTCGGCCGGGATGGGCTTCGACAATCGCTGGTACCGCGCGCATCGTGGCGCCTGGGTCGTGCGCGAGATGGCGCTGCTGTTGGGCGCGCAGGCCGCGATTGACGATGAGCTACGCCTCTTTACCTGGGTCTCGGAATTTCGCCGGGTGCAGGCGACGCGCGAGTACCTCATCGTCCGGGCGAATGGTGGGCGGATGGTGGCGCGCGCGCAGGCGCGGTGGGCTTATATCGACCGCGACTCAGGCCAGTTGACGCGCATTCCAGAGGACCTGACCACGCGAATGGGGCCGTGGGGGTACAAGATGCGGCCGCGCCGCCCAGCGAGCGCTGGCGATGGGCTGGAGGCCGCCGCGCGCTTGTCGCTCATCGCGCGCGCGTATGAGGCCGACAGCCAGGCCCATATCAATAATTGCGTCTATCTGGACTGGTTCGATGAGGCCGCGCGGCAGACGCTCGCCTCGGTCATGCGACCGCGCTACGTCTGGCTGGAATACATCCGCTCAGCGCTGCCTGGCGACGCGCTGGCCATTGCGAGCGCGCGGCCGATGGCGCGCTCGCGCGGGCAGTCACTCTGGCAGTGGATGGCGCCCGATGGCGGCGGCGCGCCAATCGCGCGGGCGTGGTCAGAGTGGTTGGCGGCGCCACCCGCATCTGGCGACGACAGCGCAGTGTAACATAAGGTGGGGCTCTGGCGATCTAGCGTGTGCGGGATAGTCACGCGCTGGCAGGCGCCTTGGCGCCAGCGGTATATTAACGGAAGCATCGTGAGGCGGGACCCGCGGGTTCGCTCCACGATGTCGGGCGCAGTGAGGGCGCCTGCGAGCAGATTCGAGGAATACCACCATGCTTCTGCGGCTTGTTCAAGACGCGACGCCGTCTGGCGAAGGACGGTGGCCGCGTATCTATGCCAGACCTACCGCATGGGCGGCGCGGGAAGTGGAGCGCGTTCATGTGCTTTAGGGTCGCGATGTTTAGTCTCCACACCTCGCCAATCGCCCAACTCGGCCGTACCCGAGACGCGGGCGGCATGAATGTCTATATTCGCGAGCTTTCACGTGAACTTGGGCGGGGCGGCATGTATGTGGATATCTTTACCCGCCGGTCTCATCCCGATACTCCCACCATTCAGTCTCTTTCGGACCGCGTCCGTCTGATCACGATTGCCGCCGGTCCCTGCGAGCCACTGCCTCCGAGCGCGCTCCATCCCTACGTGGCCGAATTTACCCGCCGCGTCGCGCGTTTCGCGAGTGAGCAGGACCACCCCTACGACATGGTCCACAGCCACTACTGGCTCTCCGCCGCCGCCGCCGCGCCGCTGGCCCGCGCCTGGGATACGCCGCATGTGACGATGTTCCACACCGTCGAGCGGCTAAAGGCGCAGCAGCAGGGCCAGCCTGGCGAGGCCTGCGCCGCTCCGAAGGACTCCGCTTCCGCCATTCGCATCGAGAGCGAGGGGCGGATCGCCGTGAGCGCCGACCGCGTAATCGTCTCGACCGAACATGAGGGCGAGCAGTTGCGCCGCCTCTATGGCCTGGGCCCCAGCCACACGAGCGTCATCCCCTGCGGTGTAGAGCTCTGCGCTTTTACGCCGGGCGGTGAGGAGGACCGCGCCGACGCCCGGCGCGCGCTCGGCTTCGATATGCCTGACCCGGTCACTGGCGCCGTGGAGCCAACGCTGCTCTTTGTTGGCCGGCTCGACCCGATCAAGGGCATCGAGCTGTTGCTGGAGAGCGTGGCGCTCCTCAAGACGCGCGCGCGCCTGGTCGTAGTGGGTGGCGACCCGGCGGGCGATCCTGAGGTGGAGCGGCTGCGGGCGCTGGCGGCGTCTCTGGGCATCGCGCATCGCGTGCGCTTTCCCGGCGCCGTGCCGCAGAGCATCCTGCCACGCTATTATCGCGCCGCTGACGCGCTAGTCGTCTCTTCGCGTTACGAGAGCTTCGGCCTGGTGGCGGTAGAGGCGCTGGCCTGCGGGCTACCAGTGGTAGCATCGGCGGTAGGTGGCCTGCCCAGCATCGTGCGCGAGGGCGAGAACGGACTGCTGGTGCGCTGGCGCAGCGCCCAGTCATTCGCTGAGCGTCTCGATGAGTTGCTGAGCGATCCGGCGCTGATGAGCCATTTGCGCAAGCATGCCCGCCCTTCAGTGGCGCGGTTCGATTGGCGGCGCATTGGCGACCGCGTGCGCGACCTCTACCAGGAGCTAGCCGTCGACGAGACGTCCGCCGTCGCCTGTTCCTGCTTCTAGGTCGCCTGGCGCCAGCGCCGCCTACCGATCACCACTCCTTGACGAAGCCGGGAAGGCCGCCAATACGCGCCTCGCTTGCGTTTCCCAGGCTTACAGGCTACTATTCCGCTCAAGGAGCGCAAACGCGCGGTGTGGCTCTGGACGCGTACACGACCTAAGGGGAAGCGGCACTGATGGACGCAAACAGCGGCGCGCGTCAGGGAGGCATAACAGGCGCAGGCCGCGCCACGCTCGATGAACATGCGCAATTTCTCGCGAAGGTTCCGTTCTTTTCGACCCTGGAGCATGATGAGTTGCGTGAGCTGGCCTCAGTCGCCCGGCGGCGCTCCTTCGAGGCGCATGAGGTCATCTTCCACCGCGACGACCCCGGCGCGACACTCTACGTGATCCGTTCCGGCCGCGTGCGCATCTTCCTGACGAGCTCCGAGGGGCAGGAGGTGGCGCTGGCGCTTTTCCGCGCCGGCGACGCCTTCGGCGAGCTGGCGCTCTTCGACGGCCAGCCGCGCTCCGCCAGCGCCATGGCTATTGAGCCGGTGGAGGCGTACACCATCCAGCGCCAGGACTTCATCAACGCGGTGATGCGCCGCCCGCGCGTGGCGCTGCAACTGCTCTCGATGCTCTCCGAGCGCATTCGCCAGACCGATTCGATGGTCGAGAGCCTGCTCTTCCTGGATGTGCATGGCCGCGTGGCCAAGAAGCTGCTGGAGCTGGCGGAGACACACGGTGTCACGACCGCTGACGGTGTGCGCATTGAGATGAAGCTGACGCAGAGTGATCTCGCTACGCTGGTGGGCGCCTCGCGCGAGAGCGTCAACAAAGTCATGAGCTATCTGCTCGCCAAGCGCTATGTGTCGGCTGAAAAGCGCAAGATCACCATCTTGCGCCTCGCTGAGCTGCGCAAGCGCATCACCTAGCGCGGCGCGACCTCTCCCGGCGAGAGCGCCCCGGCGCCCGGTGATAGTACCGACACACGCCCGCGCGACATTTTGCGCGTGTGTGGCTATACTGGTGACTGGCGCCCCGCACGCCGTCTCGACGGCGCACGATACACAGACCTGCCGCCGGACCCGGGCGCGCGCCAGCGGGAGAGGCATCCGCGCGTGACCTGCACGGGAACCGCCGGGGTACTTGGAGAGAGAAGCGCGTGAGATCGCTGATCGTCGTTCCCACCTATAACGAGCGTGAAAATATCGCGAACCTGATCGGCTCCGTGCTTGAAGTGGCCCCTCAGACCGACATGCTAATCATCGATGACGGCTCGCCCGACGGCACCGGCAAGATCGTGGATACGATCGCCGCGCGCGACAGCCGCGTCCACGCCCTGCACCGCCCGGGCAAGATGGGGCTGGGCACGGCCTATGTGCGCGGCTTCCACTACGCGATGGACGAGGGCTATGATTACGTCTTCGAGATGGATGCCGACTTCTCGCACGACCCGCGGTATCTACCCGCCTTCTTCACCGCCGCTCAGGAAGTGGATCTGGTCATTGGCTCGCGCTATATTGCTGGCGGCGGCACCCCCAACTGGTCCGCGCTGCGCAAGTTCATCAGCGGCGGTGGCAACACCTTCGCGCGTCTGATGCTGGGCTTGCCGATTCATGACTGCACCGGCGGCTACCGCTGCTACCGGGTGTCCGCGCTGCGCAGCCTGAACCTCGACGCTATCTCGGCGCAGGGCTACGCCTTCCAGGTCGAGCTGGCCTACAACATCTGGAAGAGCGGCTACCGCTGGCGCGAGATTCCTATCATCTTCGAGGACCGCCGGGTCGGCAAGTCCAAGATGTCGCGCAAGATCTTCATCGAGGCCTTCCTTTGGGTGGTGCGCACGCGCTTCACCGGCGACCGCGCTGTGCGCCAGCTGCCGCCCGGCAGCCACGCCGCCACCCCTATGAGCTCGCCCCAGCGCTAGCGGCCGTCACGCGCGATCAGTTGATGCTGGCGCAGGTGGCGCTGGGTGATTGGTCGCTGTCGCCGCCGAAGGCCATGACCCAGCCCGAATAGGGTGGGCCAGCCGAAGAACTGGCGAGCAGCCAGTTACCGCCCGCGCCCGCGTCGCCGCCTATCGCGATGCGTCCCGGCGGGCAGGTGAGCGTCACGCTTCCCGGCGCATACGAGTGGCTCGATGAGTGCGGGTTGTATTCCGTCTGGACGGTCACGCTGGCGTCCCTCAGGCGCGTGGCGCACAGGACATACGTTGTCACCGTGACGTTTGGCCCCAGGGTGGGCGGCTGTTCCGCGAAGCCGCTGCCGAGCGCGGCCTCGCGGGTGGGGCATGCCGGTTGGCCGGCCGACGAGTGGATGATCGTGACGCCAAGGTCAGGATGCGCGACGAGGCAATAGGCCTCCACCGTTAGCGCGAACTCGGCGCTGTGCCCGGCGACCGCCGTCCAGGTATGTGGGTCTGACGGATAACTTGCGGTGATGAGCGCGTCGAACTCGAAGATGTCGCTCGCGCTGAAGCCGCCGCCGATCAGTTGCTCGCCTGGGTGGCAGGACGCCGAGACGGCGGTACTACTGGCGCTGTCGGGGATCCGCGCGCTGGCGCCAGCTACTCTGATCACTGGCGCGCTCGCGCTGGACCCAGTATGCGCCAGTTCCGGCGCCCGACCGCATGCGGACGCCGCGAACGGGACACCGAGCGCCATAGCCACGACGAGCGCGCGCGTGACGCCTGTGCGTGAGTATATCGCCATCGCGTCATTCCTTCCCCGGCTCGCGGCTGCTGGTCCGCCGGGATAGGCCCATCTCCATATTCCTGCTGTCCGGCGCCGCTCTGCGCAACAGACGGCGCGCACGGACGGATAGTTCCCACGAGATCTGGTATGCGGGCCAGAGTGTGATGCGTTTCGCAGCCAGCCAGCGCGACCTCATGCTATGCTCGTGGCGCGGAGACGGTGATGGAACGCCGCTCCTATCGCGCCGACCGCGAGACCCACGCGCCATCTTGACCTGAATCCACTCTAGAGAGCGCGGGGCCACGGCGATTCGGCGGCTGATATTCGCATCGCAGGGATGCGCCCCAATGAAGGCTGGCGCGGCGCCTGGCGCGCGGCATGGATGTGGCCCCAGCGCATCGCGACGCCTCCACGCGAGAAAGGAGAAAGCGTTTTCCTATCTGGCCGCAGGAGTGCGCGCGGCGCTGGCGTCGCGTGGCGTCGCGCCGTGGATTCCCCTTGCGCTGTCCCCCATTTGATGTTAGAGAGGGTTTCCATGCGTACCGTACTCGCACGTGTCCTGGCGGTTGTCCTCGCTCTGGGGCTAGGCTTCGCGCTGTTCGCGACAGCGGGCCATCTGTTCTCCAGGGTCGCCCATGCGTCGAGCGGGCCAGGCAGTACCATGTCGTTTGGCACAGCGACTCTCGTGAACCGTGTCATACTCGACCTGCCGGTTACGATTACCTGCTCTATCCCCGGCGACGCGACCTTGCAGGGGTGGCAGCAGTCGAGCGCCACGGTCTCCCAGACCGTCGGCCGCACCGTCATCACGAACTCTGGCTGGCTTTCCACCATTATCTGTACCGGGGCGCCCGTCACCTATATCGCGCAGATCACGCCCAATGCGGACACGCCCGCATATCACCCCGGCCCCGCTATCGCCAGCGCCTTCTACTACATTCCCTACTGTGAACCTACGAGCTGCGGCGCGGCGAGCGATGGGCTCAACAACGTCCCCATCACCATCGCCGACTAGCGGCTGACGCGGCGCCTACGAGTAGCGGCGGGCAATCGGGTAGCGCTCGCCGATAACGCCGCGCGCAAAACAAGCCGTCAGGCGAACCCATGCGGGACGTCTGACGGCGTTGGTGTGTCAGGGAGATGGCGGCGTTACCAGCCGTTCTGGTCGCCGTTTGGACCCATCTGCCCGCCATACTGCTGGCCACCGTACTGCTGCTGGCCGCCATACTGGCTGTAGGGAGCGCGGCTATTGCGCGCGCCCTGCATGCCGCCGCCAGCCTGACTCACAGGACCCAGCTGCCCGCCATACTGGCTATAGGCGCCCCAGTCTTCGCTGACCTGCGACGCGGGGTTCAGGCGGAAGCTGGGCGCGCGCGCGGCGATCCGTCCGGACGGAGCGCTTGGCATCGGCCGGGCTTCCATTGGCGAGGGGAGCGCCATCTGGCCCGCGGGGCCGGGGCGCAGCGCCGGAACCACGCCCGTCGCCTGTTCCACGCGGCGGCGCATGGCTTCCTCCTCGTTGCGGCTCTCGGCGGCGGCGCTGAACCGGCCACCAATGACGCGCTGCAGGTCGCGCACGACCATATCCAGCTGTTCCGCGCTCTGGCTCGCCTCGGAGGCGCCCGTCACCAACTGGTTGGATACCTGCATCGTGACGGCGATGGCCTTGTCGAGACGGTCGCTACTGGCCTGCTGGCGTCGCGCGGCCTCATCGATGTAGGCGGCGAGCTCGCGCAGGTGCTGCACAGTGGCGCGGGCCTGGTCCTCGGTGAGGCGGTCCCAGTAGTCATTGAACCAGTTGGAGGCGGTAACGATGCGGCGGGCCGCCTGGTTCATCGCGTCCGCCAGGTAGCGCACGCCGTCGATGCCGGTCTTACAGGCGTCAACTACCCAGGTCTGCTCGCTGGCGGCGCTTTCCTGACGGGACGCCAGCGCCTTCAGCACTCCGGCCGCGCCCTCCAGTTGCTCAGCGGACTGCTCCACCGGGCTGGCGGTGCGCGCGCCGATGAACAAGCCGAGCAGGGCAGCCAGGACCGCGACGATCGCCGCCGAGATCAGCGAGAACTCCAGCTGCTGCGTGGCGACAGCTGTAACGGTCGAGATGGGGCTATCGAGGAAGTACGTCCATGGAAGGATATTGGTGGGTGTCTTGCCACGCAGCAAGGCGATCTGGTCCAGCGCCTGCGTCTTGACGGCGGCGAATTGCGACTGTGTCTGGCCGCCTGCGACGGCCGCGCCCTGGAAGGTCGTCTGCTGGGCCTGCCCACTGGAAGCGGCGGCGGCCTGTGGTTGCGCGCGCACGGTGGGCGTGGACGTGAGACCGTAGAGGCCAAGGCTGCTGATCTGGCTCTGCGTCTGCGCGTCGAGGGGGGCGACCGCGGAGAAGCGCGCGCTGGCGTCTGTATCGGCCACGCGCACGCCATTGTTGTCGGTGATGAACGCGCCGCTATCGGAGCCGTCCGACTTCGCGCCCTGGCTGACAAATCCCCAGACCGCGTCGAGCTTGAGTGTCGCCTGGAGGAAGCCCAGCACCTGCCCGGATGGCGGGAAGGACTGATAGATCGGCGTGTAGATGCGGACGTAGGCGTAGCCACCGGAATGGTCATAGTACACGGGCGAGATATTCTGCTGGCCCTGGAGGACGGACTTGACCTCCTCGGTGGGCGCGGGTGTCTTCTTGCCCGAATTCAGCATGCTGAGGTCGGAGGAGAGCAGCAGGGTGGGCTTGGGGCCGGCGATATACATGTTCCAGAGCGTATAGTTCGCGTCGCGCTTCACACCGACGGCCAGCGCGCGGCCAACCGAGACCGTGTACGCCTGGGTGTTGGCGGCGCAGTCGGGAGTCGGCTGCGCGTAGATGCCCTGAGCCAGTTGCGCCTGCACCTGAGCCAGATCGGCCACACAGCCGAGAAACTTGGGCGCGGTATCCAGCGAGGAGAGCGCGACACCGTCGAGCAGACGCTCGCGGAAGTAGTCGTTGATCCGCGAGGCGGTAACGCTGGCGTCGGACGGCAGCACGTTCACGCTCTGCTTGATGAGTGTCTGCCGGGTGAAGTAGTCATTGACGCCAACGACCGCCGCCAGCGGCAACAGCGCCGCCAGGAGCATCAGAAGGGAGAAGCGAAGCGACAGGGAGAGCCTTCGACGGCGCGGCGCTGTTCTCCTCGTGACTGAAAATTGCGTCGGGTTCGCTATCTTCGGCATAGTCCATGCGCCTCATTTCGGGGGGAACTGGATGATTGCTCGGTGCGCGCGCTCGCGCTTGATTGGGATGCGGGCGCGCTGTGCGGGCCGTCTGCGCCAGTGTACATAATGGCCGGGTGGGCGCGCGGATGGCGCAGTTCTGGTACTTTCGGCGCCCGCACCAGTGAGTGATGGATGGGCGGGCATGAGCGAGCGCCCGCGCGACATCGCGCGCGGCGAGAGGGGCGGCGCGCAGACGCTCCAGCGTTCCCTCATGCGGTGTAGTAGACCAGGCCGTGCCCCTCGAGCTCACCGAGCAATGCCTGCACTTCCTCGATCTGCTTTGACGAGAGTCGCGCCATATCGAGGACATTGTGCTCGCCATCGGCCAGCATGAGCACGGTACGGTGCGCCCGGCTGAGCCCTAAGTTCTGGACCACCGCCATGAGGTCGCTCGCGGTAGATGCGCGGCGCGGCCGTCGGAGTAGCCCGGCTTCCGCGCGCGCGGGCGGGCGTGGTGGCGGCGGCCCGAACATTCCTGCCGGAAAGCGGTCGTTTGAAGTGTTGGGCGCGGTCGGGGTTGGGATGGGCGCCGCCTGCTGCGGCCAGCCCTGCGGTAGTGGCAGCGAGCCTGAGGACGCGGGGCCCTGAACACCATTGGGGTTCGTCGACCCGGGCGTCTGGCCGGCGCGCAGATCGGGCCACGACGTGGAGAATGGTCCCGATGGCTGGCTGCTAGGCGGAACAGGCGAGACCGGTCGGGTGTTCGGCGCTGGAGCCTGACTGGGCGGCGCATACCAGTTTTGGGGGCTGCTTGTGTCGCGGCGGCCAGGTTGGGTCGGGGTTGGCGACTGGGTGGGTGTGGCATATCCGCCCGCTGGGGCTCCGCCCACCGGCGCAAGGTTGTTTTCTGGGCGCGCCGCATTAGGGTCAAAAGAGAAGCGGCAGGCCCCCCACCCGCCGAGCACTGAGAGCGCATCCTGTCCACGCACGCGCTCGACCGCGGCAAAGGTGGCGCGGCCATTCTGGAAGAAGATGGCTCCTTCTTCCAACATGTCACCAGATCCGCGCTCGACCATCAGTATGCCAGTGCGGCGCCCAAGCTCTACCACCTCGATCACGTCCGCGAGGCGGTTTGTCTCTGTCACTCTGGGCTTTGTCATCGTTCCACTCGCCCTTCACCGTGACGGTAGTTCACTCGGTCAATCATGCTCGTGCGCGCCTCCGCCCACATTCATGGGACGGCATAACCGTAGATGGTAAGAGTTGAGCGGCGCGGGTTCCCGTCGCAGGTCAACGAGAGGCGCGCCCGGGCGTTGGCGGCTGTGCTTGCAAGCGGCCTATGTCGTCATAACATCTGCCCAATCGCTTGAGTGCCAGTATAGCACGCATGGACGCTGAACTGGCCCCATTTGGGCTAACGGATGTGGCAAGTGGGCGGCGATGTGGTATGGCCACACCCCAGCGAGCCTTGCCACATCGCTATGGATGAGGTTACTGGGGACCACCCTGGCCGCTCTCGAGCTGGCGGCGCTCTTCCCGGCGCTGGGCGAACTCCGCCAGCTCCTTCACAAGCTGCGCCTGGTCACGCGGGCAGATCAAGAGGCCATCGGGTGTGTCAACGATGACCAGTCCCTCGACGCCCGCCGTCGCGATCAGGCGGCCTGTGGAACTATAGACCAGCGTGTCGCGCGTTTGCGTCTGCATGTAGTTGCTGGCGTCGAGGCCCACGACCACATTGCCAGAGGCGTCCGCGTCGTAGAGTGTCGCCGCTTGCGCCCAGCTGCCGATATCATTCCAGCCGACCGAGATCGGGATGACGGCGATGCGGTCGGCCCGCTCCATCACGCCATAGTCGATCGTGATGTTCTCGCGCAGGCGCGGCCATACCGACCTGATGACCGCCTCGACCTCCGGCGTGACCTGGCCCCGCGTGCGCTCGGCGGCGTCGCCAATCTCATCCAGCACGTCGGCGATGACTGGTGTGTGGCGGCGCAGCTCCTCCAGGATGCGGTCCACGCGCCAGACGAAGATACCGGAGTTCCAGACATAGCAGCCTTCGCGCAGGTACTCTTCGGCGACAGCCAGCTTCGGCTTTTCCACAAAGCGCTCGCCAACATGCGCGCCGAGCCCTTGCTGGTGGGTCATCGCGGCGCCATAGCGAATATACCCATATCCCGTCTCAGGGTAAGTGGGTGAGATGCCCAGCGTGACTAGATAGCCCTGCGCGGCGAGTTGCTCCGCGAAGCGCAGCGCCTCCTGGAAGCCCACGATGTCACCGATCACATGGTCGGCGGGGAAGGACGCCATCACCGCGTGCGGCTCGCGCGCCGCGATCAGCGTGGCGGCCAGGCCGATAGAGGCGGCGGTGCCGCGGCCTTCCGGCTCGGCGACGATCTGCGCCGGGTTCAGTGTGGGCAGTTGCCGGGCGACATCGTCCGCATAAGCGCCGAATGTGACCACAAAGAGGTTCTCCATCGGTACCAGCGGCGCGACCCGCGCGACGGTCTCCTGCATCATGGTGCGTGGTCCGGGCAGTCGCAGGAACTGCTTGGGGTGGGCTTTCGTGCTCAGGGGCCATAAGCGGGTGCCGCTTCCCCCGGCGAGAACGGAGGCGTACATCAAGCTGCTTCGCTCTCTACTTCCTTAATACAAACAGTACAGGACAATGCAGACCAGCCAGAGACGCGCGTCTCTGGCGCGGCCGTGTTGTTTAGGGTTGATACGCGGGCGACCCAGGTTGTCGTAAGGCGAATATAGCCCCCAGCGTACGGAGCCAGTATACTCGCCTGTCCCCGTGTTGTCACCGCGACAGGCCCACACGGCGGGGCGCCACGCAGCGCGCCGCCGCGCCGCGGGTAACGATTTCACTGTACGCGCGTTACTATGCCTGATTGCGTTACCGAGAGTGCGAGCGGCTGCTTCTGGCGCTAGAAGACGCCGCTCACGATGATGCGCTGCTGGGGGGCAGAGGCGTCGGGAGGTTGTCATGCCTTCGCTATCTAGCCCCAGTGGCGTATTTGTGGCTGGCATGGTTGTTGACGCCGCTACTGGGTGGCCTCTGCCAGGCCTGCGGATTGTAGCCGCGCGCGCATCAGCCGCGAATGTGACCCGCGGCGAGCTTGCCGTGAAAGATGTACTCGGCGGCGGAACGACCGATGTGCAAGGCCGTTTCCGCATCGGGCTCCCGGATGCGGCGCGAGCGCGTAGCCGTCGCTGGCTCTTTTGGCGCGCGCCCCGGTCAGCGTGTGTCCTGCGGGTGGAGGGTAGCGCTGGCGCGCCATACCTCGTCTCACCGCGAATCACGATACCGCAGGTCGCGCCAGTGACCTTGCGGGTTCACATCCCGATACTCCCGATCAGCGCCGCTACCTGGGCCGACTTCGGCGCGCGGCTCGAGCGGACGCGCATCGGGCGGCTAAATGACGCCGTCCGCCAGTTGATGGCGCCACCGCGCGGCGGCGCCTTCGCCGATTGGGACATCGCGACCCGGCTCAGTGTGGTCGCTGCCCTCGAACAGGCGTTTCTCGATCCCAGTGGGACGCTGCGCTCAGCCGGGCAGCCTGTAGGCTTTCTGTCGGCCCGCGCGCTCGCGCGCCCAGCGCCGGCGGGCGTGGAGTCGCCGGCCGCGGCGCTCACTCCAGAGACGCTGGCGGCGCGTGACGCCATGATGGGTAAGGCGCGCGCGTTCGGCTCGATCGCCTCGGTGGACTGGCCGCTGGACGCCGGCGCATTCAAGGCGGGCGACCCCGCCGCCGGCGTCACCCGCTTCGAAAGCCTCTACCGGAGCGGAACAGCCCAGAGCGCGGGACAGGTTGGGAATGGTACCCCGGTCAAGCCCGCCGGGCCGCGAGGGCCTGAGAAACCGGCGTCGCGCGACGACGTCCTGGGTGGCTACCGCGACTACCTGCGCGGGATCTGGGTAGGGTTGAATGATGGCCAGATGGAGCCTGGCGTGGCGATTGACGCGCTCAACGCGCGCTTCCACCAGGATTTCCGCACCTACGACGAGGCGGAGCGACCAGCGAACACGCTCCTGGCGGACATTGTGCAGGACATCCTGGTCTCGACTGGCGGCATATCGCACGGCTTTGGGCTTAATCCCGCCCGGATCGAGGATCGCGGCTTGCGCACGCCACGCGAGTATCTCGACTATCTGATCTCACTCACCAGTCTTTCAGCGGCGGAGCTTGAGCTGCGCTTCCGTCTGGATTTGCGGCGGGCGGACAGCGAGACATCGAGCCGGGTGTGGGAAAACATCGCCACACTGCAGGGCTTCTACCGCGATAGCTTCCAGAACAAGCCGGAGACGCCGCCATTCATCCCGCCCGCGCACTGGGAAAACGCCTTCTCCGAATCCTATGCCTGGCCCGCTCATATTCCGGCGCCATTCTTCCTCGAGTACGAGGAGTGGCTGGCGACACGGCGCGCCTTCTTCCCTGAAAATGTGTACCAGATCCGTCCTGACTATCCGCTGGGGGGCCTCCCAACAGGTATGTTGTCGTACTACGACAGCTCTGAGAGCGACGAGGAGCGCCGGGTCAAGGGCGAGGACTACACCGATGTTGACTTCACTGACCTTAACGCCGCGATCTCGGCCGGTCTGGACGCGATGCGCTCACAGGAGTACGGAGTAGCGGGGACGAAATACGACCTCGCTACTGCCGCCGCCATCAAGATGCTCGCGGGCGCATACAAGGGCGGAGGGTTTCAGGCGGCGGGTCTATCGGATTTCCCGGAGATTGAGCCAATCAAGCTGCGCTCGCTCGCGGATCGCACGAGTACCGTGTTTCAAGCGCGCCGCACGATCATCACCGATACCCTGCCAGAGCTCGAAGACTTTCTCAACTGGTTTGACTTCGCCGATGATTATCGCCGGTACGATAATCGCCCGTACCAGTACAGGCAGTTCACGCTCGTCCATGTTCTGGCCTGTATGTTCCCGGTCCTCTACGGTGATCTCGCGCTTGCGCAGGGCAAATACGCGGAGGCGGTGACCCACTACCTGCGGCTGCTCGACCCGCGCTATGTCGTCGGCCTCGCGGATACCGACACTCCGGCTGGCTGGGGTGAATACCAGAAGGATTTTCAGGCCGGCGATCTCCCGTACACCTTTGATCTGGCCGCCGCTGGCGTCGGATTCGGCGAACCAGATACCAAGTTTCTGCGGCGCGACGAGACAACGCCGCCCTATCCCGACGCCTCGATCTTTATCCGGCAAGGGCTGGCGCATCCTGTCGAGGAGCGGTTCTTCCGTCTGCGCCTGGGCGCCGCCCTGCTTGAATGGGCGGATACGCTGTACCGGCGTGACGATTCCTCCAGCACGGCCCGGGCGCGCGAGCTCTACAAGGGCGTATTGTATCTGCACGGTGTGCAGCCGCCCACTGCGCCGGACTGGGGCGATGACAGCGGCTACACGGTATCTGGCGCCGCCAAGCCCTGGCTGACTGGCGCCGGAACCGGGTTTGTGTTCGCTACCCCCAATCCCGCGGTCACCTCGCAGACCGCGCGCGCCCAGCTAGGTTTCTACCAGATCGCGGCGGGCCTCAACTACTTTGGTTATCACGCTGATCTGACGCCTACGCTGCGCTACCGGCCGCTCAAAGACGCCGCTGACCACTACGCCGGGCTCGCACGAGGCGCGCAACAGGACTGGCTGGCGATCATGGGCAAAATCGAGGATGCGGAGCGCGACGCGATTGTTTCCGCCAACCTGCTCAACCGCGTGAAAATCCAGTTGCGGATCAACGAGGACCAGGCGCTCGACGCCCAATACGCCATTGACCAGGCGCAGCGCCAGGTGGAGTCGGTGCGCGCCGCGATCGAGGCGAAGAAGAAGGAAATCGAGGACCACGACAGCTTCTGGGGCCAGGTTTCCGACTTCGCCAGTGGTTTCAAAGACGCCTTGTCATCGATAGGCGGAGCGGATAAGCTCAGCTCCGCCTATTCTGGCGCGACGGACTCGGGTGGTGACGCGGCCGCGGCGTCCGCGTCGGATGCGGGTGGCGATACCGCACTGGTGGCCGGTGGCTCGGTCCTCCTGGGCTACGGCGTGTTCATCTATGCCTCATATATGAGCATGAGCGGCATGGCGGACGCCGCCAACCAGCGGCGCGCCGACCTCGACGCGCTCGAGAACACGACGCTGCCGGCGGCGCAAGACGTCGTAAAGCTCAAGCAGCGCGATCTGGAAATCGAGAACCTGCAAGCTCAGGTAATCCAGTCGGACGCCGATCTGGCGCATGACCTCATCCGCTTCCAGGCGGCGCGCGCGCTCTCGCCGGACTTCTGGGCGCGCAGCGCCAGCGTGATTCAGCGCCTGCTGCGCCGCTACCTGGAGCTTGGCGCCAGGACCGCCTGGCTGGCCGAGCGCGCGCTGGCCTATGAGCAGGACCGGGAAATACGGCTCATTCGCTTCGACTACTTCCCCCGAGACCTATTTGGCTATACCGGCGCTGACCGGCTCCAGGCCGATCTGGCGGAGCTGGAGGCGTCGCGTTTGGCAGGGCTGCGTGAAACGGTCCCTGTGAAGCACACTTTCTCGCTGCTGCGCGATTTTCCGCTGCAATTCGGCCAGTTGCTCAAGACAGGGCGTTGCGGCTTCCGTACGGAGGAAACCGCCTTCCGTCTGGCCTACCCTGGTCTGTATGGGTATCGTATCCGCGCGGTGACCGCGCAGGCGGTGAGCGCGGCGACACGTCTGGCTCCGCGCGGCCTGGTAACCAACCAGGGTATCTCGGTCATCTCGCGCGCGGATGGGACGAGCCACCTCTCGGCGCGACCTTCCGATGCCCTGGCGATCTCCGCGTTCCAGCTACGCGCTGATATGGCGGTCTACGGGCTTCCCGATGAGGCGCTCTACGCGTTCGAAGGCAGCGGAGTTGATACGCTGTGGGAGATCGAGTTCTCCGCCGCGGCCAATTCCGGCGGCCGCGACGGTCTCGCTGACGTACTCTTCACGCTCGATATGCGGGCCAGCTATTCGCGTGATCTCTATCAGACCCAGGTGGCCGCCCCGCCAGCCAAAGCCAGCCGTCTGGCCTTCCTCTCCGCTCGGCGTTTGACGCCCAAGAGTCTCGATGCTTTGCGCACCGGCACGGCCACGGTGGTGACGTTCGCCTTCGATGCGCGGGCGGCTGGATTGCCTCGGGCTGAGCGCAATCGCACGGTGTCCAACCTCATGGCGCTGGCGCCTGGGCTGGATGCGGCGCGGATCACCGCATCGCTCCAGGCAGGAGCCGGGGCGCCCGCGCCGGTCGTCTTCGAGCGCGGCGTAGCCCTCTCCAATGTCCCACCGGTCGCTTCCCCTGACTTCCCCGCGCCCGTCACGCCCTCACCGCTGAATGTCTTCGCCGGAGCGGTTGTAGACCAGACCTATACGCTGACTATTGATCGCGCGGCGAACCCTGGCGTGGACTTTAGCGATGTGAGGGACATCCTGCTTGGGATTGATTACGCGGCGGACCAGGGGTAGCGCCTGACCGCGCAGGATGCGGCTCTCAGTCAACAGGGCGGTATTGAGCGCCGAGGCGCTCAATACCGCCCTGGGCTTGACGTGAGGGGCGCGCGGCGCATAATGTATAAACCGACGTTTATATAGCGTCTCTTTATGTGCGGTGGACGCGGGTATCCACCGTGATGGAAGCGGCGGCCAGCGATGCGTGATGACCTGAGCCGGTACAATAGCGCGAATTATGAGGACTACCTGGAGCTCCAGCGGGCGCTGCGCGCGCTGGCCGACGAGGTGCGCCTGAATATCGTGCGGGTGCTGGCGGGTCAGGGCGAAGTCAACGTGACAGACCTGGCGGCGAAGCTGGTGATCAGCCAGCCTCTGGTTTCATGGCACGTTGGTGTGCTGCGGCGCGCCGCGCTGGCGCACAAGCGCCGCCAGGGACGCGAGGTCTACATCTCTCTCGATCTGGGTCGCTATGCCGCCGTGCTGCGGCAACTTGGGGCGCTGGCGCAGATTGAGCCGGTAGAGGATTCGCCGGGCGGAGCGCCGCCAACCGATCCGGCGGCGTCGCTGAGCGGGCGCTGAGAGCGCCAGGCATGGCGTCCCGACTGGAGCGCCGCGCGTCACGGCCGCAACGTACACACAACGGACGCATCTGTTTGGAGGAGGATAACCTCACGTGGGCAAAGACAAGATTCGGGTGGCGATCGTCGGCGTGGGCAACTGCGCCTCGTCGCTGATTCAGGGTGTCGAGTATTATCGCGACGCCGCCGAAGACGCGTTCATTCCCGGCTTAATGCACGTCAACCTGGGCGGCTACCACATCAGCGACATCGAGTTCACCGCCGCATTCGATGTGGATGCCACCAAGGTGGGGAAAGATCTGAGCGAGGCGATCTTCTCCGGGCAGAACAATACCTACAAGTTCGCCGATGTGCCAACCAAGGGCGTGAAGGTCGCGCGCGGCATGACGCATGATGGCCTGGGCAAGTATCTCTCGCAGGTCATCACGAAGGCGCCCGGCCCGACCGCGGATGTCGTGAAGATCCTCCAGGATACCGGCACGGATGTTGTGATCAATTACCTGCCGGTGGGCAGCGAAACGGCCACCAAGTGGTATGTCGAGCAGGTCTTGCAGGCGGGCTGTGGCCTCGTGAACTGCATCCCGGTCTTCATCGGCCGCGAGGAATACTGGCGCAAGCGCTTCGAGGACGCTGGGCAGCCGATCATTGGTGACGACATCAAGAGCCAGGTTGGCGCGACCATCGTCCACCGCATGCTGACCCGCCTCTTCCGCGAGCGTGGTGTCCGGCTGGAGCGCACGATGCAGCTGAACGTCGGCGGCAATACGGACTTCTACAATATGCTGGAGCGCGACCGGCTGGAGTCCAAGAAGATCTCCAAGACCAACGCCGTGACCAGTCAGTTGGACTACGATGTCGGCGCGGACAACGTCCACATCGGCCCCAGCGACTATGTCCCGTGGCTCACCGACCGCAAGTGGGCGTATATTCGCCTGGAGGGCCGCACCTTCGGCGATGTGCCGCTGAACGCGGAACTGAAGCTGGAAGTGTGGGACTCGCCGAACTCGGCGGGTGTGGTGATCGACGCGCTGCGCTGCGCCAAACTGGCGCGCAATCACGGCATCGGTGGCGCGCTGCTCGGCCCATCGGCCTACTTCATGAAGTCGCCCGCGATCCAGTACACGGATGAGCAGGCGCGCATGATGGTCGAGGACTTCATCACCGAGTATGGGCTCAACGCCAGGCCCATCGCGCCGGCCAAGGCGAACGGGCATGCCGCCGCTGAGGTCGCCGCGGTCGCTGACCTGCCTAAGGTGGAATAAGCCCCCAGGCGGAGACGCGCGATCTGAAGCGCCGGGCGCGAGGCCGCCGCATGCGGCGGCCGCGTTCCCGGCGCCCCAGGTAGGCGCCGCGTGTGAGGAGCTAGCGATGGTCTTTTGGCTGACACGAGCGGCGACCTGGCTCGCGGGCAAAGTCCCGCGCCGGGCGCGGCTGGCGCTCGCTGGCCCGCTCACTGTGCTGGTCTACTACCTGTGGCCAGCCAAGCGGCGCGTGACCATCGCCAACATGGCGCAGATCCTGGGGACATCACTGGACGATGCGCGCGCGCGCCGCCTCGCTCGCGACTCCTGGCGCAACTATGGACGCTACATCTCCGATTTCTTCTATCTGCCGAACGCGACCGCGGCCGAAGTTGTCGCCCGCGCGGTGGACATCTCGGGGTCTCCAGACGCGTATGCGCGGATTGACGCCGCTCGCGCGCGGGGCAAGGGCCTGATCATCGTCACCGCGCACTATGGCGCGTTCGATGTGGCGGGCGTCTACGTCGCCGCGCATACACCGCTCGCCGTCATCGTAGACACATTCACCGATCCGCGCATGGACGATCTCATCCAGGGCCAGCGCAAGCAGTTCGGGCTGAGCGTTATCCGGGCAGAGAAGAACCCGCGCCCCATCCTGCGCGCGCTGAAGGATAATCAGGCCGTCGCCATCGTCGCCGACCGCCCGTTGCCGCCGGGCGAGGGGACAGAGATCACCTTTTTCGGTGGACGCTGCTGGGTGCCCAGCGGAGTAGCGCAACTGGCGCTGCTCTCCGGCGCGGCCGTCGCGCCGGGATTCATTACCTACGACGCGCGCTACTCCGATACGTATTACGCGTATCTGGCGGAACCGTTCATTCCGAAGCAGACCGGCGACCGCGCGGCTGACGTCGCCGCGTTGACCCAGCGCATCTATAGCGGAATGGAGGAGGTGATGCGCCGCGACCCGGCGCAGTGGTATATGTTCCGCCCGTTCTGGCCGTCCGCGTCGGAAGCGGCGCGCGCGGGGACGAGGGAGGTAGCCACGCATGCCTGAGCGCGCGCCCGCCGTTCCCACTTCTGCCGCTTCCCGCATGACGCAACGACCTACGCCGCCGGACGCTCCCACGCGCTCCGCGCGGGACGCAGGCGGCGCGCGGTGGAAGGTGTGGGCGTTTGGCGCGGCGGGCGCGATCGCCCCACGGGTACCGCTGGGGCTGGCCCGCAGGCTGATGGTGGCGGGTGGCTGGTTGACCTGGGCGCTGGCGAGCGGCCTGCGGCGGCGCGCGGAATGGAATCTGGGACATATTCCCGCTCTGGCCGGGGACCCGGCGGCGCGACGGGAGGCGGCGCGCCAGGTCTTCGCTACGCTGGCGCTGAACTACCTGGATTTCTTCCGCGGCCGGACGGTGTCCAGGGAGGAACTGTCCCGCGGCTGGCGGATCGAGGGCTGGGAGGTCGTGGAGCAGGCGCTGGCCCTGGGAAAAGGGGCTATCGTACTGTCCGCTCATTATGGCCCATTCGAGTACGCCGCCTGGAAGCTGGGCGAGCTCGGCTATTCAATAGTGACGCCCGCCGAGCGATTGAAGCCCGAGGAGTTGCATCAACTGGTCGGGTCGATGCGTAATCATCATAACGTGCGGATGATCGCGGGAGACGAGCGCGACGCGTTGCGTGAGCTCATCACCACGCTGCGGCGGGGCGAGTTCGTAATCTTCGCGGTTGATCGGTGGGTCATGGGGCCGAGTTCCCCCTGGCCGCTCTTTGGGGAGTCCGCGCGGCTTCCCACGGCGCCATTCGCGCTGGCGGCTCGCAGTGACGCGCCGGTGTTCTTGCTCGCGGCGCGGCGCCACGGGCTGGACCGTTTCTCGGGCGTCATCGAATCGTTGACGCCCGAGCGGGTGGATTCCGCCGCGGGGGAGCCTCTAGAGGATCCGGCCGAGAATGGGCGTGAGGCGACGGTGGCGCGTATGCGGGCGCGGGTCTACCCCGCGATCGAGCGCATGATCACCCAGGAGCCTGGGCAGTGGGTTTCGGCGCTCTCAGTAGTTTGGGATGGCGCCCCTGGAGGCGCGCGTTAGGACATTTGGCCATCGTTCGAGTTCCAATGGCGGAACGCAAGACGCTGAGGTCGTAGACGTTTCGTCTTGCCCCGCTGGCTGACGGGGCGGCGCTAGACCTGTATAATGGGGACGCTGGGCGTTGGCCCGGTGAAGCCGCCATAAGGAGCGATCCCATCACGCACGAGTATCTCGATGACATGACCAGCCCGCGTGTCGCTGGCGTCCGCCGCGCGACCGGCCTGGCCGATCTGCACATGCACACCCGCTACAGTGATGGTGTCGGCACCGTCGAGGAGACGCTGGCCTACGCGCTGTCGCGCACACCACTTGATGTGATCGCGATTACCGATCATGACACCATCGAGGGCGCGCTCCGGGCGCGCGATCTCGCCGAGCACGAAGGCTATCCGCTGGATGTGATCGTCGGCGAGGAGGTCAGCACCCGCGAAGGGCATGTCCTGGCGCTTTTCCTGCACAAGCGTATTCCCCCAGGGCTGAGCGTCGAGCGGACGATTGAGCTGGCGCACGAGCAGGGCGGCCTCGCCGTCATCGCCCATCCCTTCAATCCCGTCTTCCGGCACAGCGTGCAGCGGTCGGTGATGGATCGCCTGCTCCTCCAGCCAGAGGTCCATCCCGATGGCGTGGAGACGCTCAACGGCAGCTTCGCCGGCATCGGCTCGTCGCGTGTCGCGCATGACCTGACGCAGGCGGTCTATCATTGGGCGGAGACCGGTGGCAGTGACGCACATACACCGACAGCGATCGGCTGCGCGATGACACGCTACCCCGGCTCTGGCGCTGAAGCGCTGGAGCAGGCGATTCGTGAGCAGTCCACCGAGCCGCTCGGCAGCTACTGGCGCGCGCGCGAGTATGTGACCTATGTGTCGCACACGCTTGCGTATGGCACGCGCGCGACGCTGGGAGCGGTCGAGCTTCCCGGTTCGGCGTTCGCCCGGATGCGCCACGCGACGTTTGGCCGCTACGCGCGGCGGCGGGTGTCCGCGGTTGTCGAGTCGCTGGATATTGCCAGCGCCGTGACGCGATAACCGCCGCGCGACGCCCTGGGAGCGACGCTTTCCGGGGCGCCGTACGGTCTTACGCTAAGCCGGATGAAGAAGAGCCAGCGCGGAAAGGCCCAGGTGGAGTCGTGAAAATCGGGCTTGTCTCGCCCTACGACTGGAGCTATCCAGGAGGCGTTCAGGACCATATCATGCGGCTATCGTCCGAGTTACGCGGGCGTGGCCACAGTGTGCGTATTCTGACACCTGCCACCGGACCGAGCGGGCGGCTCGTGGAGTACGGCGTCTACAAGCTTGGCTGGGCCGCGCCGCTGCACGTCAATGGTTCGGTGGCGCGCATCGCGCTGGCGCCAGATTTCTCTGGCCGTCTGCGCGCCATCCTCGAAACCGAGCAGTTCGACGTCATCCACCTGCATGAGCCGCTGGCGTCCGCGCTGGGCTTATCCATCCTGCACCTGGCCAACAGCTTCGACGCGACGTTCGTCGGCACATTTCACGCCTGGGCGCGGCATAGCCTCGCCTCCGCGCCAGAGTGGGCCTACGCCTCGGCGGCGCCATTCCTGGGGCGGTATTTCCGGCGGTTGAGCGGACATATCGCTGTCTCGCCCGCCGCAGAGGAGTTCGTCTCGCGTTTCTTTCCGGGCGACTATCGCATTATCCCAAATGGCGTCGATATCTCGCTGTTCAATCCGGAGACTCCGCCGGCGCCGCAGTTCGCCGATGGCAAGCTGAACATCCTCTACCACGGGCGCATCGAGAAGCGGAAGGGGTTGAAATATCTGTTGCGGGCCGTGCCGCTGATCCGCGAGCGGTTTCCCAATACGCGCTTCCTGATTGGCAGTGACGGCCCGCTGCGCCAGGCGTATGAAAAGCTGGTGACTGAAGCGGGCTGGGAGGATGTCATCTTTCTTGGGCGTGTGGCGCCCCAGGCGCTACCCTCGCTCTACGCCAGCGCCGACGTGTTCTGCGCGCCGGGCACGGGTGGCGAATCGCAGGGCGTCGTCCTGCTGGAGGCGCTGGCCTCTGGACGCGCGGTCGTCGCATCGGATATGCCAGGCTATCGCTCGGTGATCCAGCATGGGCGCAATGGCGTCCTGACGACGCCTGGACGCCATAGAGAACTGGCAGAGGCGATCTGTGGCTTGCTGGCCTCCGCGGATGAGCGCCGCCGGCTGGGCGAGGCGGGACGCCGCAGCGCGCTGAACTTTGGCTGGGACCGTGTGTCAACGCAGGTCCTGGCTTATTATGAAGAGATGCGCGCCGACGCGCTCGCCCGGTCGGTCTATCTTCCGGCGCAGGGCGCGCGCATCTCGCTTGTCGAGTAGCGATGACGCCGAGCGCTCGCCGGAACGGTTGGGAATTTTGGCGGGCGGCGCGCCCGTGGCGCGCTGTTCTTCGCCTGAAGGTGAAGAGGGCTGGTGGCGACCTCGGACGACGGCCGTGATACAATAACGCGGATAGCGTGGAGCGAGGGACATCTATGTTCGGGCCAGCCTTTCAGGAGCGGGCGCGGCGTATCGCGGAATACGTCGTGCGACCTCTTGCGGCGCTGGGCCTGACGCCCAACATGGCGACCCTGATCGGGCTGCTGCTCAATATGGTCGCCGCGGCGATACTGGCGTCGGGACAACTTCGAATCGGCGGTGTCGCACTGCTGATCGCCGGGCTGTTCGACATGGTGGATGGCGCGCTGGCGCGAGTCAGGAACCAGAAGACAACATTTGGCGCGTTCTTTGACTCGACGATTGACCGCTATTCCGAAGGGCTGACGTTGCTGGGCGTGATCGTCTACGCGCTGCGGCAGACGCCGTCGACTACTCATATCTGGGAGGTAGCGCTGGCATACCTCGCCGCGCTTGGCTCCCTGATGGTGAGCTATACACGCGC
This sequence comes from Ktedonobacterales bacterium, assembly GCA_036391685.1. Lineage (GTDB taxonomy): Bacteria > Chloroflexota > Ktedonobacteria > Ktedonobacterales > JADMIN01 > JAKAIY01. Next base: position 30,845 of record DASVZK010000031.1, read on the forward strand.
CCGCGCCGAGGGTCTGGGGCTCACGCTGAAGACGGGGCTGATGGCTCGCCCGGAACGGGTCTTATTGCTTGCTGGGGGGCTGCTCATCGGCGGGGCCCGATGGCTCGTCTGGACGCTGTTGGTTCTCGCAGTGACCAGCGTGTTTACCTCGGCCCAGCGGATGCTCGATGTCCGGCGCATGCTCCGGCATGACACCGCTGCGCCCGAGCGCGCGGGCCAGGCGGATCATCGGGAGCCTGGACAGGGCCTCAACGGTTTTGCGGCGCGAACCGCATTCGAGGGGCGCGCTACACATGCCAGCCAGGCGCCAGACCAGCGGACGGGTGGGTGAGCGGCCGCTCTCCAGTTCTTCCGCGCCGGAGCGTGGCGCCAGACTCTCAGATCAGCGCACGACTATCGTTTCGTATCGTTTCTATTTCACGTTCGCAAACGCGTTTCACACCATCGCTGACAGGATGCCCCTTCCGCCAGGAAGGCGGAGCGCAGGCGCCAGCGACGGGATGGAGTTGAGCGGAGCGACGCGGAGTCCAGCGGCTCGAGCGCGCGTGGAGCGTGGCTGAGTGGCGTGAGGCGCTTCCCGAAGACTGGCTCAATCGCACGCGTGGTCTGCATCATGAGATGGCGGGTCCGTGCGATCGCCACCGGGACGCCATGCGCGGTCAGCCCCTTCACCCGCCCTCAAGACGCACGGCCCGCGCTCCTGGTCTCCTCTATCCGCCGCATGCTCCGAGCGTTCCCCTGTTATGCCCCATCACAGGAGAAGCAGGACACCGTATGACGCAGACATCTGGAGACGCCGGCCCCTCCGGCGCGAAGACCAACGAGTCCGCGGAGCAGCCATCGGCCGCTCATGCGCAGGGTCAGGCCAGCCAGCCGGGCGCCGCGCGCCGCCGTCCCCCGCGCCGCTCGCACAGCGCCGCCAAAGTGGTCAAGCCCGCCGCGACGCCCGAGC
>DASVZK010000032.1:0-48261 GCA_036391685.1 Ktedonobacterales bacterium
GTGAAGGATGTGAAGGATGTGAAGGATGTGAAGGATGTGAAGGATGTGAAGGATGTGAAGGATGTGAAGGATGTGAAGGATGTGAAGGATGTGAAGGATGTGAAGGATGTGAAGGATGTGAAGGATGTGAAGGATGGCGACAAATCCAACGCGCCAGCATCACGAAAGCGCAGACAACTAGCGCTTGGCTGGTTGAGTCTGCTGCTACTTGTAGCTAGCGTGGTGGCGGGCCTGGCGATGGATGGATGGAGCGTGAGCCAGGTCGTGACAGGTTTCGACGCGCCCTTCGTCAGCGGGGTGAATCTGTCGCGGCGCCTCTCCAGGGCGTGGTCCGCGCCTGCCAGCGGGCCGCGCGCCACGGTCGCCGCGACGCCCACCACCCCACCACCCACCCCCACCCCCAACCTGCTAGGCAACGCCTGGCACGGCGTCTATGGCTCCTCCACCAGCGCATTTCCCAGCTTCACCGGGTCGGCGGCGGACTACCAGGGATGTCCCGGAGGCGAGGCGCCCGCGCCAGTGACCTGGGGCGTTCATAGCGCGGGCGGCTACGGCGCGACCGTGCGCGATACCGTGGCGCTCACCTTCGATGACGGCCCGACGCCCGCGTCGTCGCTGCCAATCATCACCTACCTAGAGCAAACCCACACTCCGGCGACCTTCTTTGTCATGGGGCAGTTCGCGCGGGCCTATCCGTGGATCATCCAGCGCGAGGCGGCGGACGGCTTCACGATTGGCGTCCACACCTGGAGCCATCCCGATATGCGCCTGCTCACCCCGGACGAGCGCGCCTGGCAGCTTGCGGCGACCATCGAGCAGCTACATGCGGATCTCGGCGCCCACTACTGCCTCTGGCTCTGGCGGCCACCCTATGGCGCCTCCACCGCGTCCATCGTGAGCCAGGCAGGGACCTTCGGCCTGACGACGATCATCTGGAATGACGACCCACGCGACTGGTCACGGCCCGGGACAGAAACCATCGTCCAGCGTGTGCTGTCGCAGGTCCATCCCGGCTCGATCATTCTGATGCACGACGGCCCCGCGTATCGTCAGGAGACCGCCGCCGCGCTGCCGGACATCCTCGCCGGTCTGCGCGCGCGCGGACTAACGCCCGTCAGCTTGCCCGATCTGCTGCGCGGCTATCAGCCGCCCGCGCCACGCGGCGCCGCGCCGTCCACTCCATACGCCGCATATGCCGCGCCCATCGCGATGAGGGCGCAGGCCGACCGCTGGGATCAAAACGTCGACGTGAAGTAAATGGACTCGCGCAAGTCCGTGCGCAGACCATAAGGAACGCGGCGCGCCAACCGCTCCACCTGGGAGCGTGGCGCGCCGCGTGTCGCGGCCCGGCTAGACCGTGCGCCTGGCTAATTGATCCATTCGCTGTCGCTGGCGTCACGCAGGCGAATGGTCGCGTTCGCCGGGCGGGCGGCGCGCTCCTGAATGGTCGGCGCGGCGGTCTGCTCGCGGTTGCGCTCAACGATCGAGGGGACAAAGAGCACCGCGAAGATGAAGACGCCAGCCATCGTCAAGCGCTCCGGCCAGTGGAGCAGGACGGGCATGATATTGGCGAGCTTGGCCAGGATGATAAAGGCCGCCGCAGCGACGCTGGCGAGGCCCGCCGCCATGCGCACACCGAAGACGACCGGCTCAGCCCGGCGAGACGCGCCAATCGCGAAATTGACCGCGGCCGCAATCAGGGCGAGCGCGATGATCAAGATCCAGAACGGCGTGAAGACGCCCATCTGTCAGTTCCTCCCTCGCTCGCCAAAGCGTGTCAGCCGCGCTACCGCGCCGCCCGCTGGAGACGAACACGCCCTGAGCGCCGCCTGACCGCTCATCAGCCAGCTCGCGCGTACGCTCGTGGAATCGAGTCTACCATACCTTCGCTAGGCGGCTGGCGGCGTCTCCCATGACTAGGACTTCCGGGCCAGCGGGCGGCTCCTGAATTCCGGCATGGGAGAAGCGGCATGGTATGCTGTGGCGTACTCGCCGGGCGGTATCCCGGCGCGAGCCCCCAGCGCGGCGCCTGGCGCGCATCCGGAATGGAGGCCGGGCTGGGCTGGAGGGAAAGCCGCAGAGATGGTCATTGTCGCGCTCGACATCGGCGATGCGCGCATTGGCGTCGCGGATTGCGACGAGCTGGAACTCCTGGCGGCGCCGCGCGCGACCATCCATCGCAAAACAACCGCCGCCGCGCTGGATGCGCTGGTCGCGGAGATCACGCGCGCGGAGGCGCACCTGGTTGTCGTCGGCCTGCCCGTCAGCTTCGATGGGCAATTGCACGGGCAGGCGCGGGCGATCCAGTCCTTCGCCGGCAAGCTGGCGCGGCGCATCACGGTCCCGCTGGTGTTTTTCGATGAGACGCTCTCCAGCGTGCGCGCCGAGGAGCGGCTACGTGAGGCGGGCGTGCGCGGCCCGCGCATCCGCGAGCGGATAGACGCTGAGGCCGCCGCGGTGATTCTGGGCGATTTTCTTGAGCAGCGGCGCCGCGCGAGCGGCGCGCCGCGGCAAAATAGAGACAGCGATCAAGAGGAGGACGAGCGCGGATGAAAGCTTTCGCTCGCGTCGTTACGGTCATACTGGCGCTGGCGCTCTTCGCCGCCGGCTTCGCCGGGGCGACGGCGGCGCTGGACGTATTCCAGCCGGCCAACGCCAAGGTGACGACTATGGTCAAGTTCGAGGTCAAGCCGTATCCGCAGGATACGACTAACACTGTCGCCCAGCGCCTGCAGGATGAAGGGCTGATCCGCAACGCGCTCGTCTTCCGCCTCTGGGCGCGTTACAAGCATTTGGACCGTGGCGTCCAGGCGGGCGTCTATCTGCTCTCGCCTTCGATGACGATGAATCAGATCGTCAACACGCTCCAATCGGCCACACCCGACGAGATCGCTGTGACGATCCCCGACGGCATGCGCGCCACACAATATCCTGACTATATCCAGGGGCTTTCCCAGTTTGACCCGAAGGCGTTCCTGACCACCGCCAAAACTGGCGTCGAGCCGGATGGCACGAAGCTCTGGCAGAAGTACTGGTTCATCCCACAGCCGGGGCCTAATGTGGCCTACGCGCTGGAGGGCTACCTCTATCCAGCTGGCTACGACTTCTTCCCCAACGCCACCACGACGACAGTCGTCGAGAAGATGCTCGACCAGTTCGGGATAGAACTCTGTCCTGGGCCATCGAGCAAGCCGGCGCAGTATATCTATGACGCCAAGCTTTGCCACCAGAACGCGGCGACGATCAATGGGACGAACATCTTCGACCTGATGCATGCGGCGTATCCGGACGCGAAAAGCGATACCGACGCGATCCATGACATGTTGATCATTTCGTCGCTAGCGACGAAAGAAGTAAGACATCGCAAAGACGCCGTCGGCGTCGCCGCCATGTACCACAACCGCTATCTGCATGACCTCGACGCCAACAGATATCCGGCCGATGTGGGGCAGGCGTTCGGCTCCGACCCATCGGTCGAATATGCGCGCGACACTGATAAGCCTCCCACCAATGACAAATGGTGGAAGGGCCTGGTCGGCGTCAGCGGCAACGACGTCTCGCCAAACAACCCCTACAACACCTATACCCACGGAGGCATGCCGCCCGGCCCGATTGCCAGCCCATACTGGGACGCGATGGAGGCGGGAATCGCGCCGGCTAATTCGCCGTATTGGTATATCTACAGCGACAACTGCGGCGCCATCTACTACGCCAAGGATTTCGCGGGCTTCCAGCAGATCCAGGCGCAGGCCGCCAACGCTAAATGCTGACCACCGACTAGCTGGCGAGACGTAACGGGCGCGCATCGGGAATAACTCCGGATGCGCGCCCGTTACATGCGAGACAGGTTCAGATGCGGTTGATCGTCTTGCCCATAAAGCGGCCAAAGAGCTTGTAGGCCAGCTTGCGCAGGAAGTAGCGCTCGATGCGCTTGGGGTTGCCACTCGAAAGGGCTTCAGCCATATAGACGGCGCTATCCACCTTGTGCGCGTCGCGCATGACCTTATGCTCCGTCGCGGCGGCGTGCTTCAGCCCGTTCTGCTTGCCACTCATGGTGACACCTCCTCGCGCCGCCTTCCGTCCGCGTTGGGCTGGCTCTCATCCATGTTGTCTTCGCGCGATGCGAGAACCCCAAAGCCAGCGCGCCGGGCGTCGCATTGCGCATGCTAGGCGGGCGGCGGCGGCTTGTCAAACCACATCCCGGTTGGGGCGCCCTGTTTGGGTGGGCGCGCGCCGCCATTCGGGCTAGCGATGCCCGGTACCTCTGGCGCGCGGCGTCCAGCGCCGCCCTTGACCCTCACGTTACGTCATGGTTTAGCATGGCCCGTGGAGGCTCCAAACGACATGCGACAGACGGGATATTCGATTGGCGCGGTCGCGCGCGTCGCCCATGTGACGGTACGCGCGCTGCGCCACTATGACGACCTGGGCCTGCTGCGCCCCAGCGGCCGGCTGGAGTCGGGCTATCGCAGCTATTCGGCGGAAGACCTGGAGCGGCTGCAGCGCATCCTGCTCTACCGCCAGCTTGGCTTCCCGCTCGATACCATCAACATTCTCGTCAACGACCCATACACCGACCCGCTCGACCACCTGCGGCGCCAGCACGCGCTGCTCAACGAGCGGATCACGGCCTTGCGACAGATGGTCGCGATGGTCGAGAAGATCATGGAGGCGCGTATCATGGGTATCAATCTGGACCCGCAGGAGATGCTGGAAGTCTTCGGCGATGCTGACCATACCAAGCTCCAGGCCGAAGCGGAGGAGCGCTGGGGCGACACATTGCCCTGGGCCCAGTCGCAGCGCCGGATTGCGAACTACGGCAAAGAGGACTGGCAGCAGCTGCGCGCGGAATATAGCGCGCTGATGGCGGAGGTCGCGGCGGCCCGCGAGAGCGGCGCGCCCGCGACCAGTGAGCGCGCGATGGGCCTCGCCGAGGCGCACCGCGCGCACCTGGAGCGCTGGTTCTACGACTGCGCTTACCCGATGCATCGCGGCCTGGGCGACCTCTACGTCAACGACCCGCGGTTCACGAAGAACTTCGACAAGATCGCGCCCGGCCTGGCCACCTACCTCCGCGACGCGATCTACGCCAACGCTGACCGCCACGAGCGCTAGGCGGCGCTGGCGCTCCCAGGGGCGTGGGCGGTACAGTCTTGGGTGTATCGCTCGCTCCACGCTGCTGGGCGCTGGCGGCCCACAGCGCGCGGAGCGGCCGGCTGAGGGCGCGCGATGGCCAGAGAGATACTGCCCCCCGAGGCGCTAGACCCCAACGCGGACCCGCGCGACCTCGACCTGGATGTCACTCGCGAGCGGCTGGATGGCGCGCCGCTGGCGGGCTGGCGCGCGCCGCTGGCGGCCTGGGTGGAACGGCTGGGTGAGTGGCTGGGCGCGCCCGCCACGCCCGAGACATCCAGCGCCTACCGGGCGGACACGCAGCCGCGGCGCCTGACCAGCCAGCAGAAGGCTGGGCGCGCCGCCGCCCTCGCGCTCGCCATTGTCGTGACGCTCTTTATGCTCCTCGATGGCGCCGCAGCGACCCGCAACGCGCTCGGCGCTCTCGACCTTGCGCTTCATCCACCCCAACCGACCCCGACCATCTCTGATAGCGGCTACCATCTCCAGCGGCTGCCACCCACGGCCCAGCACCAGTCGCACATCTCCATCGCGCCCGCGGCGAACATCTCAGGCGTCGCGTTCGGCTGCTGGATCGATCCCTTCACCCGCTCGCAAGACTTCGCGGTGGGCGCGCTCGCGGTCTATCGCACCTACAACGGTGGGGAGAACTGGGTCGCGCTACGCGCGCCTAGCCTGCAAGCGGCAGACTGCACCGTCGTCACCGACATCGCTGACCCCAGCGGCGCGCTGCTCATCGTCGAGCCGAGCTACTACACCTATGGCGTCTGCGAGACGCCCAGGCTGTTTGTCACCCATGACAGCGGGCTCGACTGGAGCGATGTGCTCTGGCCTGCCTCCATCGCGGACACGCCCTGCGGCGATTACCAGTACACGCTGGCCGGAAACGCGGTCTACCTGCAGGACATCGCGCAGGGCATCTCAAGGCCACTCTCCGCGACCGCCCGCGGACTGCTGCTCGTCACGCGCGATGGCGGCGCCTCCTGGGCCGCTGCCGATAATGGCCTGCAGGACATCAACGGGCTGAACATCGTCGCCTATCGCTACGGCGGCGGAATCCTGGCGTCGGAGCCTGATGTCGCAGGCGCGCCGGGCGCGTCGCGGCTTGTGGAGTCGCGCGACTACGGCGCGACCTGGCGCAGCCTGGGTGACCTGCCCGGAGCCTTCCCCGCCGTCTTCGCGTCGCAGGACACGTCGCTGGGAACGGATTGGGGACAACTGTACGTGCTGGCGCGGCCACTCGTGGGCGGCGCGCCGGCCAACGACATCACACTCGTCCTGGCGACCGCGACCACTGGCTCGCGCTGGACGACAATCCCCCTGCCGCCACTGATCAGCGGTGACGAGAGCGGCTCCAGCCAGTCGACGCCTTCACCGCTGGGGGTGGGACCGGGCGGCGCGCTCTTCCTCGAGCGCGGCGTCGTTTCCACCAACGACCGCTCACAGCTCACCCCTCCGCGCCGCCTCTGGGCGTGGTCCCCCACCGAGCGCCGCTGGCTCCTGGATCCGGACGCTGTCCCCAGTGATATTGATGAGCTTGATTGGAGCTGGAACGCAGGCGACCTGACCGTTTGGCTGACCTCGCTCCAGCTTGGAGTGCCGCCCACAATGATGCTCTTTACACGCGTGTACACACGCTCCAGCGTCGAGTCATGAACGTGGGCGCGATGCTGGGAACATCGGGCGCCCATCCGGTGGGCGCGGCGGAGGGGTATGGTATAGTGCCGGGGATTTCAGGCAGCGTCCGCGCGCGCCGGGACGGCGTGACGCGAGGCGCGCGATCGAGCGCAGGAGCGAGGCGAAGGCATGACAGCGGCGGCAGGCGAGACGGCGGGCGCGGGGACGACTGAGACGCGGCGGTACGATGTACTGGTGGTGGGCGGCGGCCCGGCAGGGCTGGCGGCGGCCGAGGCGGCGGCGAAGTCCGGCGCGCGTGTGGCGCTGCTGGAACGGCGCAAGGAGATCGGCTATCCCGTCCACACCAGCGGCGGCTCCTGGATCAGCGACATGCGGGCGCTGGGCATCCCTGCCGACCTCTACCATCCGATCAAGAGCGTGACCTTCCTCGCGCCCACCAAATCAGCGCGCTTCGACTACGCCGACCCGGTCTGCTGTGTCCTTGATGTGCGTGGCGTCTACCAATATATGGCGGGGCGCGCGGTAGCCGCGGGCGCGGAGTTGCATCCCGGCTCACCGGTCGAGCGGCCAATCGTCGAGGATGGCAAGGTCGTGGGCGTGGTAGCCAAAGACCACCGCAACCGCGCCGGTGAGTGGCGCGCTGCGATAGTGATTGACGCCAGCGGCTTCTCCAGCACCCTGGTGACGCGTGTCGGGCTGCGGAAGGGTTTCCAGCGCTACGGCTACGGCGCGGAATACGACCTGATGGCGCCGAACTACGACCAGGACATGCTCTACCTCATCATGGGCAGCCAGGTCGCGCCGTCCGGCTACGCCTGGGCTTTCCCGCGCGGCAAGGGCCGCGTGCGCCTGGGCGTGGGCGTCATCCGGCCGGACGTGGACGCCGACGCCCGCGAGTACCTCGACACCTTCACCGAGCGCCTACCCAACTTCGCGCCGGACTTTACAGGCGCCAGCCCGGTGGAATACCACACCGGTCTGTTCCCGTCCGAGGGCGTGGTCGAGTCGTTCGTTCGAGATGGGCTGATCGCCACCGGCGACTCCGCGGGCCAGGGCTCGACGCTGGTCGGCGAGGGCATCCGCTTCGCGCTCTATAGCGGCGCGATGGCCGGGGAGGTGGCGGGCGCCGCCGCGCGGGAAGGCGAGGTTTCGGCTGAGCGGCTGGCGCGCTATGAGAAGCAGTGGCGGGCGCGCTTCGGCCGCGAAATGGAGATCTCCTACCTGGTCAACCAGCGCATCGCCGCCTGGACCGACGCGCAGTGGGACGACAGCATGGACCTGCTGACCCGGCTCACCCCTATCCAGGCGGCGGAACTCCTGCGCGGCGACTACAGCGTCGGCCTGTTCCTCGGCGTACTGCGCCGCAACCCCGGCCTGATGCGCACCGGCGCGCGCAAGTTCTTCGACCTCGCCCTGCGCCGCCTCGGCAAGCCCACCCCGCTCACCGACACCGACGTCGCGACCGGAGCGTAGCGGCGATCACGACTTCGGTGCCACAGTTGACGTTCCCAACATGATGCGAGAGCGTGGCGGGGGGAGCGAGTGCTCGCTGGAAGGGAGACATGTGGCATGAACTCGGCCGCCGTCCTGGGCGCGATGCTGCTCATGATTGTAGGCTGGGCGCTCCTTGCCCCGCTGGCAGTCGCGGCGTTGCGACGCTGGGTATACTCCTTCAAGCGACCGCGGCTGGGAAGCGCAATCTCATTCGGGTTGACGCTAGCGCTCTGTTCATTGTGGGTGGCGATGTGGTTGTGGTGGGCTCACATGGCCATGCCTGCTGCCATGAATGCGCGCGCGCTCACGCTCGGGTTCGCCATCGGTGAAGTCGCCGCACTGTTCACAAGCGCTTTGATCGCCAGCCTATTCTTCCGCGCTGCGAATGCGCGCCGCCGCCGGGCCAGTTCGACCAGCCCGGCAGAGCCGCGCTAGCCTCAGTCGTCGATCGCCTGGTAGGCCAGCGTCCAGAAGTCGCGGACGAGGGGCGGGGGAGTGGCGGAGGACCAGGCGCGCTGCGTCATCAGCAGGGTGATCATCTCCTCGCGCGGGTCGTTGTACCAGGACGTGCCCATGCCGCCGTCCCATCCGTAGCGGCCGGGCGTGTCCTCCAGGCTGGCGCGGCTGGTCGTCACCGACATACAGTAGCCCCAGCCGTGACTATCCCAAAAGCCTTCTACCAGGCTCGGACCTTTCTGCGCGGGCGTCAGGTGGTCGCTGGTCATCAACTCCACCGAGGGGCGCGAGAGGATGCGGCCACCACTGGCGCGGCCGTTGTCGAGCAACATCTGGGCGAAAGCGAGGTAGTCATCCACTGTCGAGACAAGGCCGCCAGCGGCGAAGGGGAACGCTGGCGCATGGCTCCACTGGCCGGCTGGCTCGTCGTAGACCTCGGTCGCGCCGGTCATGTAATTTGTCCAGTATTCTGGCGGCAGACGGTCCAGTTTTTCGGCCGGGACGCTGAAACTGGTGTCCTTCATGCTCAGCGGCTCGAAGATACGCTCGCGCATGAAGGCTTCCAGCGGCTGGCCCGCAGCGCGCGCGATCAGGACACCCAGAACGTCAGCGCTTGTGTTGTACATCCAGCGTTCGCCGGGCTGCGCCATGAGCGGCAGCGTGCCGAGGCGGCGGATCCACTCATCCGGTTCCGGCGCGCCATCGGGCGCCGGGATGCCCTGGCCGAGTTGCAGGTCTTCCACGGCGCGCAGAATGGGATGCGTGTCCGGGGAAGCAAAGACCAGCCCGAAGCCCATGGTGAAGGTCAGCAGATCGCGCAGGGTGATCGGACGGTTGGCGGGGACCGTCTCATCCAGTGGACCGTCGAGTCGCTTGAGGACCTGGCGATTCGCAAGCTCAGGCAGCAGGCGGTCCACCGGCTCATCCAGCCGCAGCTTGGCCTCCTCGACCAGAATCATCGCCGCGGTGGCCGTGACTGGCTTGGTCATGGAGGAGATGCGAAAGATCGTGTCGAGTCCGATGGCCGCTCCGCCGCCTGCCGCCATCGTCCCGGCGAAGTCGCTGTACACCGCGCCGCGGCGGCTGACCAGCCAGACCAACCCCGGCAGGTCGCCGCGCTCCACATAGCCCGCCATCGCGTCACGCAAGCGGCCAAGCCGCGGTTGTAAGAGTCCGCCAGCGCTCATGCTGTGTTCCTCCTCGTGGCGCCTCGCCGTAGCGCCTCGTCCTCACTTTGCGGGAGCATAGCGCAGCAGCATAACGCCATTGGGAATGGCGCGCCCCTCGATCAGGCTCAGTGGCGCGTATGCGCCCGCCCCGAACAGGCGCTTCCCCTCGCCCAGCGCGATGGGATAGACCAGCAGGCGGAACTCGTCCACCAGGTTATTGGCGATCAGCGTCTGGGTCAGCAGGCCGCTGCCGGCGACCAGGATGTCCTGGCCCTCCTGCGCTTTGAGCGCTGCGATCTGTCCCGCGACATCGTCGCGGATGATGTGCGAGTTGCTCCATGCGGCGTCATGCAGGGTGGTCGAGACAACGTACTTGGCGATGCCGTTCATGCGGTCGGCGAAGCCTGCCTCGTCGGTGCGGCCGGGCCAGGCGGCGGCGAAGCCCTCATAGGTGATACGCCCCAGCAGCAGGGCGTCAGCCGCGACCAGTTCATCGAACTTGACCTGGCCAATCTCTTCGTGCCAATACGGCATGGACCAGCCGCCGTGAGCGGATCCTTCGGCGCCGCCCGGATCTTCCATGACGCCGTCGAGTGACAGGAATTCAGAAACGACCAGCTTTCGCATGCTATACTCTTACCTTTCCTGACAGGTGAGATACAAGAATCCAGCTCCCACCTGTGTTGTGACGTTCGCGCGTGAAGGCCATTCCTTTTCGACCACTGGTAAGGGAAAGCAGGCGCGCGCGGCAGCCCTCACGCCGCCAGCGCGGAGGGATGAGCAGTCGCCTACGCACCGCCGTACTCCCGCAGCGACGGCCCCAGCCGCGCGCCGAGCGCCGCGTCCGCCGCGTCCACCTCGCGGAGAAAGGCGGCGGTCACGGCGGCCAGCGCCCGGCGCAGTTCGTGCGGGTCGAGTGCGCGCGCCAGCGTATCTTCCAGCGGGTCAGTGACGCTCGCAGGCAGGCGATCGACGCCGCGAGCGTATACCGGACTCTCACCGAAACGTATGCAGGCGAGCGCGAGGGTGTGGTCACGCAGCGCGCTGAGCCAGTACTCAGCTTGCCACGGCTTGCCGCGCTCGATCGCTGAGCGCGCGTGAATGATGTGATGCCAGCCCAAACCGATGAGCTCGCGCGGATTGGATCGCGCTGTGTCAGGCTCCCGGCGCGGCTGGCCAAAGAGGACTTGCGCCCGCCCGCCGCGCACGGTGAAGTCACGCTGCGGGGTAACGGAGACATCCATCTCCAGCCCGCTCGCCAGCAGCAGGACCCGGTAGACGCTGGCGCCCGCGCGCAGGTCCCAGTGGTCGAGGACGCCGAGCTCGCGATTGATGGCGTCCGTCCAGTCCGCCAGAACCGTTTCGGGCGCGACGTCATTCGCGATGCCGAACGTCAGGTCGACATCCGACCATTCATCCCAGGCGTCGCCCGCGTCCGCCGCCAGAGAGCCGATGAGCGCGCCGCTAGTGACACGCGCGTCGTGGCGCGCCAGCGCTTCGACAAACGCCCGCGCCTGTTCGCGCTGCTCAGTCGTGAACATGCCTCTCTCCAGTCGTCCGCCACGCTCACTCGGTTACGCGAGCGAGGACGAGTCGCAGCAGATTCAGCGCCGTATATGCGGCGCGGGACTTGATGGCCTCGCGCCCGCCAGAGAACATCTGGCTGGTGTCGCGCACGCCCCAGTCGCCAGCGACGGCGATGTGGACCTCGCCGACCGGCTTGCCTTCCTGCTCGTCCGGGCCAGCGACGCCCGTGACACCCACGCCGACGGACGCGCCCAGCCGCGACCGCGCCGCCTGCGCCATCGCGCGGGCCGTCTCCACGCTGACCGCGCCGTGTTCCGCCAGGATCTCCGCCGGGACACCCTCGCTCTCTTTCACATCCGTCGCATAAGAGACGATGCCACCGCGGAAGGCGGCGGAGGAGCCGGGGACATCAGTGATCAGGCTGGCGAGAAGGCCGCCGGTGCAGGACTCCATCGTCGCCAGTGTCAGCCCGCGCTCGATCAGGGCGCGCAGCGCGACACCCGCTGGTGTCTCGCCATCAACGCCGAAGACGTTGCGTTCGCCAATCGCCGCCCGCGCGCGCGCCTCCAGCGCCTCGACTTGGGCCCGCGCCTCCTCCTCAGTGGCGGCTTTGGCGCTGATGCGCACGTCCACCGCGTCCTGCTTGGCATACGTGGCGATGGTTGGGTTGAGGCTGTGCGTCAGATCACCCAGCCGCTCCTCAACGGTCGATTCGCCGACGCCCGCCACCCGCAGGATGCGCGTGAAGAGCGTCGCCCCTGTGCGCGGGCGCAGTCGCGGCTCCGCCTCACGCACCCACATGCGCGTCATCTCGGACGGCACGCCGGGCATGGAGATGATGATCTTGCCGTCGCGCTCGACCCACCAGCCCGGCGCGGTGCCGCGGGGATTCGCCAGAGGCGCCGCCGAGGGAATCAGCCAGGCCTGTTTGAGATTGCGCTCAGGCATGGTAATCCCGCGCCCGGCGAAGAAGGCGCGCAGCCTGGCTTCCAGCGCCGGGTCCACACTCGGCGTCTCGCCCAGCGCGTCGCAGATCGCCTCGCGTGTCAGATCATCCTCGGTGGGACCCAGACCACCGGTGGTGATGACGACATCCGCCCGGCCGCGCGCGCGCTGCAGCGTTTCACTCAGCCGCTCCAGATTGTCGCCAACCTGCGAGACGAAGTACAGGTCAATACCCATCGCGGAGAGCCGCTGAGCAAGGTAGGTGGCATTGGTGTCGCTGATGTGTCCGAGCAGAATCTCAGCCCCGATGGATAGAATCTCCGCGCGCATGGACTTCTCCCTCTCGCAATGCGTCAGCGCCATTTGGGGCGCCCCAAGCGAATTGTAGCCGATACGGGCTATTTGGGCCGGGCGGCGGAGCCAATCTCCACCGGTCCGGTCCTATGACCCCCACAATGGGGGGCGCCAGTGGCCGTCCACCATAGCCCAGGAAGCAGGCGCGAGCCGCAGATTATGGCAACCCCGCGCTTGCTCTAGTGATTTTGAGTGACTTTTCACTAGACCACTAGATATAGGACTTTTTGCCCTTGATTTTACTAGATATAGGCGGCACAATAGGAGAGCGCGCTGATTCGACGCCTCGCGCTTGACCCTTTACGGGTCAGCGGAAGCCCTGCGGCGGTGAGGCGCGCAGCGGATGTGGCCCAACGGGTAGACCGTGGAGTCTGGTGTGGATGCAGGGCTCGGACACGAGCCGTAGACGGCTGGCGACAGGCGTCGGGGAGACCGTGGTGAAGAATAGGAAAGAGAATCCCGCGGGTGAGTCACGTGGGAGCGCGGCGCAGCGCAAGGCGGGCGCGTGGTCCGAGGCGGCGACACGTGTGCTGCGCGAGCGCTACCTGCTGCGGGACAGCGAGGGCGTTGTTGTCGAGTCTCCCGATGACCTCGCCTGGCGCGTCGCCCGCGCCGTGGCCGGGGCCGAGAAGCAGTGGAAAGACCCTGAAGGACTGACGGTGGACCAGATCGCCGAGCAGTTCTACGATGTGATGGTCAGCCACCAGTTCCTGCCCAACTCGCCGACGCTGATGAACGCGGGCAAGGGCAATAACCTCCAGCTCTCCGCCTGCTACGTCGTTCCTGTTCCCGATAGCCTGGAGGGCATCTTCGACGCCGTCAAGCACGCCGCGCTGATCCATCAGTCAGGAGGCGGCACCGGTTTCAGTTTCAGCAGACTACGTCCTGAAGGGTCAATGGTAGCATCCACGCATGGAGTAGCGTCTGGCCCTGTCAGCTTCATGCGCATTTTCGATGGGGCCACCGAAGCCGTGAAGCAAGGAGGAACCCGTCGTGGCGCCAACATGGGCATCCTCCGCGTGGACCATCCCGACATCCTGAAGTTCATTGACTGCAAGCGCGACGGCTCGGTGACCAACTTCAATATCTCAGTGGCGATCACCGACGAGTTCATGCGCGCCTATGAGGCGGACATGGACTACGCGCTGGTGGACCCGCACACCAAGGAAGAGGTCAAGCAACTGCGCGCCCGCGATGTCATGGAGCGCATCATTGACGCCGCCTGGGCCACTGGCGACCCCGGCCTGGTCTTCCTCGACCGCGCTAACCGCTCCTCCGCCAATCCCACACCCGGGATTGAGCTGCTGGAAGCGACAAATCCCTGCCTGATTGGTGAGACGCGCCTGGCGACCAGCCGCGGCCTCATCCGCATGGACACGCTGCATGCCAGCGGCGAAGATCTCGTTGTCATGACCGATGCGCGCTCCTGGTCCGAGGCCGCCGTGAGCATCGTGAATGGCGCCGCGCAAACCATCACAACCGGCATCATTCCCCAGATCGCTGCGCCTGTATTCAAAACGGGCGAGCAAGTCCCCGTGCGCAAGCTGATCACCAGCCACGGCATCGAGATCACGGCCACCGCCAATCACCGCTTCCTGACGACCGAGGGCTACAAGCGCCTCGATCAACTAGAATATGGCGACACGCTGCTCCTGCAGAGCGACGAAGGCGCCTGGTCCACTGAGCGCGCGCTGCCTGAGGTAGTTTATGGCGTGCGCTCCGAGTCGCGCCTGCGGGCGAAGATCGCGCGAGGCGAGGCGCAGCCACCCACCGAGTGGTCCGCCGAGTTGAGCGAAATCCTTGGCTACGCGCTCGGCGATGGCCATACCCGTCGCGGCGACACGAGCGACATTCTCGGGTTCGCAGTCGCTACAGCCGACACTGGTATCACAGCAGCTCTCACCGAGCGCATCAACCGCTGGTTCGGGTTGAGTGGGAATCTGACCGAGCGCCAGGGTCATACACAACTCACATTCGCAGGCTCGCCCGCCACCTTCTTCATGGCGCTGGGAGTCATGCCAGTCCGCGCGAGCGAAAAGCGTGTCCCGGAGAGCGTCTTTATGGCGCCGCGGGATGCGGTTATTGGGTTCCTGCGCGGACTATTCAGCGCCGATGGTAGCGTGCAGATTGGGTCCGTTGAGAAAGGGACCTGTTCTGTTCGCCTGGCGACGTCATCGAAGCAGCTTGCGCAGGATGTCCAGCAGTTACTCCTGAACCTGGGCATTGTGAGCGCGATTCGCTTGCGCCGTGAAGCGGGAATCGCCTTCTTGCCCGACGCCCGCCGCGAGATGGCTGAATACGCGACGCTGGCGCAGTATGAGGTCATCATTGACAAGGCCAACCGCGACCGCTTCGCTGAGGTTGTCGGCTTCATGCAGCCAGAAAAGCAGTCGAAGCTCGTCGCATGGATTACTTCCAAAAAGCGCGTATCAAACAGCGAAGCGTTCACCACAAAGGTTGCGCTGATTGAAGATGCAGGGCTGGCGGATGTCTACGACACCACCGTCGCCGATGTTCACAGCATGGTGGCGAACGGCATAGCTTTGCATAACTGTGGCGAGCAGTATCTCGGCCCATATGACGCCTGCAATCTCGGCTCGATCAACCTCGGGCTGTTTGTGCATGGCGGCGAGATCGACTGGCTGGAGATGGAGCGCGTCACGCGCGTGACGACGCGCTTCCTCGATGACGTGATCGAGATCAACCCCTTCCCGCTGCCGCAGGTAGCGGAGAAGGTGCACGCCAACCGCCGCATCGGCCTGGGTGTCATGGGCTGGGCGGAGATGCTTTTCGAGCTGGGACTGCGCTACGATAGCGAGGCGGCCACCACGCTGGGCGAGCGCGTCATGAGCTCGATCCGCGAGTGGTCCACCGACGAATCAGCGAAGATGGCGGAAATCCGTGGGGCCTTCCCCAACTTCGACCGCAGCATTTACAAGGGCGGGCGGCCGCTGCGTAACTCTACCCGCACCACGGTCGCGCCGACCGGCTCGATCAGCATCCTGGCTGACTGCTCCTCGGGCATCGAGCCGATCTTCGCGCTGGCGTTCCAGCACCGCGTGAAGCAGCCCGACGGCTCCTACCGCGTGCTCGACTTCGTCAACCCGTACTTCCAGCGCGCGCTGGAGGCCAGCGACATTGAGGACAAGGCGGAGGTGCTGGAGTACGCCAAGACGCACGGCTCGCTGCACGGGCATGCCACCGAAAAGCATCCCGCGCTGGCGCCATTCGTCACCGCGCACGAGATTGCGCCCGAGTGGCACATCCGCATGCAGGCCGCTTTCCAAAAGGGCGTAGACAACAGTATTTCCAAGACCGTGAATCTGGCGAATTCGGCCACGCGCGAGGATGTCGGCAAGGCGTACATGCAGGCGTGGGCCACCGGTTGCCTGGGCATCACCATCTTCCGCGATGGCTGCAAAGGCGAGCAGGTGCTCAATGTTGGCGTGAAGGGTGAGCAGCCCGCCGCCGCGCCCGCGCCCACCGCCGATGAGGTGGCGAAGGCCGCCGCCGAAGCGGCGCACCGCAAACGCTACAAGGGCGGCCGCAAAACCCGGCCCGAGCTAGTGCGCGGCTACACCCGCCAGGTGCGCGCGCCGGAAGGCAAGGTCAACGTCACTCTCAACGATGACGACGAGGGCCTGCTGGAGGTCTTCATCAATATCGGCAAGGCGGGGTCAGACGTCGCCGCGCTGGCTGAGGCGCTGGGCCGCCTCATCTCGATCCACCTGCAGATCGACAGCCCGCTCACGCAGAATGACCGCGCGAGCGAGATCGCGCACCAGTTGCGCAGCATCGGCGGCAGCACAAGCATTGGGCTCGGTGAGAACCGGGTTCGCAGCCTGCCAGACGCCGTCGCCCGCGCGCTGGAGCTCTACCTGAACGAGCTTGGCGCGCAGTCTGCTGACGCCCCAGCGCCACACGTGAACGGCTCGAATGGCGCGCAGGCGGCCAGCATGGCGAACGGCGCGACGCTGGCTATCCCGGTGACGGGCCAGAGCCAGCCAGCGAAGAAGCCGCATCGCGCCGCCAATGGCAACCTCTGCCCGAAGTGCGGCAACACAACCATGTATTATGAGGAAGGCTGCAAGAAGTGCGTCAGCTGCGGCTACAGCGAGTGCTAACCTGCTAGCCCCGCCAGCCGCCTCACGGAGCGCCGGACACTGTTCCCCCGCGCAATAGCCCAGCGCCCACCACATGGGCGAACGCGTGTGGTGGGCGCTGGGCTATTGCGCGGGGTAGACGATTTGGCGCCGAAGCGCTAGCGCGGCGGTTCTTCCATGCGGGCCTATGCGGGTGGACAACCAGAGCGCTGTGTAGATAATATGAAAGGCGCGCTCGCATCACTGCGCGCATGCCCCATTCTCATGCCACTGCGACCGTGACGGGCTGGCGGGCGCCGCCGCTCTCCGGTGGGAGGAACTATGCCTGTCGTTACCAGCGTCATCAACCTCAAGGGCGGTGTCGGCAAGACCACGCTGACCATGGCCCTGGCGCATTACCTGGCGGGTGAGCATAACAAACGCGTCCTGGTGATTGACCTCGACCCGCAGACGAATGCGACCATCGCGCTGGTCAACGAGCGCCGCTGGCGTGAACGCGACCAGTCCGGGCAGACCCTGTACCAGATGTTTCGCGACCACCTCGACGGCACTCATACCT
This sequence comes from Ktedonobacterales bacterium, assembly GCA_036391685.1. GTDB lineage: Bacteria > Chloroflexota > Ktedonobacteria > Ktedonobacterales > JADMIN01 > JAKAIY01. Next base: position 17,379 of record DASVZK010000032.1, read on the forward strand.
TCAGCGCGCGCGAGGCGATCATCCCGCGCGTCTCGAACCTGGGTGGCGGCATGCCCGGGCTGGATCTGCTGCCATCGAGCATCCGGCTGCACCGCATCCAGGACAAGATCACGAAATTCGCCGACCTCGACGCCTTCCGCGATGGCTCGGTCTATACGCTGCGCGAGGCCCTGCGCGACGTGCTGCCTGAGTATGACCATGTGCTGATCGACTGCCCGCCGAACCTGGGCGTCATCACGCTCAACGGCATCGCCATCAGCAAATATTTCCTGATTCCCGTCGTGCCGGACATCCTCTCCACGCTGGGCGTGCCGCTGGTGCTCGACCGCATGGCCGACTTTGCGCTGCGCGCGCAGCATGAGATCTTCGGCCTGGGTATCGTCGTCTCACGGTACCGGCCCAATAGCCGTCTGCACCGCTCGACGGTCATGTCCATGCGTCGCGACGCGATTCCTGGCATCCACCCGCCAATCTTCAATTCCGTCATCAACGAGGACATGGAGGTAGCTGAGGCGGCGGACATCGAAGAGCAAGTGACGAATTTGCGCCAAAAGTTCGGCGGAAGTAACCCACATCGGCAGTTCAGCGCTCTAACAGATGAATATTTGCGCTACGTGGGCGGCTGAGCGTATGGACATGTTGCAGCCGTCTCTATGCGTATGATCCGCGGCGGGGGCGCCGCCGTCCGCATGGGAAGGTGGAGACCATGGGTGATCCGCGCCTGGCCATCGGCGATGAAGCGCCACTGGATGAGTGGCCGACCATGACCTCATCCCATCCCACACCGGACGGGCGCCCGCCTGCGCAGTCAGAAGCGGCGCCCGGTTCGCGGGCGCCGCGCTCCCCCGGCGCGTCCGGCAAGAATCCTGCCAATGCTCCCGCCAACACCCCTCCACAGACTCCAGCGCCCGCCCAGCAGGCCATCGCGCCGCGTCCCGACGCCAACCAGCTGACCCACGTTCCGTGGACGGTCGCTTCCACCTGGGGCGCCAGTTCACTCAATACTCCTAACACGCTCGCCGGCATGAGCTACCTGTTCTGGTGGGTCTCCGGCCTGATGGTCTATTTCAATGAGCGCCACAACCGCTTCGTGCGCTTCCATGCCGTGCAGAGCATCCTGCTCACCGGCGCGCTGACGGTCGCGAGCGTCCTGTTCTACATGCTCTGGGAGCTCAGCGGCGACCTCGCGGCGGCGACCCACCAGCCCGCCTGGGCGCATCTGGGCCAAGGCGTCGCGCTGCTCGGATTCCTGGCGGTCATCGGTATCTGGCTGGCGGCGATGATCGCCGCCTGGAGCGGGCATCATCTGCGCCTGCCCATCGTCGGCGCCTACGCCGAGCGCTACGCCGCACCCCCGCGCGAGCCGTACCCACCCTCACCCTTCTCGCCACAATGAGTCGCCAGCGCGGCGAGGGCCTTGCCGCCCGCTTCCGCGCCACCGCCTGCCCAGCGGAATGGTCCTGAGAACCCGATGCGCTAGTCGGTGAGACGGCTGGAGGACTGACGATGCCCAAAATCGCGGCGCTGCGACAGGATGCGCGGAGGCCTGAGCGCTACCATCTCGAACTGGACGACGACCGCGCGCTCACCCTCGATGAGTCGCTGGTCGCCAGCGAGCGGCTGGCGCCCGGTCTCACCCTGGATGAGACAGCCATCACACGCCTACAGACGCTGGAGGAGGAGCGCGCGCTGGTGGACCGCGCGGCGCGTTATCTAGCGAACCGCCCACGCAGCCGCACCGAGGTCCGCCGCCGTCTGCTGCGCGTCCAGCCGGGCAAGACGCCGCCCACGGCTGCGGCCATCGAGCGCGCGCTGGAGCGGCTGGACGCGCTCGGCTACCTGGATGACGCCGTCTTCGCCAGCTACTGGACCGAGCAGCGCGACCGCTTCAGCCCGCGCTCCGCCCGCGCGATCCGCCAGGAGCTGCGCCAGCGTGGCGTGGACGCCGAAACGGCCGGAGCCAGCGCCACACCTGACGATGATGAGGAGCGGGCGGTTGCGGCGGGACGCAAGCGGCTGCGGGCGCTGGCCTCCGCGGACCCGCGCGACTTCGCGCTGCGCATGGGAGGCTTCCTGCAGCGGCGCGGCTTTGGGTACGGCGTCACCCGCGCCGCTATCCGCCGCCTCTGGGAGGAGGCGCAGGCCGAGCGTGGCGCGGGCGTGGATGACGCGCTTCCGGTTGCGCTCGCCGCGCTAGATGACGGTGAGAGCGGCCCCGAAGCAAGCCGCGAGCCTGACGATTCGTGGTAGGATGGGCCCGACACGTGGCCAGCCCAAGCGCAAGGCGTCGCGCCCGCGGGCTGACCGTGGAAAAGGAGACGAAGCCATGGCGCGCTTCAGAGTCTTCCGCTACCACCGCCCCTCACTGAGCACGCTGCTGGGTGTGACCAGAGCCAAGCGCCGCTTCAAGGCCGCGACCGGCTATTACGCTGCGACGCGCTGGATGCGCGCGCCCACCAACTTCCGCCGCCGCGTGCTGCGGCGGTCGGGCTACTACTCTGGCCCCATGCGATTCCTGCGCTTCCTCCTGGGGCGGCGCTGGTAGCCGCCTGCAGGGACACATGGGGGAGCCGCCGCGCCGGGGCGTTATAATACACTCTGAGCGACGAGCGCGCCAGCCGCGCGCGAGCCGGCGCGAGCGCACATCACTTTCTGCGCCGCGAGCCGGGCGCTGTCCGTCGCGCTTGTGGAGAAATCAGCATGGCGGATACAGCCTCCAGGCGCAATATCTACTCTCTGACCTGGATCTATCGCGTCGACCCCGCGTTCCATCTCCTCTCCGCGCTCGCGCAGGACGCGGGTAAGGCCGAGTTTCTGGTGGCTCTCGAGAACCGCGATTCCAGCGTCACGCTGCGGGGCGCCTACTCACTGGCGGGCCTGCGCGCCGACGCCGACCTGATGTTCTGGGTCTGGGGGCCGGACCTCGACGCGCTGCAACGGCTGGCGGTGGCGCTGCGCCAGAGCGGATTGGGGCGTTACCTGCGGCAGGTCGAGGCCTATGTCGGCGTGGTCAGCGCGCCGCGCTATGATCCTGAGCACGGCCCGGCGTTCACCACCGGCGCGCCGCCGAAGAAGTACGTCAGTGTCTATCCCTTCGTCAAGACTACCGAGTGGTATCTGCTGCCCTACGAGGAGCGCCGCGAGCTAATGAAGGAACACGGTGAGGTCGGCCGCAAGTACGCCGTTCCACGCGAGAAAGTGGTGGAGCTGGCGCGCGCCGCGCGCGGGGAAGCGCCCGCCCGCAATGGCGCGAGGACGGCGACCGATACTCGCGCCAAAGCCGCCGCCGGGACGGACGAAGAAGGCGGCGGCGTCCTCTCGAATACCGTCGACGCATACGCGCTGAGCGACTACGAATTCATCCTGGCCAACGAGTCGGACGACCCCGACGAACTGAAGGCGATGATGCTGGCGCTGCGCGCGGTGCAGGTGCGGCGCTACACCAAGAGCGACACGCCATTCTACTTCGGCCGCCTGCGCGAACCCGCCGAGGCGCTGGCCGAGTTGTAACCACGCCACGCATACAAGGGCCGCTCCTGCCCAGATAGCAGGAGCGGCCTCAGTTTCTCTGCCTCAGGATTGTTAGTAGCCGAACCCCATGAGAATCATGCAGGTGAAGATCAGCAGGAAGAGCGCCATGCTCAACCGCGAATATGTTTCAGTCTTGCCGAGTTGCCTGGCGAATACCGCCTGTGATGACCCATCGTCCGAAACTGGGATCGCCTCCAACGCTATGAAGGAGGAACCCACTCGCCCGCCAAGGACGGCGATCGCCACCCCGAGCGTCAGCGAGAGTGTCCAGGTGAGGCCGTAAGTCGTGCCGAAGACGATGTGGAAACTGGCGACTTCTCCGAAGAGTGTGCCGCGCAGAATGCCCAGCACAAGCGTCGCAATGCCAAGTCCAGGCTCGACCCGCACAAAATGCCGGATGAGCTCGCCCAGGAAGTCGTGCTGCTTGGCCTGTGATACCCGACGCATCGCTGGTAGCAGGATGAACGTGACAACGAACCGGCTCCCAAACCAGAAGATACCGCAGAGGACGTGCAACCACTGGACCACGATGGTAAGCCAAAATGGCATGTCGCTACCCTTAACTTGATAAGCCAAACTTGATAAGCGGTTCACTTGATGAGCCGCGCGAGCGGGAGCCGATTAGCGACTCCCGCGTCCGCGCGGCCACTGAGATCCTCGTAGCCGTCAAACCCGGGCGGTGGCTGTCCCGCGCTGGACGCAGGTAAACACCAGCGCGATGATCACCACAGATAGCGCCACATACAGTGCGGCGATGATCTGTAGCGTCTGGTTGGGGCCGTAAAAGACGCCGGGCGTGGCGGAGACGATGTTGAGCGCGGCGAGGACGATGGTCGCGGTCTTAGCCCAGGAGAAAAGCTTCCAGAGGCCATATCCCGCGATGAGGCTCGCGATTCCCAGGCCGACGTCGCCATAGCGCACGATCGCTGGAATCTTGTCAGCGTCTGGCATGTAGGGGACAGCGAGATGCACGAGCCCCAGCAGGACGAAGAGAGTGAGCGCGGTCCACAGCGCGGTGGGACGGGTGACGGTCATGGATTTGCTCCTCGTGGCTGAACTAACAATATTCAATACATTGCATTATAATGAATATTGTGGTAAAGTCAAGCCCATGAGTGAGCAAAGCAGCCGCCAGTACCATTCCCCGCGCCGGGCGCAACAAGCCGAGGCGACCCGTGACGCCATTGTGCGCGGCGCTCGCCGCCTCTTTGCGCAATATGGCTATCAGGCGACGACGCTCCAGGCCATCGCGCAGGAGGCGGGGGTCGCCGTGCCGACCATTTACGCCACCTTCGGCTCCAAAGCCGCGATCCTCTCCACGCTGGTCAAGTCCGCCGGGGCTGACGAGGACATCCGCGCGCTCGCCGAGGCAGCCTTCAGCGAGCCCGATCCCCGTCGCCAGGTACGCCTGGCCGCGACAGTCATGCGCGCGATCATGGAGCGTGACGACGACCTCATGGAGCTGCTCCGCCAGGCCGGCGGTGGCGACCCAGACCTGGACGCCGCCTGGCGCCAGAGCCACAGCCAGCGACTCAACCGTCTCGGGGCGCTGGCGGCCCAATACGCGGAGAAAGGCGCGCTCAAGTCCGGCCTCTCCGTCGAAGAAGCGACCGATATCCAGTTCGCGCTTAGCAGCCCGGAGATCTATCGTCTGCTGACGAGGGAGCGCGGCTGGACACCGGAGCGCTTTGAAGCGTGGCTGGCGGAGACGCTCACGGCGCTGCTGCTGCGCGAGGCGTGACGCGCTGCGGGGCCTGGCTAGGCGCCCGGCTTCGTAGCGGTTGTCCCTCTAGATGCCTTGGTGGTCTTGGTAGTCTTGGCTGGCGGCTGGGGAGGACGTGGCGTGTAGAGGTAGACAATGACCCCGCTGGACGCCTGCTCACCGCTCAGAATGTAGCGCGAGGCAAGCCACTGGCGGATCGCGGCGTCAATGGATGGGTCGCTCTTCGTGCCGCCAAGCGTAGCCACAATGTAAAAGATGCGGGTGTGGTGAGCGGCGTAGGTCTGCGCGCGGGCCAGCGTTACGGGCACAGCATAGCCCTTCACCCATGAGTAGACGCCGGGGGAGTCGACGTCGAAATGCGCGGCGCCAGGATACGCCGAGAGGTAGGCCTGGACGGGGATTGAGCAGAGGTCATTAGGAAAGCAGATGAGCCCATCGGCTGGCTGGTAGCGCGTCTGCATCCAGGTCACGGGGTCGCGGAAGTCCTGGATCTGGTTATGGGTATAGTAGTAGGGCGCGCTGACAGCGACGATCTCCAGCAGCGCGACGATCACCATCACCTGGCTGGCGCGCACGGGCAGCAACTGGATGCCCAGCCCCGCCAGCAGGCAAATCGCAGGCATGATGACGACCTCGTAGCGCGAGAAAAAGAAGTGCAGATTGAGGTAGGGCTGGGTGATGGCGTATGTCAGGGCGAAGGGCGCCACCATCCAGCACAGCAGCAGTGTCACCCCAGGCGGCGGTGGCTGGATACGCCAGGAGAACCAGCCACCCGGCGTGGTGGGACTCGCGCCCGACCGGTCCCGCCATACGAGCCGCCCTACGAGTGTCAGCGCCAGCGCGAGAAGTACCAGCGCAAAGAGCAGATACATATACACCAGATCGGCGCTGCTGATGTACTTGAACAGGATCTCGTAGACGTCTTTGGGCGTCGCGGGCGGGACCCAGCCAATGTGGCTGCCATCATGATGCGCGATGTAGATGAGCGGCAGAATCAGGACCACGATCACGACGAGACTCTGCGCCGCGGGGACCAGTGAATGGATCGCCCGCCCGCGCCACAGCCCGGGCAGAATGACTAGCGCCACCAGCGCGGTCATCTGGGCCACGACGGTGAAGAACGTGTAGAGGTGGGCATAGAAGCCAATCGTGATCGCCAGCGCATAGAGCGTCCACCACCAGCGCCGCGCGCGCGCATCCTCCTCATGTAGCGCGCCGAAGACCATATACCAGGCGATGATGATGAAGAGCAGTTGCAGGCTGTATGAGCGCGCCTGCTGCGCGCTCATCAGGATAAAGAAGCTGAGTGTGTAGAGCGTGGCGCTGATCACGCCCGCCATCTGGCCGAGGAACCGGCGGCCCAGGAGATAGAGCGCGGCGCTACTCAGCGCGGCGCTGACGGCCGACGGGGCGCGCGTGACGGTTTCCGTGGGATGGAGGCCAAGGCTGGTGGTCAGCAGGAGCCAAAAGTGCAGCAGCGTGTAGTACAGTTGCATATTCGGATCGCGCTTCCAGACCTGACCGAACATGACATGCAGCGGCTGACCGGCGGCCCCGATGGAGAAGGTCTCGTCAAACCAGAGGCTCGCGCCGCTGATCTGGTGGAAGTCCGCCACGAGCGCGCCGGCGAATACCAGCCCGGCGATGCCCCAATCCAGCGGAGCGAGCGCCAAGCGGGAGCGCGCGAACCGGCCGAATTCGCTAGCGAGCCGCCCTGGGGCGATCCTCCACCGCGGGCGTGACGGCGCGGTCGTTATGATGCCAGAGGTCTGCGCCATCTCGACCACCCTCCACACATTCCAGCAACCTCAGGAGCCTGCTAGGCTCACTATGCTCCTGTGATGATGCGGCGTCAATGGCTGGCGGACCGAGCGATGCGCCTCCCTGCTCTGAATGGCCTAGTCGCCTGTGGCTGCGCTTCCCGCGGTCACGCCACGAATCGCGCGGCGCATGACGCTCATGGGTGACTACCGCTATCGGCGCGCACGATCATCGTGCCCGCGCCGCGGTGCGTGAATAGCTCGCGCACGAGCACATGCGGTTCGCCGCCATCCACAATGTGCGCCCGCTCGATGACGTCCAGCGCGCGCAGGCAGGCCTCGACTTTGGGAATCATGCCGCCCTTGATCGCGCCCTCGGCGATCAGGCGGCGCGCGTCCTGGTCGCTGAGCACGGAAAGCAGATCGCCATTCGCGTCCTTCACGCCCGGAACATCGGTGATGTACAGCAGTTTAGTGGCGTTCAGGCCGCGCGCGAGGTCGGCGGCGGCGTCATCGGCGTTGACGTTCAGCGCCTCGCCGTCGGGACCAGCGGCCAGCGGCGCGACGACCGGGATGTAGCCCGCGTCGCACAGCGTCTCGATCAGGTTCGGGTCCACCTCGACGACCTCACCGACATAGCCCAGCTTTTCTGAGACCGCCCGGGCGCGCAGCAGGCCGCCATCCAGTCCGGTGACGCCGACGGCGCGGCCGCCCAGCCGCCCCAACGCCTGGACAAGCTCGCCATTGACCTTGCCCGCCAGCGCCATACGCACGACATCCAGCGTGTCGGCGTCGGTGACGCGCAGGCCGCGCTCGAAGCGGCTCGGGATGCTCAGGCGGTCGAGCCAGGCGTTGATCTCCGGCCCGCCTCCATGCGCCAGCACGGGCTGGGCGCCGAGGCTGCGCAGCCAGACGATATCTTCCAGCGCATCACGCTGCGTCTCCAGTGTCGAGCCGCCCAGCTTGATGACGATGAAGTGGCCGCGCAGCGCCTCAACATAGGGCAGCGCCTCGCGCAGCGCCTGCGCGATAACCTCATGGGGCGCCATCTGGCTCAACTGGGCAAGATCACCAATACTGACCACCGGGCCATCCTCAGATGATTGGGAGGAGCGCGCCATCAGGGGTACACTCCTTCCAGCGGCAGGCCCGCCGTCTCTGGCAGCCCATACATGACGTTGGCGCACTGGACCGCCTGTCCCGCCGCGCCTTTCACCAGGTTGTCGATCGCGCTGATAACGATCAGCCGCCGCGACCGCTCCTCAACGTAGGGGTAGACGTACGCCACGTTCGAGCCATACGTCCACTTGGTGTGCGGCGGCGAGTCCGACAGCCGCACAAATGGCTCGGAGCTGTAGGCGTTGCGATAGAGGCCATGAATATCTTCCGCCGCGACCCCTTCTTTGAGGACGCCGTAGCAAGTGGCCAGGATGCCGCGCGTCATGGGGATCAGGTGCGGTATGAAGGTCACGCGCGGAGCGGGCCAGCCAGCATGGCGTTCCGTCGCCAGCGCCCGCTCGATCTCCGGCAGGTGGCGGTGACCGCTGACGCCGTAGGCGGCGACATCCTCGTTGGCCTCGCTGTAGTGCGTGTTCAGTTTGAGTGTGCGCCCGGCGCCGCTGACGCCCGACTTGGCGTCCACAATCACGTCAGGCTCGATCCAGTTCGCATACAGCGCCGGGCCTAGCGCCAGCAGCGCGGCGGTGGGGTAGCAGCCCGGACAGGCGACCAGCCGCGCCTCAGGTAGACGCTCACGCGCCCACTCGGTCAGCCCATAGACCGCCTCGTTCAGCAGCGCGGGCGCTGGATGCTCGTAGCCGTACCAGGTGGGGTAGAGCGCACGGTCACGCAGGCGGAAGCCCGCCGAAAGATCGAGGACGCGGCGGCCCTGGGCCAGCAAGCCGGGAACGACCTCTACGCTGGCGTCATCGGGTAGGGCGACAAAGACCACCTCGGCCTGCTCCACCCGGTCGCTGAAGGTCAGGTCCAGCCCCGCGAGCTGCGGAAAGACGGACTCGACACGCTTGCCCGCGTCGCTGCGCGCGGTGACCTCCACCAGATCGAAACCCGGGTGGCGCCGCAGCAGACGCAGTAATTCCACGCCGCCATATCCGGCCCCATTGACGACCGCCGCCGGTATCCTGGCTGACGCGCTCATGCTCGACTCTCCTGACGCGGCTTCTCGCTTGCGCAACCTGCCCGAGTGCGCCCCGCGCCATCGTCGGCGTCATTCGCTCTCCGCTCACGGCAGAGAAGGCCAGGGGATAGGTCGCGTTCGGCGTCATTGCCCGCGCCCGGCTTGCTGGGAGGTTAAATGATAACATATGCGACATGGATACCGACACCAGCGACCACCAGAGCCTATCCGCCAGTGATGAGGATACCATCGCCGCCATCGCCACGCCACCGGGGCCGGGTGGCGTCGGTGTGATCCGCATCAGCGGGCCGCGCGCCTTCGCCATCGGCGCCGCGCTCTTCCGCCCGGCGCATCCAGCCAGCCCCGGCGAGCCGCCCCCATCGCACCTGCTGGTGTACGGTCATATCGTGGACCCCGCGAGCGGCGAGATGGTGGATGAGACGCTGGCGGTTTTCATGCGTGCGCCCCGCACCTACACCCGCGAAGATGTCGTGGAGATCCAGGGTCACGGCGCGCCGCTGACGCTGCGGCGCATCCTGGCGCTGGCGCTGGCGGCGGGCGCGCGGCTGGCCCGCCCCGGCGAGATGACCCTGCGCGCCTTCCTCAACGGTCGCATCGATCTGGCGCAGGCCGAAGCGGTCATGGACCTGGTGAACGCGGGCTCGGACGCCGCGCGGCGCTTGGCGCTGCGCCAGCTTCAGGGGGAGCTTTCGGCGAGAACGGCGGCGATCCGGTCGGCGGCGCTCGGCGCGCTCGTTCGCATCGAGGCCAGCATCGACTTCCCTGAGGAGGAGGTCCCGCCGCCTGATCCGGAGGAGCTCCGCGGATTGCTGGGCGCGGCTGCGGAGGAGACAGCGCGGCTACTGGCGGGCGTGGAGCGCGGGCGCGTACAGCGTGAAGGACTGCGCGTCGCGCTGGTAGGGCGGCCCAACGCCGGCAAGTCCTCGCTGCTCAACGCGCTGCTGGGCATGGAGCGGGCTATCGTGACGCCGGTGGCAGGAACGACACGCGACACCATCGAGGAGATGGCGCGCCTGGGCGATATTGCTCTGCACCTTGTGGATACCGCCGGGTTGACGCCAACCAACGACCCCATCGAGCGGCTGGGCGTCGAGCGGTCGCGGGCGGCGGCGCGCGAGGCGGGCGCGCTGGTCTTCGTCCTCGATGGGGCCGAGCCATTGACTCCGCTGGACTACGCCGCCGCCCGCGAGCTACGCGATCTGGTAGGCGAGGCGCCTGTCCCGCTGGTTCTGGCGCTCAGCAAGCATGATCTGCCCCCGGCGCTGGCGCCCGCCGATGTAGAGGACCTGTGGCCGGGGGCGCCTGTCGTCCAGGTCTCGGCGCGCTCGCGCGCAGGCGTCGTCCCGCTGGAGGAGGCGCTGGCGCGGCTGGCGCAGTCGGGCGATGGACAGGCCGCCGACCCGCTGGTGGCCAGCGCGCGGCACGCCGACGCGCTGCGCCGCGTGGCGGAGAACCTGGCGGCGGCGCTGGCAGCGCTGGACGGTCACACGCCGCTGGACTTCGTGGCGATCGACACGCGCGCGGCGCTCGATGCGCTCGGCGAGATTACCGGTGAGACGGCCACCGCCGACCTGCTCGGCCAGATTTTCGCCGAGTTCTGCATCGGGAAATAGCGCGCATCGCCGCGCGCTTCGCGTCTACTTGCCAGACTGAATGTGGCGCTTGAGCGCCTTGAGATAATTCTCGGCGCTATCGATGTCGTGGGTCGTGTAGTCGGTGATCTGGATCGGCAGCTGAGTGATGTTGTTCTTCCAGCTGGTCAGCAGCGCCGTGAGCTGGTCGAGCTGGCTGATGTGGACATTGATCGAGGCCAGGTTGGACTTGGCGGAGGAAAGGCCCGCCAGCAGCAGGGCCAGCGCGTCACCGGCGATCGTGGCGAAGAGTCCGGCGACGGGGCGCACGATATAGAGCACCGCCATGCGCGTCACCTCAGCCACGGTAATCGCCACATCCAGCGGCACGCCCTCCAGTTGCGCCAGTTCTGACATCAACGCCTGACGCCCAGCGGCGATGCCCGCGGCGTAGGCGTCGTCAATCGCCTTCTTGCTGGCGGCCTGCAACGCCTGCTCGGCGGCGGGAGCCAGAGCGACGCCCGCAGCGCACACGCTCACGGCGGCCGCGCCAATAAGCGCGCGCCGACCAAACTTGCCGCTCCTCTTCCCGGCAGCCGGGCGAACAGGTTCTGGCGCCTGCGTGGAAGTAACGGTGGGCTCGGACACGGTACGCTCCTCTACGCGCTGTTTCGAACGCGAATCCCAAGTCGCTGGTCAGCGTTAATGCGCAACCCAGCGGCCAAACAATCTGGTCTGGCCAGTGTATATGGTGCAGTATATTGAGCGCGAGCGAAAGAGGTCAACGCGGTCACATCACAAAACACCCCGTCTCCTGGGCGCATTTGGATGGCCAGGAAACGGGCGAGTTGCAGCCGTTTGACCCGCTCGCATCCGCTGCGCCTGATGGAAGGGATGTGTGTATGGGCGGCTCACCCGCGTTCTCCGCGATCCCCAGGGAGGTCGAAGCGGTCTTCCGCAATTTCCGTACCTGTGAGTTTTCCACGCTGGCGAAAAATGGCGGCCCGCTGACCTGGCCGACGCTGCCGTTCTGGGAGGCGGAGCGGCGCCGATTCATCGTCACCACCTCGATTGGCTTCCCACAGAAAGCGTTTAACGTCCGGCGGGATGGGCGCGTCTCGCTCCTCTTCTCCGAGCCACGCGCCAGCGGGCTGGAGCGTCCGCCCGTTGTGCTCGTTCAGGGTGACGCGACCGCGCCAGACGAAATCGTCACCACGTTTGAAGACCCCTTCGAGGATGGGTTGCGCCAGACCTTCGAGCGACAACCCGGCGGGATGGTGTTCAGCGCCAACGCGCTCATGCGCCGCTTCGCGGACTGGTACTACATGCGGCTGCTGATGTATGTCACGCCACGCCAGATGCTCTGGTGGCCTGATGGCGACATGCGCCGCGAGCCGCAGCGCATCGCGCTCCAGGCGTCCAGCGGCGGCGGGGAGGAAACATCCCATGTCAGTTGAATTCGAGCGGCTGGCGCGCGAGCTTGCGACCTTCCCCAGCGCCGTCCTCACCGCGCGCGACGCCAGCGGTTACCCCTACAGTGTTCGCTGCCATTCGCAGCCAGAGAGCGCCACCCAGTCATTCATAATCGAGGACGTTCACGCGCCGCTCGTTGAGGGCATGGCCAGCCTGCTCTGTCACGAGCATGACGACCACCTCTGGCGGCAGCGCTCAGTCATGGCGCGCGGGCGGATCGCGCGAGCGGGTGGCGGCTGGCGCTTCACGCCGGAGAAGATCATACCCGGCCTCAGCCAGAACCCGTTGGCGCTGGTCCGTTTCTTTCTCCATGGGCGGAGTGTCGCGGCGGCATACCTGGCGAAGCGCGGGCTGCCACGTCCGGTCATCCCCTGGGACGACATCATTCGCATCAAGCGTGAGGCGCAGGCCAACCTGAGGGCGCGCGGCGAGCGCTATTGAGCGCCGCCCGGCCCTACTGAGCTACCACCGCGGCTGACGCGCCCCTGGTGGCCAATACGGCAAAGGCGCTTGCGAGGCTACCAGGCTGGCGTGTACCATTGACGTTACGCCCGGCGACAACCCCATCTGGGGACTCGCCATCTCTTGTGGTCCCTGCGCGATGCCCTGCGTGGAAGACCAGACCCCGGCGCGTCATGTAGAGCGGTCAGGATAGAAGGCGATGAACAAGGCGCATGTGTGGCGGGCCGCCCTCAACCGGCTCCGGCGCGAGCTCACCGGCGCCCAGATCAACGCCTGGCTCAGCGGCGCGCAGCTGGCGGAAGTCTCCCGCAGCGCCGCGACGCTGACAGTGCGCTCCAGCTACGAGAAGCAACTACTGGAGACGCGCTATCGCGAGATGATCGAGCGCGCCCTCACTGAGACGCTCGGCGCGCCGGTCGCGCTGACTGTCGCGGTCGGCGGCGGCTCGCGCCACGTGGCGCAGAGCGAGAAGTATCGCGGCGCCTATACCGCCCCGCTGCTGACGCTGGATGGGGATACGCTGGAAGATGAGCCCGCTATCGCCGGGCCAGCCGCGCCAGTCGAGGTAGTTGAGGTAGTTGAGGTAGTTGAGGCGCCACGCCCGGCGATGGAGCGCCGCGCGACGCCAGCGGCGCCTCCCGCCATACCAAATGGACCCGGCGGCGAGCGCGATAAGCGGGACACACGCGCGTCAGGTATCTGGCGGGACACCCCGCCGCCGCGTGTCGGGGAGATAGGGACGATGGATGAGCGCAGCAATGACGGACCGGACCGTGAGGGGGCCAGCGAGTCCAAAGCCGGAGCGCCCACTTCGCCCGCGCCCCTGGCGCCGCCGCGCCTGAACCAGCGCTACACCTTCTCGACCTTCATCGTCGGCAGCACCAATCAGCTGGCGCACGCCGCCTCGCTGGCCGTCGCTGACGCGCCTGGCCATGCGTACAACCCGCTCTTCCTCTATGGCGGCGTCGGCCTGGGCAAGACGCACCTGCTTCACGCCATCGGCCACACCGCGCTAGAGCGCAATCTGACGGTGCTCTATGTCTCCTCTGAGACCTTCACCAACGAGATCGTGGACGCCATCCGCTACCGCACCACCGAGGAGTTCCGCGCCAAGTACCGCTCGGTGGACCTCCTGCTGGTGGACGACATCCAGTTCATCGCCGGCAAGGACTCGACCGAGCAGGAGTTCTTCCACACCTTCAACAGTCTCTACGAGACGAACCGCCAAATCGTGATCTGCAGCGACCGCCCGCCCGCAGCCATTATCAGCCTGGAGGAGCGGTTGCGCTCGCGCTTCGAGTGGGGCCTGATCGCCGACATCCAGCCGCCGGACCTGGAGATGCGCATCGCCATCCTGCGCGCCAAGGCCGACCTGCTGCCGCAGAAAATCCCTGACGAGATCATCCTCTATCTGGCCAGCCGCGTGCAGTCCAATATCCGTGAGCTAGAGGGTAGCCTGAACCGCGTGCAGGCCTACGCGCAACTCCAGGGGCTGGACCTCAACCTGGACACCGCCAAGACGGCGATGGCGAGCCTTGCCTCGGATACCCGGCAGCGCCGCGTCTCGATCGAGGATATCCTCAAGGCGGTCGCCGAGCACTACCATATCAACGCGGACGACCTGCGCGGCAAAGCGCGCGACAAGCAGATTGTCATTCCGCGGCATGTGGCGATGTACCTGATGCGCCAGGAAACCGAGGCGTCATTGCTGGAGATCGGCCAGGCGCTCGGCGGCCGTGACCATAGCACCGTCCTGCACGGCTGTGAGAAGATCGCCCGCGAGATCAATGAGAACACCAGCCTGCGTAAAGAAGTGCTCGCCATTCGCCAGCAACTGGCGGGGTAGGGTAGCGGCCCCGGCGGCCGCGAAGCCCGTCTGCGCGGGCTGTGATGGAATCGAGCAGACACGGCCGCCCCGCGTCGATCCGTTGGGGCGTCTCCTCCTCGCCAAGGAGAACGGAGTTCCAGCGGACCAGCGGGGCAGGGGTGAAGACCAGATGGGCTTGGAGCCCACACTAATTAGGAAGCGACACGGCATCGCATGAGTCAGTCCCTGTCTCCCGCCCAGTTCACCACATATCTGCTCGACCTGGACGGGGTGGTCTATCGCGGCGCCCTGCTGCTGCCCGGCGCGGCGGAATTCGTCGCCTGGGCCGATGAGAGCGGCCACAAGGTCGTTTTCGTCTCCAACAACTCCTTCGCCACCGTCGCTGAGGTCACCGAGAAACTGGCGCGGCTTGGCGCGCCGCGCCCGGAGGGCCGGGTCGTGACGGCGGGCTCAGCGACGGCGGACGCGGTCGCCGCGCGGTTCCCTGGCGGGAGCGTCTACGCCCTGGCCAACGAATCGCTGGCGGTGGTGTTGCGTAGCGCCGGACTCCGGGTGATCGCGGATGAAGAGCCAGAGCGCCCGACGCCCGACGCCGTGGTGGTCGGCCTCGATCGCGGGCTGACCTATCCGCGTCTGCGCCGCGCGCTGCGCGCTGTGCTGGGCGGCGCCGCGCTCTATGCCGTCAATCGCGATCCGCGCTTGCCCATCGAGGACGGATTCGAGCCGGGAACTGGCTCACTGGTCGCGGCGGTCGAATACAGTAGCGGCCAGCGCGCCGAGTTGATCGGCAAGCCCGCGCCTGGCATCCTGCTCCAGGCGATGCGGCTGGCTGGGGCGACACCGACCGAGACGCTGGTGGTCGGCGACGGCCTCTCCCTGGACATCGTCGCTGGCCACGTCGCTGGCGCGACCACAGCCCTCGTCCTCAGCGGCCTCACCAACGCCGCCGAAGCCGAGGCCGCCACCGGCGACCGCCGCCCCGAGCTGGTGTATGACAACCTGGCAGGGCTACTGGCCGCGGCGACTACATCCGCTCCAGCAGACGCTCAAGGGTGATGGCGACACCGTCTTCCATGTTTGAGGCGGTGAGGCCGTCGGCGGCGGCGCGGGCCTCGGGATGCGCGTTGGCGACGGCGACCCCGCGCCCCGCCCAGGCTAGCATCGGCGCGTCGTTGGGCATGTCGCCGAAAGCGATGACCTGCGCCGGGGTGACGCCCAGCCGCGCGGCGTAGCGCGCCAGCATCGCCGACTTGTTCACACCAAGCGCGGCAATCTCGACCAGACGCGGGCCGGAGACGGTAATCATAGCCAGGTCTCCGGCGAGCTCCCGGGCGGCCGGGTAGTATGCGGGGCCACTCAATTCCGGGTGGCGGGCAAGCAGCTTGGTCACTGGCTGCGCGCACAGGGTCTGCACGGTGGCGATCTCGTCGTCGCCCGGGCGTCCCATTCCACCCATGGCGCGATAGGCGGGCTCGCTGCCGTAGCGCAGTCCGCGCTCAATGGCGAACGCCACACCCGGCTCGGCGGACCGCAGACGCTCAACCACCGTCAGCGCCGTCGCGCTCTCCAGCAGCGTGTGTTCCTGTATGTTGCCAGTCGCCAGGTCCAGCAGGATCGCGCCATTGCAGCAGATGGCGGCGCCTTCCAGGCCAAGCTCCTCGACCAGAGGCAGCACAAAGCGTGGGGGCCGTCCCGTCACCAGTACGATGGTGATCCCCAGCGACTGGGCAGCCGCTAGCGCGCGACGCGTCCGCTCTGAAACCGTCTGGTCGTCGCGCAGCAGCGTGCCGTCCAGGTCCGTCGCCACCAGCCGGATTATCCGTTCATCGTTCGCTGTCTCGCTCGTCGCCGCTGTCATGCGATCTTCCATTCGCTGTGCTATTGTCATTGGATTAAGGATAGCACGCGGCGAGGGGGCCTCCCCCGGCCTTCGGCCACCCTCTCCCTGCGGGGAGAGGGGCGATGGCGAGATTCGTTCATGAAGCGAGATCACTTGCCTTTCACGAGACGCGCGCCGCACAGGTTCCCCCTCGACCCGCAGCGCTTGCCTTTCACGAGACGCGCGCCTCGCGGGTTCCCCCTCGCCTCGCAGGGAGAGGGGGTCAGGGGGTGAGGCCCCACCTCCGCCGGGTGTATACTGCGCTGCGGGGCGCGGCTCGATGGCTTGCGCCCGGATGGCATCCAAAGTAGTAGGCGACACGATGGAGTGCGGCGAACGTGAAGATCGTGACCTGGGCTGACCCCAACGTGGGGACGGAGATAGATGATGCGGGCCGCGCGGGGCTGCTGCACGGCGACCTCGCGCTGGACCTTGAGGCGCTGGGCGGATGGGCGGCGCGCAATGGCGCCGGGAGCGACCTGGCGCTGCCCGTCTCGACGCTGGAACTGCTGCGGCGCGGGCCGGACGGCATGGCGGCGGCGCGCGCGGCGCTGGCGCTGGCGGCCAAGGCGCGGCCAGAGGACCTCACCGCCGAGACAGGGCTGGCGCGTCCGCTGGCGGAAGTACACCTGCGCACGCCAGTCCCCAACCCGCCGACCGTGCGCGACTTTTACGCCTTCGAGCAACATGTCAAGGCGGCCCGGGCGCGGCGTGGGGTCGGCATGATCCCCGAATGGTACGAGATTCCTGTCTTCTACTTCTCCAATACCGCCGCGCTCTTCGGCGGCGATGAGGACATCCCCTACCCGAGCCTCAGCCAGGAGCTCGACTTCGAGCTGGAGGTCGCGGCAGTCATCGGCCAGACGGGGATGGACATCAGCGCGGACGGCGCGCCAGACTACATCGCCGGCTACATGGTGATGAATGACTGGTCGGCGCGCGACCTGCAGCGCAAAGAAATGCTGATGAACCTCGGACCGGCCAAAGGCAAAGACTTCGCCACCACATTTGGTCCGTGGCTGGTCACGCCCGATGAGCTGGATGACAAGCGCATCGGCTCTGGTAAGGACGAGCGCTATGATCTGGCGATGTTCGGCTCGATCAACGGCGACGCGCTGACCAGCGCCAATATGAAAGACCTCTACTTCACCTTCCCGCAGATGATCGAGCGCGCGGCGCAGCATGTGCGCCTGCGCCCCGGCGATATCATTGGTTCTGGCACATGCGGCACGGGCTGCATTCTTGAGTTGGGGACCGAGCGCCACCGCTGGCTGCAGCCCGGCGACCTGGTCGAGATGGGTATGGAGCGGCTGGGAACGCAGCATAGCCGCATTGTTGAGGGACGATAGCGTACAGCCGGCAGGCGAGGGATGGCAGGGCGAGGGAAAAGCGGGCGATTGAAATCGCGCCTCGATGGCGTCGCCGCCACAAGACCCGCCTGCGCGGGCTCTCGCCTGCCATTCCCGGGCCCGCGAACGCGGCGGGCGAAACCGGGCCCCGTGGCCGGCAACCCTGACAGGCGCGAATTTCTGCGCCGGGCCGTTTGCCACGCCGAGCGCGACGCCAGCATCTAAGGAGAATGCCACCATGCCCATGCCGACGCCGCCCGGACCCGGCGAAGAGCCAACCAACGAGGGTGAGCTCTACCACTACCACTTCAAGCGGCTGATCACCTGGTATCTGGAGGCGCTAGATCCGCTGCCTGATGACGCCTTTATCTGGACGCCGCCCGCGGCCGGGGCAAACAACCTTTCGGCGATCTGCGTCCACGCCATCGCGTCAGCCGAGTGGTGGACGCTGAGTTGCGTTGGCGACGGGCCGCTGGAGCGCGACCGCGACGCCGAGTTTGGCATAACCGGGTTGAGCTGGGCTGAGCTACGGCCGCGCTTCACCGCCTGGCTCGCCGCGGTGGACGCGCTGATCGCCGGCATGGGGCCCGAACAGTTCCAGGCTCTCAGCCGCCACCCGGCGGGCGACCGCATGAACCGCCGCTGCTTCAGCCACATCATCGAGCACCTCGGCCTGCACCTGGGTCATATCGAGATCACCATAGATTGGTACAAGGCGAGCCATCCGACAGCATGATCATTGACGCCCACACTCATATCTTCCCGCCAGAGGTCATTGCGCGTCGCGCCAACTACGCCGCGCGCGACCCGTGGTTCGCCGCGCTCTATGGCGCTCCCACGGCGAAAATGGCCGACGCCGAGATGCTGCTGGCGGCGATGGACGCCAGCGGTGTGGATCACACGGTCACGTTCTCGTTCGGCTGGTCCGACCCTGGCCTAGTCGAGGAGTGCAACAGCTATGTCATCGATGCGGTTGCGCATGCGCGTGGACGGCTGACCGGGCTGGCGACCGTCCAGCCAGCGGCGGGCGCGCGGGCAGTAGCGGAGGTGGAGCGCTGCTTCGCCGCCGGGCTGCGCGGCGTGGGCGAGCTGATGCCGCACGGCCAGGGTTACCGACTGAGCGACCTACACGTCGTCGGCCCTATCGCCGAGGCGTGCCAGGCGCGCGGCCTCGTCCTGTTGACCCACGCCAGCGAGCCGGTGGGGCACACCTACCCCGGCAAAGGCGACGTCGCGCCCGCCGATCTGCTGGCGCTTGCGCAGGCGTTCCCCGCGCTACGCATCGTCGCCGCCCACTGGGGCGGCGGCCTGCCGTTCTACGAACTGATGCCCGAAGTGAAGGCGGCGGCCACCAACATCTGGTACGACTCCGCCGCCTCGCTCTTCCTCTATCAGCCCGCAGTCTTCGCCCGCGTCGCCGCTATCTGTGGCCCGGAGAAGCTGCTCTGGGCCAGCGACTACCCCCTCATTGGCCAGACGCGCATGCTGGACTACGCGCGCCAGGGCGGCCTGGACTCCGCCGCGCTGGAGATGGCGCTGGGCGGCAACGCCGGGCGGCTCTTCGGGCTGGCGGGGTAGGGGGCCTCATCCGGCCTTCGGCCACCTTCTCCCTGCGGGGAGAAGGCCCAGGGCGCGCGGCTGGGAGAGGGCCCGGGGTGAACTATGTTGCGGAGCAAACCAGGCTTGCCCACGACCACTCGCGCTCGCCGCCGGGTTCCCCCTCGCCCTGCGGGGCGAGGGGGTCAGGGGGTGAGGCCTTCCACCGGACGCCCGTAGACAACCACCTGCCAGTAGAAGGCGTCGTGCTGGTAGCGCCGCGTGAGGCCCTGCTCGCGAATGACGGCGTCCACCGCGGCGGTCGGAAAGATGTGATTGCGCAGCGGAACGCGGAAGAGTCGCGCTACGGCGTTCAGCGTCGCGCCCCCCATGCGCGCCCACCATGTGTCACGCGGATAGATCACTCCGTACAGCCTTGCAGCTTTGCCCGCTGACTCACTGACCAGCGCGCGCATATCGGGATAGCAGCAAATCACGCGGTCGAGCGTGACGACGTCGGCGGCCGGCGTCTCCGGCGCCAGCGCGACGAAGTCACCCTGGCGCGCGGCGAAACGGTCGCTGACGCCCTCGCGCGCCGCTTCAGCGTTTGCCGCCGCAACGTAGGCCGTCGAGGCGTCAACCTGCGTCGCGCTGGTAACACCCGACTTGAGCAGCTCCATCGAGATGGCGCCGACACCGCCGCCGATATCCAGCAGCGTTCGTCCTTCGACGCCTTCACGCCGCAGCGCGTCCAGCAGAATGCGCGTGTTTTTCGCTGGCCCGTTCTTACGGTAGCTCTTGAGGTTCGAGCGCGCGGCCTTGTCGCCAAAGACATTCGCGCCGCCAGTGCAGCCTGGGCAGGTCATAGGTATTTTCCTCCGCGTGTGCTCGCCCGCTCTGCGAGCGATGCGCCTCGATGTTCACTATACGTGAGCGCGCCAAACGTGTTGGGGCGCCATTACGCGAGAGGCGCGCTGTCAGCGGCCGGGATCTGGCCAGCGCCGCGCGACAAACCAAAGAGCGCGAACGCCAGACCGGTGAGGAGCGTGGCGGCGGCGGCCGCATAGAATGTGCTATAGAATGTGCTCTGGAAGAGGGCGAACGCTGGCGAATAGCCGGTGGTGAACGCCATTGGATAGGTCGAGAGCGCAACAAGCGCAGGCAGGAGAAGCAGGATCATCCAGCCCCACCGCTTGCCTGCCCACGCCATCGCCAGGCAAGCGATGAACATGAGAGCGCACAATCCGAACGCGAAATCTGACAGCGCAAGCACGGTCATCCTGGCGCCTCGCATCGTGTTCGCCAGGACCGACACGACCACGACGAACGTCTCCGCGCCTACGATTCCGCCCGCCAGCAGTCGTTGACCCCAGCTGAGCCTTCGCAAGCGCCACTCGCGCCTCTCGGCGATCCAGAGGATGGTCAATCCGGCGGCCTGGCCCAGAAGAAGCGGCAGCAGAAACGTACCCAGGGTGATCAGATTGACGAGGACGCCATGCAGCCAAAACGGCTTCAGCGTGTACGGGATGATGAGCGCATAGACCGCGATATTGATGGGCAGGAACAGACCAACGCCCGCGACGACCAGCGATACGAGCTCGGCGATGGCGACTCGCGCAAAACTCAGGCGCGTCGCATCCATGCTGCTCGCTCACTTTCTCTACCCGATGGGCGGGCCGACGAATAAGAGGCGCACCCTTGGATGACCTCACCGGATGGCCACTTCCAGAGAGAAGCCTACCACTGGCGGGCAGGTACGCGTCGAGCGCCTTACTCTCTACCGTGCGCGCCAGAAGACGCTAGTGCGCGTTGAGAGGCCGGCGAGATGGCAGGTGGTCGTGATGCCGTTGGTGTACTGCCGCTCGGTGTACGGCTCCTCGGTATGCCAGTAAAAGTGGTAGCGCGGCTTGTCGGCGTCCAGGATGACGCCGACCGCGTCCAGGCCGCTGTGCGGCTGGAGGCTGTGGCGCGGAACGTCGTGAGTCAGCAGGGCATTCAGTTCGACGGGAAGCAGAGTGTGACGCGCCCATGGACGTCAGCGAGGACCGTGATAATCATCCCTTCCCCACAGCCACTGAGCGCAATGTCTATTGCACGCCCAGATCCCAGGCCTGCTCCAGGTCTTCGCGCGAGTAGGCTTTGAAGGCCAACATCGTCTGCGTGCGGCGGATGCCAGAGATGGCGGTCATCTTCTCGGTGACGACGGTGGCCAGGTCCTCGTACTGCGCCAGATGCAGCACGGTGACGAGGTCCCACTCGCCAGTGACGGAGTAGACCTCGGCCACGCCGGGAATGGCCAGCAACTGTTGCGCCGTCTCATTGACTGCGTCGCGGGCGACGTTCATCAGCACCAATGCGGTTATCATGGGTACCCCTTCTTCGGTGTGTGAAACCGGCCTGGCGATTGCGCTCGCCAGGCTGTCTCCCGCGACGTCATGCGCTCGCCACATCAGCCTACGCCTGCGTCGCCGCCTTCTCGCGTAGCTCGCGACGGATTACCTTGCCTGTGTTGTTCTTGGGCAAGGCGTCGATGAACTCGATGCGGCGCGGGCACTTGAAGACCGCGATCTGGCTGCGGCAGTAGTCAATCAACTCCTGCGCGGTCGCGCTCTGCCCATCCTTCAGCACGACGAAGGCCATCACGGACTCGCCCTGGTAGGGATCGGGATACTGCACCACCGCCGCATCGGCCACCGCCGGATGGGTGAAGAGCGTCTCCTCCACCTCGCGTGGGTAGACATTGAAGCCAGAGACGATGATCATGTCCTTCTTGCGGTCCACGATAGTGTAGTAGCCGTCGGCATCCACCGTCGCCAGGTCGCCTGTATGCAGCCAGCCGCCAGCCAGAGTCTCGGCCGTCGCCTCTGGCTTGTTCCAATAGCCCCGCATCACGTTCGCGCCGCGCGCGATAAGCTCGCCCAATTGGCCCTGCGGTACCTCGACGCCGTTCTCGTCCACGATCTTGATCTCGACACCGGGAATCGCTGGCCCGACCGTGCCGGGCTTGATCACCGGTCCGGCCGCGTTGGTCGTCAGCACAGGCGACGACTCCGACATGCCATAGCCCTCGCTGAGGACCGCTCCGGTCAAGCCTTCGAAGAGACGCATCACCGCGACAGGCAGCGCCGCCGCGCCTGAGTTGATAAAGCGCACATGACTCAGGTCGTAGTCTTTGATATTGGGGACCTGCGACCAGGCCAGGAACATTGGCGGCGCGCCATAGATCACAGATACGGCATTCTTCTGGATGCCCTCTAGCGTCGCTACCGGCTCGAAGCGCTCCACCAGCATCATCGTAGCGCCGTGCATCACCGCTAGGTTCATCCCGACATTCATGCCGTAAATGTGAAAGAGCGGCAGCGCCAGCCATACCACATCATCGTCGCGCACCTTGATGCGCTCCAGCGAGCTGGACTGTATCAGGTTCGCCAGCAGGTTGCCGTGGGTCAGCATGGCGCCTTTGGGACGGCCGGTTGTGCCGGAGGTGTACGAGAAGACGGCGACATCATCCTCGCTTACCGCAACGCCAGGAGATGTCTCCGGCGCGGCGCCAATGGTCTCCGCCCAGGAGAGGGTTCCCGGGATCGCGCCGGGCGCGGCGGTAATTAGGTACTGGAGCTCGGGCGCCTGGGCTTTGGCCTCCAGCGCGACCTGCGTGAACGGGCCAAAGGTCAGCAGGGCCTTCGCGCCACTATCCTGCAGGATATAGGCGACTTCGCCCGCTTTGTAGAGTACGTTCAGCGGGATGACCGTCGCGCCGAGGCGCAGGATGCCGTAATAGGCCTCCACGTAGAGCGGGATGTTGTGGATCAGGACGGCCACCCGGTCGCCCTTCTGGACGCCCAGCGCGCTCAGCGCGTTCGCTACCTGATTGACGCGCCTGTCCAATTCGGCGTAGCTCGTCATCTGGTCCCGAAAGATGATCGCCGTCTTGTCAGGGGTACGCGCCGCGGAATCCGAGAGCAACTGGCTGACATTCATCACTCGCCTCCTGGGAATCGCCTCTATACCATTACCGTCAGGGTACGCGACGCGGGGCTCCTGGATAGGGCTACATGTGCGATCCGCTTGGGCCGCCAGCGACGTAAATCGTTTGCCCGCTGACATAGCTGGCGTCGTCGGACGCCAGGAACGCGATCACGCTGGCGACCTCGCTGGGCTGGCCGACACGCCGCAGCGGAATCATCGCTGAGACGCTTGACTGGAACTGCTCCGGCGCGACGCCCATCCGCGCCGCGGTCGCGCGCGTCATGTCGGTGTCAATGAACCCGGGCGCGACGGCGTTGACGATGATCCCAAATGGGCCAAGCTCGATGGCGAGTGTGCGCGTCAAGCCCTGCATGCCCGCCTTCGCCGCGCTGTAGTTCGCCTGGCCACGGTTGCCCAGCGCCGAGGTGGAGGAGAGGTTGACGATGCGCCCGTAGCGCTTCTCCACCATTGGCTTCTGCGCGGCGCGCGCGCAGAGGAAGGCGCCTTTCAGGTGCACATCGAGTACCTTGTCCCAATCATCCTCGGACATCTTGAACAACAGATTATCGCGCAGGATGCCCGCGTTGTTGACGAGGATATCAAGCTGGCTGTACGCGGCGAGCGCGGCGTCAACCGCGGCCTGGGCATCGGCCGCGCTGGAGACATCGCAGCGCACTGGCGTCGCCTCGCCACCCGCCGCGGCGATTTCTTCCGCGACCTGCTGACATCCTTCCAGGTCGAGGTCGGCAAGCGTGACCCGCGCGCCCTCTTCGGCCAGCCGTTTCGCTGTAGCGGCCCCGATGCCGCGTCCCGCGCCTGTGACGAGCGCGACCCGCCCGCTGAGTCTACCCATGCTGTGTCCTCCAGCCTCTTTTGCAATGATCCTGGGTGATGGAGACGGTCAGACTCAACGCCGGGCGGTAGGATTGAGTGTGGGGCTGGACGCGCGCGGCGTCGCGCTCGACTGTGTAGAGGCAGCATATGGGGCGCCGCCGCATGGTGTCAAGCGTTACGCGAGGAGAGTGAGCAGGGTCATTCGAGACGCGGGGCAGGCGGGCGGCTCAGCGGTGACTTCTACCTGAGCTTGTAACCGGCGGAAACGCGCGCCCAAATACCTCGCGGAAAGCGCCCCAGCGCGCTCTGGCGCCACCGCGTAGGGCATGATAGACTGGCCGTAGACTCTCAATGTCGAGAGGCGCGGCGCTGTGGATGGGCGCATAGCCTGCGGCTGAGATACGTGGCGCCCCACGATGAGGCGCGCGGCGTTCTTGGCGAGCGCGCTGGCTAGGTGGTTCGAAACCCGTCCCGCCGCTGTTCCGCGCCCGGCCGTGAGCGCCCCGCCGGTGGTTGGTGGCAGGCGTGGCCTGGCGACGCGCACAGGAGACGCTCATCATGGCGATGACTAAAGTCCAGCGCCCCACGCTGGCCGATCTCGATCTCAGTATTGGCAAGCGCGCCCGCCTCCACAGGCTGCTCTACACCTTTGGCCCCGGCAACGGCACGCTGATGTTCCTGCCGATTGACCAGGGACTGGAACATGGCCCGCGCGACTTCTTCGTCAATCCGCCCGCCAAGGACCCCGACTTCCAGCTACGACTGGCGAAGGAGGGCCGCTTCTCAGGCATCGTCTTCCAGTACGGCATCGCCCAGAAGCACATGTACAAGTACGCGGGCGAAGTGCCGCTGGTCCTCAAGCTCAACGGCAAGACGGAGATCCCCTCCGACGCCAGCGCGCTCTCGCCGATGATCTGCGGCGTCGAGGACGCCGTGCGCTTGGGCGCCGACGCCGTGGGCTATACCCTCTACATCGGCTCGCCCGCGCAGGTCGAGGACTTCACCCAGTTCCGCGCGATGCGCGAAGAGGCCGACCGCTACGGCATGCCCATCATCGTCTGGGCCTACCCACGTGGCTCCGCTATCGAGGGCAAGGGCGGGCGCGATAGCCTCTACGCCGTGGACTATGCCGCGCGCGTCGCCAGCGAGCTTGGGGCCGACATCGTCAAGATCAACGTCCCCAAGATCGACGCCGAGAAGGACAAGGCCGCGCCCAAGCCCTACAACACCATGTCGCCAACCCGTGAAGAAG
The DNA here is from genome assembly GCA_036391685.1 of Ktedonobacterales bacterium. Lineage (GTDB taxonomy): Bacteria > Chloroflexota > Ktedonobacteria > Ktedonobacterales > JADMIN01 > JAKAIY01. Next base: position 42,704 of record DASVZK010000032.1, read on the forward strand.
CGACGCGCATGGTCGTCGAGTCGGCGGGCAAAGCGCTGGTGCTCTTCAGCGGCGGCGAGATGCAAGGCGAAGGCGATATTATTGACAAGGCCCGCGTCGCCATGGACTCCGGAGCGACCGGTCTGATCTTTGGCCGCAACGTCTGGCAGCGCCCCTTCGATGAAGCGCTCGACCTGGCGAAGCAGTTCCGCGAAATGCTCAGCGACTACGGCGCCTAGCGCGTCTCTCGCTCCGCCCTTCCAATCTTCGCGCCCCACCGCGCCAGACAGGCGCGGTGGGGCGCGACGCTGTCGGCATTGGCGGCATTGGCGGCATTGGCGCCGTTCGCAAGCGGCCACAGTGGACAGGTACTAGCCCAATGTGGTTAAATGGCGAATTGACTTATACTAAACCATCGCGCCTGGTCCGATGGGGCTGGAAGGCATACCCAGCCAGCGGCGGGCGGAGCCGCACGCCGGACGTAGGCGCGTCGCGCGCGTGGAAATGAAGTGGGAGACGAGACGATCATGGAATCTATCCGGGTGATGTTGATAGACGAGCATCCGCTGTTTCGCCAGGGCTGCCGCACCACCCTTGAGGCGACCGGCGCGTGTGTGGTCGTCGCCGAGACATCAAGCAGTCGCGAAGGCCTGGAATTGGGCAAGCAATTCACGCCGGATGTGATCCTGATCGACGCCCTGCTCTCCACCAACGACGCCCTGGAGCTCGCACGCCAGCTCCGCCACAGCGCGCCCCAAGTGGCGATTATCATGCTGACCGCCTTTGAGGATGAAGAGCAGCTCTTCCAGTCAATGAAGCTGGGCGCGGCCGCCTATCTCATCAAGGGCATCGCGCCCGAGGAGTTGGTTGACGCGGTTACTAAGGTCAGCAAGGGTGTCTACATCATCAATGACAACGTGCTCTCGCGGCCGACTGTCGCCAAGCGGGTGCTGCGCGTCTTCCGCGAGATGACCGCCGAAGAGCCGCCCGAAGTGCAGCCGCTCTATTCCCCACTTTCGACACGCGAGATCGAGATTTTGGATTACATCGCCCGCGGCAACAGTAACAAAGAGATCGCGAAGTCGTTGAAAATTAGTGATCAAACGGTCAAGAACCATATCACCTCCATCCTGAAGAAACTCTCGGTCAACGACCGGACCGCGGCGGTGGTGCACGCGCTCCGCAAGGGCTGGATCAAGATGGACGGTGAATAAGGTGTCCGCGCTTTTGCGCCACAACAAGTGAGCCGGTAGCGGCATGGGGACGCGCCTGCGGGTGGATGTACGGCGCGAAAGGGGGACCTCAATGGCTACGGACGATGATGGCGGGTATCCGCAGCGGGACTCGTACCGCACGGACGGCGCAGGCCCACAGGCGCGCGCCCCGGGTCAGGGTCCGCTTGGCGCGCGGCTCTCACAGCGCGGCCGCGCGACCGACGCGCCCGCATTCGGCGTCAGAAGCCCGTATGAGCCATTCACGCCTCCCTCCGGCCAATCGCCGTATGAGCAAGGAGCCAGTGACCCGGCGAGCCCTACGGCGGCGCCATTTGGGACCTATGCCCCTTCCGCCGAAAGCGCGGCTCCCCGTGACTGGGGACGCGTCACCGGAGCGCTGAAGCTCACCGACCAAATGTCCGGCGCGCTTCACTCGGGCCTGCAGTTTGGCGCAAATTGGACAAGCCGCTCCGAGATGCTGCGCGCCTGCCTTGACGAGTATTATCGCCTGGTCGCTGGCTTCAACGACGCGCGCCGCCTGCTTGAACTGAGCGACGGCGATATCGAGGCGTTGCGGCGCGACAGGATGGCCGCCGCCGCGCGCCTGCGCGATGTTGAGGCGCGGCTGGAGTTCCATAGCCGCAGTGAGTTGCGCGCGGTCTACCTGGGAGCGGCCGAGGCGGAAACGCGCCTCTTCCGCGCCGAAGAGGAGCGGGATCTGTTGCGCAACCGCCTGGAGCTCCTCGAAAGCTTCATGGCGTTCCTCTCGCGCATCATCGCTACCGTTCGCGCGATTCCACCCAACGTGGCGCTCACGACCGATGGTCAGGGGGACGAGTCGCAGGGAGCTGCCCGGATCACCGGCGCCCCCGCGGCCGCGCCGGTAGCAAGCCCGAATGACACGCTCATCGTGCGGCCCGACCTGAGCAAAGAGGCGTCTGCCGCGCTGGCGTCCAGCGCAGACCAGGACTTTGAGGAGTTGGTACTCGACGAAGACGAGGTCGCTCTGCTACCATCGAATGAGTTCGAGATCATTAGCATTGTCGAGGAGACCCCTCCGGGCGCCGAAGTGAACGCCACCGTTGGCGTCGCGCCCGAGGCCCCGTCCACGCGCCCCGCGGGCGCGCAGACGGGCCAGGGAAGCGCTGGCGAAGCGCCGAATCCCGTCTTGAAGGGCGATACGCCCTAGGGCCCCATCTGACGCATTCAGGCGTTTGAGGCGTGTGTAGGTGTGAGGAGGTGATGAGGGGCGCCACAATGAGTGGCCTAACGGTACCGGTGTGCGGCGCAAGTTACTGCCACCGAAGAGTCAGCGTTACTGAATGGTGAACGACGCGCCAAAGCGCCTGCGCTGAACGCGACGTTCGAGAAGTGGTTAAGTGGTGGTGGAAGTGACGCAGGCGTTGGTCCACGTTCACGGTTCGCCCCACACCCCTGGGTAATTCCAGTGGATGGGCTTATTACCCAGTCCGCTGGGGCTCGGGGATCTGAGGTGAGCGCAACGAGCGCCACCATTATGTGTCGCGCTGGCGCTGAATGAAAGGCGTCAGCCCTGTCTCTCGCAGAGCCTGGAGGTTTCCCGGATGTCGAATCTCTCACTCCGCCGCGCACGTGGTCAGGGCCTGGTAGAGTACGCCCTCATCATCGCTCTGGTCGCTGTGGTGGTCATCGGCGCGCTCATCCTGCTTGGCCCGCAGATCGCGGCCATCTTCGACAAGATCAGCAGCGCGCTCTAGCTCAACCCGCGGATGCAGCGCCGGGGCGCGGGGCGTTCCGGCCGCTGTATCCCAGCTCACCTCTATCAACGTCTCAATACCTGTACGCAATCCTGGTCTATTCCCGATCGCGCGTCCCCGCTTTTCAGGAGCGAGGCGCCGCATCGCTTGCGCCTGTGTTGCGCATTCGCAAGGGCGCGTGAACATCGCGCTGTGACGCCTGAGCTGGCCTGCCGATGTTACCGGCTGGCGTGTTCACCCCGCATTCCGGTGGGCTCTGCCATCCGCGAGCCTACCCGTGTAGAGCATCATCGAGCCAGCACAGCGCCATGACGCTGCGGTAGGAGGTCGCTTCCATGCAAGCCCCTGTTCGCCCGACCCGCGCCCGCGCATCCGGCGGGCGCACACTCATTCTTCTTGGCGTGTTGTTGGCGCTGGCGGCCGGCGCAATCGTGATTTATATCGTCAGCAACGCTGGCGGGGGCGGCCTCGGTATCGGCACGGTCAACGTCTGGGTCGCCAATCAGGATATTCCGGCGGGAAGCGTGCTCTCCTCCACGCAGAATGGCCTGGGCGCGAACGGCATCACCTATGTTCCGATCAGCACCGCGTTCACGCAGAAGGGTGTAAACCCCGATTTCGCACCGAAGGACGCGCTACAGAATGAGACGGCCACACAGCTCGCCTCGGACCTGAACGGCGAGGTCGTCACCAGCACGTTCTACGCGGGTGAGATCCTGCGCAAACCCGACCCTCGCCTGGCCGCCGCGGGACAGGGCGCGCCCGGCAGCCTGACGACCAACAACCCGGGCCAGATGAAGAATGGCCAGGTTCTGGCGCAGATCGCGCTGAGCGCAAAGCCAGCGGTCGTACCTGGTGACTATGTCAACATCATCGCCACCTTCTGCAACATCCCCAACAAACCCAATCACTGCGAGACGCAGACGACGCTCAAAGACGTATACGTCTACGCCATCTCAGGGAATACGGTCTTTGTGGTGCTCTCAAACCAGGACGCGGTCAACACGCTCTACCTGACCACCACCGCCTCGAACTTCGAGCTTGTGATCCGCAAGCCCGGCGACACGACCGTACCCACCACAACCCCGGCGGACAACCAGTCCACCTCATCAAACTTCAACTACTAGGCAGTGTGACCGTCGGAGGGGTCGCATGTGACCCCTCCGACGGTCCGCGCCGTGACAGCGCACGCGCCGTGGAATGCGGTATACTGTCGCGGTAGCGTACCCGGCGCGTGGGGTGAGCGGTCCACTGCCCACGAAGGGCCAGCGGACCGCTCATCTGTTGAGTGGTGGCGCGCCGCGCACGCTGAGCGCCAGCGTCGAACAGCTATGTCGTTAATGGATGGGGTGATGTATGGGTTTGCAGCCAGAGGGGGGCCGGGGCGATCTCTATCGCCTGATGGTCGTTGACGACATATCCGACACCGCGACGAACGTGCAGAATCTGCTCCATTACGAGCGCAAATACCGTGTCGTCGGCGCCGCGGCCAGCGGGCGCGAGGCGCTGCAGAAGGCCGACCAGCTGCGCCCGGACATCATCCTGATGGACATCAACCTGCGCGACATGAACGGGCTGCAGGTAGCTGAGCAGATCATGCGCCAGTGGCCGACCTGCATCGTCATGATGTCCGTGCAAAGTGAACCGGAGTACTTCTCCCAGGCGATGGCGATCGGCGCGCGCGGCTACCTAGTCAAGCCCTTCACCAGCGAACGGCTGGTGCGCACCCTCGACATGGCGATCGACAACTTCCATCCCACTGTCGTCGGCATGGGGGCGGTGAGCGCTGGCCTGCGGAAGATCGTCGCGGTCTATAGCCCCAAGGGCGGCGCGGGCACCAGCGTGCTGGCGGCCAATCTGGCCATCGCGCTGCAGCAGGCCACCCAGAAATCGGTCGTCCTGGTAGACGCCAATCTGCAGAACGGCGACGCTCACGTCCTGCTCAACATCAACACCAATGGCAGCATTGATGACCTGCGCGAGGCGGGCTCGCTGGATCAGGACATTATCAACTCCACTGTCGTTCGCCACGGCGATTCCCAGATCGGCGTGCTGCGCGCGCCGCTCGCGCCTGAATCAGCCGAGCTCTTCACCAGCGACACGATGAAGACCATCCTGGTCGAGTTGCGCGACCACTTTGACTACGTGGTCGTGGATACCGGCAGCGCCTTCTCCGAGGCGACGCTGACGGTACTCGAAGTGGCGGACATCATCCTCGCGCTCACCACGCTAGAGGTCACAGCGATCCACCGCCTCAGCCAGTTCTTCCAGATCGCTGACCGCGTGGGCATTGACCACACCAAGATCCGCCTGATCTGCAACCGCGTGGAGCAGTATTATGGCATCAAGCCCAACCAGGTGGAATCGCAGTTGCGCCGCCGCTTCCTGGCGCAAATCCCCGAGGACGAGAAACTCGTGATCGCCTCGACTAATCGCGGCGTCCCGTTCATCGTCTCGCAGAGCGGCGCGCCGATCTCCCGCTCGATCCAGGCGCTCGCCAAGCGCGTCCACGAGGTGCTCGCCGCCCCAGGCGCTGAGACGCCCAAGCGCGGCGGCTGGAGCATCCTCGGCGGAAATTGAGCGCGGTTGCCCTTCTCGCCCATTACCACTAACTACCCAGACGGGGGGG
>DASVZK010000033.1:0-87455 GCA_036391685.1 Ktedonobacterales bacterium
CGCCAAATGCCCAAGGAGTACGGTCCGTGGCAGACCATCTACCATCGATTTCACGATTTCAACGCTGGAGACGCGAGGGACTCTGGGAGCAGATTCGCCGCATTCTGCTCACCTGATCATCAACTGTCGCTGTAGTACTAGGGGGAGTTTCCACTTGTGTCACCGTTCGCAGCGAACTTGTTCGCGTACCCGCTCAGCTCGGTCAACGGCGCACTCGATAGCGTAGGTGGAGCACCCGGTTGCCCTGAATCGCCTCGTCAGGATCCTCCAACAGGTGTTGCGCGTGGACCGACCCGAAGTAGCGTTTGCCGGACCCGAACACCACGGGTACGACATCCATGCGCGCCACGTCGATCAGACCCGCGGCAAGCATCTGGCCACCGACGTCGCCAGCGGCGACCTCGACCACGCGGTCACCCGCGAGCTCCTGCGCCTTGGCCATGGCAGCCTCAATGCCGTCGACGAAGGAGAACGGCGCCTCGGGATGCCAGCCCTCGGGCCTGCCCTGGTGGGTCACGACGACGACGTGGTTGACCCCAGCCGGAGGTGTCCCGTCCCAGCCGTTCGTCATGTCGAAGACATGGCGACCGACGATTGTCGCCCCGATCTGGTCCCAGTACGGCCGGATGTAGTCGTAGGACGTCTGTGACACCTTCAAGACGCCGCTCTCGTCCAACGGCACGTCACCGCTGAGCAACCAGTCGAACAGCGGTCCGGGCTGGTCGTTCTCGTCCGCGATGAAGCCGTCTACCGATACCGAGCTGTACATGACTACTTGGCCCACGGGGCCCTCCTCTACTTTCCTCACTGGGGTAAGGTTTGCGAGTACTCATCCTCGCATCCTATTACCCCATCCATGTCAAGGCCTTAACGGACACTAGGGGCGTGCCGCCGTGAACCCGCGCCTACGCGGCCTGGGGCGCCCCTAGGCGCGGGTTCACCCGCCCACGTCCTTATACGCGGTTAGCTCGCGACAGCGCCGGTGGGGTAGTCGGTCCAGGAGTCATTGGCATAACGCAGGATCTGGCCAGCGGCGCCGACCGCCCAGCCGCTGTTCACGCCGGTGAAAGCGAGTGAGGTGACGCCATCGCGAATAGGCGCGGCGACAGTCTGCCAGGAGCCGCTGGCGAAATGGAGGAACCCCTTGCCAGACTCCGACGTCTCGCTGACCCAGACGCCACCTGTGGGCTCCGCCTGCATGCCTCCCAGGTGAATGAAGCGAGCGCTGGTGTCGCGCTTGACGACCTGCCACTGGCCATTCGTGTAGCGCCAGACGGCGACGCCGGTCGCTTGCGCTTGGTCGTCAGATTTGTAGGGCAGCGGCAGGAGGCCCGCGCCCCAACCCTCGGTCGCCGAGAGCATCACGACGCTCTCCAGATCGGCTCCCTGGGGATCGTTGAGCAGGACACGCGTCCACGTCCCGCCGGAGTAATGCCAGAGCGCACCGTGTCCCATACCGATGCCCGCCGCCCAGCCGTCGCTGGCGGAGGTCATCGAGACGCTCAACAGCTCGGAGGCGTCGGGCATGGTGAACTGTACGTTCCACGCGCCTTGAGTGTAGTGGAGGATACGCGAAGGCCCCGCGGAGGTGGAGGCGGCGACAGCCCAGCCCTCATCCGCCGAGACCATCGCCATTCCCGTGATCTTGCCCGTCCCGGCGGGCAGCGTAACCGCCGCCCACTGGCCGTTGACGCCGTGGAGCATCACGCCAGCCACGTTGTAGTCATCGGTGACGCCGCCCGCGATCCAGCCCTCGGTATCGGAGACCATCACGATGGTTTTGGGATAGAAGTTGACAGTTGGTGGCGTCGCGGCCTGCCAGGCGCCATTGATGTAGTGGAGCAGCAGCGGATGGGAAGCCGCGTCCGCGAACTGGTAGCCCACGGCCCAGCCCTCGGTGGGCGAGCGCATGGCGACGCTGGTGAGGTGGGTGTACAGGTCGAGTTGCAGCGGGACCGGTGTGGCTGTCGCGGTGGGTTGCGACTGGGTCTGCGAGGCGGAGCCGCCATCTAGCGCGCAGCCCGCGAGCAGCGCGGATAGGGTGAGCAGGGCGCCAAGAGCGCGCACGAGCCGCTGGATGGGCATCAGCATATGGGCGCGATGATCCACGGTGATCCTCCGCTGCTACTCCTCAGATGACAGGTGACGCATACCCCGGCCGGGCAGCCCCTTGCTGTCCCACGCTGGCTTCCGGCAAGTTTCACAGGCTCTCAGTATAGTGGAGCGCGTCAAGCGCGGATGTGACGCGCGTCACATCCGCGGCTGGTGGGTTGGCTAGCGCCTGCAAGCCAGCGTGGCGCGCGGCCCGTTACGTCCCCGTGCCTGCCCTGCTATCATCGGACAGGCGCGGGGCGCTTTTCGCGCGACGAACGGGGCGACTGGTAGAGTGAGGCGCAATATCGTGCGCGATAGTGACCGCTTGTGGTGGGTTCCGGGCCTGATGAGTCTCGGCATGCTCGTCGCCGCGATTCTGGCGCCGTGGTGGTTCCTGCGCTTGCCCCCGTTGCGTGACTCGAATCCGACCGACCCGTTCGCAATTACAGCCGGTGTCTTCATCGGCTTTATGCTGCTCGGCGCGAGTATCTTTGGGGCGATCTCCACAAGAACCATGCGCAGGCGGCACATGAAACGAACGGCGGCGCTCCGTGGTGACTTCACAGACATGCCGCTCTCGATCATCCGCCCCTTTCCAGAACGTGCGCTTGACGTGAGTGTGCAGCCGATGGACATCATTTGGCGCGCGAACCCGGTCGCGGCGACGCTCCGGGGGCTGATGATAGGCATAAAGTTGCTGGGCGTGTTCACCATACCCGGCTTCATCCTGGCCTACGTCCTTTTCTCGCGCCTGGACCCGCGCTCATTCCTAGGTTTCTTGGTTCACCCACCAGCGTTCCGCTGGACGCGGTCCACATCGCGTTGCTCGTCATGTACGCGTTCATCATCGCGCTTGGCGTCGCGTTCGGCGTCTGGCTTGTCATTCGCCCTGGCCCCACGCTCTTCTTTGGCCGCCCGTTCGGTCTGCGCGTCACGGCGGAGGGTATCGAGGAGCGCGACGAGTGGGGCGCGCATACCTCCGTTGCTTGGAGCGAGATTCGCCTGTTTGAGGTCCTGGGTGGCCAGTTTCTCAAACCAGCGATTGCGGGCTTTGCGGTTTATACGCCAGACAAAAGGATCTTCTGGCGCCCGGTCTATCTCATGACGGAGCGCCTTCCCATTGGCGCGACCCCTATTGAACAGACGCAACGTCTGGCGGCGCTGGTCAGCCTCGTCACTGCGCGCACCGGTCTAGAGCCGCGAACGCTCGATTTGGCGCTCCAGCGCGGCTCATAGATTTGGAGTCAGCGCCAGCGCCTTCGCCAGGCCTTCGCCGGCCAGGATACCGGCGACGCTGGCCTGGATGATGCCCTGGGACTGGCCGGGGCCGTCGCCAGCGACGAAGAGGCCGGGCGTGGTGGTCTGCATGTGGGCGTCGGTGGGGAAGTGCCAGAAACGCTCCTCGGCAGGGCCATAGAGCAATGTGTCGCCTGACGTGACGCCCGGCGCCAGGCGCTCGACGCGCCCCAGGAAGTCCTCGAACGCGGCCCAGTACGCGGCGGGGTAGACATCATGCAAAGCGCCGGGGATGGCGCTTGTGTCGGTCGGCTGGACGGTGTTGGCGGCCAGCGCGTCAGCGGTGGTCGCCAGCCCGGCGCGGGCGTCAGCCAGCCGCTGGACGGTCAGGCGGCCGGGAGCGCGCTGGTTGAGCGTGGCCGCCGCGCGCTCGCCGCCGCGCCAGGCCCCCGCCGCGCCAGAAACGCCGGGCTGGGCAAGGATGGCGACGGTGGTGGTGGGACGGCGATCGGCGGGGCGCAGGGCGGGAACGCCGCTGGCGACCAGCGCGCCATAGCGCGCCACCGGGGTGACGTAGCCGCCAGGGCAGGTGGCGTATGTCTTTATGTAGGCGTCATCGGGCAGCGTGCGCTGCAGGCGCGGGTCAGGGTTGACGCTGGCCAGCGGCTCATAGACCGCGGCGGGGACCTCGATGCGCACGCCAATCGCGCTTGGCAGCGCGACCACCTCCGCGCCGAGATCGCGGGCCGCGCGGGTGAGCCATTCCGCGCCATAGCGGCCGGGCGCCAGCAACAGCGCGCGGGCGGTCAGCCGCTCAGGGATCGGCGCGGCGGTCGCGGGCGCTTCGGCGCTATCGAGGGTCAGCAGGAAGCAGTCGTCCGCGCGGGTCGCCACGGTGACCCGCGCGCCGAAGAGGAAGCGCGCGCCACGTGTGAGTAGCCGCTGGCGCAGACCCGTGAGCGTGGTCAGTTTGTCTTCCGGCGAGAGACGCCGCGAGGGATAGCTGGTGATGTAGTCGATGCCCACCTGGCGCGCGTCGTGGATGGCGCGGGCCAGCGGCTCCGGCGGCTCGGGCTGCCATGCGGCGCGCGCGCCCAGCTCATGGAGCAGGGCGTCCATCTCCATCGCACGGGCGACGTAGTGGTGGCCCTCGATGACGGGCCGCATTTCCGCCGGCGCGCTGACCGGCGGCATGACCGGCAGCGCGCCGGAGCCCAGATAGAGCCGCCCCCCGAGGACGAACCCCGCGCCTCCCTCGCCGCCCATCGGCGGGACCGCCTGAGCGCGCCGGTCTTCCAGTGACAAACCAGCGTCCACGATGACCACACGCGCGCCCGGCCGCAGACGCAGCAACTCGTGCGCCGCGAGCAGGCCAGCCACACCCGCTCCGGCGATCACGACATCCAGCGGCTCGTGCCCGGCGTCATGCGCCCAGAGGTTCGGGTTATTGGGGTGGTTGGAGGAGGGAATGGCCATACGCGCGCTTACATCGCTTTCCATGGGCGTCTACATCCTGGGCTGGCCGGGCCGCTCCCGCGCCGTTCTGTTCCACAGGATATTCTCACGCTGGCCGCCGCGCGCGTCAAGCGGGCAGGACGGGCCTCACCCCTTACCCATCTTCCTGTGGGGCGAGAGGAGGGACCTAGGACGGGTGGGTTGCGTTGGGGCGAGATGGGAGGTCGCCGTCGCTCGCGCCCACATTCCGCAGTGGATACTGAGAGGTTTTGGGCCTTTCTAGTATCAGCAAGCTCACGAAGCGCAAGCAAGACCTCATCGGCTTAGCGTCGGCGAGCAACGAGGCGCAGGACGATCGTTGGGAGGAGCGCCACGAGCACCGTGACGAGCAGCGCTCCCACCCACATGACCATACTGCGCCACGCATCCCAAATCGTCGATTGGCTCGGTGAATACCACGCAAGCAGGACCTCACGGGGCAGGAGCGCAAGGGAGCTGAACACGCTGATGACGGCGAGATAGGCCCACACCCCGGCGCCTATGCCCCACCGAGGCGATCCCGCAAGTCCGCCAAGGAGGGATGCGCGCGCCGCCGCGCGCCAGCGCCGCGACGCGAGCGCCATCGCGCTGACGAGCAGGGAGAGGAGCAGGCCAACCGCCAGAAGTCCCCAGCCGAGTTGCGCCAGAGGAGCAAGCCATGGGAAGGTGTCGGGATGGTCCACAGTGAGATCCCTGTGCAGCAACGCGGCGCCGGTTCCGACCGCCAAGATAGTGAGACCAGGGAGGACCAGCGCCACTCCGAGGAGGTCGAGCCCACGCGGCCGCGACGCCTCATCAGGAGCGCTGATTGGTGCGGGGGGCAGTGGGGAAGGCTGAGGCGTTGTCATGGAGAGCGCGTTCCTGGTTTGTTCGTGACCCGGTCGGCCGTGAGGTAGGGCCAGCAGACACCTCTGCGTGGAGTTCGCCCGACCAGCATAGCAGACCCTGTGGCAAGGGAACGCGTGATACACGTTGGCGTCTGTGCGCCAGTGAGATGCGGGGGCGTTATCTCCGGGCGAATCTTACGATCCGCGCCTTGCGCGCACGAAACGGAAGAGCGCCCAACTACTCAACAAGACGACGACCCGCAGGGGAGCCACAAGGATGAGAAAGGTACGCAGAGTATCGCTGACAGAGTGCAAGTTGCGATCCACCGCGATAAAGGTCAGAGCTGAACCCGCAAGCGTCAGCGTGAGAATGGCCGCGATCCCGCCAACCAGTGCGACGCGCATATGATGTTCCCCTGATTCTGGCCAGCACAGGCCCGATCATTCCGTGCCCAACTACGCGGACCCAGTAGACCTGGGCGCTTGGTGGAGCGCCAAGGAGAGAGGGCGCATCCATGCAGAACAGCCATGCCCATATTCCGCAGCGAGTAGCCACATTTCGCAGCCTCACTCGGACAATTCGTTAGACTTTCCGGCAGGCCTCTCCCAGTAAGGCGGCGATCTGCGCATGGAGCGCCTCCAAGTTCGCCAGCTCCTGGCGTGGTGGGCCATGCGGCGGCTGGTATGTCACGAGACTCACACCCTCAAAGCATTGGAAGATCCAGCGCATCGTCGGCCGATCCGTCCGCTGCTTGAGCTGGTTCGGGACGGTCTGGCCACCAGTGGCCAACCGCGTGCGCAGGTGGCGCTCGGCCAAGCGGTAGACGAGCAAGCGCAACACCATGACCAGCGAGAGCGCGACGATCCGCTCCGGCTTCTTGATGAAGACCGACGAGGCCAGAAACAGCGGGCTTTTGAGAAAACTGAACCCACGCTCCGCACTGTGCTGGTCTTTGTAGGTCTGGATGAGCTCCTAGCCGGCGCGCCAGCGCAGCGAGACCTGGGTGCGCGCGTGGGCGATGGGCGCCTCGGCGTAGGGCGCAATGGGCGCGGCGCCTGGCTCAACGCGATGGGTGCGCTCGCCGGGGCGGTCGCCGTCCGTATCCGTGATGCGCAGACCGGCGCTGTTCATCAGCAGCATGTTGCGCCGGGCGAGCGCGGGGTGCGGCGCGTAGCGGTAGAGGTCGCCGCGCAGGCTGGCAAGCTGATGGCCAATCTCGGCGCGTGTGTGCCCCAGCCGCCGGGCCTCCGCTTGGATCTCGCTGATAAGCCGGTCTGGCGCCTGGGCGAAGAGCGCATCGAGCGCGAGGGCAAGGGTGAAGAGGCGGTTGAGCAGGATAGCGCGGCCGGAGGTCAGGCGGTCAGCGGCGGGCTGGTCACCCGCCCGGCGGCTTCCATCGATGGCTCGCGTGAGCTCGGCGAAGGGCAGATCATCCAACCGGCGGTGGATGAAGGCGATGACACTGGCGGTGTCGCCCTCCTGCCAGCCGCGCAGCAGCTCCAGGGCGCGCGCGCCCTCGTATCTCGTGGCGGTCAGCGGCACGCTGAGCAGGTGGTCTTTGCATTCGCAGACGTACAGGGCATGGAGGTAGCGCACGATGTCGCTGACACTGAACGCGCTGAAGCGCCGCAGGCCATGAACATCCTCAACAAAGCGAAAACCGCTGATGAATTCGGCTTCTGTGCGCGCGAAGGCGCGCAGTTTGCGCCGCGCCAGAGTGGTCATCACGCCTGTTGACGCCCGCTTCTCACGCCGCTTCTCCGTCTGTATGGTCGCCATGGTTGTCGCTCCTCGCTTACGTTCGCTGTCCTGAGCGGATTGCCCGCACACGGCATACCAGATCGCTGGCCATGATAACAGGCGCGGCGTTCACTCGTCCGGCGGCGGCTCGTCCTGGCTCAGGAGCGGTGCCAGGCGTGGATCGGACCAGAGCGCGATGAAGGGAATCACCTCATGGCTGGCGAGTTCGCGCTGGGCGAAGGGATCGTCGCGGACGTAGCCCCACGCCTCCTCCAGCGACCCCGCCCGGGCGAGGATCACGCCGCCGCTGGCAGGAACGCGCGGGCCGGAGACCAGGAAGCGCCCGGCGTCATAGTTGCGGCGCAGATAGGCGCGGTGGTCATCCAGCGCGGCGTCGATCTCCTCTTTCGGTCGCGTGTAGGTCAGCAAGATCAGGTAGAGCATGGTCGTCATTGCTGGCGCTCGCTTCCTGGGATGGGGCATCCTCGGGGCTATGTCCCGGCCGCGCGCAGGGGTGGTGGAAGCGCGCGCAGCGCGTGTCTGCCTCACGCAACACCGAAGACCCCAAGCGCGATCCTCGCCGCCGCTTCTGGCGTCACGTTCCAATCGCACCGCGCTGGTCTATCTACCCATCGCCAGTATATCGCGCCGGAGCGCTCAAGCAGGCGCCTGGCTGACAAATGCGGAGCGTTTGGGCGTCTTACGGATGTAACCAGGTTGCGTATCGGGATGTAGTGCTGAACTAGACAATGGCGGACCCAATGCCAGGATTCGCTACATGGGGGATCATGGGGAGATGGCGCGACGGGATGCGGACTGGGGACCTCTGGGCTGGTGGCTGCGGCTGACGGCGCCGCAAACGCCCCCAGCCAGCGCGTGGTTCGAGGCGCGCGAGCGGGCGCGGCGTGGGCGGCTGGTGAGTGTGCTGTTGCTGGCGTTTCTGGCCATCGAGGTGGCCGCGCTCTGGCTCTATGTCGTGGTGGATGATGACCACCCGCTGATGAAGGTGGCGTTACTCGTCGCGCTGGCGGTCGCCGGAGCGGCCGTCGCGCTCAACCGGATTGGCGAGGTGGCGTGGTCGGGAGCGCTGCTCGTCGCGCTGGCCTGCTTGCCGGCGGTGGGCATCCCGGCGACGGCGATAGGCGGCCAGCTGGATGTGTTGCATCTGGGGTCGTTCTATCTGCTCGCCGGGTCAGTGTTGGTCGCCGGGTCGGTCCTGCCGCCGCTCAGCGTCTTTCCGGTCGCGGCGATCAATAGCGGCGCCGTGGTCGCGCTGCTGGCGCTCATGCCGCGTACTGCTGCGCTTTCGGCCGTCCTGGCCTCCAACAACGGGCCGCAGGCGTATGCCGGGCCTATCGCGCTACAGGTGGTTGTCGCGCTGATCGCCTACCTCTGGGCGACCTCCACGCTCGACGCGCTGCGGCGCGCCGACCGCGCCGAGGAGATCGCGGCGCTGGAGCGGCGCGAGGTCGAGCGGGCGCATGAGGTCGAGGAGGGCGTGCAGGAACTGCTGACCGTTCACGTTCGCCTGGCGAATGGCGACTTCAGCGCGCGTGTCCCACCCGTGCGCAACGCCCCGCTGTGGCGCATCGGCGTCAGCCTGAACACGCTTGTGGCGCGCTTCGCCCGGCTGGCGGAAGCCGAGCGGGCGCTGGCGCAGAGCCAGGTGGAGACGCGGCGGCTGGCGGCGGCGCTGGTGGCGCGGCGCATGGGGCTGCCCGCGCCGTGGCCTAACCCGACCGGCGCGCCACTCGATGAGGTGATCGCCGCGCTCTCCGGCGCCGCGCCATCCGCGCCGCCCGCCTCGCCCATTCCACCCGAGCGCTCGGCGCCTTCCAGCGCGGAGCACGGCGACAGTCTCTATCCGCGCCTGCCCTATTGGGACCGGCCCTCGCAATCCTGAGTGGTCGTGTATTTCCGGGGGGCCGGAGCCGCACACGCGTCTCGCCTAGGGTCGCGGCTCGCCCACCTGGACGCGCTCGCCTGAGCGGGCGGCGGCCGCCAGCGCATCCAGCGTTCGCGCCGTAGTCATGGCCTCATCCATGCTATAGGGGACGGGCGCTCCCGCGGTGACCGCGCGCCCGAAGGCGTCAGCCATCAGGGCGTAGGGGTCGGCGGTGTAGGTGGAGTCCGTCGTGACGCGCTTGCCGTGGCGCAAGAGAATGGGCGCATCGTCGTCCTTCCAGGCGGTGAAGGTATAGGGAAGCTCTAGTGCGCCGCTGGAGCCGATAACCGTCACCCGCTGGTACTCCGCTGTGTCGAAGGCGGCGGTGATGCGCGCCGTGCGCCCGCTGGCGTGGTCCAGCAGCGCCGAGATGGCGAGGTCCGCTCCGGAGGGGGCGTAGCGGCCGGTCGCGCGGACGGACAGCGGCTGCTCACCGAGGAAGAAGCGCGCCGCCGAGATGCTGTAGCCGCCGACATCCAGTAGTGCGCCGCCGCCGAGCGCCGGGTCCAGCCGGTAGTTGGCGAGATCAGTAATGGTGAAGTTGAAGGCCGCCTCAACCTCCAGCGGCTCGCCAATCGCGCCGGACTGAAGAATCTCCAGCGCGCGGGCGATGCGGGGATGGAAGCGGTACATGAGCGCCTCCATCAGCCCTACCCCGGCGGCCTCGCAGGTCGCGCGCATCGCCGCGGCCTCGGCGGTGTCGCGCCCGAGCGGCTTCTCGCAGAGGATGTGCTTGCCCGCGGCCGCCGCGCGTTCCACCCACTCGCGGTGCTGATGGTTGGCTAGCGCGATGTAGACACACTGGATATCGGGCGCGTCGAGCAGCGCCTGGTAATCACCGTAGACGCGCGGGATGCCATGCGCCGCGGCCAGCGCCGCCCCGCGCGCCGGGTCCTGGCTGGCGACCGCCATAAGGCGCGCGTTTTCCAGTGAGAGCAGCGCGGGAACCATCGCGGCGCGGGCGATATAGCCCGCTCCCAGCACACCCCAGGTCACGGGCTGCGACGCGTCGCTCATCTGGCTGGTCCTCCTCAGGCGGTTCGTGGAGATGCGGAGATAGGGGCGGAACGCCCGCGCTGGGCTACGAGCGGCTACGAGCGGCTACGAGCGGCTACGAGCGGCCATAGACAGGGATGCTGGCCCCGCTGATCAGCCCGGCGTCATCCGAGGCCAGAAAGGCGATGACCCGCGCGACGTCCGCGGGCGCGGGCCAGCGGGAGTGGTCGGCTTTGGGCATCGCGGCGCGGTTGGCGGCGGTGTCCATGATGCCGGGCAGCAGCGCGTTGACGGTGATGCCCTGCTGTACCACTTCCTCTGCCTGGGCCTGCGTGAGGGTGAGGATGGCGGCTTTGGCGATGGCGTATGCGGAGGCGTTCTTGCGCCCGCTGACCGCCGCGCGCGACGAGATATTGATGATGCGCCCGAACTGATGCGGCTCCATCGCCAGCGCGGCGTACTTGGAGAAGAGCAGCGCCGTCTTCACGTTAAGCTCCAGCATGCGGTCGAAGGTCTTCACCTTGAGCGCCGTGACGGGCTGCCCAGCGTCGTAGCCGCCGACGATGTTCGCCAGGATGTCCAGCCGGCCCGCGTCGCGCGCCAGGTCGCCAACGACCGCCGCCACCGCGTCCTCGTCGCGGGCGTCGGCCACCCGCGCGCTCAGCAGCTCGGCCGCCGCGCCCGCCTGCGCCCGCATCTGCGCCAGCGCCTCGGGCTGTTCGCGGTTCCCAATCGCCAGCACACGGGCGCCGCCCTCAAGCAGAGCGAGCGCCGTGGCCTGCCCAAGATCACCGAACGCGCCGGTGACCAGCGCCACCCTGCCCGCGAGATCGTAGGTGTTTCGCCGCCAGAGCGCTGAGCTTGCCATATTCCCCTACCTCAATCACCGTGACTGGGTCATGCGCCGCGCGCCTGGTCAACGCCGGCTACTGATCCGTGTCCTCAGCCTTTTTTGTCGCGCCATCAGGCCTCGTGGCCGCGGAGGAC
Organism: Ktedonobacterales bacterium; assembly: GCA_036391685.1. Classification (GTDB taxonomy): domain Bacteria; phylum Chloroflexota; class Ktedonobacteria; order Ktedonobacterales; family JADMIN01; genus JAKAIY01. Next base: position 11,321 of record DASVZK010000033.1, read on the forward strand.
GCGGCCCCGGGCTCTTCCTCGGCGCTTGGCTCCAGGCCGGCGAGCGCCGCCTCCGGTTCGCTGATCTCTTCGGCTTCCTCAGGCGGCGCGGAGGTCGCCTCCTGCGCCGCGACCACGAGCTCCTCCGGCGTCGCTCCCTCGAATGGCTGATCGGTGGGCTGCGCGTGGACAAAGAGCACAACCGCGGTGCTATTGTCATGGCCGCCACTGGCGTTGGCAAGCTGGACGAGCGCGCCGGCGCAGGTGTGCGGGTCATCCGCCAGAGTCAGCGTCTGCTCGATGACCTCGCGTGGAAGCTCATCCCACAGGCCATCGCTGCACATCATGATACGGTCGCCCGGGGAAAGGACGAACTGCAACATGTCCACCTCGACGTCGTCATCCTGACCGATGGAGCGGTAGAGGACGCTGCGCGGCATCATGAAGTTGGGGTCTTCCAGCAGCGGATGCTTCATCGCCTCCAGTCGCGCCATGAGCGAATGGTCTTCGGTGAGCTGGAGCAGCTGGCCGTCACGCAGCAGGTACGCCCGGCTGTCGCCAAGATGCGCCAGCGCGGCCCGTGCGCCCATCACCGCCAGAGCTGTTACCGTCGAACCGGTCGTGGCGTTGATGCGCGCGCTGAAGGCGCGCGTGCGGCGGTTGGCTTCCTTCACCGCCTGTTCGAGCGCGGTGTCAAGGGGGACATGCGGCGCAACGCTGCTGTCATCCTCGGCGGCGGTGAAGACCGCCAGCGCCGGCCACGCGGCCTGTGGCTCTAGAAAGCGCTTCGCCATCTCGGCGGTGACCAGGCGGGCGACGAAGCGGCTGGCGACCTCGCCATGCGCCTCGCCGCCCATACCGTCGGCGACCAGAAAGACACCCATCGGCGCGTCCGCGGCGGCGTCATCCTGCACCGCGAACTGGGTCGCGGCCCAGGCGTCCTGGTTCTCGGAGCGCACCCGTCCGACGCTAGATGCCGCGCCCCAGTCCAACCGCAAGCGCACGGAGCGGATATCCGAGCCCATACGCGCGCCCGCGACCATGAGGATCTGCAGCCCTAGCGACCCGGCTTCGGTCACCTCATCCGCTGTGGTGTAGGAGCCCGCCTGGCCGCGCGCCGCCATCTCGCGCACACTGCGCTGGGCGCTGGTGTCGTGGTCCCAGAGCGCCACATCGTTTGCGCCGCCCAGAGCGCCAATCGTGCGGGCGAGGGAGTTGGCGTCACGCGCGTAGAGCTTGGCGCCCTCCTCCGGGTCATCCACCGGCGTCGTGTCTTCCACACCGCCCAGATAGACCCGTCCATCATAGAGCGCGACCTGTTCAGGGGTGATGTTCAGGTGCGCCAGCCCGGCGTGATGCAGCGCGCTGAGCGCCGCTCCTAGCTGAGTGCAGGCCGTCAGCGCATCGACCGGGCGCAAGCGCTCGCCAGCGCTCAGTCTTGGCGCCGCCTGGTCCTCCTGAGCGCCGCTTCCCGGCAACTCTAGGCCAATGACGAAGGCGCGCTCACCCTCGCGCGCGAAGGCGACCGGAGCGAGCAGTCCCGGTCCGCGCGCGCCCGCCGCTACGACGCGCTCGATGCGGTCCGCGTCGCCTGCTGGAACTTCACGCGCGATGTAGCGCCAGGAGGAAGACTCGACGTCCGCGCTCTCGCCCGCGTTCTCGGCGGTCTCTGCGGCGGGCGGCGTCGCCAGGAAAATGGGGCCGTCCTCCTCCGTGCGCAGCAGTCGCTCGATCGTATAGCCCGCGAGCGTCTCGCCGGGGGCGAGGGGATTGTGTGGCTCTGGCTCCTCAACGATGGCGGCCGCGAGCCGGGCGACCAGGGCCGCGTCATGTCCACCGCCGCGACGGGTCTTCAGTGGCTCCGTCACCGCGAGACCTTCCAGTTCGCGCGCGGCGGGTGGCATGGTGCGGGCGAGCCGCGCATACTCCTCGCTCGCGCGGTAGTCCTCGGCCGCCGGAGGAGCGCTGGCCGTCGCTTCCTCAGGCTCCGCGTCCTTCTGCGTCTCCGGCTGTTCCTGGGGGGCGCTGGCGTCCTCTGCAGGCTCTGGGGAATCCGCGCCCGCCGAGTCTTCCGGCGTCGCGGAGGCTTCGGCCGCGTCAGCCGCGCTTTCCTGCGGCGTGGCGTCGCTGGCGAGCGGCGCGCCAGACTCCTTCGCGGCGGGGACGGCGCGCGCCTCATCGCGCTCGAAGGTATTCTCCATTGGATCCATACAGATTCCGCTTTCTCCTGACAGATAGTGAAGGACAGGGCGCGAGTTCGCCTGGCTCGAGGAGGATGCGCTCCGCGCTTATGGCGTTGTGGCCCTCGCCGCGTACACATTGTGGTCCACGCTGCCGACGTAGAGCGTACCCTGATCAATGACGGGCGAGCCTGGCACGATGCCGTCCGTCACGAAGCGCCAGCGCAGGTTGCCTGTCGTCGTGTCGAGTCCGTAGATCGAGCGGTCGATGCAGCCGAAGTAGACGACATCGCCAGCAACGAACGGCGTCGAGTTGATCTGGTTGCCAGCGCGGTAGCGCCACATCCGGCGGCCGGTGCGCTTGTTCAGGCAGTAAAGATGGTGATCGGTCGAGCCGATATAGAGATACTCACCAGCGATGACCGGCGAGGAGATGACGAATTTCTCGGTGCGCTCTTCCCACGCCTTCCAGCCCGATTTGGCGTCCAGGCAGTAGACGCCAAAGTCCGTCGAGCCGATATAGACGAAGTCGCCATCCACCCACGGTGTTGAGATGACCTCGGCGTTGGTGCGGAACGCCCACTTCTTTTCGCCTGAGATGGCGTCCAGCGCGTAAACATAGCCATCGCGCGAGCCGAAGAAGAGATTGCCGCGGGCGTGCGCTGGCGAAGAGACGACTTCGCGGAATGTCGTGTAGCGCCAGAGTGGCGAGCCGCTGCGCGGGTCGAGAGCGTACATCGAGCCGTCATCCGAGCCGATGTAGACGGCGTCGTTGAAGACACGCGGCGAGGAGCGCACCTGACGTCCAGTCGGCTGTCGCCAGACCTGCGCGCCGGTGTTGGCGTTGAGCGCGTAGATGGAGGCGTCTTCCGATCCGATGATCACCAGATCATGCCAGATCGCCGCGCGCCCGCAAATGCCGCCGCCGGTCATGAATTTCCATCGCAGCCCCCCGGTGCGGCGGTCGAGCGCGTAGAAGGTGTTATCGTAGGAGCCGACATAGACGGTATCGGGCGTGAGTAGCGGCGTGGCGCGCACCTCGTCTCCAGTGGTGAAAGCCCACAGGAGCTCCGGGCCAATCAGCGTTCCCGTAGGACCGACAGCGGGCTTCCAGGTTGTTGGACGCTGACTGGCTGGCGGGCGCGTCACGCGGTAGACGCCCGTATCGGCGACTGGCGTGAGGCCAAGGGCGCTCTCGATCGCGCGCGCCAGGTCGTCGCAGGTCTGGTAGCGGTTCTCTTTCTCGACCGCGACGGCCTTCATGATGACGTCCTGCATAGCCTCGGAGATGGCCGGGTTGAGCGTGCGCGGCATGCGCTCGGCGAACGTGAACGGCGCGAAGGCGCGCGGGTCGCTACGCGTCAGCAGGTGATGCATGGTTGCGCCGATGGAGTAGATGTCGGAGCGTGGCTCGGCCTGGCGCATGTATTGTTCCTTGGCCGCGTAGCCATTCGTGCCGACATTGGTATGCTCCTCGCCCTCGTAAAATGACTTGGCGATGCCGAAGTCGATCAGCACGATGCGATTGTCGGGGGTGAGGATGATGTTGTTGGGCTTGATGTCGCGGAAGATGACGGGTGGGTGGTGAGCGTGGAGATAGGAGACGATATCGCACAGCTGCAGCATCCAGTCGCCAACCTGTTCCTGCGTCAGGAATCCAGGCGTGTGCTCGAGGCGCTGCTCCAGGTTTTCGCCCTCGATGAACTGGAGCACAATGTAGGCGCGGCGTCCTTCGATGAAGGTGTCGTAGACCTGTGGAATCGCGTGGCTCTTGCTCTCGTTTTCCAACTCGAGCATCACCTGGACCTCACGGCTGTAGTTGGTGAGGCCCGCTTCGGGGTCACCCATCTGCGGGATCATTTCCTTGATCGCCCGCACGCGGTTCAGCCGGGTATCCACGGCGCGATAGACGTGCCCCATGCCGCCCTTGCCCACGACTCCCTCGATGATATAGCGGCCATCGCCCAGCCGTGTGCCAGGCGCAAGCTGGTACTGGTTGCGGTCGGGGATGGGAGTCGTGTTCTCATTCGCGGGCTCAGGTCTTGGGGCGCGAATAGGCTGGGGTGGCTGGATCGCTCCTCCCTGCCCGAGCGGGCCGTAGGGCTGACTGTAACCGCTGCGCGCGTTATCTGCCACTGGGCTAGGCGCGCTGAACGGGTCGCGAGCGTCTTGCTGGCCGTGCGGTCCCGGTGGGTTGCCCGTCGTGTCGCCAGGATACCTGTTCATGCTCATCCCTCTCTCGCCCCACGGGGATGCCGCATAAGCGGCGCGCCATCCCGCGCCAGCGCAGTTGTTGCCGGGACAGTTGCGCGCGTCACTCGCGCGCCTTCAGGTCGCTCGCGCGTTTCCTGAGGGTGGCGCGGAGCAGGCGCGGGATCTCGCACAGGCGCGACGTCTCCTGCCGCACTTGTCAGGCTCCCATTCTATCACGCGGCGCCTTCCCTGTCCGCCATGGCGCCGACTGGCGGCCTGCTGTTGGCGTGTGCGCTAGAACGTGTTGGCGGGCAACTGGTCGAGCGCCGCGCGCGCCCTCGACGCATAGAATCCCTTGGGCTGCAGCGCAATCGCCGTGTTCAGGTCTACGGAGGCGGCCAGGACATCACCCCCGCTGGCGGCGGCGCGCCCCAGGTAGTACCACGGTCCCGGATCGGACGGATCAAGCTGGCGCGCCAGGTCGAAAAGACTTTGCGCATAGCTCGTGCGCCCCAGGGTGTTCTGGAGCGCGGCGTCCAGGAAGACGAGCGGCTCGCTGGTGGGGAAGCGGTTGACGGCCGCGCTGGCGGCCTGCCCGGCTGAGCCGTCGTCCATGCCGATGCCTTGACGCGCGTAGAACCCGATGAGGGTGATGGTCGCGTCCGGCGTTTGACTTTCGCTCGCCGCGTTCCGGTAGGAGAGCGCGGCGACCTCATACTGGCCTGATGCGAGCGCCGCGTCGCCCGCGGCTCCCCAGAGCGCCGGGTTGCGCGCGTCCACCCGCAGACCGCGCTGAAAATGCGCCAGCGCCACTGTGGGCTGATTCTCGCCGAGCGCCACCACGCCCGCGGCATAGTCGGCGAACGGCACATAGGGTGGATCGACTAGCCCGGCGGCGATCTGCGGCCGCGCGGCGGCGCGCTGCCCCAGCATCCAGAGCGTGTAGCCATAGTAGGCGTGCGCGGAGCCATTTGCTGGCGCCAGCGCGACGGCCTGCCGCAGCGGGTCCAGGGCGAGCGTGGGCAGCCCCAACCCCAGCAGGGCGTGGCCGATGCCCAGCCAGTCAAGCGCGAATTGCGGTGGGCGCTGGTCGAAAATGAACACGCCACTGTCGCGCAGCTTGAGCGCGAAGGGCGACGTAGAGACATAGACCCGCGCCAGGTGCGCCCGAGCGGCGTCGGCGTTCCCACGCGCCAGCGCCAGCAACCCCAAATGGGCGGCGGCAAGCTCTCCCAGCGCGCCCCCGTCAAGCGTGATCTGCGCCCAGTCTCGGGTAGCCGCGTCCAGTTGGCCCGCGCGCTCGTCACGCTGCGCCAGTCGCGCCCAGGCGTCGGGCGAGCCAAGCTGCGCGGCGCGGCTCCACGCTGTCGTGGCGGCGCCTGACCGTGTATCTGCCGTCGCGGCGAGCGCGTCGCCCAGCCCCAACCAGGCGCTGGCCTCGCCCGGCGCCAGAGCAACGCATCCCTGATAGGCGCTGGCGGCGCTGGCAGGCAGGAGCTGAAGCAGATAGATCGCACCCTCGGCGCAGGCCGGGCGCGGGTCGGCGGGATCGAGGGCGCGGGCCTGAGCATATAGCGCCAGCGCGCGGTCGTAGCGATACACCGCGCGCTGGCCCGCGGCGGCGTCGAGGAGCGCGCTCACACCCGGCGCTTGTGGCAGGAGCGCGAGCGCCAGCGCCAGCGCCGCCAGCGCCAGCGCGACCCGTGTTCCCAGTGACCGCGGCAGGTGGTAGCCGCTCAGCAGGCCGGCTGGTGGCGCGTATGATGGTGTGAATGGCGGGCCAGTGATGATTCCCGTAGTCATGGGCATGCCCTCCGCCCCTGCTCTTCTACCCTTGCGCGCCTCATAGTCCGCCACACCTCCCGCGGCAGTCAAGCAATCTCGCCGCGCCTACACCGCAGGTACCCGCGGCGCACGCATAGTTTTAAGGCAGCTTACGCGTCGTTCGTTCTCGATCTAGTGTAAGCTAGTCTATAGCGGTAGATGGGACCTCTTGTCAGACGGGGCGCGCAGACTCGCCAGTGGGCGGCGCCAGGGACTTTTGGCGGCGGCTACCCCGGGATGTGACAGGACTAGCGGAACAAATGCGTTACAGACCAAGGGGTGTCTAGTATAATCTGAAGTTGTGAGCCGGCCCGCTCGTCTCTCGATTGGCTCGACACCATCGTGCTCACGCAGACCGGGTGAAGGAGGCGTTGTAGGACCAGTGGACGGGATTACTTTCGCTGGCGCGGCGAGACGCCAGCGCGCCCAGTCAGGTGGAGTGTGGTGGAGGCGGGGACAATCACTGGTAGAGTTCGCGCTGGTGGTCCCGATCTTCTTCCTGCTCGTGTTCGCCGTTATCGAATATTCGCTCATCAACTCCGCCATCGGCGCATACAACTTCGCGGCCAAAGACGCCGCGCGCTATGGCGCGATCGCGGGTCCGACACAGGCGAACGCCGATACCAAAATGCTCAATGCCATTCTGTCCCATGTGTCAGGTGTCGTGGCCGCCGTGCCCGTGGAAGTCGATGTTTTCCAGGCCACAGAGTCTGGGACTTTTCCGGGCACTGGTCTCATGGACCAGTACTTCTATAACGGTGGCAGCTCATGGACCACCGGGACACTGACCTGGCGGCCTCCTCCGTCAACGGACTGCGGCGGCGCTGGGTGTCGCGATGACCGGCTCGTCTCGCAGGATTACTTGGGCATCCACATCATCTACCACTATACCTATGTGACCGCGTTCTTTAGCTCAGTTGGCGCGACGATTACGCTGACCGCCGATTCGGTGCAGCGTATCGAGCCGCAGGAGCTCTTCCATCATGCTCCGGCCACGGGCGCGGCGATAATCACCGCGCAGGCGGCCGCGCCGCCGGACGCTCCGCTGCGTGGCGCGTTGACCTTGCTGGCCATCGCGCCCGCCTGCCTGTACAGACCATCGCGGAATGGTGTTGACACGCGGCGCGGACGCGGGCGGTTGCGGCGGTTGGTCTGGGGATTCTGGCGGATGACTCTGGACAGAAAGGAACGTCGCGTATGACCGACGCTCGTCTGCGACGGCGGCGGCGGCGGATCAGCCGCGGCCAGGCGCTGGTGGAACTTGGGCTGTTCTTCCTGCTGCTCGTCACCATGGTGCTCGGCTCGACGGATATCGCGACGCTGCTTGATGACCATCTCAACATCGTCTACGCGGCGCGCGCCGGCGCGCGTGTGGGCGCGGTCATGGGCGCGAACCAATACGCCGACTGCGCCACGATTGGCGCGATCCAGGCGGCGCTGGCCAGCAACCACAACATTCAACTCAACGGGATCATCATTTATCTGCCAGGTACGAATGGGCTCCCATCAGGCCCAGAAGAATCGTATCCTGGCAATACCGTCTGCACGTCCACATCGCCTAGCTCTGGTGTCCTGAGCAACCCTCCAACCGTAAACACCTGGCCAGCTTCTTCGCGCAATACAACTCCGTTTACCGAGTCATCGATTGGTATCGAGCTCGACTACACCTACACTTTCGCCTTCGAGCCGCTCGGCGCTGGGACATTCACGGCCTCGGATTTTGCGGTCATGCCGCTGGAGGTCGTCATCAACCAGAGTTCGTCGCCGACACCGACACCATAGGTCGCGCGTTTGGAGTGACGGTGGGGAACGGTCGGGCTGGCGCTATGTGACGGCGCGTTGTAGCCGGACATGGCGGAGCGGGATACGATAGCGCGCGTAAGTTGCGGAACGCGGCGGGGCGCCAAGGGGAGAATTGGGATGAGAGATTCAGCAACGAACGGTCGCCTGGCGCGCAACATCGCGCGCCTGCGCCGGCGCGCCGCGAACACGCCGACGCGTGCGAGCAAGAGGCGGACTCGCGGGCAAACCCTGATTATATTCGCGCTGCTCTTCACAGCGCTGATCGGTTTTATGGGTCTGGCGATTGACGGCGTCCGCGCCTACGACCAGTACGCGCGCATGGAGCGCGCGGCGGAGGCGGGCGCGCTGGCGGGCGTGATCTACATGCCCAACAACTACGTGACCAACATCTCCAAGGCTCCCTTCGATAACGCGGTCTGCCGCGCGCTCCAGGAAGTCTCGAAGAACGGCTTCGGCACGTACTGTCCCCCTGCCAACCAGCCGCCGGGACTGGGCGCTCTGTGTCCCTCGCCTCCCACATCGGTTGAAATCGCCGTTTGCCCGGTGAGCGGTCTGCCGCACGACCTGCGGGTGTATGTCACCGAGAGCATCAATGTCGTCTTCCTGGGCGCGCTGGGTGTCGGCCCGCTGACGATCACCGCGGTCGCCCAGGCGGAATATATTCCACCTGTGGACGTCGCGATCGATCCTGGCGCGACAGGTGGCACGGGCAGCTGGGGGACGTTTGGCGAGTGCCCCGGCGCTTCTGGCACCTGCACCGGCCAGGTACGCAACTGGTCCGGTAACATCAACGGCCCTGGTGAGCTCAAAGAGCAGGGTGACCCCCTGGTGACCTGCGAGGAAGGCGGCAGTGGGCTCACTCCCTCGTCTCCTAATGGCAGCAGCGACGCGGCGTACCCCAGCCAGCCCTACAACACGTTTGTCGGCAAGCCAACAAACCATCCGCAGTACACGACTCCGATTGTAGGCGCAGTGCCGGCGCAGTGTCTGGGCGCGGGAAACAACGCCGACACCTCGAACGCCTTCACGGGGCCGACCTGGTATAACGACAAAACGGGAGCAGTAGGACCGCAACACGCTGGCTATGCGTTCTATGTCAATATCCCCAGCACCGCGGCGGCCCAGAATCTCTGGATCTGGAACGCGCCGTTCTCCCCAGGCACGCCCAAGTCATGCAACGGGCGTGGCGGCGGTCAGGGTGTCGCGTCGTACGACATTTTCTTCCAGTTCAACTGCAGCGGCTCCAGCGCCTCGCCCTATCCTGCGTATCCGAATACCTTGTGCACAGGGCAGAATCCGTACACCTGCGTTGATCCCCATCTCTTCTTCAGTGTCACCTACTCGATCTACTCGATCCAGAGCACGACCGATCCCTCGGGCACGCTCGTCGCCTCGTTCACCGCCACACCATACGAGATAGGTGATCATGGCTGCTCGTACTGGCAGCCAGACTCTCCGTCCTATGCCGGCAATAGCCCCGCCACCTGCGTGACGACATCGAACTGCGAAGGCAACTGGTGCCCCGTCGCGAACAAGACAGGCGATGGTGGCGCGCTCTGGGCCGGCGCGACGCTGGGCGCCGGACAGTACCGGGTAATGGTGGTCGCTTCGGACTACGGCGATCCGAGCAACTTCAACGCTGGATATGGCGCCCATGCCTACAGCCTGAAACTCTGTCCGACCGGGACGACGCAAGCTGGCGTGCCCTCATGCGCGACGCCCATCAACGCGACTGTCGCGGGGTGGACCCTGAGTGACACCTTCTTTTCGTTCCCAGGCAACGGCGCGGGCAAGACGCAGATCACCGAGTATCCGCTCGGCAACATCCCCTCGGAATTCGCCGGGCGCACGCTGGACATCCAGTTGTATGACCCGGGCGACCTGAACGGCAACAACAGCAGCGCCAGCGGCACCACGGTGTACGCCGTCGCGCCACCGACCGCCGCCGCTGATCCCTGCCAGGTGACCAGCGCGCAATTGTCTGCCGCTGGCTACACGTCAACGAACTTCCTGTTCCCGTACAACCAGCGGACAGCGCCTTTCCAGAAGAGCAGCCCGCTGACGGGAATCGAAGGCTCGCTCAACGGCGACCAGATCTATAACGGTCTCTGGACTGATGAGCAGATCGGCGTGCCTTCTGCCTACACGGGTGGCTCGTGGACGATATGCGCGATTGCGCCACAGACCAATGACTCTGATATCCTCGGCATCAGGGTCGAGGCGCTGGGCGAGAGCCCGGTGCACCTGGTGTGATCACGCGCGCCTGGTAGCGAGCGCGCAAAGCGGCGGAGTGGGAAGAGGCCATCCCGCCCCGCCGCTTTGCCATACCCACGGCCCATCCGCTCGACGCGACCGCGCCGCGCGCGATACACTACGCTGGGCTGTGCGCCCACCGCCGGGCGCGCTGACGCCTGGCGTGACGACCGTAGACGTGGTGAGTGATACAGAGTCCCATGCGCGCCAGTGATTTCGACTATACTCTTCCCCCTGAGCGAATCGCCCAGACACCCATCGAACCGCGCGATAGCGCGCGGCTGCTCGTGCTCCATCGCGATACGGGCGCCGCGGAGCACCGTATCTTCCGCGATCTGGTGGAGTATCTGCGCCCCGGCGACCTGCTGGTCGCTAACCAGAGCCGCGTCTTGCCCGCGCGCCTGCTCGGGATCAAGGACGGAAGCGGCGGGCGGGTGGAACTGCTGCTGCTCGCGGCGCGCGCCGATCTCGGCCCCGACCGCTGGGAGGCGCTGGCGCGGCCTGGGAAGCGCATCCACGACGGGCAGCGGCTGGTCTTCGGCGCGGGCGTGTTGGTGGCGGAGGTGGAAGGGACTGCGGCAAACGGCGAGCGCATCGTGCGGCTGGTTCCGCGCGAGGGAACGGTAGCGGAGGCGGTGGAGCGGGTGGGCGCTACGCCATTGCCGCCCTACATCCACGCGAAACTGACCGACCCGGAGCGCTACCAGACGGTCTACGCCCGCGAGCCTGGCTCCGCCGCGGCCCCCACCGCCGGGCTGCACTTTACGCCCGCGCTGCTGGAGCGCATCCAGACGTTGGGCGTTGGCGTCGCCTACGTCACGCTGCACATCGGGCTGGACACGTTCCGCCCGGTGGAAAAGGACGACCTCAGCGAGCATGTGATGCACAGCGAGTGGATCGATGTGAGCGCCGAGACAGCGGCGCGCGTCAACGCGACTCGCGCCGCTGGCGGCCGCATCATCGCCGTTGGCACCACCTCGACGCGCACGCTGGAGGCCGTGGCCGGGCTGGCGGCGGAGCGCGGAGCGGGCGATCTCCTGATCCCCTACCAGGGCCGCACGGCGCTCTTCATCACGCCGGGCTACCAGTTCCGCGCGGTGGACGCCCTCATCACCAACTTCCACCTGCCACGCTCGACGCTGCTGGCGCTGGTCAGCGCCTTCGCCGGGCGCGAGCGCATCCTGGCGGCCTATGCCGAGGCGATCGCGCGCGAATACCGCTTCTACAGCTTCGGCGACGCCATGCTGCTCATCTGAGGGTCCGGCTCCAGCCAACCCGCGCGTCCGCCAGCGCGTAGACCTGAGAGAGGGAAGGCGCGCGATCGCTATATGGATTGGCTGGCCGCGCGTAGAGAAGTGGACGCTGGATGAGCCTGATTCTGAACCTGATCGCCACCTTTGGATATGTCGTCGTGCTGCTGGCGATTCTGGCGGAGAGCGCGGGCGCGCCTGTGCCGGGCGAGACGACGCTGCTCGTAGCGGGCGCGCTGGCGGGCGCGGGGCAGCTGTGGCTGCCGGGCGTCATGCTGGCCGCGGCTGCGGGGGCGGTCCTCGGCGACACGGCCGGCTACTGGATTGGCCGCCGCTACGGGCTGCCGCTGCTGCGTCGCCACGGCCGCCTCTTCCGCTTCAACGAGGTCAGACTGGAGCAGGCGCAGCAGTTCTTCGCTCGGCACGGCGACAAGACGGTCTTTTTGGGACGCTTTGTGCCGGTTGGCCGCATCTTCAGCGCCCTACTGGCCGGGGTTAGCCACATGGAATACCGCCGCTTCCTGCTTTGGAACGCCACTGGCGGGATCGTCTGGGCCGTGGTCATGGGCGGCCTGGGTTACCTCTTCGGCCAGCAGTTGCCGCTCATCGAGCGTCTCGTGCACACGTTTGGGTACGGGCTGCTCGGCGCGCTGGCGCTGGCCGCGCTGGTGTGGCTGGCGGTCAGGCGGCGTGCGGCCTGGGCGCCCCAGGTCGCCCGGATCTGGCAGGCGCTGGCCCAGCGTGTGGCCGCGCTTCGTGTCCGGCTGACGCCCGCTGGCTGGTCGCCACGCCTGGTCGCCGCGCTGGGTGGCCTCGGCGCGCTCCTGGCCATTGGCGGCGGCGCGCTGGCCCTGCTGCTGAACTAGGCGCGCCGCTCAGCGCGCCAGCAACTTCTGGATCTCGGCGCTCACGGGATGCTTCGCCTGGGGATTCAGCCAGAGGACGGGGCGGCCCGGCGCTGACGCATTCCACCCCGGGCGCGCCAGCACGCCGCTCAGGCGCTGGAGCGCGCGCAGGAAGTCACGCGCGTCGCGGTAGCCGCGCTCGCTGAAGTAGTCATCCTGTTTGGCATCCGCACGCTGGACGAGACGCTTGACGGTCGCGGCGGCGTCCAGGCTGGCTGTGGCAGGGCTGGCGTCCACGCCGAGCAGGAGGACGTTGACGGCGCCTGGCGGCGCCTGGCGCAACTTCTCGCAGATGACCTCGCTGGCCTTGCCCGGAGCGACCGGCGCGCGCAGCCGCCGCACCTCGATGTTGAAGACCATATGCCCTTTGTAGATTACGGTGAAATCAGGGCCGCGCGATTTGTTCGCCAGGTAGCGCTCATAGATGAGTGTGACGCGGCGGTCGCCGAGCAGGCGGTAGGCTGCGTCAATCTCGAGCCGCAGGTCGCCCAGACTCTCGCCGCCGCCCGCCTGACGCGCTTTCTTGCGGATCTTGCCAGCGTTCTCTTCCAGGAACGCGCGAAATAGGCGCGATGAGGCGATCCACGCCGCGCACGCCTCGCGCAGCGGGCTCTCTTCGCCGCCAAAGATGGTCGCCAGCAACTCGTTATCTGTCATCTCGCTGATCTCCGCGCTGGACCCATGCGGCCCGCGCAGGACGCCGCACCGCGCGTCATGACGCGGGCGCTTTGGCGCGCAGCCACGCCTCCACGCTCGATGCGACCTCTTCCCAGCCCGGCTGCGCGATCAGCCAGTGAGTGCGGCCGGGAAACTCGCGGAAGTCGGGAGCGTTCGCCTGGTCGCGTGGATATTTGCGCCATGTTGCCCTGACCATCGTCGCCGGGACGATGTGGTCCGCCGCCCCGGCGACGATCAGTAGCGGGGCGCGCCGGGGATTGGCGAAGTCGATGCGCGCCGGGCTGTGCGCGCTCAGCGCCGAGAGCGCATTCTGGAAGAAGACGCGCCCTGACTCCGGTACGACATAGTCGCGAAAGGCGCGCGCCTGCGCGTCCGGCGGCAGGGTATGGACGAAGGCGTAGGCGAACTCCGGCTGCGTCCAGTGGAAGACCTTCGACCAGCCGCCGGGCGTGATGATGACGCGCAGCAGCGAGCGGGTAGTGGTGGGGTAGAGGGCAGCGATGATTCCGCGTGGTGGCGCCGGATCGAGCGCGACGCCCGCGGCTCCCAGCCCGCGATCGAGCAGGACTTGCGCGACGAGGCCGCCGAAGGAGTGGCCGATGATGAGCGGCGGCATTGGCAGCGCGCGGATGATTCCCTCGAAGTGGTCCGCGATCTCTCCAAGCCCCAGGCGACCCAGGCGCGGGTCTGGAAGTGTATTGAGCTCCTCGACCGAGCGGTCATGATATGGCCAGGCGGGCGCGAGGCAGTTGTACCCGCGCGCCGTAAAATAGCTCAGGAACGGGTCCCAACACTTGGGTGTCATCCAGGCGCCGTGAATAAAAACAACCGGGCGGCTCATTGTCCCTCCCTCTGGGCGGCGCGGATGCGTCGCCCAGCGATGTTTGTAGCATATTCTCCCATCGATTACACGCTACGCGGCCGCGGTCGGCAGGGAAGTTGATGGTGATGGCGCTACCTACCGGCGCTCGCGCGCTGGACAAGCGGGCCGCGCGCGGCTATCATGGAAACAGACGATGGAAAGACTACGGTCCCGCCAGGAAGCCCACTGAGTTCCCCTCTCGTGTAGCGCAATCCCCCAGTGATAGCGGCGTTCTTCGCATTGAGTGGCTTCGCGCGCTGGCCGGCGCTGTCGCCGCGCCAGGTGAGCGATAGAGAGGACCATCGTTATGAGGCATCCCTTGCGCTGGCTCCTGGTCGCGGCGCTGATCGCCGCGCTGGGCAGTCTCACGCTGAGCGCGCGTGTCGCGCACGCGGCTGGAAGCTGCCCCGGCGTAGAGAGCAATGGTGTTTGCACGGTGACGGGAACGAGTCTGGGCGCGGCGTATTTGCTTGAAGTCCCTGACTCCTGGAATGGCGCGCTGGCGCTCTATAGCCATGGGTATGTCGCGCCAGGATCACCCAACCCCGCGCGCGATGCGGGTGACCCGGCGACCCGTGGGTGGCTGCTGGGCCACGGCTACGCGCTGGCGGGCTCGTCGTACAGCACGACCGGCTGGGCGCTGCAGCAGGCGTTCGCGGACCAGATGGACGTGCTCAGCATCTTCACGTCGGACTTCAGCAAGCCCACGCGCACGATCGCCTGGGGGCACTCGCTCGGTGGCATTATCACCGCCGGTCTGGTGCAACTCAACCCCGGAACATTCGACGCCGCGCTGCCGATGTGCGGCGTGGTGGCGGGCGGCATTGGCACCTGGAACGCCGCGCTGGATAGCCAGTTCGCCTTCAATCTGCTGGTGGCGGGCGGCGCGCTCAGCGTTGTCAATATCACCAACCCCGGCCTAAACCTGCACAATGCCGAAGTGGCGCTCGCCGCCGCGCAGGCCACCCCACAGGGCCGCGCGCGCATCGCGTTGGCGGGCGCGCTCGACGATCTGCCCGGCTGGTTTGACTCCGCCTCGCCAGAGCCCGCTCCCACCGACTACGCCACCCAGGAAGCCAACCAATACCTGTGGGACGCCAACGTGGACTTCCCCTTCGTCTGGGCGCTGCGCGCCGAACTGGAGGCCCGCGCCGGTGGCAATCCGTCCTGGAACGTGGGCGTGAATTATAACGTCCAGTTCTCACATTCCGTGGACCAGGCGGAGGTCGAGGCGCTCTACGCGCAGGCTGGCCTCAACCTCAGCGCCGACCTGGCGACGTTGAACGCCGCGCCGCGCATCGCGCCCGACACAGGCGCCGTGCAGTACCTGAACACCTACCTCTCGTTCAACGGCCAGATCTCCATCCCGATCTTGACCATGCACACCGCCGGCGATGGTCTGGTGCTGAACGAGCAGGAGAGCTCCTACGCCGCCGTTGTGCGCTCGCAGGGCAATAACAGCCTGCTGCGCCAGGTCTTCGTGCACCGCGCCGGCCACTGCGCCTTCACTCCCGCTGAGACGATCACCGCCTTCCAGACGCTGATCAACCGGCTGGACACTGGGGTGTGGGACGGTTCGACGAACCCGGATACGATGAACGCCGCCGCCGCCGCGCTCGGCGCCTACAATGTCGCCCCGCCGTCGTTCATGGACTACCATCCCGCGCAGTTCCTGCGCCCCTTCACTGCCTACAGCAGCGCGCCATAGCTGGCGCCCGGCTTGCGGCGCTGGGGGACATACGGCCCACGACCGCATCTCCCCCGGCGCGTTTTCTTGCGACTGTAGTAGACCACAATGAATCCCCGACGCGAGAGGCGGCGCATTAGTCAGGAGATTTGCCAGTTCAGCCTCACGTTTGTTAGCATGATGCGCGTGAGTCACGGGCGCGAACAGTGGGGACGCCCGCGCCGGGAAGGATAGCCGCATGCGCCAGAACGGACCCACCCTCCCAGGGCATGATTGGAATGATCAGGGACCCGAAGCGGGTTCGCCGTTGGAACCATATTCATCCGGCCCGGCGCCGATCTGGCCGGATGCGCGAGCGCGCCGCGCGTTCTTCACCGAGTCCACCCAGGAGCCTCGAGGCTATGTCAGCGCCACGCTGTTCGCCGTGAGCGTGGGCGCGAATGTGGCGCTGCTAATCGGCCTGATCGGCCTGATTCTGCTGAGCTACTCGGGTGTGTTTCCGCCGGGCGGCGCGAGCCGGCTCGCGCCGGGCACGGCCCTGTCCCCGACTGGCAGCCCTACGCTCACTGTGACACCGGCCCCCAGCCCGACCGCTGGCTCTTCTGGCTGGCTGCAGGTGTCGCCGGCGAGCGTGCGGCTGGGCTGCAACGGCTCCAAGCAGACGCAATATGTCGTTCTGCGGAATACCGGGCCGAACCAGGTGTCATGGCAGGCCCAGTTGTCGGGCTCCGGCGATCAGGCCGGCGTGTCGGTCGACCCGCACGATGGTACGCTCGACTCTGGCCAGAGCGTATCGATCCAGGTGCAAAACACGACACAGTCCAGCGCGCAGCAGGGCGTCATCCAGTTCGCCGCCTCGTCCGAGGACGCCGGCGCGCCCGCCAGTGTCACGTATAACGCCGCGGGCTGTTAGCGCGCGCGCCACCAGTCGTCGCTGGTTATTCATCACGCCCCGCGCGCGACGACGATGTCATGCTTCGCCGCCCACTGGGCGAGGTCCTGGCGCTGGATGGCGGCGCGGCGCTGCATGTGTAGCGCAAGAATTTGAACTGGTTACGGCGCCGTCATCCAGCCTGCGAAGGGATAGCGATGTTGCTGGAGTAGGTTCGCGCGTATGGTGATGCGCTGTGGCTCGTTGAAACGAAGCAGTATCTCGGTAGCGCGTCCAATCGGCGTGAGTGGATCGATGCGCGCGCCATCCCATCGAAAGTGGTCTTGCCACCGATCTGCGCGTGGATGATAGAGGCGCGTGACGGCGCCACTTATGTGGTCAACTGAGGCGATATCTGAACCTTTGCTGTGATTGCAGGCGTAACAGGCGTAGGCGAGGTTATCGAGTTGCGTCTGACCACCATGTTTGGTGGCGATGATGTGATCGGGCTGATGCGACACAAGCGCTACGTCATCGGGTAAACCGCAATACTCGCAACACTGACGCGCGCGAGCCACGACTTGTTTGCGTAGCGCGGGACTTACGCGCTCACTCATGTGACCGAGCGCGGGACTTGCGCGCGAATCAGGGCGACGAGATCGTTGAGGATGAGAAGTTCGTCGAGTTGCCGCTTGTCCTCTATGCTCAAGGTTCCGTCATCTTCTTTGTCGAGCAGGCGCTCGATCAGTTTCTGTGCGCCTTTGGAGAGATGAAAGCGCGCGATGTCCTCGGGGGAAGGGCCTCGTGCGAAAAACGTCGCCACTTCCTCTACTGGACTCACTGTGGATGCATGACTCATGGTCTGTTTGGCGCCTCCATCGTCATATGAGCGTCCTACCAGCATCATAGCACAGCCGTTCAGCCTGCTTCCTCGCCGCGCGCGACGACGATGTCATGCTTCGTCGCCCACTGGGTGAGGTCCTGGCGCTGGATGGCGGCGGCCATCAGGTCGGGGAAGAGGTCGGGCGTACAGGCGAAAGAGGGGACACCAAGGGCGGCCAGCGCGGCCGCGTGCTCGCCATGGTAGCCTGGCGCGCCGTGGTCGCTGAGCGCCAGTAGGCAGACCATCTGCGCGCCGCTGGCGACGATTTCCGCCGCGCGGCGCAACATGCCCTTGGCGTCGCCGCCCTCATAGAGGTCGGTGATCAGCACGACGATGGTTTGTGGCGGGCGCGTGATGAGCTGCTGGCAATAGGTTAGCGCGCGGTTGATGTCGGTACCGCCGCCAAGCTGCGTGCCGAAGAGCAGGTCAACAGGGTCCTGCAGGTCTTCGGTCAGGTCTACAATGGTGGTATCGAAGACCACCATGCGCGTGGAGACGGCGCGCAGGCTGGCCAGCACGGCGCCGAAAACGCCGCTATAGACCACCGAGGTGGCCATCGAGCCGCTCTGGTCCACGCAAAGGATAATTTCGCGCAGTGAGGAGCGCTTGCGCCCGTGGCCGACCAGCTTCTCGGCGATGATCGTCTTCAGGCTGGGCTGGTAGTTCTTGAGATTGACGCGGATGGTGCGGTCCCAGTCCAGCTCGCTGGGGCGCGGGCGGTTGGTGCGCGTGGCGCGACTGAGGCTGCCGCGCACCGCCTGGACCATCGCGCTCGCCAGTTTGCGCTCCAGCTCCTCGACCACCCGCCGCACGACCTGCCGCGCGGTGTCTTTGGTCTTCTCAGGCAGGACACGGCTGAGCGAGAGCAGCGTGGCGACCAAATGGACGTCGGGCTCGACCTCAGCCAGCATCTCCGGCTCCAGCAGCATCTGGGTCAGGTTCAGGCGATCGAGGGCGTCGCGCTGCATGACGCGCACGGTGGAGCTGGGGAAGTAGGAGCGGATGTCGCCCAGCCAGCGCGCGACGTTAGGCGAGGAGCCGCCTAGCCCGGCGGAGCGCCCGCTATCATACAGCGCCGCCAGCGCGCGATCCATACCCAGATCGAAGTCGCTCAAGTCTCCCGCGCCCCGCCCTTTGCGGGATTGTCCCGCGGCCTGGGCGTCCGATTCAGCGCCTAGGACTAGCCGCCAGCGGCGCAGCCGCTCGGCTTCGGCCGGGGATAGGGGAGATGTAACGCGCTCGCTCATGCGGGGCCTCCTCCAAGAAGCTGCGCCAGGACGGGCAGAACCAGCGCCGCCCGCGCCTCATCCACCGCGACCGCGACGTCCGCCGCGCCGGGCCGCCTCGCGCCGCCAGAGCGCAACTCACGGACCATGTCGCCCATCGCGCGGCGCTCGGGCGGCTGGAAGCCGGAGAAAGTCCGGCGCAGCAGCGGCAGCAGGGCGATGAACGTCTCGGGCGATTGCTCGACCAGCCAGTCGTCCAGCGCCAGCCAGAGGCCGTCCTGCAGCAGCAGCGTCAGCGCCGGGCCGCGCACGACGCCATCGACCCACGCCGCGGCCTCCGGCGCGGGGACAGCGGGCGAGAGCGCCAGCCCGGCCAGCCGCCGTAGCCCCTCGCCATCCAGCGTGCGCAGCTCCAAAAGCAGCCGCGCACAGCGCCCGCGCACGAGGGGGTGAACGCCGTCGCGAGTCGTCAGCGCGCGTAGCGTGGTCACCCACTCCGCGCGCTGCCCGGCGTCATCCAGCAGCGCCACACTGTCGTGCGCGGCGCCAATGGATTCCACCATCGTGGTGGCGGCGTCATCGTCAAGCGCGAGGCAGGCGTTGGGCAGCGCGATCAGCGCGCGCTCAAAGAGCGCGTCGTAGACCGGGCGCACCTCGCCGGCCCGCGCGCCGCGCACGTTGCTGTAACGCGCAATGCGCGCCAGCGGCGGTAGCGCGTTGAGCAGGTGGTGGGCGTCTGTCGCGGCGGCGGCTTGCGCGTGGACGCGCTCCAGGACCCCCGCGACACCGTCAGGCAGCCCAGCGAGCATCACGGCGTCTAGCAGCTCGGACAACTCGGGCAAGTCGCTGGCCTCGTCAGCGCGGGCCGTGGCGCGGGCGGTGGCGGCGCGCTCGATGGTGTTGCCCCAGATGCTGGCCTCGATCAGCGCGACGGCGAACTCTACCTGCCACTGGACCTGCCACAGTTCATGGAACGTCCCGGCTGCCAGCCGGTAGCCGCGCTGCGGCTTGCCCCACGGTACGCCGAGCAGCGCCAGGCGCCGCAGCAGGTGGCTGCGAGCCAGCGCGCTCTCTTCGCGCAAGTCGAGGTCGAGGGTCTTGAATGCGGTGGATGGTGGGAAGCGCAGGCGTTTCTGTTGCGCCGCCAGGTCGCGGGCCAGCGGGACAGTCGGCGTGTCCTCAGGGACCGCGCCCATGCGTTCGCCGATCTCCAGCTTGTCGCGGATGAGCGTCATGCGCGCGGCCTCGCCGTGGCAGAGGACGGTCTGTGTCGCCTCATGCAGCTCGGTCAGGCCGGGCATTGGCAGGTCGCGCAGGGCGGCCAGCGCGCCAACCAGCCGCACGGCCTCGATGACGCTGGCGGAGGAGATATCCAGGCCCTCGGCGCGCAACGTCTGCGCCGCGCGCGTCAGCCAGCGGGCGGGGGCGCCATCCGGCGCGTCCCAGAGGTACTCATACCAGCCGGGCGAGGTGATGCCCGCGCCGTAGCCGCCCCGATAGGCCAGCCGTGAGTTCGTCCAGGGAACCCACGTCGCGGCGACTTTCATCTGCTTGAGGCCTTTGAGCAGCGCCGCGTCGGCGGCCTGCGCGCCCTTCGCGTCGAGGTCGCGCAGGGCGGGCGAATGCCAGGCGCCGGTGACGACGGCGATGCGCTGGTAGCCCTCGCGCGCGGCGGCGCGGATGCTTTGCCGCATGTGCGCCTCGCGCCGCGCCTCGCGCTCGTCGCGTGGTGACGCTCCGTCGCGCAGCGCGGTCATCGCTTCCAGGATGGACTCGAAAAAGCCGGAAATGTCGTGGCGCTGCTCGATCTGGCGCTCCCACCAGAGCTCATGGTCGTCGTAGCCCGCGGCCTGCGCCAGCAGCGCCAGCGGGTCGTCCCGCGGGTCAGGCGTCTGCGGCGTGGCCTGTCCAGGGTTTGGCGCCTGGACGGGAGCCACCGCGCCGGCCGCTTGCGCTGGCTCATCGTCGGGCTCAGCATCCGCCGGCGCTTCCACCGCGCCGTTGGACTCTGACTCTTCTGGCCCCTGGGCAAACTGCATGGCCTGGGGCAGGTCTATGAAGCGGGCGGGAACGCTGTGGGCGTGGGCGTAGGTCAGCGCTTGCCATTCCGGGGAGAAGCGCGCCAGTGGGAAGTAGACAGCGCACGCGGGCGCCTCGGGCGCGTAGACCAGCAACGCGACCGGCGGCGTCATCTCGGCGCGGGCGAGAAGCGGCAGGACTTCGGCGGCGTCGGGTGGGCCTTCGACCAGGACGATATCCGGGTCGAGTTGCGCCAGCGCCAGGGCCAGCGCCCGCGCGCAGCCGGGGCCATGGTGGCGGACGCCGAAGAACGTGACGGTCATGGCTAGAGAACCTCATGGCAGGCGCGGTAGAGATCTTTCCAGCCTTCGCGCTCCTTGGCAACCGTTTGCAGGTATTCCAGCCAGACGACACGGTCTTGCACAGGATCCTTGACGATGGCGCCGGTGAGGCTGGCGGCCAGATCGTCCGCTTTGAGCGCGCCGTCGCCGTAGTAGCCGGCCATCGCCAGCCCGGCGCCCATCACTGAGATCGCCTCAGCGGTGGAGAGCGTACCGCTGGGGGTCTTCAGCTTGGTCTTGCCGTCCAGCGTCATACCAGAGCGCAATTCGCGGAAGACGGTGACGATACGGCGGATCTCGTCCAGCGCGGGCTTCTCGGCGGGCAGCTCCAGCGCCTGGCCCAACTGGGCGACGCGCCGCTCGACGATTTCGACCTCCTCGTCCATCGTCTCCGGCACGGGCAAGATGACGGTATTGAAGCGCCGCAGCAGGGCGCTGGTGAGCTCATTGACGCCCTTGTCGCGGTTGTTGGCGGTGGCGATGAGGTTGAAGCCCCTGCTCGCCTGGACCTCACTATCCAGCTCAGGGATAGGCAGTGTCTTCTCGGAGAGGATGGTGATCAGCGCATCCTGCACCTCGGCTGGCATGCGTGTCAGTTCCTCGATGCGCCCGATCCTGCCCTCACGCATCGCGCGCATGATCGGGCTGACGACCAGCGCGGTCTCCGACGGCCCCTCGACCAGCAGCCGCGCGTAGTTCCAGCCGTAGCGGATCGCCGCCTCATCGGTCCCCGCCGTCCCCTGCACCAGCAGCGTGGACTCGCCGCAGATCGCCGCCGCCAGATGCTCGGCCACCCAGCTGTTGTGAATGATGAAGTCATTCGCTACGAAATTGTGAGTATCGGCCATGCTCAAGTCATAGACTTGGTGTTCACCGATTGGTTCAATTGCGACGATGACATCCCAATAGATGTCGCTCGCGGCAAGTTGGCGAAGTTCCTCACTATTCGCAAGTCGCGCAAGGCGAAGTAAGCGTGAACGTGAAATGCTCTGATGTGGGCGTACTGAGGCGCTTGCTGCAAGTTTGCGCTGATTTATGTCGGCCTGCAACAAGGTCCCCACACTGGCAAATCCTGCGGTTACAGCGGCGCTTTGGAGACGCGACCATATTTGCTGTGGGATAGTATCGAGATTGGGATTAACAGTTCCCTTGAAAGACGCCAAAAAAGCGTTCGCTTCTTGGATATACTTCCGCCCTAAGAGTCCAATCTCATTGAGGAACGTGCGACACTGGTCAGTTCCATGAATGAACAGGCGGTAGTGCCCGCTCGATAGACGGCGGACACGCGCGTTGATGCCAAAGCGCAATAGTAAGTGTTGCACGCCCTGTATCAGCCGCCTCGATTTGCTGGCGTAGTCAATGGTGGCCTGTTTCTTCGGCGTCTCACGGATGTGAAGGAACCCATCGCCGCTGAACAGGCGATTGAGGAAGAGCGCAACCTGCCGTTTGGGCAGCGTAAAAACCAAATCGGGAATGAATTTGGTCCCTGAGTTAGTCCCCATCTGACCCAGATCGCGCAGCCATTGTGTGCAGGGATTCGTGGTCTTTCCGCCGCGCATGCCTCCCGAAACGCTGCACGTCCTACCGTCAGGATACCAATGCGCCTGGAGGCTGGGGAAAGCTTCAATAACCGCCTTACTGAAATCCTCTTTCATCTCAGGATTAGTGTTAGAGAAGTACGGTAGCTCTTGAGTGAGCGTACCTTCAGCAATGAGGTGCCCAAGCAACTTGACGTGCGCGTCACTTGTTTCTGCTGTCCCAAAATATGGCAACGCACGAGGAAGGGCGATTCTGCTGCCCACTTCGAGTTTTTCAAGTGGTTGCCAACCATCCATTGTGAGGAATGGATGGTTGAGCGTCACCTCGATTTCTCGCCCTAGATGTGTCGTAACGCGATAGCATGGGCGAACGCCGTTATCCACGTAGTCGCTCGGCGCTTGCGACTTGAGATGATACTCACCATCTAGTGTAGCCACCTCAACATCCCGCGTTTTGCATGCTTCAGCAACAGTTACACGCTTCCCCGTCCGCGTATCCAGAATCAGCATGTCGTGTTTGACACATTTCGCTGTCCCGGGCAGGCCATACAGCAGCAGGGCGCGGTCAGTGGCCAGCGTGGCGATGGCGATCTCCATCAACCGGGCCGAGCCGATGTATTTGGGCGAGACCGCGAAGCCATTGGGTAGCGTGCCGCCGAGCAGGTAGGTGCGCACGGCCCAGGGCGAGAGCTTCCAGTTCGGCGGGCGCTGGCGGTCGTCGGCTTTGGCCAGCTCGGCCAGTTCCTCAGCGTACTGCGTCTCGGCGTGCTGGCGGAGGACGTTTGGGAGAGTGGTCATAGCGGCAACACTTTCACTAGGCGCTCGCGCAGGCGGATGGTCTCGGCGAACGCGTTCAGCTGGTTCTTGAAGCGGCTACTGTAGGGGTTCTGGGCTTCGGGAACGGCGATGGGTTCGCGCGCCACCGTGAACGCGGTTTCCGGCATCGCCAGCGCCGCGTCGTTGAGCGTGGTATCCCATGGGTCGGTGGCGCGCGCCTTGGTGTCAGTGACGACCGCGAAGGCGCGCAGGCCGTCGAGGTAAGCCTGGGCCACGGCGACGCTCCACGGGCGCGGCAAGAGGTCCAGCGCCGCCCGAAGACCCATATCCGCGTATGTGTCAGGCGCGGCGAGCACCCGCAGGACGAATGCGTCCAATGTGGCGGGCGGCAGCAGCGGCGCGAGCGGTCGGCAATAGCTGGCGCGGTCCGCGTCCATCTGCGCAATCTCTTTGTCAGGCATTGCGAGCAGGGCGTCCCATAGGGCGAGCGCCCAGTCGCGAGCCTGAAAGCTGGTTGTCGCGGTACTCCAGCTTTCCAGGATGCTGGCGCGCCATTTCGATGCGGCGCTGGCGGCGATAAGCGCGGCGGGCGCCACGCCAAAGCGCTCTGTCCAGTGCGCTGGCGGTACGCGCTCAAGGAGCGCCGCCAGCCAGAACGCGCGCTGGCCATTCTTGTTCGAGATGGATTGGGTAGGCAGACCGTCGCGCGCCCAGCTGCCGTCTATCGCGGCGGGTGGGTCGGCGTCGAGCGCCGCGCCATCGAAGGTGATGGCGGCGTTGGCGCGGTCGCGGAGACGCAGCGCCAGCGCCGATGCCGGAAGATCGGTGAGCAGGCGCGCGGCGACGGCGCGCACGCGCTCGCCACGGTCGTCTAGCGCTGCCTCTAACAGCGGCTCATCGTCGGGCGCGAGACCGGTGGCGAAGGTTTCGAGCATGCTGGCGCGGGTCTCAGCCTTCTCCTTCTTCCAGACGCCCTCGAGCCAATCGCGCGCCAGCGCCGGGTCTTGAGTGCGCAGGCGACCCAGCAGCGCGATCCGCTGCCTTGTCGTTCCCTCCTGCCAGATGGTCTCGGCGTCGGGCGGCAGGGCATCGCGCACGCCGGGCAGCGTGCGCTCCAGCAGCCACGACCATTCGGGATTGTGGCTCGCCAGCCAGCGTCCGCGCTCTCCCGCCAGCGGCCCCAGCGCGGCGCGCAGCTCGTTGGTGGCGAAGGCGCGCGCCTTCTTGAGGGTGAGTGGCAGCAGCGTGGGTGGCAGCAACTCGCCGCGCCGCTCCATCCGCGCGCAGGCTTCCAGCAGCAGGTCGTCGCGCCCGGTGACGACGAGGCCTTCGATCAGCGCGGCGGCGTCGGGCGGGCAGATTGGGCGCTCCTCCGTCTTCGCGGCTTCCAGCGGCGCGACGCCACGCGCGGGCAGGCGTCCCGCCGCGTGGTAGATGGCGGATTCAGCCGCGCGCAGCAGCAGATCTCGCCCCGCGTCCTCGCCCGGCAGCGGAATGCCATCGACTGGCGCGCCGGTGGTGGGAGATGCGTTTGGGCTGTGCGCCAGACCGGCCAGCGCCTGCGCGGTCAGCGAATTGGGGCGGGTCGCCGTCATGCGCGCGCCTCCGTCAGCGGGGTATATGTCCCGACGGCGATGACGCCTAGCGGCAGCAGCGTCTCGCCATTCCACTCCACCATCACATCTACCGGCTGGCCCCCAGAGACGGCCAGCAGCCGCCAATGCTCGCGCGCGACCAGCGGCAGCGCGTCGCCATCGGCGTCTAGCAGCCGCCAGTCGCCCTCCGGCGTCAGCGTCGGCGTCACTCCGCGCAACACGCCGCCCAGGCGCCCAAGCCATGGATCACACGCCAACCCTCCGGCATAGGCCTGAAGAAGCCCTTCGACCCGCGTGTAACTTGCCGGGTCCCAGTTCGCGAAGGCGGGCTTCGCGGCCGCCGGGCCCGTAGCCGCGGATTTATCCGCCTGGCCGGACGTGACGATTTTGGCGCGCAGAGGGTATGCGCCGGGCCAGTAGCGCAGGTCGGCGGTCAGGCTAGAGCCAGGGAGATAGACCTCAGCGAAGGTCCCGAAGGAGGGCGAGTACTGCATGATGACGGCGGGACGCTGGCTGCGCTCGCCCAGCAGCCATGTGCGCTGGACATGGATGCGCTCGCTGTCGTCCACCCACTGCCCCAGGACCAGCCAGCCGTCGCTGACCAGTTCTCCGCGCGCGTCTACCTCCTCGGCGCTCAGCGCCCATCCGGCCACCTGGCGCACCGTCTCGCGCAGCGCCGGACTGAGCGAGTCCAGACACCTCCAGGCCTGAGAGAGCAGGGCAAGCTTGCCAAGCTCGGCCAGCAACCGTTCTGGCCAGTCCGCTGCGGAGCCGGGGATGCCTGCCATGCGGCGCAGGCGGTTGGCCGCGCCGGGGACCTGCGCGTCCACCATGCGCGCGGCCTGCGCTTCCCAGAAGCTGGCGCCTTTGACCTCCAGCCCGGCGATGCCGTTGCGCATCAGGTCGCTCAGCCAGAGATCGAGATTGTCGAAGCCGCCCGCCATCAGCCGCTGGCGCTTCTCGATGCGCCTGGACGCGACCTTGTCGGCGGCGGCCCGCGCGGGGGCGTCATCCGTGGCGTCGGCGGGCTGGACGGGCGTGTCAGTGTTGGGCGCGGCCGCCTTGAGCGCGGCCTTGGCGGCGCGCTTGGTCAGCCAGCCGCTCATCCACTCTGGCGGCTGCGTGGTGGGAACAGTGTCATCGGCGGCGAGAAGGAGCAGGCCGATACCGTGCTTGCAGGGGAATTTGCGACTGGGACAGCTACAGGCGACGGTCAGGTTGGCGAGATCTATCTTGACCTGATACAGCGCGCTACCCAGGCATTCGCCCCAGAGCCCGGCGTCATCACGTCCCACGCTTTTCCAGTGGCGCGGCGCGGCCAGCTTGCGGCCCGCCTGCGCGGACGCGGTATCGGGCGTGAGCGCGAGGACCTGCTCAGCGGATATGGCTGGCATGCGCGGCGTCTCCTTCCACCAGAGGGGATGGCGCTGTAGAACCGTCGAAATCCTGTTCTCCGCCAGTATGCCGTAGCCGGAACCCCATGTATAGCCCCCATTGCCGGGGCCGCCTGCAAAGGATGGCGGAGCGCGAATTGCATGGTCGGTGGTATGCGATACAATAGCGTGATGGGCGCTGGCCCTCACCCCTTGACGCTGTCCCACGGAGAGAGGGGAGTCAGAGTGGCCAGTACGCCTCGCGTGGCCATGAAGCTGGCCCCGCTGGATAATCCAATCGCCACAGGGAGAAACCCATACATGGCCACGTCAAAGTCAGCCGGGAAGGGACGCGTTCCAGGCGTCTACGGCAAGGAAGAGATCGCCACCAACCGGCTGGAGCCGTGGCCCAATCCCTATACGGGCCGCGATTACATCATTCACTTCGAGATTCCGGAGTTTACCTGCGTCTGCCCGCGCTCTGGCTTCCCCGACTTCGCCACGATCGTCATTGACTACGCGCCCGGGCCGAGCGTGGTCGAGTTGAAGAGCCTCAAGCTCTACATCAACGGCTACCGCGACCGCGCGATCAGCCATGAAGGCGCGACCAACGTCATCCTCGATGACCTGCTGGCGGCGCTCAGCCCGAAGTGGATGCGGGTGGTGGGTGAGTTCAACGTGCGCGGCAACATCAAGACGGTAGTGACCGCCGAGCATTTCGCGCCGGACTACAGCGGCCCGCGCCCGGGCTATGAGCGCCCGGCTTACCGCGGCATCTGAGGCGCGGCCAGGCGCTTGATCTGAGCGAGGGAGACGGCATGGAGCCACAGTCACGGGCGGCGCTGCTGCTCGAACGTCTCGACGCGATTGGCGCGTCGCTCGCGGAGAGTGGCCACGCGCTGGCGCTGATCGGGCTGGGCTCCGTCGGCGCCGAGCTTGGGCGGCTGGATGTGTACTCCGACCTCGATTTCTTCGCCATCGTACAGCCGGGCTTCAAGGAGCGCTTTATCGGCGACCTCGTGTGGCTCGCGCGCGTCCATCCCATCGCCTTCGCATTCCCCAACACCCGCGACGGCGACAAGGTCCTCTTCGCCGATGGCGTTTACGCCGAGTTCGCCGTCTTCATTCCAGACGAGCTTGGGCATATTCCCGCGCATGGAGCCCGCGTAGTGTGGCAAACCAGCGGCTTCGACTGCGACGCCTTGCTCGCGCGCGCGCCGGAGCCGCCAGCGCCAGAGCCGCCAGCCGTCGAGTGGCTGACCGGTGAGATCCTGACCAACCTCTACGTCGGTCTAACCCGCTACCGGCGCGGCGAGCGGCTTTCCGCCATGCGCCTCATCCAGACGCACGCCGTTGACCGCCTCATCGAGCTTTCCGCGCGCATCGAGCCTGCAGCGGCCGCCAGCGCCGACCCCTTCGCGCTGGAGCGGCGCTATG
Source organism: Ktedonobacterales bacterium (assembly GCA_036391685.1). Taxonomy (GTDB): domain Bacteria; phylum Chloroflexota; class Ktedonobacteria; order Ktedonobacterales; family JADMIN01; genus JAKAIY01. The sequence continues at coordinate 38,995 of DASVZK010000033.1, forward strand.
AGGCGCGCTACCCGCAGACCGCCGCTCTGCTGCCCCAGTTCGCGCAAGGCTACGAGCGCAGCGTGGAGTCCGCACTGGCCATCCTCGCCTTCATCGATCGCCATTTCCCCGCCCATGTCAACGCCGCCCTCAAGCGGCGCATCCTCGACCTCTGCGCGCCAGTCTCATCCGGCGGGCAGCCGTAGCCGCGCGCTAGCAGACTAGCTGGCGGGCGGGCAGACGAAGAACCCAGACGATGGCATCATGGCTTGCATGGTGGGCGCTTGGCAGTTCTCGCCGTTCCACGTCTGAGTCGGCGGCGCGAGCAGCGTCGGCTGTGAGGTCGCGACAACCCGGGGCGCGGCGCCATCCACACTCAGCGCGAACGAGAAGCCATACGTCGCGGGGCCCGTCAGACCTGTCATCACGACGTCAATGCTCAGTCGCTGATTGGGCTGGAGTGTAACGGGTAGCGGACCCAGGACCGGATCGAGCGCCGGGCTGACTTCGACCATCCTGGCGACGGCCATCGCGCCTGCTCCGGCCCCGCTGGGGAAGCTGGCGCGCATGTAGTCATTCTGGATGTTGGCGCCGCCGCAGCCAGCGGTGATCACCTTGTGTCCCTGCGCATCATAGGAGCTCACGCAGGGCTTCCAGATTCTGAGCGCGCCGGTAAATGGCGTCAGCGTGGCGAGCGTCACCGTGACCCCATCTATGCGCCGCGTATGGCCTGAGGTGTTGCACAGTACAATGACGTACCCCCCAGAATTCTGGTCCACGATGGGGTTGACCTGCACATCTGTGGGCGCGCCGCTGCCATTGAAGCTGTTCGTATTGTACGGCGCGAGTGGCGCGCTGTCGGGTACCCGGCCTTCAGGATACGCCGTATTGCCCATATAGGCCGTGCTTCCTACGAGCATCCCATCGAAGGCCGCGCCGGCGAATGACCCGTCGCAGCCAGGGCTTGAAGTTGGCTGGGACGTCGCCGCGGCGGTCGCGGTCGGGTTGCTGATCACCGTCGCCACGGTTGTGGCCGGGGTGGGGGCGCTCGCGGCGCCAGCGCCGCTACACCCAGCAAGTGTCAAGGTCGCCAGCGCCGCCAAGGTCATGAACGAGATACGCATTTCTAGGCCAGACATCCGACGCATAGAGATCATCCTTCCCGTTCGCTACATAGGCGTCCACAGCGCGCCTATCTCGCCCATCCTGTTATGTCGCCAGGCAGGGAATGATGTGACATAGGGAAGACGTAGAGCAGAGGAGTTGTGTTCCTCCGAACACATGCGCATGGTGGCGGCTCGGTTAGCTGGCGCGGCGCAGGAGGACAATCGGGATCTCGCGGGACGTTCCGGCCTGGTAACGGGCGTACTGGCGATTGGCGGCGACGACCTGCGGCCAGAGGCGCGCGCGCTCCTCGGGAGAGGCGACGCGGGCGACGACCGGGAATCGCTCGCGCTTGAGCTGGACCTGCGCTTCAGGGTGGACGAGCAGGTTGAAATACCACGCGGGCTGCGCGTCACTGCCCCAGTTCGAGGCGACCAGCGCCAGCGCGCCATCCAGATTGGGGAATGAGAAGTAGGTGATGGCGCGGGTGCGCGGCTCGCCGCTCTTGCGCCCGGTGGTGGTGAGCAGCAGCGTGCGCTGGATCACCAGCGAGTGACCGATGACGCCATCGGTAGCGCGATAGAGCGCGGTATGGGCCTTCCAGAATACGCGCGCCCACAGTGGCGCGCCGCGCGTGGCGGCAGTGCGTGGCGCGGTCACAGGTGGCTCCTCTCGTTTCGTGTATGACGCGGCGCGGCGCGGCGCGGCGCGGCGCGGCGCGGCGCGCCGCGCTAGCGATCGCCCGGTCCATTCTCCTGCTCTGCTTGGGCCTGCGGGCCAAAGCGCGGAAGGACGGGCGGCTGCCAGCCCTCCTTCAGCCAGGGAGCGGGCTCTTCGGGTGTCTCGTAGTCCGTCCAGTCCTCACCCTCATCACCCTCGAACTCCACATCGTCATCGTCTGGGGGTTGGGTCAGCGGCATGCTGACCGGAGCGGTCGCCGTGCGCTCGGCCTCCACCATGGCAGGATGCGACGCGGGCGCGGCCTCCACGACCTGCCGCATGGGTAGCGCGGATGGCTCCTCGCGCGGCATATCGGGGTTGTACGGCGCGAACGGCGAAGGCACGGGCGCGTCGGGCAGCGTAGGCTTCGTGGAGCGCGGGTTCACCTGCGGCTGCCCAGCCGGCGGCTTCCCGGCCGGCGGTTGCCCTATCGGCGGATGAGCGGGCGCCCGTCGCGGGAAGCCTGGCCGGCGAATGAACTGGGGTGACCGTGGTGTCACTGGCTCAGGCATGGCCGGTCGTGGCTGGTCCGCTGTGAGTGGTGGGGCCGCCGCCTGGTCGTCAAGCGGCGCGGTGGGGGCGCCGCTCATGCTCAGTAGCGCCCCAGTCTCACGCAGCCAGGCCTCGCTATCGACCCCTGTGGCTGCTGGAGTTTCTGGCGGTTGATCGAGGCCCGCCCGTTCCTGGAAGCTGGCGCCCGACGGCGCGCCGCGGAAGAGTGGCTCCGGGATCCGCTCACGCGGGCCTTCAACTGGCGCGTCCACCACGTCGCCACGGCGGCCGCCGCCCCACGGGTCTATCGGGCCAGTGGGACTGGAGAGGTCGGGCGCGCGCTCCTCCACCACCGACGCTATCGGCGTCGCGGGCTGCCGCAAAGAGCCCGAGGACGCGGGCGCGCGGCGCGGAGCCGTCTGCGCGCCGGTCGCGGTGGCCGCTTCTGGACGCGGGGTACCCGCGCGGCGCAGACCCGTGTAATACTCGATCCAGGCCAGTAACTCTTCCGGCTGGGCGAGGTGGTGGAGACGGATGCGCGCCCGCCGCCCGCCGCCGCGCAGCGTCACGTACTCCGGCACGCGCGGCGACCAGGCGAAGCTGCGAATCCCACCGTCACCGCGCGAGGCCAGCCGCAGGGCCAGGCGCCCAGCGGCGACGGCCGCCAGGATAACGCCACCCGCCGGAAAGCGGGTGCGCTCGACTTTCGAGACCTCGCGCCAGGTAAGCTGAACGCGGCCGATCGCGCCTTTGCTCTCGATCATGCGCCCGTCCAGTGAGTAGACCCGCCGCTGGACGAAGACAATGAGCACCATGAACAGGCTGAGGAGTGTCAGCCCCAGCAGCGCGAGACCCGCGACCAGGCCCGTAGGAATCAGCAGCGCCAGGTAGACGCCCAGGAGGGCCACCATTAGCGCCGCGAGCGCCCACCAGCCCGCGTACCCGCTGACCGATTCGCGCGCGATGAACGGGCCGCCGCCGGTCGTGCCCCATGTCCCCCCGTGGTCGCGCCAGAGGCGGTAGCGCTCATAGACCTCTCGCCGGTAGCGCTCATAATCGAGGAGAGCGTCCTCGCGCACCTGGATGCGGCGGCCATCGCGCGCCAGCGCCACCACCCAGCGGTAGCGGCGGCCGCCCGATACCTGTGGCCGCTCCATGAGGCGGGTGATCTCGCTCCAGCGGAGCTCCACACGCCAGGGGCCGCGCACGATCGCCATGCCTTGCGGGCCGACGCGCGCCGAGAGGGAGAGCTTGAAGGTGTAGACGAGCGCTAGCCAGTAGATCGCCATCAAGAGCAGGCCGAAGAAGATCGCCCGCCCGACAGGATCGCCCCAGCCCAGTTGCGACCAGACACGCGCGCCGATGCCCAGCAGCGCCACCACGAGCACTCCCAGCAACAGCCAGTCACCAGCGCGCGGTGTATAGAATGCGACCTCACGCTCAGGTAGCTGCTGGTCCTCTAGCCGGACGGTGTTTGGCGCTTTCGTGCGCGGGCGGGGGGAGTATGTCACGCTCGCTCCCTGTTATCCAGACAAGTGATGATCTCAGACACAGCGCGCCCATCGCGTGGGGCGCGCGGTATGACGCGGCGCGCCCTCGGTATGTCCCCCATGAGCCGGGCTGGGCGCTGCGCCTGCGTCACAGTATACCTGATGACCTCGCGCGCGTCGCCATCATGGGCCATTGGGCGGGCGGAGTGGCCGGCGAGTCTCTCTAGCGTTTGCGCGCAAGGGCGCAGATCCAGGCGTGGTCGGTGGGGGAGACGCGTTTGTCGCTGACGCGTGTCTCGATTCGGTCCAGCCCGGCCCTGGTGAGCAGCGCGGCGACCTCATCCTCGGTATAGAACGTGTAGTAGCGGGTGAGATTCTCCGGATTCTCGCCGGGATAGGGCTCGTAAGCTTCCACCGCTTCATTAGGCTTGCGCCGTTTGAGGAAGAGCGCAATGGGCGCGTCCGGCCGCGCCACGCGCGCCAGCTCCGCTATGGCGCGCTCCGCCGAGCGGCGAGGCACATGCAGTAAAGAGGCTGAACACCAGACGCCACGGACGCAACCATCGGGGAGTTCCAGTCGTCGCAGATCCATCAGCGCGTAGCGGATGGCCCCCTTGGGCAAGCGGCGCGCAGTGCGCTCGCCTGCCGCGTCCAACATGCCCTGCGAGAGGTCTACCGCCAGTACGGGAAGGTTCCGCGCCGCCAGGAGGCGCGCGTCGCGCCCCGGGCCACAGCCCGCGTCCAATACCGGGACAAACGCCAGATAGTCTTCGAGGGCGATGTCGTCTCCAGGACGGCCGAGGCTGGCGATATCCGCAATGGGGCGCTCCTCCAGCGCCTGTTCCATCACCTCCACAAACCGCTCCATGCGCTCGGACCAGAACTCCGGCTGCTCCTCATTGCGCGTGGCGTAGTCCTCTGCTTTTTGGTCATAGGTCGCCGTTGTGATTTCGGCCGCCTGGAGGAATCGCGGATCGCGCGAGTCAGGGGGTGACATGGGCGCTGGCTCCTTGTGGTGCGCGGGCAGACTCCCCTCTTCCTGCATAAGGAGAGGCGCTGAGGGCGAGGTCGCTCGCTTGTTCCCGCCGCCGCTAGCGAGCGACGAGCTTTTCGCGCTTCTCGGTCAGCGCGGCGATCATTGAGCCGAAGACCAGCCGGCCATCTTCGCCGCCTAGCAGCGCCTCAACGCAGCGCTCAGGATGCGGCATCATCGCCGCCACGGTACGCGCGGGGTTGATGATCCCGGCGATATTGCGGCGCGAGCCATTCGGGTTGGCGGCGCTGGTTAGCTCCCCGTTGGGCTCACTGTAGCGGAAGAGAATGCCGTTGCTAGCCTCCAGCGCGTCGAGCGTCGCGTCATCGGCGTAATAGTTGCCCTCGCCGTGCGAGATGGGAACGCGGATGACCTGGCCTGGCCGCATCAGCCGCGTGAAGGGGGTCTCGGCATTCTCGACGCGCAGATGCGTCCACTGGCAGCGGAATTCCAGGCTCGCGTTGCGCTGCATGGCGCCCGGCAGCAGCCCCGCTTCCAGCAGGATCTGGAAGCCATTGCAGATGCCCAGCGCCAGGCCGCCGCGCTCGGTGAACGACTTGATCGCGCCCATCACGGGAGCGAACCGCGCTACCGCCCCGGCGCGCAGGTAGTCGCCATACGAGAAGCCGCCAGGCAGGATGACAGCGTCGCACCCCTGCAGGTCGGTATCTTCATGCCAGATCGCCACCGCCTCATGACCCATCACCGGGCCGAAGGCGCGCAGCGTATCTTTATCGCTCCAGGTGCCGGGGAAGACGACGACCCCGAATTTCATGCTGTGTTGTCTCCTGATGGCGTAAATGACATGATGCGGGCCGACGTGACACGGGCCAATGCATTCGCGCTGCAAGAGCCTCGCGGCCACAAGACGCGCCTGCGTGGATCCGGGCGCGCTTAGCCTTCGACCCACGCCTCGCCGTCCTCATAGAACTCTTTCTTCCAGATCGGCACGCGCGATTTGAGCTCATCGATCGCGTAGCGGCAGGCCTCGAACGCTTCGCCGCGATGCGGGCAGGCGGCGACGATGACCACACTCGCCTCGCCTATCGCCAGCGGGCCGGTGCGGTGTGCCATCGCCAGCGCGCACTCCGGCCAGCGCTGCGCCACCTCGGCGGCGATGGCGCGCATCTCGCGCTCCGCCATCTCTGGATAGGCGTCATACTCCAGCGACCGAACCCGCTTGCCGCGCGCGTTATCACGCACGACTCCGGCGAAGGTGACGACGCCGCCCGCGCCGGCATAGGTCACCGCCGCCTCCAGCGCGCGTGTGGCCCCGCCGTCCAGCGATTCAGCGGTGATGCGGATGATCGGCGCGGGCAGGGCGCGCGTGGCGTCCGCGGCCTCCTCGGCCATGCTCAGCCTCCCCCCAGCGGCGGGATGAATACCAGTTCATCGTTCTCCGTCAGTGGCGCGTCAACCGGGACATAGCGCTGGTTGATGGCGGCCATGCAGGGCGGAAGCGCGACCGCCAGCGCGTGGCTGCGCTCCGCGACAAGCGCACGCGCTTGCCCTACGGTGACGCCGTCTGGCAGGTCGAGCGTCTCCTCCGCCATCCCGGCCGCCTCACGCAGCGAGGCGAAATAGCGTATCCGCACGCGCATGGATTCTTCCGCGCCCTCTCCATGATACGAGCCAGCGCCCGCGCGCCAGTCCCTCTCCAGTGTACCGCGCGCCGTCGCGGCGCCGCCAGCGACCGCGGCGTGGTACCTTCAAGGGTAGGCGGCCAGACCCGCCAGACAGGAGCGCGCTCGATGGCTTCCAGGGTTCCCTACGACAGCCGCGATGTCCAGCAGTTCGAGCAGTGGTCGCGGACGTATGACGCCTCGTGGATGCAGCGCCGTCTCTTCATCCCGATTCACCGCGCGCTGCTCGATCTCGCCGCTGGTCTGCCCGCGCCCGCCAGCGTGCTGGACGTTGGCTGTGGCACTGGGCGGCTGCTGCGTGGCGTCGCGGCCCGCTGGCCGGATGCCGCGCTCTTCGGCGTGGACCCGGCGGAAGGGATGGTTGAGGCGGCGCGGCGGCTGACGCCAGGCGCGACCATCCAGCGCGGGCTGGCCGAAGCGTTGCCGCTGCCCGACGCCAGCATAGACCTGGCGGTTTCCACGATGTCTTTCCACCACTGGGGGAACCAGCAAGCGGGTGTGCGTGAGATCGCGCGCGTCCTGCGCCCCGGCGGCCATTTCATCCTGGTGGACTTCGCCCCGCCCCGCGGTCTGGGCTGGCTGATGTTCCATGAGCGCGCCCAGCCGGCCGTCACCCGCGCGCGCATCTTCGCCGCCGCCGGGTTGCGCACCGAGCGCCAGCGCGGCGTTGTCTATCCGCTGATTCTGGCTACCGTAGCCGCGCGTTGAGAGGGCTCCTACGGGCCGCCCTCCAGCGGGTAGACTACATAGCAGTCCTGGCCGTCGGCGATGATAATCGGCGCGGGCAAACCAGCGTTTCCAACAGGGCGCAGGAGGTCATGCGGGGCGCCGAAGAGGGTGAACATCGTCCCGACCGATTGCAGCGGCCACGCCTTGAACTGCGTCAGGTCTGCCTGTGTGTAGCAGCGCGCGATATTCTGGCTGGCCATATCCGCCTGGCGCCAGCCCGCGCCCGCGCAGACCTGCGGCGAGTGGTAACGCCGGCCGTAGAAGAATACGTAGGTGGGTAGTCCATCGCGACCCGCGAGCGCGTAGCCGAAGTGGTTGGCCGTCCATGGTTGCGACGCGCCCAGAGTCAGTCCGGCGAGCAATAGCGCGAGTATCACGCCTCCAGCGACAAGCCAGCGCCGCCCGCGTCTCATCCTGTGCGCATCCATTCTCTATGCGCGGGCTGGCCATCCTGCCGTCCGCAGCAGGTCCATCATGCGCCGTGGCGCCGATTCGCGCTGTGAACAAGCTCACATTTCTGGCGTCAGCGGATCGACGATGCGACTTACTGCGTCGTCTCTGGCATGTTGGCGGGACTCCCGCTGGATGGAGTGCGAAGGAGCGATTCCGCCTCGTGTACCGCTTCGACCAATTCGTCAATATTGAATGGCTTGGCCATGACGGTGGCGTTCACGTCGCTGATCGCGCTTTCGCAGTCATCCTGGGCCGCTATCGGGCTGGCGGTCATGAAGACGTAGGCGTGCTGATCGCGCAGGCGCTCATCATGGGCGACAAGCTCCAGCAGGTCGCAGCCGTCCATCGCGGGCAGCCGGTGGTCGAGCACAACGACCATCCGCTGGGTGGAGGTATTCAGCAATGTCCATCCCGCCAGGCCATCCGGCGCTTCGGTGACCTCGTAGCCCTCTTCTTCAAGGAGTTCGCGGACGGTCTGGCGCGTCGCGTCATCGTCTTCGATCAGGCAGATATGCGCTTTCGCCATAAGTGTCCTTTCTCGCGCCTTGCTGTGTCTGCGCGCATGAGCGCGCAGACACAGCAAGGCGCGCACAGGTCTTACCATAGCGAATGCGGCGCCAGACCGTTGAGTGTGAGCGATCGCAAGCGACCATATAGGCGCCAGGTGATGGTTGATGAGTAGGCGGAAGGGTATGAGGCGCCGCCACCACATCGTTCAGTTCATGTCGACCACTACGGTCGTGAGCGCGAGCGCGACGCACACGAACATAAACACACCCACAGCGATAGTAAACGCCACACGTCGCTTGTAGAGTGTTTCATAGAGCAAGACGAGCGTGGGCAACGCGACATAGGCGAAGATGAATGGCCCTGTCAAAGCGCTTGGTCCCAGGCTGAGGTAGTTGTTAGGATCGCTGGTCCTGGTGGCCGCCACGGATTCAAAGACGAGAAAGACCAGCGCCATGGCCGCGCCGATCGAGACCAATAGCGCATCGTCAGCGACCGCGCGGCGTCGCAGATTCCGGATCAAAAGCACGATCATCAACACTGCCAGGGCGAGCGCCGGCAGGAAAAGCCCAATCCCGGCTTCGGCCATTTGAACGTTTGAGTAGAGACCTCCACTCGCCCCGCCACAGCAAGCGATTGTCGCGAGCGACAGAGCGATAAGCGCGACGCCTGAATCGGCGGCCGGTCGTGGCTGGCCGGCCGCAGGCGTGGCGAGTTGCGGGGCCTCTCCAGTTTGCGGAGTCTTGTCCGGCTGTGGCTCATTGGGCTGATATGCGTCAGGCTGGCTGTCTTCGGGCTGCATAGTGAGCTCCAATCCGCGCGAAGAGCGTACGCGAAAAACGGAGTATGGCGTGAGGTATGCCTGGGGAGAGCCACTGTGGCGCGGCGTAGGGGAAAGTCGCAGAGCGTGCGAAACAAAACGATCAAACGCGCTAACGCTGTTGGCGACATAATGGCACGCAACACGGCGCAAGAAGTGTGAAATCCGCCACAGGTGGGCGGCGCGACGGGCGAACTGTGCTCAGCGCCACACATTCACTATACTTGACATGACAGTTGTGTTGGCGTGGGAGATCGAGCATGGCGCAGAGCGCGACGGATACCGACGTGATCATCGTCGGCGCGGGGCTGGCGGGACTCGTGGCGGCGGCGGAGTTGACGGACGCTGGCAAGCGCGTAATCATCGTTGAGCAGGAGCCAGAGCAAAGCCTGGGCGGCCAGGCGTTCTGGTCCTTCGGCGGCCTGTTCTTCGTGGATTCACCCGAGCAGCGCCGCATGGGCATTCGTGACTCCCGTGACCTTGCCCTGCAGGACTGGATGGGCTCAGCGCAGTTCGACCGCGAGGAGGATCGCTGGCCGCGGCGGTGGGCCGAGGCATATGTGAACTTCGCCGCCGGCGAGAAGCGTCCCTGGCTGGCAAGTCAGGGCATGTCCTGGTTCCCGGTCGTCGGCTGGGCCGAGCGCGGCGGCGGGAATGCCAGCGGCCACGGCAACTCCGTCCCGCGCTTCCATGTCACCTGGGGTACAGGCCCCGGCGTGCTGGAGCCATTCATCCGTCGCGTGCGCGCGGCGGAGCAGCGCGGCAAGCTAACCTTCACGTTTCGCCACCGCGTGGACGAGTTGACTGTGACCAACGGCGTGGTGGATGGCGTACACGGCGAGGTCCTGGAGCCAAGCGGGATCGAGCGCGGACAGGCAAGCGCGCGCGTCGCCGTGGGCGAGTTCACCTTCTCCGCTCAGGCAGTGATCGTCACCTCCGGCGGCATCGGCGCCAACCATGACCTGGTGCGCCAGAACTGGCCGGAGCGGCTGGGGACGCCGCCTGCGGCGATGCTCTCCGGTGTGCCCGCGCATGTGGACGGGCGTATGCTGGCAATCACCGCGGCGGCCGGCGGGCGGATCATCAACCGCGACCGCATGTGGCACTACACCGAGGGCATCCAGAACTGGAACCCGATCTGGCCGCTGCATGGCATCCGCATTCTGCCTGGCCCTTCCTCGCTCTGGCTCGACGCGCGCGGCAAGCGGCTGCCCGCGCCGCTTTACCCCGGCTTCGATACGATGGCGACGCTGGCCTACCTGCGCCGCACGGGCTACGACTATAGCTGGTTCATCCTGACGCAGAAGATTATCAAGAAGGAATTCGCGCTTTCCGGCTCTGAGCAGAACCCGGACCTGACCAACAAGAGCTGGCGCCAGGTGTTGGGTCGCGCGGTCGGATCGAAGGCGACCGGCCCGGTCGAGGCGTTCAAAGAGCATGGCGCGGACTTCGTCGTCAAGCCGACGCTGGCGGAACTGGTCGCGGGGATGAACGCGCTCACCGCCGAGCCGCTACTGGACTACGCGGCGGTGGCCCGCGAGGTGGTCGCGCGCGACCGCGAGCTGGCCAATCCCTTCAGCAAGGACACCCAAATCACCCACATCCGTGGCGCGCGTCACTACCTGGGCGACCGCCTGATCCGCACGGCTCCGCCGCACCGCCTGCTCGACCCCGCCGCTGGCCCGCTGATCGCCGTGCGCCTGCACATCCTGACGCGCAAGACGCTTGGCGGACTGGAGACTGACCTCGACGCGCGAGTGCTTGGCGCGGACGGCCAGCCGGTTCCCGGCCTCTACGCCGCGGGTGAGGTGGCCGGCTTCGGTGGCGGCGGCGTCCACGGCTACAACGCGCTCGAAGGCTCATTCCTCGGCGGCTGCATCTTCTCCGGACGGACGGCGGGCCGCGCGGCGGCGCGTGCGGTGGTGTAGGCCTGACCTCGCCCGGAGCGCTCAGCAGGAGAACGTGACCGCCTGACTTCCCTGGCTAGCGGTCTGATCGCTGGCGCCATGTGGCGTGAACGTCACTACGACCGCTGGATGAGCGGATGTTGGATGGAAGACGCCACTCACCGTCACCGTTTGTTGCTGGCCCGCGCCGAGCGCCCCGCTCGCGGGCGAGATGGTCACGGGTGTCGCTGGGTCCGCCTGGGCTGACCAGACGAGCGTGCCGCCACCACTGGTGGCGATGGTCACGAGCGGATAGGTCCCGCGAAGGCAGTCAGTCGCTGGAGCGCTGGCCTCGGTGATCGTGAGCTGTGGCGCGGCGCCTGTCTGCCCTGCGACCGGAGCGGTGGCGGATGAGATCGCGGTCAACACGACCAAAGTGGCGACAATGGCGCCCATGGCGATGCGCAACGGCAGGCGCCTGCTCCAGTACAGGTCGATTGCCAGCGTCGCGAGCGAAACAGCCGTGATTGCCAATGTCACAGACCACGCGGTCAGCCACCAGTGACCGCCGGCCTGAGCGGAGACGCTATGAGACGCGGTGGTCTTGCCAAGCTCTATCACGGTATCCGCGTTCCAGAGGTTTTCGAGCAGCGCCCCACAGATGAATGCGGCCGCCAGCGTGAGTAGCAGGAGCCACAGGCCGGCGCGGTCGCTCTCGCGGCTGCGCGCCAGCCGCAGCGCCCGAACCAGCGCGATAATCGCCGCGCCAATACCCACAATCGCGAGCAACGCGCCCGGGATTCCCGTGATAAACGGGTTGTAGCCACAGGATGGGCACGCGATCCCGCGCGCGATAATCCACCACGCCAAGCCGAGACTAAGAACGGCGATGATGGACCACATTGCAGCCCTGCGGTCAGGCGATCGGTGTATCTGTTGGCGCCGCATGGTTGGCCTCGCTTTTGCGTCCCCGCGCCGCGCTGGAAACGTTACGCCTCCGTACAGTCAACACTATCATGTGATGGTATGCGCGCCAACGTTTCTTGGCTGAGCTATTCCACCGTATGCTCGGTCAAAGTCGCGATGATGGCTGGAAAGCCTGCCGATAGCATTTGGAAGCCACTGTTGGTGACCACGCGCCATGCGCCAGCTGTCTCGGCCGCCTGTGTCACTGCGCGCTGGCCGCCGCATGGCGCTGGTCGATTGAAAGGCCAGATTTGCGAAGGGAGAGCCAAGCGCGACGCCATCTTGTGGCCGCATGTTGCGCTCTCTGTCGGACTTCTCACTCGTTGATTTGCAGCGCGTCCACGGTGAGACGCCCGTCAACAACATCGCCGCTGAAGGTGTGCGTACCATAAGCCAGATTGGTTGTGTTGAAGACAACCACCTGGTTCTGCTGAGAGCTCGCGTACAAATCGAGCGTTGTCACAAGCGATCCATCGATATAGATGGCCGTATGCCCATAGTCCACACCCTCGGTGGTGATGAACGTCACGCCTGTCCCCTTGAATGTGTAGGAAAAAGCGCCCCCCGCTTCCGTTGTCGTATGAGCGGTGGAATCCACATACACAGCATAAGTGGGGCCCTGGAGGGAGGTCCACGTTCCCACGTAGGAGATGCCTGGGTTGGCGTCGTCAATGGTGACTACCTGGCCTGTGGGGCCGGTGTTAACCGTCGGAGTGATGGTCGGCGTTGGCGTCCAGGTCGCTGTGGGAGCCGCGCCATGGAGCGTCTGCACGATGGAGGCGCCCTGCGGCGTCTGGCTGAGCACCCCAAGACCCAGCGCCACGAGCGCGACCGCCGAAACCGCCGCCACCCAACCCTTTGACAAGGATCCCAGCGGGTTACGCCCACCACCGAGTCCTCGGCGCACCCAGTCCATGTCGTAGTCGAATGAGTCAGCGCGAACCTGCCGCGCATTGCGGCGCGTGAGTGGGCGCAGGCTTTCGGGCAGGCGCTCGGCGGGCGGCATCTGCGCGCCGCCGACCAGCACCGGGATGACAGGGATATTCTGGCGCAGGGCCGACTCCGCCTCCAGGCGGACGTAGGAGGTATCAGGATTATTGACCTGGTTGAGCCACGACGGGCTGATGACCACAACCACCGCCCTGCACTGGCTGATGGCCTTCTCGATCTCCTGCAGGAAATCAGCGCCGGGCAGAATCGCGGTCACGTCCATGAAGATGTCGTCGCGCGCGGCGCGCTTGGTCTGGACAAGCCAGTCGCGGATGCGGCCGGAGATGTCCGCCGCATCCTCACGCCGATAGGAGATGAAGATCTTGTTGCCTTTGGCCGCCATGTTCACCCCTCCTGAAATCACGCGGCGCGCGCTCTTGCCTGGAGCGCGCTGGATTGGCTGCTTGAATACGAGTGGCGCGCTGTGCCAGGTCGGCTCTGGTGGTCGCCTGTCAGCTTGGGGGATCTCATTATTCCGGGCGCCACTTGACTACGCACAACGACGAACCAACTAGACACGGTAGGCGCGATACACTGCGAAGGTCTACCAGGTGCCGTCAACATGTGATGTTGACGGTCTGGTCAAAGCCTTGTGGCACGTAGCCGGCCGATTGCGCCGAGATATCTATCCCGAAGCCGACAAAGCCGGTGTCGGTCTGGCTGAATGCGCCATGCGGTGTTATGCTTTGTCGCTGGCCGGGACCAAGCGCGCCGTTCGCCGGGGTGACGGTAATGTTGTCGGGGGCAATATTCGGCTGCGCCGTCCAGCGCAGCGCCGCGCTCCCAGTGTTGACGAGCGTGATCGGGGGATACACGCCGTGCGCGCAATCAATCTGCGGTTTTGGAGCCAGGCTCACGTTGAGTTGCAGGGGGCCATTGTCACGCGTCTGGCCGAAAGCGAGCACGGTAAGCACAAGTGTCAGTGCGAGTAGGCCGCTGAGTGCGAGTCGCAGTGGCAAGCGCCGGTTGCGCAGTGTGGCATAGACGAGAATCGCCACAGGCAGCCCGAACAGCGCTACTATGAGGGCTGGGCCAGCGAGCGCGTATGGCTGAGGCGATTGCGCGCTGAACGAATTCGGGTTCTCGCCCGCCCACAAAAGATAGAGATAGTACGAGCAGGCGACCGCGACAACCGGCACGAACGAGAGCAACACTACCGTCACCCAATCGCGACCTCGCGCCGCGACTCCGATGGCGAAAGCGGTGGCCACGATCGCGCAGACACCACCCACAAAGCCTGCGATCAGGAGCGCGAGCGCCAGAAGCAGCCCACATGTTGTAATACCGCTCCCCGGGCAAGAGATATTTTGTGGGTTCCAGGCCCAGATGTATGCCGCCAGAGCGAGCAAGAAGACGGTGTCCAGCCCGACAGCCCACCTGAGGAGGAGGCTTGAGGTTCTACGGCTGTTGGCGCTCTCGTGTGACATGCTCTCCTCCCCTCAATCGCGCGCCGCTGGTGGGTAGGGCCGGGCTCGACCATAGCGGTCGCCAGTGTGGCCCGCGGTCCGCTTGTTATGTAAACGTAAATGTAGAGAAAGCGTTACTCGAAATCGGAACCGCAGAAACTGGGCGCCGAGTGGGATGAGCAGGCCGAGATTGGCCAGCGGGAAGCGCGTCATTCGCCTGGTGTGTGGCGCCAAGTGAAGGGCCGTCTTCTCGGTTACAGCGTACCTTATGTCACGGCGGCGATGATGTGTCGTGCGACGCGCTTGCGCTGTGCTCCAGTTCACAGGAATGCGGGCGCGCGGTCAGTGTTTGGCGCCGCGAGTGTGAGCGCTACCTGTCACGCTGCTCTGGATGTGACCGCTGTCATACGCCAGCCGTTCGGCTGTTATGTCATGGCGCGCGGTGCGATGTTGGCCCTGGATAGCTACAGGGCATAGCTGGCGAAGGGAGAGCGGGCATGGCGAAAGTGATGAAGATCAAGTGGTTGCAGGAGCCGGCGGAGAAGGACTATGAGGCGGCGGCGAGCTACCTGTCGCTGGTTGCGGATGAGGCGACGGTAAAGAAGATTGTCGCAAACCTGCGCAAGGCGCCGATGAGTGGGGCCAAGGCGAAAGACATCATGCGCGCGTCACGCCTGCCGCTCCTGCCGCCCAGTGATGTGCTCGTCGCCCGCGATATGGCCAAGGCGCGCGCGGGAAAGCCCCTCTCGCCGGTCCTCTTGGTGCGTGGCGATGCGGCGCGCGGCCTCCCGCTCCAAATCGCCGACGGCTACCACCGCGTCTGCGCCAACTACCACTTTGGCGACGACAGCGAGATTCCCTGCCACGTTGTCGGCCTGGAGGGCAAATAACTGGCGCAGGCGCGCATCGGCGCGCGATTCGTGGTCGCCGTCGTCCTGCTCCTTGCCCCACTTGCGCGTGAGGTGCTATACTCGTTCGAGACCCACCTTTAAGACCAGTCCAGAGAGGCTGGGAAGGAGTGGAGAGTATGAGTCTGCCTGCGCGCGTGCGCCCACAATCCAATATCCGCGATACCGCGCCTGGTCGGCGCCGGGTCCGGTCCTTCAGCCTTCACCTCATCCGGCGAGATGGGCGTGGAGGTCTTTTTTTGCCCCGCGCCTGGAAAGGACGAGCGCCATGAGCGAAACACCCGCTAGCGCCAGCAGTGAAGCCGGCATCGCCAAAGTCATCTTCAACGAAGAGGAGATCCGGCGCGCGATCTCGCGTATCGCCCATGAGATCGTTGAGCGCAATAGCGGCGCCCGCGACCTGACGCTGCTCGGCCTGCGCACCCGCGGCGGCCCGCTGGCCCGGCGCCTCGCCGCCCGCATCAGCGACCTGGAGGGAGAAGAGGTCCCGGTCGCTGAGATTGATGTCAGTGACTATCGCGATGACCTGCCCGACCGCGCCGCTCGCGCCTCCACCCGCGGGGCTCCCGCGCCGCTGCCCGTCGAGATCGCGGATCGCGTGGTCGTCCTGGTGGATGATGTGCTCTTCACCGGGCGCACTACCCGTGCGGCGCTGGAAGCCGTGCTCGACCGCGGCCGTCCACGCCGCATCCAGCTAGCCGTCCTGGTGGACCGCGGCCACCGCGAGCTACCCGTGCGCGCCGACTACGTTGGTAAGAACCTGCCCACCGCGATGAGCGAGCGCATCGCCGTGCGCCTCACCGAGTCGGATGGCGTCGAGGCTGACGCGGTAACCCTGATCCGCAAGCCAGAGGCGCCGGGTGGGGAGGCGTAGGTCCATGACCATCGAGACGCACACCTCCGCCGTGCTGGTTCCCGCCGCGACGCCCGACGCCCTGCCGCGCTACCGCGACCTGATTGATCTGGATGACTGGTCGCCGCGCGACCTGGCCGCGCTGATCGCGCGCGCCGCCTGGTGCCGCGAGGCGTTGGCCGAGCCCAAGCGGCGCTTCGAGACGCTGCGCGGACAGACGATGGTCACGCTTTTCTACGAGAACAGCACGCGCACACGGATTAGCTTCGAGCGCGCCGGGCGGCTGCTGGGCGCGGACGTCTTCAGCGTCGCCGCCTCATCCAGCAGCGTCACCAAAGGTGAGTCGCTGCGCGACACCATCGAGACGCTGCAGGCGCTGGGAGCGACCATCATCGCCGTGCGCTCGTCGCAGTCCGGCGCGCCAGATGTCATCGCCCGCCATCTGCGCGGCGCGGTCCTCAACGCGGGCGACGGCTGGCGCGGCCACCCCACGCAGGCGCTGCTCGACCTGCTCACCATCACCCGCCATATTGGCGCGCTGGAGGGCCGCCGGGTGGTCATCCTGGGGGACATCCTGCACAGCCGTGTCGCGCGCTCCAATCTGTGGTCGCTGACGGCGATGGGCGCCGAGGTGGTCCTCTGCGCGCCGCCAACACTCATGGCTCCCGAAGCGGTCGCCGCATACACTTCGCGGCCCATCCCGGAGACAGGCGCGGCGCGGCGCGTGACCATCGAGCCGCGCATCGAGGCTGCTATGGCAGGGGCCGACGTAGTGATGGCGCTGCGGCTGCAGAAGGAGCGCCAGCAGGCGGGGCTGCTGCCTTCGATCCGCGAGTACAGCCTGCGCTGGGGGCTGACACCCGAGCGGCTGGGGCTGGCGAAACGCGGCGCGCTCGTCCTGCATCCTGGCCCGATGAATGAGGGCGTCGAGATCACGCCAGAGGTGGCGCACGGCGCGACCTCGGTGGTCGAGGAGCAGGTGACCAACGGCGTCGCGACCCGCATGGCCACGCTGGAGATGATCGCCCGCGCACGGGGCTGGGCCTAACGCCACGCATGAACAGGACAACACTACCAATGACCGGTACAACCGCATCATCCCAGCCGATCCTGCTGCGCGGCGCGCGTGTCGTGGACCCCGCCCGCGCGCTGGATGGCCCGGGCGCCGTGCTGATCGCTGACGGGCGCATCCTCGCCTGTGGCATGGCAGCCAGCAAGGGCGGCCCGCTTGGCCCCGACGTGACGCGCGCGCTGGCGCGACTGGAGGCCGAGGGGCAGCCCGCGCGCGTGGTGGACCTGCCGTCCGGCTGGGCTATCGCGCCGGGCTTCGTGGACCTGCACGCGCACCTGCGCGAGCCGGGGTTCGAGGCCAAGGAGACCATCGCCAGTGGCGCGGCGGCGGCGGCGCGCGGCGGCTTCACCACCATCTGCGCCATGCCCAACACCAGCCCGGTCACCGATTCGCGCGCTGGCGTCGAATACGTCCTGCGCGCGGCAGAGGGCGCGCCCGCACGGGTACGCGTCATCGCCGCCATCTCGCAGGGTGAGCGCGGCGAGGAACTCAGCGACATGGGCGAGCTGGCCGCGGCCGGCGCAGTGGCCTTCTCAGACGATGGCCGCCCGGTATCCAGCGCAAAAGTCATGCGCCACGCGCTGGAGTATGCCGCGCCGCTGGGTCTGCCCATCGTGGAGCACTGCCAGGACGAGGAACTGGTCGGCGAGGGCGTGATGCATGAAGGTGCCGCGGCGACGCGCCTGGGCCTCAAGGGCTGGCCAGCCGCTGGCGAGACAGTCATGCTGGCGCGTGACCTGGAACTCGTGCGGACGAGCGGCGCGCGCTACCATGCCGCGCATCTCAGCGTCGCCGGAGCGGTGGCGCTGGCGCGCGAGGCGAAGCGCGCCGGGCTGCCGGTGACCGCCGAGGTCACGCCGCACCACCTGCTGCTGACCGATGACTGGGTGGCGGGCGAGCGTACTGGGCCGCTGGCGGACGCGCTGCGTGAAATGGGCCATGACCTGCCCGCGGGGCCGCGCTACGACACCGCCGCCAAGGTCAATCCGCCGCTGCGCACGGCCGCCGACTGCGAAGCGCTGCTGACGGGTCTGCTGGATGGGACGATCGACGCCATCGCCACCGACCATGCGCCGCATACGCAGGTGGACAAAGACTGCGAGTTCGCCGAGGCGGCGTTTGGCATGAGCGGCTTCGAGACGGCGCTAGCCGCGCTGCTGGCGCTGGTCCACACCGGCAAGCTGCCGCTCTCCCAACTGATCGCCGCGCTGACTGTGCGCCCCGCCACCGCCTGGGGGCTGGACGCCGGGACGCTGGAGCCAGGAAAGCCAGCCGATCTGGTCATCTTCGACCCCGATGAGACATGGACGGTGGACCCGGCGCGCTTCGCCTCGCTGGGCAAGAACACCCCGCTGGCCGGGCTGACGCTGCGCGGACGCGTGCGCCAGACCTGGCTCGGCGGCGCCCTGGTCTACGACGCCGCTTCCGGGCCGGCGGCTGAGGAGACGCAGGTATGACCGCCAGCATGGCGCGCGACGAGGCCGGGAAGATGCGTGTGCTGGTGAGGAACAGGAAAGGAGCGAGCGGCGTGGATGAGGCGAGCGAGTTGACCGCCGCGTTGGTCCTGGAGGACGGCGCCATCTTCACCGGCAAACCGTTTGGCGCGGTGGAGGCGCTGGCGAAGGGGCGCCGCGGCGAGGTGGTCTTCTGCACCGCGATGACGGGCTATCAGGAGATCTGCACCGATCCCTCCTATCGCGGCCAGATGGTGACGATGACCTACCCCCTCATCGGCAACTATGGCATCGCTGACGAGGATGTAGAGTCGCGGCGGCCGTGGCTCTCGGCCCTGATCGTGCGCGAGTGGTGCGATGAGTACAGCAACTGGCGCGGCGGCCAGAGCGTGGACGATTACCTGCGGCGCTACGGCATCCCTGGCCTGCATGAGGTGGACACCCGCGCGCTGACGCGGCACCTGCGCGAGGCGGGAAGCCTCCGCGGCGTCATCCACACCTTCGCCGCGGGCCAAACGCCCGATCTGGCCGCGCTGACCGCCGAGGCGCGCACGGTCAAATCGGTCTCGGATATTGATGTCGTCGCCGAGGTTTCGATTGATGACCTCGCTCCCTGGGAGACACGGCCCTCCACGCCGGGCGCGCCGCGTGTCCTGCTGGTCGATACCGGCTTCAAGCGCAATATCGCCCGCCAGCTGACCGCGCATGGCATGGAGGTGGTTGTCGCGCCGCACACCGTCGATATGAGCGTCATTCGCAAGGTGCAGCCTGACGGCGTGCTGCTCTCCAACGGCCCCGGCGACCCGGAGCGTGTGGAGGCGCTCATCGCGCTGACCAAGGCGCTGATCTACGAGGAGCGCATCCCGATGATGGGCATCTGCCTGGGCCACCAGATCATTGGCCTGGCGGCGGGCGCGCAGACCGGGCGGCTGCTCTTCGGTCACCACGGCGCAAACCATCCTGTGCGCGATGTGCGCGACGGCCGCGTGACGGTGACCTCGCAGAACCACAACTTCCAGGTACTGGCGGAGACGCTGCCAGCGGAGAGCGGCTTCAGTGTCAGCCACATCAATCTGTCGGATGGCAGCGTCGAGGGGTTGGCGCATGAGTCGCTGCCGGTCTTCTCGGTGCAATACCACCCTGAGGCGGCGCCCGGCCCGGAGGACAACCACTTCCTGTTCACCCAGTTCCGCGCGCTGATGACCGGCGCGGAGGCGCGGCCCTAGATGGGCGGCGTCTACGCCATCGCCCGTGTGGACGCGGCGGATTCGGCCAGCCTGGCGGCGTTCGTCGCGGTCCACGAAGAAGCGGCGGCGTGGCTCTGGGCGCGCGGGATCGAGCAGTGGCGGCCGGGCGAGTGTACCCTGGCGACGCTGCGGCGCGAGCGCGCGGAGGGCCCCGAAGTGTATGTCGCGCGGCGCGACGGCGCGGTGGCGGGCGGTTTCACACTCCAGTGGGACGACCCGGAGAACTGGGAGGAGCAGCCGCCAGTCGCTGGCTACCTCCACGCGCTGTGCGTGCGCCGCGCCGACGCCGGCCACGGCCTGGGCGCGATGATGCTGGACTTCGCCGGGCGGCGTGTCGCGAAGATGGGGCGCCCCTGGCTGCGACTCGACTGCTGGAAGGGAAACGCCACGTTGCGCGCCTACTACGAAGGCCTGGGTTTCAGGTATCAGGGCATCGGCGATCACGGCTGGGCGGCGCTCTACCAGCGGTCATCTATGAGCTTTCAGGAGTAACCAGATATGACGCGCGACGATATCCACAGTGTGCTGGTCATCGGCTCCGGGCCGATCATCATCGGGCAGGCGGCGGAGTTCGACTACGCCGGCGCCCAGGCCTGCCGCGCGCTGCGTGAAGAGGGCAAGCGCGTCATCCTGGTCAACTCCAACCCGGCGACGATCATGACTGATGAGGGCGTGGCCGATGTTACCTACATCGAGCCGCTGACCGTCGCTTCGGTGCGGCGCATCATCAAGGCGGAGCGCCCCGATGGCCTGCTGGCGACGCTCGGCGGCCAGACCGGGCTCAACCTGGCCGTCGCGCTCGCGGAAGACGGCGCGCTGGACCAGTACAAGGTCAAGTTGCTCGGCACCCCGCTCCAGACCATCAAACAGGCGGAGGACCGTGAACTCTTCAAGCAACTGCTGCTGAGCCTGGGGCTGGGGGTGCCGCCGAGCAAGACCGTGACGACCGTCGCGGACGCGCTGGCGTTCAGTGACGCCGAGATCGGCCTGCCCGCCGTCATCCGCCCGGCCTTCACGCTGGGCGGCTCCGGCGGCGGCATCGCGCGCACCCGCGCCGAACTGGCGACCATCGCGCAGCGCGGCATCGACGCCAGCCCCATCCACCAGATCCTCGTTGAGCAGTACCTCGGCGGCTGGAAAGAGATCGAGTACGAGGTCATCCGCGACTCAGCCGGAGCCTGCGTCACCGTCTGCAACATGGAGAACTTCGACCCGCTGGGCGTCCATACCGGCGATAGCATCGTCGTCGCCCCCAGCCAGACGCTCTCCGACCGCGAGTACCAGATGCTGCGTACCGCCTCGGTGCGGATCATCTCGGCGCTGGGCGTCGAGGGTGGCTGCAATATCCAGTTCGCGCTGGACCCGCGCTCCTTCCGCTACTTCGTCATCGAGGTCAACCCGCGCGTCAGCCGCTCCTCGGCGCTCGCCTCCAAAGCCACTGGCTACCCCATCGCGCGCGTCGCCACCAAGATCGCCATCGGCAAGCGGCTGGATGAGATCACCAACGAGATCACCGGCAAGACCGTCGCCGCCTTCGAGCCTGCCCTGGATTACGTCGTCGTCAAGATACCGCGCTGGCCGTTCGACAAGTTCCCGCTGGCCGACCGCGGCCTGGGCACGCAGATGAAGGCCACCGGCGAGGTCATGGCCATAGACCGCACCTTCGAGGCGGCGCTGCAGAAAGCCATGCGCGCGCTGGAGGTCCGCGCCGACACGCTTAACGCCAACCCCGGCGACGTGGACGACCTGGGCGAGTTCCCGCCCAACGATGTGCGCCTCTGGCGACTGCTCGACTCGCTGCGCGTGGATACCGCCGATGGCGCGATCCAGACGCTCCACGACCAGACCGGCATCGATGTCTGGTTCCTCGCCAAACTGCGCCGCATCATCAGGATGGAGCAGCGGCTCGCCCGGCAGGAACTGACGCCGGAGTTGCTGCGCGAGGCCAAGCGCATGGGCTTTTCCGACGCGCAGATCGCGGTGGCGCAGGCGCAGCGGCCCGGCGCGACCGAGACAACGGCGAAGGCGGTCTACGAGCTCCGCCGCGCGCTGGGCATCCTGCCGACGTTCAAGATGGTGGACACCTGCGCCGCCGAGTTCGCCGCGCGCACCCCCTACTTCTACGCCACCTATGAGCAGGAGAACGAGGCTCCGGCGCTTGAGGGCGCGAAGGCGGTCGTTCTCGGCTCCGGCCCCATCCGCATCGGCCAGGGCATCGAATTCGACTACTGCTCCGTGCGCGCCTCGCAGGCGCTGCGCGACGCCGGGATGCGCAGCGTGATGATCAACTCCAACCCCGAAACCGTCTCCACCGACTTCGACATGTCCGACCGGCTCTACTTCGAGCCACTGGACGCCGAATCCGTCATCGCCATCCTCGACAACGAGGCGGGCGCGGGCGCGAAGCCGTCGGTGGTGACGCAGTTCGGCGGGCAGACGGCTATCGGCCTCGCCGCCCCGCTGTACGCCGCCGGCGCGCCCATCCTGGGCACGTCAGTGGATAGCATAGACCTGGCCGAGGACCGCCGCCGCTTCGATGACCTGATGGAGCGGCTGGGCGTGCCACGACCGCAGGGCGCGGCGGTGACGAGCGTCGCGGAGGCCGAGCGTGTGGCGGCCGAGATCGGCTACCCGGTGCTCGTGCGCCCATCTTACGTCCTCGGCGGGCGGGCGATGGAGATCATCAGGGCGCCCGAGGCGCTCACGCGCTACGTGACCCGCGTCATCTCGCAGTTCGGTGAGCACCCCATCCTGATCGACCGCTACCTGACCGGGCGCGAGATCGAGGTGGACGCCATCAGCGACGGCGAGTCCGTCCTGATCCCCGGTGTGATGGAACACATCGAGCGCGCGGGCGTGCATTCCGGCGATAGCTTCGCCGTCTATCCAACGCGCAGCCTCTCTGAGGACGAAATCCGCGCCGTCGCCCGCCACACAACCAACATCGCGCGGGCGCTGAAGGTCAAGGGACTGATCAACGCGCAGTTCGTCGTCACCGAGCCCAATGGCGAGCCAGGGTCCAACGTCTGGATCCTGGAGGTCAACCCGCGCGCCTCACGCACCGTCCCATTCCTCTCCAAAGTCACGGGTGTGCCGATGGCGCCGCTGGCGACGCGCGCGGCGATGGGCGAGTCACTGGCGGCGCTGGACGGCGGGAAGTGGGTCGGGCATCCCGACAACCTGTGGCCGGTCCAGCCGCTCTTCGCCGTCAAGGGCCCGGTCTTCTCGATGTCCAAACTGGTGGGGGCGGAACTGGCGCTGGGGCCGGAGATGAAGTCCACCGGCGAGGTAATGGGCATCGACAAGACCTATCCCGCCGCGCTGCGCAAGGCGCTGATCGCCGCGGGCGTCACCGCGCCCGACCGCGACGGCGCGGCCTTCGTCAGCGTCGCCGACCGCGACAAGGCGGAGGCGCTGCCGATCCTCCAGGCGCTGGGCGCGGCGGGGTACACCTTCTACGCCACCGGTGGCACCGCGAAGATGCTCACCGACGCCGGGCTCACCGCGGCGGAGGTCGCGCGCATCAGCGACGAGGACGATACCATCCTCACCCTCATCCGCACGCGCACCGTCCAACTGGTGATCAACACCATCACTGGCGGCTCGGGTCGCGCGCGCGCCGGCATCGAGATCCTCGACGGCTTCAAGATCCGCCGCGCCGCCGTCGAGGCCAACATCCCCTGCCTCACCTCGCTTGACACCGCCCGCGCCCTGGTCGAAGCGATGCGCGCGGGCGACGAGGCGCTCTGCCTGCCGTTTGTGGCGTACCGGGAAGGATAGTCGCTGCCCTGATGTCTACGCCTGAGGCGTCGCATAGGCCAGCGAGCAGACAGCAATCGTCCATTCCGGCAGGGAGACGCCATAGAAGATCCAGCCTGCGGCGACCTGGCCATGCTTCCATTGCCAGAAATTGTTCGCCTGTGTGCCGCAGCCACCGGCGTTATCTACCGTTGGGTTCCAGCGAGTCCAGCCTGCCCGCTGAAAGCCTGCGTTCAGCGATGCGACCAGAGCAGCCTGAGTGGTGTTAGGCGTGCATTCTATGTAGTAGGTCGCGCCGGCCGCGCCTCCACCGATGTTATACGAAACGGTGTTAGGTGGCACAGGCATGGTCAGATTGATGGAGTCGCCATTAATGGAAGGGCAACCTCCTACGGGCGTATTCGTGGCGGCTGGTATGGTAGTCGGCGCCGCGGTTGACGTGGCTATGACGGTAACAGTCGAGGATGCGTTTACGCCGCCTGTGTCGCCAGGGCGGCACGCGCTCGCGAACAGGGCCACGAGGCAGCATAGCGTTGCGGCGGCGGTGAACCGGAGGGCGGCCCCACGCGCGTAGCGCGGATACAGCATGCGAACGTGCCTCCTACTGGCGCTTGATTACTACGATCTTGTTCATCTCGCCACAACTGGAGTATGGGCGCTTGTTGGTCGCGATGAAGTTGATGTAGCAATTGTACTGCGATCCCGAAGCCCGGACGTTAATCACCACAACCGGCGACTGATGCGGCGGCATGGCGCAAGACGCCCATTGGCTCGGCGCTAAATGGACTTTCGCTCTCGGATCGTGGCTAATTACGGCTATCCACTGCGCTTGCATCGCGGCGGCGTGCCTCTTCAAGCTGCTCGATCCGCTTGCGCGCCGATCGAAGCGCTGCGCGCGGAGGATGAGGCGCTCTGCCTGCCCTTCGTGGCGTATCGCGGGGGGATAGAAGAGCGATATACGCCGACACTACGCGGACATCCGCGCGGGCTGGCGCCAATCACCGCAGGCGAAGGACCGTATGCTAATCTGCGGATTGAAAACGCTTGACACGTGTGCTACGTTATCACATGGCGCTCGCGTTCACCCGCAATTCCCCGCGCCACGCGACCTCTTGTCCCGTTCGGCGTTCCCCTCAGCGCGCGAACATGACATCACGCGCTCAGGCCACGCGCTGAACCGCGCCTCCCATATCGCGACTCCCTGAACTCTCGCGACCCCTCGCGACCCCTTCGCTTCATCTGATGGATTATGCCTGTCATTTCGAGTTTGCGCGTCCTTTCGCCCCGTGACGCCTGGAGGACCGTGACGGAGCCTGCGGATGACAGCGCGATCGAATGTGTGGATGTGGATAATCAACCGCCAATGGACGTGGTGGCCGTCATTGCCAACGGACTGGCCTGAAACAACCCCGTGTAGGCGGCATTTTGGCGGATCGAGTGGCGCGCGTGTTTGCGCCGCTGCTCTCGGTGGTAAGCGCGTACAAGCGCCAAATTACGACGTTCCACAGGGGGAAATGCTCTGGCGCTGGAGTCGGGCGCGCCCGGCTTCCTGACAGACTGTGGGCCGTGGGACTGTGTCGTTACCCAATGGCCCAACGATGGATGGAGGGTACATCGTTTGTTCCGTATGACTCTGTGGCCGCCTTCGGGGCGGCAGCGAACATCCTGGATCGCAACCTCGCTCGCGCTGGTATTGGCCCTGACCGTGATTCCAAGCGCGTTTGCGTCGACCACAGGGAACCTCGGTGGGAACATCATCGAAATTGACGGAACCCAGATCGCTGGCGCGGCGGCTGGGCTGGGCATGGGCGCCAACCTATACCCCGATGGGTACACGGGCGCGCCCTATAGCTCGAGCAATCCAGCGCCCACCAGCCCGCACCTGAACGCCAACGCGAATATTGACTGGGTCAAGTCTTCCACCGGCAACATCGGAACTAACTGCCTCAACGTGACCGACTTCGCTACTTGCGACCAGGCTGGAGTGACCGCTTCTACGAACGGCGCTGGCGACTGGAATGGCCTGCGCATCGTTGATGGCATTGGGAACAACGACCAAGACATCTTCACCAAGGGTGGCAAGGAGAACGATACCTCGACCTGGACTGTCGGGCCAGGCTCCGTTGGATCGGCGAAGTACGATATTACGCAGGCGTACATCGCCAACACCGCTACCAGCAACACGAGTGGCTACCTCTTCTTCGGCATGGAGCGGCGCGGCAACGACGGCACCACCGCGTTCGACTTCGAGTTCAACGCGAAGGCGCCCGCCGCGGGCAGCAGATATGTGCCTACCCGCACAGTCGGTGATGTGTTGTTCACCTTCGAGATGCAAGGCTCCGGGTCCAGTGGCTCGGCGGTACCGCATGTCTTCACCTGGAACGGCAGCGCGTACATCGAGCAGACCAACCTGGCAGCCGGCGAAGTGGTCACCTCGATCAACAACGCCCCAACGCCGGGCGCGCCATGGGGCTTCGTCAACAGCAAGGGAAACTGGACCGACTCCTCGGCGACGAGCGCGAGCGGCATGCTTCCGAACTTCGAGTTCGCTGAGGCCGCCGTCAAGATCGGTGCCGGTGGCGTCGCCTTACCTGGTGTGGGCGCCTGCGGTGGCGTCGCGTACTCTGAGGT
Organism: Ktedonobacterales bacterium; assembly: GCA_036391685.1. Classification (GTDB taxonomy): domain Bacteria; phylum Chloroflexota; class Ktedonobacteria; order Ktedonobacterales; family JADMIN01; genus JAKAIY01. The sequence goes on from DASVZK010000033.1 coordinate 65,137, forward strand.
GCGCACCCGCTCCTCGGCGACCGATACCAGCGACCTGAAGGACACGACGAAGATCTTCCCGTTCAACTTCGGATCGCCGACCGCGGCCGCGACGCTGGCGGCGCTCTGCCCGCCGACTCAGGGCTCCGCCCCGCAATTCAGCTACGACGGGCGCGCCTCGACCGATTCGTCGGGTAACACCAACTCCTCCAACCTGTCCTACAGTTGGAACATCTCAGTGGCGCCCACTTCTGTGACTCTCTCGGGAGGCGGCGTCGCGGGGACAGCTACCGCTGGCCAGTACACCTCGACCGCCTCCAATGGCACGGTGGATGTCATCTTCCCGGCAGACACCACCGTGACGCAGGCGAGTGTCACGGTCAAGAACACGGTGTCTGAGAATGGGGCCTGTTCGAACTCCACAGGCAATCTCACGGTGACGGTCTATCGCGGGCTCGGCGCCACGGCGACGCTCGCGCCCACCTGTGGATTCGGCGTTTCCTATAGTTCGAGCGTCTCGGGAGGGTTGGCGCCATACACCTACTCCTGGGCGTTCTATAAAGTCGGCGCGGGTACGGGCGGCTCTGACCTGCAGGTGGGGACGAGCACTTCCGCATCGGGCACGTTCGACGCGACCTCGAGCGGCGCGGGCAGCTACTATGGCAAGCTCACGGTGACTGATAGCGCCGACACGACGAACTATGGCGCCGGGGTCACTGGCAAGGGCTCCTGTACGTTCAATGTGACGTCGAGTACGATCCAGGTATTTGGACCGCTGAATCCGACCGCGAGTAAGTCCGGTCAGGACGGTACCGCGCTGACCGTGACAGGCAGCGGCGGCGCCAACGCCGCGACCTTGCTCCAGTGGCAGTACCAGGACAGCAGCGGTAACTGGCACAACATCGGAACCGCCGACACCAGCACGACTGCCTCACTGACGAACGCGACGGCGCTGACGCTGGGTGAATTGAATTTCCGCGGCTCCTCAAGCATCGCGAAGTCGCAGACCAGCTCGACGGCTACCATTGGCTCATCGTCGTATGTGGGTCAGTTGTATACCATCGTGTTGCGCCTGCATGCGGAGCGCTCCGCTTCCGCCGGCGGCACGACGAGCGATTGTACGGCCGATTCGTCGCCCGTTACCCTGACCCTCTTCATTGGTGTTGATCCGTAGGAGTTGATTCCGCAAGGGTTCGCGTCTGGACCCGTGGGCGCGCTGGACTCTCCCATCTGGCGCGCCCGATGGCGCCCGGCGCGAACGGCATTGTGGATACAAACTGAGGGGAAACTGGCGCTTGCGCCAGTTTCCCCTCACATATCTCTGCGAGAGCGACACATCCTCAATGGAGTCGTCGCCGGAGACCCCACGCCCAATCGCGGCGGCGCGGCCTTCGTCAGCTTCGTCCGCCGCGACAACACTCCGCCGCTCTTCGTGGCGTATACCGCGGGGAAGGGACTCGCGAGGACGTATACGGACAGCGGTGTCCCAACGATTCACACACGCTGGCCGATGGCGATGTGAACTGGCATGTTGCAGCGGTACTGGCGGGAGTCAATGTCGCGCAGCGCCTGAGTCAGCGTCTGGTCAAACTGTGTCTCCGTCGCCAGGCCCTGCGCCACGATCACGCCGCGCACCGCCTGGACGCCCGCGAAATAGTCCGTCATCATCATCTTGCCGACGCGCCCGCCCCAGGAGCCACACGGAATCTCGATGGTACGCGTCGCGATGGCGCTCAGGCCCGCATCGCGCAGCAACCCGGCGACGCGCGTCGCGTCCTCGATCTCCACATTACGCCGCAGGCTGATGGCGCGGATCCAGTCCATTAGCTGCTCCGCCTGCGGGCCGCCCGCGGTAGGCAGGGTTGGCTCGACGGACTCGATCCACCCGCCAGGCGCGGTGACACGCGCCAGCTCATGGATGACCAGCGGCCAGCGGTCGTGCAGGATCGCGCTCACCAGCAGGCGCATATGGGTAAAGTCGAAGCTTTGATCGGGGAAGGGCAAACCCTCCAGGACATTGCCAGCGTAAAAGGCATAGTTGGGTGGCGCTGGCTCAGTCAGGGCGCTGGGCGAGACATCGGCGGGCGGCTGATTGATATCGAGGCCAACAACTCGCGCCTGTGGGAAGTTCTGCGCCATCTCGCGCGCCCAGCGGCCGGTGCCTGTGCCGACGTCCAGGATGCTGCGCGGGTAGGCGATTGGCGCGGCGTAGTTGCCTCGCAGCGCCGCGCGAAAGAGGTAGTGCTGGAAGTCCAGCCGGTTCATTTCCTCCAGGTCGCGCGGCAGATTATAGGGAACCCCCCGCGCCCTGACGCGCCCGGCGATCATGCCGCTGGGCGCGTCGACGCCACTACCAAAATCTCCGGCGCGCTCAGCGGACCGCCGCCGGAAAAGCCTGCTCAACCATCCCATGTCGCCCTCCTGCGCTCCCAGGCGGTTTCACGCGTTTCACGTGAAAGGCGCCACGTCCAGTGTGGTGAAGGATGTGGGCTAGCGCGCTCCTTGCCACGCTTGCGATGCGATCCTGCGCTCAAGCCCGCCAAGCCCCACAAGCCCCACGCGCGCATCCTCATGCGCACGTCGTCACGCGTCTCAGCGCGCTTTACTCTGCCCTTGCTATCCTACCAAATGCGGTCAAGCGCGAACACTTGCTGGCGCGCCCTCTGGCAGTTGCGCGGGCGCCAGTCCCATTTCGCTGCTTTACCTGAATTTAACAGCGGCCCCTAACCGGGAGGCGAGCGAGCGCGTAGAAAGAGCGTGCCGCGTGACGGCGAGCGGCGCCGCCGCGAGGACGGTTGGTGGTCGCCGGCGCCGTCTATGTCTGCTCGCGGAGTGGACTGAGATGAGGCGGGAAGCCAAGCGCCTCACCCAGACGAGAGGGAGCCTTATGGGGGAATACGAGAGCGCCATCGTCGTGGAAGACCTGCGCAAGTCCTACGGCGCCACCAGAGCGGTGGACGGTGTCAGCTTCAGTGTCCAGCAGGGCGAGGTCTTTGGCATGCTGGGGCCGAACGGCGCCGGCAAATCAACGACCATCGAGATCGTTGAGGGGCTGCGCACGGCTGATGCGGGCAGCGTAAGTGTGCTTGGGCTGAAACAGCCGCGCGCCGCGCGGGCCATCAAGTCGCGCATTGGCATCCAGTTGCAGACCACCTCGCTCTACCCGCGCCTGACCGTCACCGAGATCCTCGACCTCTTCCACACGTTCTATCCTCACCGCAAGTCGCTGCCCACCGCCGAGTTGATCCGCATGGTGGATTTGGGCGAAAAGGCGCGCACCCGTAGCAAGCAGCTTTCTGGCGGGCAGAAACAGCGGCTGAGTGTCGCCCTGGCGTTGGTGAACGATCCAGACATCGTGTTCCTTGACGAGCCGACGACCGGCATGGATCCACAAGCCCGCCGCCAGTTGTGGGATGTCGTTCTCGACCTCAAGCGCCAGGGCAAGACCGTATTGATGACCACGCACTATATGGAAGAAGCCGAGCAGATCTGTGACCGTGTGGCGATTGTGGACCACGGCCATATCATCGAGATCGGCGCGCCGGGAGAGTTGGTGCGCCGCCACTTCAGCGATATCGCTATCTCGTTCCAGGCGTCCGGCAAAGGGGTGGAGAATCTCGATGACTATCAGGCGCTCGCGGGCGCCCTGCATGTCATGCGTGAAGATGGCCGGGTGACGGTCTATACCAGCGACGCGCCGCGCACGATGTCCGCGCTGCTGGAACGTGAGTCCGCGAATGGCGCGGCGCTGCGCGATCTGAACGTGCACAGCGCGACGCTGGAAGATGTCTTTCTCAAGCTGACCGGTCGCGCGCTGCGTGAGTAGCCGCAAGCTCCAGAGCGACTGAACCGAACGTCTGAGCCTGCTCATCCCAGGGAAGAGGAGCGTAGCTACGATGTCAACCGTTTTCAGCCTCTACATCGCGAACATGAAGGAGTTTATTCGCGACCGGGCGGCGCTATTTTGGACTTTCGCCTTCCCGGTCTTCTTCATTGTCCTCTTCGGCGCGATCTTCTCAGGCAATAGCTCCGTCTCATTCAACGTTGGCCTGGTGGACCAGGACGGCGGGCAGATCAGCGCGCAACTTGCGCAGGTTTTCACGCGTGACGTGAAGCCCTTCAAGGTCAAGACGGGCAGCTACGCCAGCGAGATGGACGCGCTGAAAAAGGGCAATCTCGACCTAGTGATCGTGCTGCCCCCTGGCCTGAGTCAGACCGTGGCGGCGGGTCACACCGCGCATGTCCAGATGTATTACGATCCCTCCAAGAACGCGACCGACGCGCAGGTCGAGCAGACGATTGTCTCACAGGTCCTCGACGGGTTCAACCGTGCGGTGGCCCGCTCCGCCCCGGCGCTGGACCTGACGACGACCAGCGTTACCTCGCAAACCCTGCGCACGATCGACTTCCTGATGCCGGGCATCCTGGCGATGTCGCTCATGCAGCTTGGGCTCTTCGCCACGGCCACGCCGCTGGTCTCGCTGCGCGAGGAGGGCGTGCTGCGGCGGCTAGGCGCGACACCGTTGCCGCGCTGGCAGTTGATCGCCGGCCAGCTGCTGATGCGCCTGACGATTGGCATGGCGCAGGCGGCGTTGATCATCGGCATCAGCATTGTCGGGTTCAACGTGAAGATTCAGGGGAGCTATCTGGCGCTCGCCGGGCTGACGCTGCTGGGCGCGCTGACATTCATTGGACTGGGCTATTTGATCGCGGCGCTAGCGAAATCAGTGGAGAGCGCGAGCGGCATCTCGTCGGCGATCAACTTTCCGATGATGTTTCTCTCGGGTGTCTTCTTTCCCCTGGCCTTCCTGCCGGCGTTCCTGGCGCCCATCGTCCGGGCGATGCCGCTGACCTACCTGGCCGACGCTTTCCGCCAGATCACTACGGGCGGCACGCCGGCGTTTCCAATGTGGATGGATGTCGCGGTCCTGGCTGGCTGGGGCGTGGTCTGTACGGCGCTCGCCTCGCGCTTCTTCCGCTGGGAATGACGCCTGGCCGCCAGGCTTGCGGCGCGGCGTACAATAGGCGATAGCCGTTGGTGGATGGGCGCGAGGCGAGCGCCGCCAGCGAGAGCCGTTCAGCTGCCATCGCTCTGTGATGTCATGCTCATGGTGTCATTCGTGACTCTCTGTTGACTCTCGCAGGCCACCTAACCCGCGCTGCCGCGCTTGTGCCGTTGGGAAGGTCTGCGCCTGTGGATTCTCTCAACTCCTACGATTCCCTCGATGAGCGGCGGGCGTCCACGTCCGCTGCGACAGACGCCGGGCGCGCGCCGTTGACCGTCTGGGGACATATCTCCCTGAGCGCGCTCTGGCTGGGCGTTAATGCGGTCTCCGCCGCGCTGCTGCCAATCGTGCTGCCGGTGCAAATCCTGTTGTTTGTGGCGCCTGGCGGAGTGGGCAGCGCGCAGCAGGCGGAGCTGCTGGGCTGGCTCTCGGCCCTGGGCTCGGTGATCGCGCTGCTCGCGCCGCCGCTTGTTGGCGCGCTTTCCGACCGCTCGACCTCGCCCTGGGGGCGCCGCCGCCCTTATATCGTGCTGGGCGTCGCTATCTCGGTGTTGGGCGCGTGGGCGATGGCGCGCGCCGGCGACCTGAATACCCTGATCCTGGCCTTCCTCGTCCTCAATCTGGGTTTCAACGTCGCCATTGGCGCCTATCAGGGGCTGCTGCCAGATAACACGCCAGAGAGCCAGCGTGGCGCCGCTTCAGGCTATCTGGGACTGATGACAATTCTCGGCAACGTGGGCAGCCTGGCGCTCGCGGGCGCGCTCTTCGCCAGCGTGACTCTCACTAATGCGCGCACGGGCGCCGGGCGGGTCGCGATTCTCAACGGCTCGAACCTGTTCTACGGCGTGACCGCCGCTGTGATGGTCACGACGGCGATTGTCACGTTGGTTTGGACGCGTGAGACGCCGCTGAGCGCCCAGATGGCGGCGGCGCTGCGTCCGGCGAAGACAGGCGGGAGCCTGCTGGAGCGGCGTCTGGGCTCGCTGCGCGCCCTGTGGCTGGAGCCCTGGCGCAGCCATAACTTCACCTGGGTCTTCCTGACGCGCGCCTTCGTCATGATGGGCCTGACGCTCTTCCTGACCTTTATCGAGTACTACTTCGCCAATGTCGTCGGCGCGACGAGTTTCGTCAGCGCGACGGCGGTCGTCGCCGGGCTGGCGCTGCTTGGCGCGGTGCTGAGCGCGCTGGCGCTGGGTATCCTCTCTGACCGCATGAACCGCACGCTGCTGGTGGGCGTTTCCAGCGGCCTGATGGCCCTGCCCGCGCTGGTCTTCGTCATCGCCCCGGCGCAGATTCCGCTCTGGCCGCTGGGGCTGGTCTTTGGCCTGGGTTACGGCGCATATACCAGCGTGGACTGGGCGCTAGCGGTGGATGCGCTGCCCGTGCAGGCTAACGCTGGGAAAGACCTCGGCATCTGGAGCGCCGCCTCGACGCTGCCCGCCATCCTCGCGCCCGCCGTCGGCGCGCTGGTGATCGCGCTGGTGGACGCGCTGGGCGGCAAGACCGCGCTGGGTTACCAGTCAATCTTCGCGCTGGCGGCGGTCTGCCTGGCGCTGGGCGCTGTCTTCGTCTCCTTCATTCGCGGTGAGCCGGGGGCGGCGCCGCCCTCGCCCGCCGAGCGCCCAGGCGCGGGCTGGCGGCTGGCGGGCCACTCACATGGCGGTCAGGCGCGCGGCTTCCTGCGCTTCTGGCCGTTTTGGGAATGGGTGACGCGCACGCTCAAGCCAGTGACGCCGATCCCCCACGCGCCGCACGGCTTGCTTGGCGTCCACTTCGCCCGCTATCACGGCCAGCCGATCACCCTGCCCGATGGTACACGCGTCACCCAGGGGGCGGCCGTCGCCGAGCTCCACTTCAACAACCGGCTGCTGAGCGCCACCGCCCAGGGCGGGCCCTGGCGCATCACCCATATGGTCGCGGATGATCTGGGCGCGCTGGCGCGCTGGGCGCAGGGGACCGGCGAGATGGCGCAGGTAGAGGCCATCGTCGGCGTGACGCTGCTGGGGCGCGCTGGCAGGCGGGTCGGCTTTACGCTACGCGAGCGCCCGGTCACGCTTCACGCCCGGCTGGAACGCTTCTTCATGCAGGGGTTACTGGCGATGTACAACCCCGCGGGCGTCCAGCGGCTGGAGCGCGGCGCGACCTACGCCAGTTATCCGGTCGAGGTCTGGATGTCACGCGCGGAGCTGCTGCGCCGCTACGGCGGCGAGGCGCCTGCCGCCAACGCGGAGTCGCGGGAGAAATAAAGGCGCAGGAGACCGGCATGCGCCAACAGAGTCCATTGCCCGTTAGGGGTGGGCGCTGCTCGTGGGCTCAACAATGAGCAGGTCGCGTGTGGCGTCGTAGCCGGTGACGGCTGGAACCGCCGTTGAAGCGTCCACCGCCGCGCACCAGGCGAGATCGGCCCCGAGACCGACATCCAGGACATCGCGCGCGGGTTCGGAGGCCGCGAGCCGGTCATAGATCCAGCGCTCGGCGTACTGACTGCCCCACTCGGAGGCCGCGAGCATGGCGCGAGCGGTCTGTGCCGCGGTGTCTGGCGTAACCTGCGTTCCCTCGCCGTGCGCTACTTCCTCCAATGTGGCGATAAGCCAGGCCGCGCAGAGCGAGTCATCCTCAGCGGGCCGGTTCTCGCGACCCGAGCACACAACCAGGACGCCCGCGCCCGCGCCATCCGCCACCAGGCCGCGCGCCGCGGCAAGCGCCGCGCGGCTGACCGCCGTCGCGTTGCGCAGCGAGCCCGCGAAGATCGGTCCACCTCCACGGCTGGCGTGCAGCGCGCGGGCGCCGTTGGTGGTCGAGAAGAGGATGTCGCGTCCGGCGACGATCTTTTCCGGAAGGCTCCCCCATTCCTCAGGAGAATTGCCACAATCGAAATCAGACGGGGCGACGGCGGCCACCTCACCCGCGACCAGCGCGCCGGTCAGGCTGTCGCGCGCGGCGCGGGCAGCCTCCACATCCCGCGCGACCCACACCCGCCGCACGCCGCGCTCGAACATGACCGTCAGCGTGGTCGTCGCCCGGATGACATCCACGACGACGTAGACCGTCCGCGCGCGCCGCTCCGGGTCAGCAGGGATCTCCGCCGGGATGTGGGCGACGCTCAAGGTGATCGCTGAGTCGCTGGCGCTGGTCATACGGACGCTGGCTCCTCCTATCGCGCGCGGGCCGCCCGCGCGCCGCAGCCAGTATGGCATAGGCCATCCTGTCAGACAAGCGCGAGTCGTCGCGCTCGTCGGCTGGGCGGCGGCATATACTGCGTCAGAGCGGACGCCGATGAAGCGCCGAGCAGGAAGGAGCGGACATTGATGGGCGACACACCTGAGCTGACGATCCGCGACTATCTCGCCGAGCCTGAGACGAACATTGTGTCGCAGCAAGCCGTGGGAGGCTGGCGCGGCCAGACGTCATCGGGTGGATTCAACGCGGCGCCAGACAGCTTCACCTTTGGGAGCATGCGTGAGCTAGGCGATCGGCGGGTGTACGCGGTGACGTTCGCGACGCGCGCGGGCGCGCGCATGCGTGTCATCTGCCATGTGCGCCGCGCCGCCACCGGCGACTGGCGCTGCGAGGGCGTGGCGGGTGGTGGCGTTGGCGGCGACCCGCATCGCGGCCAGCCATGGGTCAACTTCTGCGGCAGTTATGGGCGCGAATTCTACGCGGGCGGGCAGGTCCTGGAGCATGGCGGCGCGGTCGCGCGTGTGCGGATGGTGGGCGCGAACGGCTACGCGCTGGAGGACGCGCCTGGCGAGGTTGACATCGTTCTATTTCTTGCTGATGACCCCACCCATGCCGCTGCGGGTCGAGTTGCTGGGCTTCGCGGGCAAGATCCTGGCGAGGGGTAAGCCCGTGGGGTAGTGACGCGGCGTTTCAGCGGGAAAGGACGCCAGCCAGCTCGAGCAGCTCCGGTGTGACCTTGACCGTTGGCGTGGTGACGTGGGTGAGGGGAATCTCGGCGATGTCGCCCCGCTGCCAGCCGATGAGCGCGCCCTGACGTCCCGCCATCAGCGCGTCCACCGCCGCGGCTCCGAAGCGGCTGGCGTAAATGCGGTCGCGCGCGGTGGGAGAGCCACCCCGCTGGACATGCCCCAGCACACTTATCCGCGCCTCGAAGCCGCTGGGGTGCTGGCTGAGGTAGCTGGAGAGCGCCTGTGTCCCAATCCTGGCGCCCTCGGCGCGCACGACGATGTAGTGCGCTTTGCCGCGCGCGTAGGCCGCCTGTACATCCTGGGCGATCGCTTCCAGCGCGGTATCGCGCTCAGGGACGATGGCCAGCTCAGCGCCAGTGGCGATGGCGGTCAGCAGCGCCAGATAGCCCGACGCGCGGCCCATCACTTCGACGATAAAGGCGCGATGGTGCGAGGTGGCGGTGTCCTTCAGGCGGTCGATGTAGCCCACCGCGGTGTTCAGCGCCGTATCGAAACCAAGCGTGATCTCAGTCTCGGGCAGGTCATTATCAATTGTGGAGGCGATGCCCACAACCGGGAAACCCAGTGTATGGAGCGCGAGCGCGCCCTGCTGGGAGCCGTTGCCGCCAATGACTACGAGCGCCTGAATGTCGCGGCGCTCGAGCTCCGCCAGCGCCTCACGCTGCGTCTCGATGGCGCTGAACTCAGGGAAGCGCGCCGTGCCGAGAAACGTGCCGCCGCGCTGCAGAATACCCGCTACAGCCCGGTCGTCGAGGCGCTCGAACTCGCCACCGTGCAGCCCGGCATACCCATTCCGGATGCCAAGCATCTCGACGCCATGCGCCCCCGCGGCCCGCGTGACCGCGCGTATCGCGGCGTTCATGCCAGGCGCGTCGCCACCGCTCGTCAGCGTCGCAATCCGTCGTATGCCGGCCATTTCTCGCGCGCTCCTCATGCTCAACAAATGGCGTCACGCTCGCGCCGCGGCGCCACAGTGTACAACGGAGAGTCGTGCGGCCGCGACAGCACATCTATATCACAAGATCGCGCCCGCGCTGGCTGGACATTCCGCTGGGCGAGCCGCGAGTGTCGTGCGTGGCCTTTGTCAGCGGAAGCACGCGGGTCAGCAACTCGGCGAGGAATCGTTCTGGTTGGGCGAAGGCCGCGAGATGGCCAGCATCCTCGATCAGGACGAACTCCTTGCGTGGCGCTTCGATCCAATCAAAATAGGCCTTCGCTGTTTCAACTGGCGTCAGCGCGTCGCACGCCCTGGAAGATGAAGAATGGCGCCACCAAGCGCGGACCAAGCGCGCGCAAGTCCATGCTCATCATCTCAGCAAAGAGCGCCTTATTCGAGAAGGCCAGGCCGTTGGCGATGTCCATGACATCATGCAGGGTATGGTCAGGTGAGGAGAGCATGCCTGGGAGGAAGATATCGTCGATCATATCGGGAACGCTCGGGTCGGCCCTGATCGTCCACTGGTGCAGCGTTCTGGCTTCCTTCGGCGTCAGTCGGTCCAGGCGCGCGCCGATCATCTCGACCGCCTGCACCCCTCGGGTGTTTCTCGCCGCGCGCAGCATCGCCAGTGTCAGTTCGTAGGAGCGCTGGAGGGAGGCCACGCCCGTGTTTTGGTCTGTGCCCACATAGGCCCAGAATAGATCGGGCCGTCGCTTGGCCATCATCATCCCGGTGAGGCTGCCAACTGAACTGCCGACGAGGATGATCTTTTCCTGGCCGAGATATCCTCGCAGGTACTCGGTCAACTCAAGCCCATCCTGGACCAGACGGTCGAAGGTGATGGCGCCGCAGCCGGCCTTGCCGTTCCGGCCGAGTGTCTTGCCCGCGCCACGCTGGTCCCACTGGACGATAGTGAAGAATCGCTCCCAAGGACGCAGCGGCGGCGAGAGGACGGAGTAGACCGACCCTGGCCCGCCGTGAACGAAGAGCAAGACAGGGTTGGCGCGGTCCTCGCCGCTGATCGTGATCCACTGCTCGATCTCGCCGATCGTCGCGAACCGCTGTTCGAGGACGCCGCTGGGCGCCGTGATGACCAGTTGTCGCGCCAGGTTCCGCTGGTTGCGCCCACGCATGAGCAGCGCGGCTAGCAAGTTGGTTGCCATGCGATAGCCTCCTTCGCGCTCCCGCTCGCCACCGAGTTGGCGGCGAGCGTACATAAACTGTGTATAACGTACACTGTTTATTTCTGCGTATACTGCACACAGTTTTCGCGCGCTGTCAAGAGGGCGCGGGAGAGACGAAAGAGCGTGTGGGATGTCTAAAAGCGAACCGGACCACGGAACGCCGCTGGAGCGGCGGCGAACGCTCGATCTGCTGTGGGGCAAGCGGGCCGGGCCAACGCGCGGACCGAAACCCAGCCTGAATGTTGAAAAGATCGTGGCCGCGGCCGTCGCCATCGCTGATTCCGAGGGGTTGGAGGCTGTTTCGATGCAGCGCGTCGCAGAGGCATGTGGCGTCACGACGATGGCGCTCTATCGTTACGTGCCCGGGAAATCGGAGCTCGTCGCGCTGATGCTCGATGTCGGGCTAGGCGCGCCGCCGCCGCTCGCTGGCGCGCCTGGCGACTGGCGTGCGCAACTGGAGGACTGGGCGCGTCGGCTGTGGGTGATCTTCCAGGCGCACCCCTGGAGCCTGGCGGCGACCGCGCCCGCGCGTGTGATGGGTCCAAACGAGTTGGGATGGTTCGAGGTCGCTGTCAGTGTGCTCGGAGGGACCAGCCTTAGCGCCGAAGAGGCGGTCCAGGCGGTGATCGCAATTCTGCTGCATGTACGCGGCATGGCAGGAGCCATGCTGGGCGGCTCGGCGGATCGGGGGCAGAACGTTTCGGGGGGATGGAGCGCGATGGTCGCCGAGCTCCTGCGCGCGCATGGGGAAAGCTTCCCAGCCTTGCGTGCGGCAAGCTTCGACCCGCCAGCGAGTGAGGCGCCGGACGGTGGGCCGGGCGGTGGGTTGGGATTCGGCCTGCGCTTGCTGCTAGATGGGTTGAGCGCGCATATCGGCGGACGCGCACGTTCGACGTCTAGCGCGAAACGTCCGCGAGCGGCAGAGTAAACCAAAACTCCGCGCCTTGTCCCTCCTCGCTCTCGACGCCGACCTGGCCGCCATGCCGCTCGATGATCTCGCGGCTGATGAAGAGGCCCAGCCCAAGGCCGATGCCTGAGCCACTCGTGTGAGCGACGCCTGGCGCGCGGTAGAACCGTTCCCAGACACGGTCGATTTCATCAGCCGCAATCCCCGGCCCTTCATCGCGGACCGCCACACGCGCTACGCCAACGTCCAGCGCCTGTGTCAGGGTGATCGTCACAGGCCGCTCCACTGGAGAATAGCGCAGCGCGTTGATCAGATAGTTGGCCAGCGCCTGGCGTACACGGTCACCATCCGCCCAGACGCTGATCGGCCCTGCGACGGGCTCCAGCGTCACCGTCCGGTTTGGGAAGACCAGCCGCTGCTCCTCGATGGCGTCGCCAGCCAGCTTCACGAGGTCCAGCCGGGCGAAGTGGTGTTCCAGTGTATTGGAGCGGATCCGCGAGACATCCAGCAGGTCGCTCACGAGCCGGTCCTGGCGTGTGACTGCTTCATCGGCGCGCTGCAGCAGGCGCTCCAGCGCCTCTATCTCGGTGACAGGCGCTTTGAGCCAGGGCTCGGATGCCGCCTCGTGCGGGGTGTTCCAGTGACCCAGCCGCCGTATCGTCGTTTGCAGACCTTCACGCATGACGGTGAGCGGCGCATCGCGCTGGGCCAGAAGCTGGTTCACCCGCCGCGCGCTCATCTGGATGCTGGCTTTCATCGTCGTCAGGGGCGTGCGTAACTCGTGGCTGGCCAGCGAGAGGAAGCGGTCCATCTGCTCCTGGGCGGTCCGCAGCGCCATCTCGCGCGACTGCGCTTGTGTGCGCTCCTGCGCGAGCCGCTCACGCTCGATGACCAGCGCCACCAATTGCGTCACGGCGCTGGCGAGCGATTGTTCCTGGGCGGAATAGGTGTGCGGGTCGCTGGCGTAGTCCACGTTGAGCAAGCATACCAGCTTGCCGCGGAGCAGGCCGGGGGCTACGAGCGCCGAGTGGGCGGAGTAGGGATTGCGTTGGCGATCGAGGCCATCCGCGTCGAGGTCGCTGGTCAGCGCCTCACCGGCTCGCAGTCGCGCGAGGTCTTGCGGACTGAGGGTGGCGCCCAGCGTGGCGCGCTCAGGCCAGGTCGCCCACATATGCGCCTCTTGTTCTGGCGTCAGCCCGACCGCGGCCAGTGGCCTTATGGTGTCCGACTCGGGGTTGACCAGGGTGATCACGACGCGCTTGCAGCCCAGCACGCTCTGGGTCAGTTCCGCGAGCCGGCGGGCCGCCTGCCGCGCGGGTGGGATTGGCTGGCTGGACGAGATGCGCGCGCGGGGCTGGCTGGCGCTGATTGTCGCGGTGGCCGGGCCGTCTTCAGGCGTGGCCGTAACGAGCGCCTGGGCCATCTCCAGCAGCGCCGCCAGCGTCTCCTGCGTGCGCCGCTCTAGCTGGCGCCGCTCGGTCACATCACGGTAGACGGTGACGGAGCCGGTGATGCGCCCGTTTGCGTCGCGCACAGGCGCCGCCGAGACATTGACATCGAGCGTGCGCCCATCGAAGGCGACCATGCGCAGGTCGACGGCGCGCTCGCCGGTAAACACCTCACCCGCCAGCGCGCACATCTGGGGCATGCGCTCCAGTGGCACCACATTGCCTTCGGTGTCCTGCACGGCCAGCGGGGCGTAGCGCCGCTCGTCTGGCAGCGTGGCAAAGTCGGGCGCCTGCTCGAAGCGCAACATGCGGTCGAGGGCGTTGTTGCGCCTGACCAGACACTTGTTGGCGTCATAGAGCAGCACGGCGTCGGCCATAGCGTCGAAAGCCGTCTGTAGCTGCTCGGCCCTGCCCGCCGCTTCGGCGCGGGCCTCCAGCGCCTCAGCGTGGGCGCGCTCCGCGGTGCGCTGGGAGCGGGTGACCTGGCTGGCGAGGATGCTGATCGCGACGCCGACGGCGAGCAGCAGCAGAATGCCAGCCAGGTCGTTGGGTGTGCGCGCGGCGAGATCGTACCGCGGCGGAAGAAGCGCAAAATAGACGAGCGCCGCGCCCCAGAACGCGGCGAAGAAACTTGGCCCGGCGCCAAAGGTGAGCGCGATCAGCACGGTGACGAGCAGTGGGAGCGCGCTGCGAAAACCCAGATTTGGGGCCAGGGTGATCAGACCGGCGGAGATAAGAGTGACGGTGATCTGCCCGGCGGCGGCCAGGATGTAGCCCGTCACGGAGCCGCGCCATTGGGGCGCGAGCCAGGCTGGTTGGAGCGTGTTCGTGGTGATCCAGCGCGCGCTGTGGCCGAAGCTGTCACGCGCGAACTGGATAGCCCGCGCTACTGGGCCAGATGGAGGACGAGGTTCTCGCGGGGGGCCGCCGGGCAACGGGGCAAGCGAAGTGGATGGACCAGCGCGGGGCGCGGCAGCCGCGTCTGACGCAGGTGGACGTGACAGAATTGTTTTGCGGTTGGGCACAGTCGCGCTCCGCACTCATGGCTGACTCGATCAAATGGTGTGGCGCAGCGCTGTCAGGGCGCTCCCGCTACGCATGAGTCTCGCATGCGGAATGCCAGACTCCCGCTCTCCCATGTGGGTAGCGCCACATCGCCCGCCGATTGCGCTCATTTGACACGCCGCGCCCGTTCCGGCGAAGCCATGCAGGCCGCAGTTATACATATAGAGGTCGCGGGCAATTCCGGGGTTAGGCAGGCGGAGGAAGTTGGTGGCCCCACTGGGAATCGAACCCAGATGCTCGGTTTAGAAGGTCGGGGAACGACTTTCGCTGGCTTTCGGGGAGTGTCGCCACAGGGCGGCATTCCCCCTCTTTTTGTTCGTCTTAGGCCGCCGTCTGCCGATCACTGTCACCGGATTGGTGGTCAGATTGGTGGTCATCGAGAGTTGACGCAAGGTACTTTATCGGATCGTCAGCGATGACCATTTGCTGAAGTTGCCATTGCCATGCAGGCAGCTTACTCTGAGTCACCACCCTCTGATAGTGCCCCGACTGGGTATAGGTCGTTCCGGTGGTAGGATTTGTTTTTGTTCGCGCAGGCACCCATCGCTTATGCACATCGCCCCACAGCGCCTTGGCAAAGCCGTGGTCGAAGACGAGTGTGTAAGGCTCCATCGTCACGTGCCTGGCACCAGGAAGATTATTGAACTCTATCCATTTCAGGTCAGGCACAAAGACATTCACGTTCGGGAACGGTGGTTGCCAGCCGCCATCAATTGCCTTCCGGATAGCTTCTTCTAAGATTTGTTGGTTGGTCATCACTCTCCTTCTAGAGCTACACGCCCTGCTTTTAGTACTGCCTCAGCCGCTCTACACACTCGTCTAATCGACGTGTCCGGTGGTTGTTCATTATGTAACCAGTGTTGGATGTAGCCCCGACTATGCGCTGACCACGCGTCATCCGCAATACCCAGCTCATTGCCGACTAGATAGGAGGTGGCTTCCGCTTCAAACTCGCGTAGTCCACGGTGCGGGAGGAACTCCCCAGCGGATAAGGCGGTGGTATGCCCGAGAATGATGTGGCCGATCTCATGGAACGTCGTCCGCGTCCGATTGACAGCCATCGGGTTGATGGCAAACTCCAGCCCGCGTGAGTAGCCTTGCATATTGCCGTCTACGCTGTCATACGGGACTTCGCGTATCCCAAACTTGGCGAGGGCTTGCTGGAGATCCCAGCGCGGCGTGGGTGGCTCCGGCAGCTCCTTGCCTTCCGTATCTGAATAGCCAAAGACGGCGTTGACCACTTTGAAACCGATGAGCCGCGCCACGCGTTCGCGTTTCTCGTCGAGCGTCTCTTCTTCGGGAGGCTTCTCTTTGACCAGGACAGGCACGATCACCTCTTTCGCCCGCGCTCCCTGTACCACGTGCCTACCGAGCGATTGCCAGCGCCTATACGACGCGACTGGCTCATGGAGTCCTTGGATACGGAACAGCAAACAATTCGTGAGGCTATAGTCCCAGAAACGGTTATACGTGTTGCCAAGATTACCGGGAACGGTCAGGGCTTCATCGAGCAGTCTTGGCCAGTCTAATCGTGTCTCGGCCATACAAAGAGGTTAGGCAGCGTCTTCAGGCTCAGGAGGCAGCATGTCCCTCGGCATACGAGCGCGCTTGCGAGCTGGCTTCGCAACTTCTTGAGCTGCTATCAGTTCGCCCATCTTGAGCGCCAGCTCTCTCTGCCGCAATCGGTTCTCAACGACGGTTCTCCACACCAATCCGACGAACTCTTCAAAACGCTCGCCAGGTATAACGCTTGGTGTGTCACCGACCAGCGCATCATAGGCCGCGCCGAGGCGTTCATCATCCAGATCCCAATAGGCTTGCTCGAACAATGTTGGTGGTGTTTGTTCTGCTATTCCCTCGATTTGGTCTGCCATAGCTAACGTCCTTATTTAGATATTTTACGCCTACGCCTTGTTTTCTCCAGCTCAGCGGTATATGCGGCTGTCCGTCTGTCACAATAGTCTTCCAGACTGCTCTTATTCGCTTCCTTCTTGGCCGTCGTTCAGCTGCCGCCTCAGCTCGTCAAGCCGATCGAGTAGGCTCGCTTCTCCCGGTTCGTATTCATCGGCTATCGCGTCGAGCGTGGCATAAAAGTCTTCTTGGCCTTTAGGGATACTGAGCCGGGCGTACAGTCCATTCAAAGCCGCAGCACCGATAGCGCTCAACAGAACGCGCTTGCCGAGGTGTTCATTCTCGCCGCCGGGGTCGTATAAACCCGAGGTCCAATTGCTGAAGGTGTAACCGTCTTCCGAGAGGGCAAGCATCGTGGTATTGCCGCCACGGTCCATCTCGTCGAACACGAAGGTATACGCGTCGATGACCCCTTCCTTATGGAATTGGTCAATCAGCCTCATAGTCACATAGTAGCATCGTTGCCCGGTTGGTTATAAGGCGGAATGATCTGATGTGACAAATGCCACTACACGGCTTCGAGGTGACTGATTCTGTGTTCGTGGTGCTCCACCTGATCGCTCAACCCACCGACCGCGTTGCTGAGGTCCCGGACGGCGACTTTGAGCGCCTGCGTATCATCCATGAGGAGGCGCGTATTCTGCCGAATCTCTGGTAACGCGTGCACTTGCCGCTGCATGTCGCCGACAGCTTCCATCACGGCGCGGAACTGCTCGCGCATCTCTTCCAGAAGCACGCTTGTATAGTCGGAGTTATCTTGTTTGTCGGCCATACCACCAGCCTAGCACTGATGCAGCAAAACAGAAAGCGCCGACGATTTCACCGCTTCCACGAAGCGGCGGCATGCCTGCTCGTCTCTGCCCACGTAGGCGTGGGGATCCTGCCCCAAGAAATCCCGGATCTTCGTCCAGTCGTCATCGCTGAGCCGGATATCTGTCACGCCGCTAGTCTACCGCTGACTCCTCAAACGTCAACAGAACCTAATTTCCTACTTCAGCGCTTAGCGGGGCTGGCCGCGCTCTCGTGGTGTTTGCTGACAGTTGTCGACACGTGACACACCGCGAATCTATTATTCGTGCTTTGCTACGTGTCCTACTGCCTACAGGAGCAGAAATATCCAGCCACAGGCAAGAAGAGTGTGTTGTATGATGCTTACACCGGTAGCCAGTAGTTGACGAGCTCGATCACACCTAAGTCGGAGGGGATACCGTGATCATTACCCATCGAGAACTGGCTATCTTCCTCTTATTCGGTCAATTCCTTGATTTGCTTGGTGGACTATACGTAGCAACAGATATCCTCGGCGGCAAGCAGGGTGTGCTCCGGCGATTGACTGAGTTATTTACGTATATCGTTCCAACCACCATAGTGACACTGTTCGGATACCTTTCCATCTTTCTCGCGCTCTATGCTACTGAACCAAAGCTAGTCGCCGCATTTGGCCGCGATACTGCTCTCGCCGGATCCGTTGGTCTAGGTGTTGGGGCTGGCATCGGTTACGGGCTGGGATTCGCTCTCAATATTCGCTATCGCAATCATTATGTCGCTCGATCCATACGCCGGCGCGTCATCTATGCTGTCTTGGTAGGTATCGAGTCTGGAGGATTCGGTTGCCTGCTGTATGGTTGTATTCGACTAGCTCCCAGCTTCTCGTTCACAATCGCCTCTGCGTTTCTGCTTGCCGCCGCCCTCAATTTCATCGGCGGCTACCTTTTTTCCGCCTTCGTCGCTCGCCTGCTGATCCGACGAATAAAAGACCCCGATCCTACCAGACGACCAGATATTCAATCCATTGATGTTATCGTTGGTATGATATGCGGCCTCGTCATTGGCCTGGTCGTTGGACTAGGGTCATTCTTTATCTTCGAGCCTGACCCGGTCTCGGCGATATTCTCGGGTCTGACTGGTTCAATCCTGTCTTCGCTCGGTCTGGGGGTGTTTGTAGCTGGCGCTCCAATCATCGCATGGCGGGTCAATCTAATCACTTCGAAACGGTTCGCCTACGCCGGAATCATCCTTATCCTTGTGGCGTTCGCTATCCAGTCCGCGCAATACGTTGTCGTATTGCTGAATTACCCAATCAATTGAGGTTCACGATGGCACGAACGTCGATCCGTCCTCCGGCCGAACTACAATCCGCTACAGTGCTGCTGACTGCGGCCACCCTTTACTGGAATATGGCTCACGGCATGGAGGAACTCCGCTATGGCTTCCAACTGAATTTCGGACTCTCGCCAACGTGGCTTGGACTGTTTTTCTGTCTTGGCTATCTCGGAGAAGTTATCACGTTGCTTATGCTTGCGACTCGGCCAATGCTCGGGTGCTATCTCGCGCTCGTCGTCAACGCACTGATCGCCATTACAAGCTCGCATCACGTTTTCGATATCCTATTCGCGTGGCCATATCGCGAAGGAATCATCTCCAAAGCCATCGAGGCGGCACTCATCATTTCTGCCTACCTCTCCATTCCCATCACCATCTGGGCGATTGCAGTCGCTCGCCGCGCGCAGAAACAGAGTCCGTTTTGATCCCTTTCCCTGGGCAAGCAACCACCTTACGGTCTCATGCGCTTGACGACCTGACCAGCTGGGGTAGGACTGCTCACGCTAAGAGTCTGCGTTATCCAATCACCTCTCTTGAATCCCTTCAGGAAGCTTTCGCACTGGCAGGCATGATCCAACAACCTATCATTGCATGTGGGGCAGGTCATAGTTATAATGATGCCTCCTTGTTAGACAACGGTATCGTGTTGGACATGCGGCCGATGAACCGCTGTCTCTCATGGAATGCTCACACAGGCGTCATCACAGTCGAGCCGGGCACAACTCTTGAGGCGATCTATCGTTTGACATTACCAGATGGGTGGTGGTTTCCAGTTACGCCGACTGCTTCTGAAGCAACGATCGGTGGCTGCGTGGCTATGAACGTCCATGGCAGAAACGCTTGGAAGAGGGGGGCGCTCGGCGAACACGTTACAGAGATTGTACTGATGACCGCCAGTGGTCAGGTGATGATCGTGCGGCCCGATGAGGAACTGTTCATGGCCGCCGTCGGCGGCGCGGGACTCCTCGGCATCATTACCCAAATCACCATGCAAATGGTACGTGTACCATCAGCGTTCATTGCCGTTCAGACTAACCGCATTACCAATCTGGATGCAATGTTCGCTGCCTTCGATGAGCATGCGGCCGACGCCGACTTTCTCGAAGGGTGGATCGATGGTTTCGCTTCTGGAGCAGCCATGGGGCGCGGCACCTTCACGGCGGCGACCTACCAGTCCATTGGGAAGCCATATCGTCCGCAGCGTTCAGGTAGCAGCCTTAGTGTCGTCCAGGCAGCCGCTGCGATTGGAAGTCGGATCGTTGTACGACCATGGGCACGAGTTCTTGCCAGATCAGGACTTGCAGCGCTCTATCACACAAGCGCGCCAGCGCGAGGCGTCTTGCAGCAGACGGCGTCTTTGCCAGCCTTCACCTATCACCACCCTGCCGAATATCAAGTAATGCGGGCGTGCATGCCACATGGCGTCTTCGTTTTCCAGCCTTTTGTGCCAGCGTCCGAGGCACGCAGGCTCTTCGAGGTCTTCCTCAAACTCTCGCATGAAGCAGCTCTCACACCGCTTTGGTGCATTATGAAACGACATCGACGGGATCCTTTTCCGCTGAGTTGTCAGGTTGATGGTTATTCACTTGAACTGAACTACCGTGTGACCCCACATAATCGGCGACGTATCGAAGAGCTGCTGTGTTTCATGACTGAGGCCGCACTAGATGCCGGCAGCCGGTTCTACATTGCGAAAGACCAATTGCTCAATGCCGACCAGTTTCGACGCTGCATCGGTACATCAACGGCCGCGTGGTTCCATCGGCTACGTCGCATGCATGATCCGCAAGGACGCATTCAGTCACGGCTAGCTCATCGTCTCTTCCCTGAGGAGGTATAGGCCGTGCGCATCACGATTATCACCGTTGGAACGTATGGTGACATCGCTCCACTTGTTGCACTAGGATATGGCTTGCAAAAGCATGGGCATAGCGTTCGTGTGGCTACCCATCGGACTTTTGCAGATCTCGTTCGCGCGTGCGGCTTGGACTTCTTTCCAGTGCACGGTGATCCACAAGACATTTTACAGACTGGTTCGGGTCAGCACTGGTTGCGAACGAGCGGCAACCCGGTACGTTTCCTAGCAAGGATGAGAGGCTTGGCTAAGGAGCATATTCGACCGTTGATGGTTGACTGTATCCGGGCTCTTGGGGACACGGACGCAATCGTCTTCTCACAGATCGGCATCGCCCTTCCAGACGAGGTCCTGCTTTCCTTGCACAAGCCGGTGTGTCTTGCGCTACTGAAACCACTTACGCAGACGTCGGCATATCCCTCAGCACATTTTCCCCAGCTAACGCGCTGGCCAAAATCCCTGGCACACTGGTACAACCGTACGACCTATGCGATCTACTTGCGCATGCTATGGCGACTCTCCAGACCGTATCTCCAAGAGGTGGTACCCAACCAACTAGGCGTTCAGCTCCCGACATCTGATTGGATTGAGCAACGCTTTCGTAAGCAGCAAGTACCCGTGGTCTATGGCTACAGCCCAACACTCTTACCTCCCCCTGCCGACTGGGGGACTAACAACTATGTCACTGGATTCTGGCCACTTCCTCCTCAAGGAAATTGGGAGCCATCGCAAGAATTGCGTGAGTTTGTTGGGCAGGGATATCCACTAGTCTATGTCGGTTTCGGCAGCATGGTCGACCGTGAGCAAGAGCAACTCATCATGCTAGCAGTAAGCGCATTGCAGGCAGTGGGTGCGCGAGGCATCATTGCAACAGGCTGGAATCAGGCAGTCACTCTACCAATGCCCAAGACGATTTTGATAACTAAAGAGATACCTCACGAGTGGCTCTTCCCTCACATGGAGGCAATTGTGCATCATGGAGGCATTGGCACGTTCGCTGCTTCGCTCCGAGCAGGGCGTCCTATGGTCTGCGTGCCTTACTTCTCGGATCAGCCTTTCTGGAGCAATCTGGCCTTCAGCCTTGGCGTGAGCCCTCGCCCTGTTCCGCGCCGCCGGCTCACCTCGTCAAACTTGACAGCTGCGTTACACATTGCTCTGCGTGACAGCGCGATGCGCCAACGAGCTAGGGCGATTGGAGAGGCCCTCACCCATGAAGACGGTGTCGCCTCGGCAGCAGCGACTATCAACCATCTATTTACGAACTGGGCAGAATGAGCTTTATGAGCTGTTCAATTTCCACCGCTTAGGAGATAAAACATGCGCCATACGGCCTGCTACTGGTCCCAGGCCAAGCAACCAACAGGAATAGTAGGATACCTTTTTGGCTACCTAATGATCTATATCAACCGTCACATGCAT
Source organism: Ktedonobacterales bacterium (assembly GCA_036391685.1). Taxonomy (GTDB): domain Bacteria; phylum Chloroflexota; class Ktedonobacteria; order Ktedonobacterales; family JADMIN01; genus JAKAIY01. The sequence goes on from DASVZK010000033.1 coordinate 86,880, forward strand.
GAAGAAGCGCTGGATCATCTCGATGCCAACAGCGGAGAGACGGTTCTTGAAATTGGCTTCGGTCATGGGGCGACGATTCGGTCCCTCGTGCATCGGGTCGCTGGGATCAAAGTGGTTGGCATTGATGTATCGCGCGTTATGTGGCAGCAGGCATACCTGCGAAATAGGCGCGCAATTGCCAGTGGAGCAGTGGAACTGCATCTGGCTTCGGTGTCGACGATGCCCTTTGCGGATGAGACATTCACGAAAGTCTTTGCCATAAATTCGTGCCAATTCTGGCCTGATCCCGAACAGGACCTGCACGAAGTCTTTCGTGTGCTTCAGCCTGGGGGCCAACTCGTGCTAGAAGTCCGAGGCCCTGACCCTGTTACTGGGCGATGGTCTTGGCGCGATTATTCTCCCGAAGGCATCACTGCCATTCGAGAGGCGTTGGCCCAGGCGGGCTTTACTCAGATTGTTACTTATATCAAGCGATTTCGAACGCTCGCCGCCTACACCATTAAGTCGACCAAACCATCGGTTCATCCTACTTTCCCGAGCGACCATCTCGGCGTTTCCGCAAAAAGGCCACTATGA
>DASVZK010000034.1:0-15195 GCA_036391685.1 Ktedonobacterales bacterium
CATGCGCGGCGACCTGCCGGGCCTGCCATTCCGCAGTGAAAGCATCAACTACTTCATGTTCATGATCTGGTCATCAGGGATGCCGACCGAGGTATGCGTCTGGACGGCCTTCCAGCGGCCGCCTTCCTGATGGACGACGAAGGTGCCACGAATGCTGAGCGCAACGCCATTGGGCAGCCGAAGCGTCCCGCGCTCACTCCCCCATCCTACCGTACCTTCCTGATACGCCTCGACCTCGACGTTCTCCAGCGGCGGCATGCCGCCTCCGCCCGCCGCGGTCGCGGCGCGCGCTGCCTGCTCGAAGGCCGCGAATCCGCTGAACCATTCCGCGGGAGCCGTACCGATGCTGAGAAATCCTGGCTCTTGAGACATGGCCTGAAGCGCCGCGTCGAGGTTGCCCGCCAGTTGGTCACGCAACGCCTGCAACGCGGCCTCACGAATCTCAGGAGATGCCTGCATGAACTGTTCCTCCCCACACGCGCTCACACTCACGATGGGCTGAAGAAGCTCATCACCTTGTCATCGGGGACGCCTACAGAGACGTGGCCGTTGACACCTTTCCACTGCCCACTCTCCTGATGATAGATCACGGTCCAGCGCATCAGGAACGAACCTCCATTCGGCAGTTTGGCGGTGTAGCGCAAATTGGCCCAGCCAACGGTCCCCTCCTCATACGCCACAATCTCCAGGTCGTCCGGCATGCGTCCACTCCCGGCGGTTTCGTCACTGTGTTCAAAGGCGGCGCGCACCATCTGCTCGATCGCCGCCCTAGTTGTGAGCCACTCACTCGGGTCGGAGCCAATGAACATTGCGCCGGGCTCATTCGACCAAAGGGCCATGGCACTGGTGAGATTCTGGGCCACCGTGTTTTGAAAGTCGCGCAACTGAAGCTCGCGAATCGCCGGAGATGGCTGCATACGGTACATTCCTCCTCTCAGAGGCTGTGCGGCGCGCTTTGTGGCGTCGCAGGCTCCGTATAGCATTAACTTGGTATGCCAAGCAAGTGTTATGTCGCCTCCTGTGAAGCAATTCACACTGCGCGGGAACGACATGGGAATGGCATGGTAGAGTCTGTCCGTAACCTTGAGCCAATGCCGGGGAGGCGCGCATCCATGACCGTGACCTACAACCTATTTCTCGAGTCCGGCCCCAAGCGGCGCAAGACGATGGTCCATGTCCCCGATCTACTGGGCTGCGTCGCTACCGGCGCGACGACCGACGAGGCGCTGGCCGCCACACCTGACGCTATTCGCGCCTACCGCGCCTTCCTCGCGCGCCACGGGGAGTCTATAGCCACAGACGCGCCGATCGAGACAGCGATCATCGAGCACATCACCGAGGGCGACTGGCTGGGGAACGGCTCGCCCTACATCCACTTTCGCGTTGACCTTGCCCCGCTATCGAGTGGTGAGATTGGCGCATACCTCGACCGCGTCCGCTGGCTGCATGACGACATCGCGGAGTGGCTCACAGCTCACGCCGCCGACCTAGACGCCGCGCCTCTTGAAGGAGCCCGCGTCACCCGCGCTATCGCGCTGCATGTCCTAGGCGCGTCGGGAACGTACCTGGCGGCGGCGCTAGGCGGCGCGCCTGGCTTTTCCCGTCTGCATACCCAAGCCGAGCGCGGCGAAGTCGCGCTGCCCGACGCGCTGCGTCAGGCGGCTCAACTGATCGCAGACCGCGCTATCTCGACCACTAAGGAGGAACGGGCGGCTGTACGCCAGCTCTCCTCCGGCTCCTACACGATGCGCAAGGCCTTGCGGCGGATGCTGGAGCACGCCTGGGAGCACCTGGCGGAACTCGAGCGGCGCAGGTGAATCCCGTCGCCGACGTGAACGGGGTGTGAACAAGCCGGTCGCTTGACCAAGAAAAGGCTCGTAACGCTCGCCGTAACGTTGGCTGGACGGTAGGCGCATATTCTGTGCTTCAATAGCTGTTGCGGTAAATCCACTATGGCGTGAGTCCAGCGCTGGCTTCCGGGAATCGGCTGCTCTGCGCCTCGCCAATGGGGTATGTCTGTGGACCACAGCACACACCGCGATCAGCCCTTCGCTCCGGGCACGGACGCCACCGCCGCGATGTTCAACCCACTGACCGTCACCTGGGCCAGTTATCACAGCCTCTTGAAGCGCGCCGGCCTGCGCCGGGCCAGGTTCCATGACGGTCGGCATACGGCCGCGTCGCTGATGCTGGAGGCCGTCGTGCCGCTGGAGGTTGTCTCGGAGATGCTAGGCCACACGACAATCGCGATTACCAAAGACGTCTATGGGCACATTGGCGAGGGCATGAAGCATGAAGCGGCGGCGGCCCTCGATGCGCTCTTGCGCCGGGGTGTGAGTTGATCTGACTGATCTGTCAATACCACACACCTGCGCCACAGCCGACGCGGGTGTGTGGTATCGACAGTTCTAACTGTTCACGGATGCTTCTACGAAGCAGTACGGCGGGATGGTTGAAGCCCTCGTACATTGCCAGTCAAACGCGCCTGGTGTAAGTTGTTGCCCGTTGGCGGTCTGAAAGACGCTGCCGTCCAGCGAGTTGGCAAGGTGCATACTCATGTAGACGTGGTCAGTTCCAAGGGGCCCGAAGCCAGCTCCCGTCCGTATGGGAGTCCCGTCAGGGGGTAGGAAGGCGGCGACGATCGCCGCGTCCTCGGCGGCGTTCCAGCCCGCGCTCCCCTGTCCATAGATGCTAATGGAGACAGCACGATCCTGCCCATCAAGGCTGTCGCTCGCAGTCTTCGTGATCCCCACGACCACTTGCACTGGGTGCCCATCAATCGTGGTGTCCCAAGTATCTGAGTTGGAACTGGCTTCCACATCGTATGTGGTATCGAATGCGCTCACAGGCCCTCCCAACTGAGCTCCGGCAATAAGGACAGGCGCAGGGGTATCGGTGGCTTGCGCATCCGTCGATGAGAGGGTGTCCCCTCCGCCGCTCGTCTGATTGCCGCAGATCGCATTGGCTAGGGCGCTGCCGATGATCGCATTGGCTAGGGCGCTGCCGATACACAGCACGAGAACGACACCGACAAGGAGCGCGCCACCAACTCGTAACGCACGGCGCTGCGTCTCATCTGAGGCGACATGAGGATTCGGCGGCCGCATCCCCGATGGCGTTCCCGGTGGAGGGAGACTCCCAGCCAGAGGCGCGGGGTCCGTGATAGCTGTGGGGTTTGGCGTCAGTGGCCCAGTTGGTGTCTCTGGCGCCGTCTCAGCCGCTGATGTCTCAGAGAGCGACGTCTCTGAGGCCGTCTCAACTGGTAACGTTCCCGGCGCTGGTACCTGAGGCGGGGTAAACGCCTAGCTGGCGACAATGACGTTACTCGGATCGTGATAGACGGAGACCACGCGCCAGCCAGCAGCTGCCATGGTGGCCGCGTCAGCCTGATAGTGGGTCTCCTGGTCGTAGCGGCGGGTAACGGGTTGTGCCTGTGGCCCTGTTGGTGGCTGCATGGGGCAAGCTCCTGCAGTGAGGGCATGTCGCTGATCGGTAGCTTCAGAATAGGATATCCGTCAAGTGCGCCCAGAAGTGGAAGGCAACCCGCATCAGCCACTACCAGAAGCCTGCCCGCTCGAGACTCCCCAATGTCAACTACCGATTCTCAGCGTCGGAATGTAAAGGATAGGGATCGTGATCGAGAGTGGGTCTGCAAATACCTCAACCGCTCCGTCGAATGTCACACCGTGTTTCCGCTCATTGAGAAGCGCTTTAGACTCGTCCCACTCAACTATCGCGCCCATTTCCACACTCCCAGTGACGCGCCCGACACTGATCGGAGCCTATCACAAGCGCATGCGTGTCGCGCCAGCGGTCGTTGAAAACGAGGCGGCGACTGCCTTCACCAATGAGACAGTCGCCGCCTCGGGCGCTCTTGGCTTGCCCAGCGCTACATCAGTTCAGCCATCAGCCGGTCGAGGGTCGCCTTGCTGGGGCGCAGGCGCTCCTCGGTCAGCTGCGCCAGCGGCGCCTCTGGCAAGCGCTCCAGCTCACCGAGGCTGCGGCGCGACTCGTCAATGTAGAGCAGGCCGGTGATGAACTCCTGCTTGGCGCGAGCCTCCTCCAACAGGCGCATCGCGGCGTACTTGTCGGTCGGGTCGTGCTTGCCGTCTAGCTTGCGCAACTGGATCTTGGCCCCGTCGTGCATCTGGACTGTCGCCGACTCGCCCGCGGCGTAGTCCACGGTGATCTCCTCGCGCGCCGGGATGAAGGAGAACTCGGAGACGATCTCCTCGTGCGCTTTGCCCCAGGCATAGCTCTTGGTAGAGTCCTCGTGGTCGTTGAAGGAGACGCACGGGCTGATGATGTCGATCACCGCCGTGCCCGTGTGGCTGAATGCCGCCTTCAGCAACTCCTCCACCTGGCGCGGGTCGCCCGCGAAGCTGCGGGCGACGAAGCCGCAGTCCGCGGCCAGCGCTTCCAGGCAGACGTCAATTGGCGGCAACTCGTTCAGCCCAGCGTACTTCAGCTTCTGCCCCTCATCGGCCAGCGCGGAGAACTGGCCCTTGGTCAGGCCATAGACGCCGTTGTTCTCGACGATGTAGACCATCGGGACGTTGCGGCGCACCATGTGCTTGAACTGGCCCAGGCCAATGCTGCCAGTGTCGCCATCGCCGCTGACGCCCAGCGCCATCAGCGTATGATTGGCCAGCAGCGCGCCGGTCGTCGCCGAGGGCATGCGGCCATGCAGGCTGTTGAAGCCGTGCGACTGGTTGAGGAAGTAGGCGGGTGTCTTGGAGGAGCAGCCGATGCCGCTCATCTTGATCAACCGTCGCGGATTGATCGAGAGGTCGTACGCCACGGAAATGATGCGCGCCGAGATCGAGTCGTGGCCGCACCCCTTGCAGAGCGTGGACGGCTTGCCCTTGTAGTCGTTGCGCGTCAGGCCGATCAGATTGAGGCCGCTCGCAGGTGGTTCCTGAATTGCCATGGTGACTAACCCTCCTGTTCCTGAGTAGCGATGGCCCGCGCGATGAACAGGCCGGTAAGCGGCAGACCGTCGCACAGAGAGACGCCACGCAGGCGTGCGGCGCGTTCCGGCGCTTCGGTCATCAGGATGTGGCGCATCTGGCCGTCGTGGTTGTTCTCGATCACGTAATAGTGATCGTACTTGTGGACGAACTTGTCGAATTCGGCTGTGGTCGGCAGCGCGCGCAGCCGGAGGTAGCTGGTCTTGACGCCCTCGGCGGCCAGCATGTCGCGCGCTTCAGCGATCGCGGGCTCATTCGAGCCATAGCTGATGATGCCGATCTCCGCACCCTCGACCTCATCCACGACGGGCTTGGGAACGATGGTGCGGGCATAGGCGTGCTTGCGCGAGAGGCGATCCATGTTCGCCTTCCACTCCGCTGGCTTCTCGGTGTATTCCGCCGACGCGTTGTGGCCGCTGCCGCGCACGAAGTAGGCCGCCATCGGGTGGTCCGTGCCAGGGAGGGTCCGCGGGCCAACGCCTGAGCCGTCGTCCTCGTCGCTGTAGCGCTTGAAGCCACCCAGCCGCTCGAGGTCTTCAGCGGAGAGCACCTTGCCGCGGTCGAAAGGCTTGTCGGGGTAGTCGAAGGGCTTGCTCATCCACTGGTTCATGCCCAGATCGAGGTCGCTCATCACCAGCACGGGAGTCTGAAGGCGGTCAGCCAGGTCGAAGGCCTTCCAGCCGAACTCGAAGCACTCCTCCATACCGCCGGGAAGCAGCAGGACCTGGCGGGTATCGCCGTGACCGAGGTAGTAGCCCATGATGATGTCGCCCTGCGAGGTGCGCGTGGGCAGGCCGGTGCTCGGGCCCATGCGCTGGATGTCCCAGATGACGCAGGGGATATCAGCGAAGTAGGCGAAGCCCGCGTACTCGGTCATCAGCGACATGCCGGGGCCAGAAGTCGAGGTCATCGCGCGCGCGCCCATCCAGCCTGCGCCGACGATCATGCCGGCCGCCGCCAGCTCATCCTCAGCCTGGACGATGCTGTAATAGCGCACCTCGTCTTTGGTTCCCGCGTTCTCGACACGTAGCTCCTTGGCGTAGTCGCCGAGCGCGTCCACCAGGCTGGTGGAGGGGGTGATGGGATACCAGGCGGCGACAGTGAAGCCCCCGAAGACAGACCCCAGGGCGCCCGCGGAGTTGCCATTGGTCATGATCTTGCCAGTCGTCTTGTTCGAGCGCTGCACGCGGAAGGGGTCGGTCTTGGTGATGTTGGCGCGCGTGTACTCCGCGGCCGCCTTGACAACGCCGAAGTTCAGGTCAATCGGCTTGCGCTTGCCACCGAAGTGGTCGACAATCGCTTTTTCGATCTCGTCAATGTCAATGCCCAAAAGCTCGGCCAGCGCGCCGACGTAGACCATGTTGGCGACGTAGGGGCGAAGCTCTGGGCTGGCTCCAGAGTCCTTGGCCATCTGCTGGACGGGGACCGAGTAGTAGGTAATGTCTGTGCGCTCGTGTGGCAGCTTCCACTCCTCGGGTGAGATGAGGACGCCGCCCGGCGCGACGCTGGCGATATCCTGCGCCATCGAGTCCCGGTTGAGCGTCACGACGACCTCGGCGGTGTCTCGCCGGGCGGCGTAGCCCGCTTCGCTGACGCGGATGCTGAACCATGTCGGCAAGCCCTGAATGTTGGAAGGGAAAATGTTCTTGCCGCTGACCGGAATGCCCATGTGGAAGAGCGCGCGAACGAGGACATTGTTCGCCGTCTGGCTGCCAGAGCCATTCTTTGTGGCGGCCACGATACAGAAGTTGTTCACTCCCGCCGGGCTGTCATTCAGTCTGGATACTAGCGGACCACTCTGTACGCTCGTGATGCTCATCAGACGTGTAGCGGCGGGGGCGCCAAAGCGTGACGCCGCCTGGGTTGGGCCCGCGCCGCTCCTCCTTTCGCTGCGCGCGCCGGCTATCCGCGACGCGCGCTGTCATAATACCGGCTATCTATCGAGCCCGGCGAACGCTTCGCCGGTCATCGCCCATGCCGACGCGCTTCTAGCGAACCGATGAGGAGCGCTCCTCAGAGCCAGTTGCGAGATGGCCCGGAAGAGTGTGGAGACACCAGCGCGCTGGCGCTTGTTGATTAGGATACCAGCTTATTATACGCGCCAGCGGCGGCTGCCGTATACCGGAATTGTGGCGCGCGAGGAATCCGCTGGCCGGTTGCTGGCGCCGTCGCGCTCTGTTTCCTCTATCTCTCTCTCAGTGGGACGCATGGTTCCTCGCCGGGCCTCGCGCGCCTATACGCTATACTGCCAGTAGCGAGCGACGCGACATGCGCGATACGCGACGATGCGAGGAGGGGCGGCGATGACCAGCGAGGGCGCGACAGGGACGATGGGCGAGAGCATGAAGGCGGTCTGGTTCTCCGAGCTTGGCGGCCCGGAGAAACTCCAGTTTGGCGACCAGCCGCGACCCACGCCCGGGCCGGAGCAGGCGCTTGTGCGCATCCAGGCGTGCGGGGTGAACCGTCTGGATATCTATGCTCGCACAGGCCGCACGCCGGTCAAGCTGCCGCATATCTCCGGCTCGGAGGCGGCGGGCGAGGTCGTCGCGTATGGGCCGGGTGTCGTTCGCGAACCCGCGCCCGTCGGCGCGCGGGTGGCTATTGCCCCCTACCTCTTCTGTGGACAGTGCGAATACTGCCGCACAGGCGATGAGACGGTCTGTGTCAAGGGCGACATCCTCGGGCTGGGTGGGCAGGGCGCGTTCGCGGAGTATGTGGTTGCGCCGGTCTCCAGTCTCGTCCCGATCCCCGACGGCGTGGACGCGACCAGCGCGGCGGCGGTTGGTCTGGCGATGATTACCGCCTGGCGGTTGCTGATTACCCGCGCGAAGGTGCGAGCAGGCGATACAGTTCTGGTCCATGCGGCGGGGAGTGGCGTGGGCAGCGCAGCGGTTCAGATCGCCAGACTGGCGGGCGCGCGTGTGATCGCCACGGTCGGATCCTCAGAAAAGATGGCGCTGGCGCGGAAACTGGGCGCCGACGAAGTCATCAACTATCGCGAGCAGGATTTCGCCCAGGAAGCGCGCCGCCTGACAGGCAAGCGCGGCGTCTCTCTGGTCGTCGAGCATATCGGCGCCGACACCTGGGAGAAGAGCGTCTCCTGCCTGGCGCGCGGCGGCCGGCTTGCAACCTGCGGCGCGACGACCGGCAATGAAGGCCAGACGAACATCTGGTCACTGTTCGCCAAGGAGCTTTCGCTGATTGGTTCATATGGCGGGACGCGCGCCGACCTGGCGACTGTTCTCTCCCTGGTCGCCGCTGGCAAGCTCAAGCCGGTCATCCACCGCACGCTGCCGCTGGAGAACGTCGCCGACGCCCAGCGCATGCTAGAAGAGCGCTCCACCTTCGGCAAGATCGTGATCGACACGACGAAATAGCGAGACATACGTGCCGTAAAGGCGCTGGAGACTCGAATCCGCGGAAGAAGACCCAGGATTCGATCTGACTATTGGGTTGCGGGCATTCGTGAGTGACACTGGCGGCTCATACGCTCGCGGCGGTCAGGGATTGCGCACAAACCCAAGAAAGTCGAAGGTCATCGCCTGCGCGGTCAGCTTGGTGGCCGAACAACGGCTGTCAGGCGCGCAGGTGAGCGCCCACAAGGTATATGGGCCACCTCCAACTTGTGACTGATAGCCAGAGCTGACGACCAGCGGGCCGTTGTCGGCCGCCCAGGCCATGACTGTGCCGGGCGCGTCAATGGGCGTCGCGGTGTCTGCCGCCACATTGAGCAGCCAGGTGTTGGCGCCCTGCCCAGGCGGGCGGTTGAGCGAAACCGCGAGCGGTCTCGCTTCCCGGACGCCAGGCGACACTGAAGAAGCCGCCGCCGCTCCGCTTGGCGATGGCTGGCAGCCAGGTCACACGGCCAGTGGCCAGGGTAATCAGCGCCACCTGGGGTATATACGGCAGGCCGAGGTCCGGCGCCTGTTCGTTCGGCGCGTTATAGTAGAGCGCCTGGGAGCCGTCGGGCGAGAGGATGAACCTGAACCACGCCGGACTGCCGCTCTGGATCGAGGCAATGGTTCGCTCCTGGCCGCTGGCGAGATCGAGAGAGACGAGCTTGACGGAGGTCGGGAATTTGTTTCCCCTGCCGTCATCCACGTAATGGGCGCCCTGATAACTCGTCGCGATGAGATGTGTATCGTCGATCCAACCAACGACGCTCACGCTCCCATCTCCAGACGTCACGTTGGTCACCTGTCCAGTAGCTAGCGTCACATAGAAGAATTTCCCGCTGTCGATGTTCGAGTAGAGTTTATCCTGCTGGGTTGACCATAGGATGTCGTAGAAACCGCCATAGACCTGGATGGCGCGCGCAGGCGTTTTGCTGGTCAGGTCAACGAGGTCTAGCTCTGAAGCCGCGTAGGCGAATGTCTTGCCGTCAGACCCTACACCCGCGCTTGTGATGTTCAACCCAATGGATGTCAAATCCGGAAGGATCGGGCCAACGAGGTCGGTCTTGCCGTCGAAGGTTACAATGTGCGCCCGCCCATCTGGAGTCATGTAGGCCTTACGCCAATCGGAGAAATGCGGCAGCGAGCCAGGCGTTGCGCTGGCGCGAGCGCCGGGAGACTCGCGTGATCCTCGGAAGCTGCCTGGCGTTGACCCACTGGCGCAACCAGCCACTATCAGCAGGCACGCGGTGGCAAGAATAGCGATGAGGCGGCGACCTAGCCGCACTGACATTCGATCCCGGTTCGCCGGAAGTGATCTCAGGTCCACCAGGGATCACCTTCTTCCCCCTGATGACGATGCGTCCAGCTGTGTGACAGAGATCATCGCTTCCTTTGTGACGACAACAGCCACAAGAGTGTTCCATCGTGCGCCGCGCTGGTTGTAACCTCAGGAGGCGGGGGACTCCCATTCGCTCACATCGCGTGTATAGAGCTGAGCGTAGAGGCCGCCACTCGCCAGGAGGTCGTCATGGCGTCCCTGCTCGACGATCTCACCATGGTCGAGGACGAGGATAAGGTCGGCGTCCTGGATGGTGGTCAGGCGGTGGGCGACGACCAGCGTAGTGCGATCAGCCATCAGGTGGGTCAGCGCCTCCTGGACCAGCGCCTCGGAGACGTTGTCGAGGGCGGCGGTCGCTTCATCGAGCAGTAGTACGCGCGGGTTGCGCAGGATAGCGCGGGCGATGGCGATACGCTGCCGCTGCCCCGCCGAGAGCTTGACTCCGCGGTCGCCTACGACGGTCTGGTAGGTTTGGGGCAGGCGTGCGATGAACTCATGCGCGTTGGCCGCCTGCGCGGCCGCCTCGATCTCGGCGTCTGTGGCATCCAGGCGGCCGAAGCGGATATTGTCCGCCACGCTACCGCTGAAGAGAGCTGGCTCCTGCGGCACCAACGCTATCTGGCCGCGCAGCGATCCGATGTTGACCGCTGAGATGTCCTCACCGTCCACCAGAATGCGTCCGCCGTCGCGCTCATAGAGTCGCAAAAAGACATTGAGGAGCGTCGTCTTGCCCGCGCCGCTGGGGCCAACCAGCGCCACCACCTGTCCCGGCGTCGCCTCGAATGACACATCCCGCAGGACGGGGCGGTTAGGGCTATAGGCGAAAGACACATGTTCAAACGTCACGCGCCCGCGCGCGGCCGGCAAGTCTGGCAGCGTGGCGCTCGCCTCAGTCTGGTCTACAGGGGTATCGAGAATCGCGAAGGCGCGAGCGGCGGCGGCCATCGCCGCTTGTGTCTGGGCGAATACGCCACTCAGCGCGGCAAGCGGCCCGATGACAAACATCAGGTAGATGATAAAGGCGACCAACTGGCCGCTGGTCAGCCGCCCGGCCAGTACCTCGCGCCCGCCAAACCAGATTACCAGCAGAACGGCGCCGAAGCCGATGAGGCCGACGGCTGGCCCTACGAACGCCTGCCAGCGCGCCCGGCGCAGGCTAACCCGCAGCACCTCCGCCATACTTCGCTGGAAGCGCGCCACTTCATAGCGTTCGCGCGCGAACGCCTTGACGGCGCGGATCGAGCTGAGCGATTCGTCTATGACACCCGTGGACTGCGCCAGCGCCTCCTGCGCCTCGCCCGAATCACTCCAGATGCGGCGGCCCAGGATGCTGACCAGGATCGCCGCAGGCGGTACAGCGACCAGCGTGATCAGCGTCAGCCGCCAGTTGAGGGCCAGGACGATGGCGATACTGCCTACCAGCGTGACGATCTGCCCGGCCAGCGGGATGACGTTGTCATTGAGGGTGGCGATCTGAGTCACATCATTGGTGACACGCGAGAGTATCTCGCCGGTGCGGCGCTCATCATAGTAGGTAAGCGGCAGGCGGCTGAGACGGTCGAAGAGTCGCACGCGCAAGTCGGTGGTCAGGCGCTGGCCCGCCGAAGAAATGAGGTAGTTCTGAACCGTATCAAGCGCGCTACGCGCCACGAAAACCGCCAGTAGCCCCAGCGCGACCAGGTTGAGCAGCCTCTCGTCGTGGTGGGTGAAGACCTGGTCAATCAACTGCTGCAGGCCGAGCGGCATCGAGAGCGTCACCACATTGGTGACCATCAGCAAGAGCGCGCCCGCGAGCAGGCGGCGCCAGTACGGTCGCAGCAGGCCCAATGCGCGGCGGTAGGGCGCTCGCTGGCCAATCTCGCTGTCCGGCTTGCCCTCAGTTGGGGCGGTTGGAGGCGCTGACCGCTCCGCCGCGATCTGCTCGTCGCGTTCCTCTATCGCCATAGTCGTCGCTTCCCTCCCACAGGCTGGCGCTCGCCGCCGTTCACTTGAAGTTGTACAGCGGGCGGCTGCGGGCTGTGAAGGACCCTGGAAGGAGGTGTAGGCGCTGAATGTGGGGACGTCGCGCAAAAAACGGGGAACGCGCCGCGCAAGCGCGTTCCCCGTCGCATGCGACTGGGTCTCGCATTACCATCACTAACGCAGGACATCCGTCATTAATGACGAGTTGGTACTTTCTCGCTTGCTTACGTTATGATACATGCCATGCGCGCCTGGGTTGAGCGGTGTTCGGTTCGCCATTTCGGAGGTATTTCGCCATGAGTGACGCCCGCTCGCCCGAGACGCCTCTTTCGCCTACCGCCGCTGAGACTGTGCGCTTCCCATTACGGGGCCAGCCACGCGCCGCCTACTATGCCCGACCGGATAGCGCAGGTCCGTTCCCAGGTGTGGTCGTGATCCACGAGGCGTTCGGACTCAACCAGAACATCCGCGACGTGACGCGGCGGTTCGCCGGAGCTGGCTACGCCGCGCTGGCGGTGGACCTCTTCGCCGGGCGGAACCCCGCGGTGTGTATGGCGCGCTTCATCGGCCAGATGCTCTCCGGCTCGACTGACAACTCCAGCATTGATGAGTTCAAGGCGGCGCTAGACTGGCTTGGCGCGCGGCCTGAGGTGAGCGGCAGCCGCCTGGGCGCTGTGGGCTTCTGCATGGGCGGCACGTTCGCTATCGCCTGGGCCTGCTCCGACCAGCGCCTCCAGGTTATCGCGCCGTTCTACGCGCGCAACCCGCGCCCGCTGGAGGCCACGCGCCGGATGTGTCCCGTCGTTGGCTCCTACCCTGACAGGGATTTCACCACCGAGCCGGGCCGCAAACTTGACGCCGAGTTGACTACGGCAAGTATCCCCCACGACATCAAGATCTATCCCAACACCAAACACTCGTTCTTCAATGACCGCGGCGCGACTCACGACCCTGCCGCCAGCGCCGACGCCTGGCAGCGCATCATGACCTACTTCAGCGAGCGGCTAGGTACGGCCGGGTAGGCGCCACCCTCCCAATGATCCTGCCACGCGGCGACGATGTGCTGAAGCTTGGGAAACCAGTAGTCGCGTGGGGAGCCGTTGGTCTCGTCCCAGATAGGGTAGAAGAGCATGACGGTGAGCGTGAGGCGGTAGGCTGCGAGCAGGTTGTTCCAGGTGTAGTCGCGGACGCCGTGCGCCAGCAGACTAGCGTGGTAGCGGCGAAGCGCGCGCTCTTCACGTTTACCCTCCAGCCGTTGTTCGCGCGTCCACCAGAAAGCAAACATGTGGATCAGGTCGCCGCCGGGGAGGTCTGCGCCCACGCTCTGAAAATCAACGAGGTAGGTGGGCGCGGTGATACCGGCGCGCGGGCAAAGGAATTGGGTGAGGTAGCAATCTCCATGTGTGAGGGTCAGGCCATGCCTGGTTCCAGTGCGCTCACCGAGGCCACTTTCCCACAACTCAGGGAAGCGCGCAATCTCGCGCTCATAGAAGGTGCGCAGATCAGCGGGAAACCAGTCGCCCTCGGCGGCGATGAAGCGCTCCCACTCGCTCCGCCGCCGCGCAACATGCGCTGTGAAATGGGTGGCGTCGGCGTACCACGGCATGACGCCGAACTGGCGGAACAGGTCTGGATGCTCCCACCAGGCGGCATGAAACGCCGCCAGCGCGTCTATCGCCTGGTCGAGCGCGGTTGGGTCGGGGATTGCGCGCCCCGCGATCTGGTCATCGCGCAGCAGCGGTGGCGCGTGCGTCGCCGAGACATCCGGCATTAGCAGCGTCGAGGCGGAACGGGCCTCATCCACCAGCGCGAAGTAGGTGGGGATCAGCATCGGCATGCGGCCACGATGTGGCGCCATCGCTTGATAGAACGCCACTTCGGCGCGGCCTGACTCGACAGCCCACCCGGCGGTGATGTTGCGCTTGAGGAAGAGCGCGCGCGGGGCGCTGGTCGGCGCCCCGTCGGTATAGGCGATGGCCAGGTGGGCGGCGGCGGAGTTGAACGCGGCGTTGGCGCTCGTCTCCACAGCGATAACCTCGCCGGTCGGGAGTATGCCCGCGTCGCGCAGGGTTTTGGTCAGCCACTCGGGAGTAATGGGGTCTGTGATGGACAGCGCGGCCGGCATAGCGTCGTGTCTCCTTACAGCGCCAATTCATGTCCATGCAGGCGCAGCCAGGCGCGATGCTCGCGGTAGTCGGGGCAGGCGCGCTCCACGAGCGCCCAGAAGCCGGCGGCGTGGTTGTGCTCCTTTAGGTGGCACAACTCGTGGATGACGACATAGTCGAGAATGGTGGGCGGCGCGAGGAGCAGCCGCCAGTTGAAGTTGAGGTTGCCTTTGCGCGAACAGCTTCCCCAGCGCGTCTTCTGCGACTTCACATTCACGCTTGCCCAGGTGAAGTGGTAGCGTGTGTTCCAGTGCGCCAGTCGCTCCTCGAAGACTGGTCCCGCCTGGCGGCGGTACCAGCGCTCCAGCAGGTCGCGCACGCGGGCGTCGCGCTCCCCAGTCGGTAAGGCGGTAGCGCTCGCGGGCAGCGCGATGGTCAACTGGTCACCGCGCAAGGTGATGCGCGCCAGGAGAGAAGCGCTGGGCGCGGGCGTGAAGGTCAGGCGCAGCGTGCGGCCGCGAAAGGGCAGCGCGTGGCCGTCAGCGAGTGGCGCTGGGGCGGAAGGCGGGGCGAGCGGAGCGAGTCGCGCCTGGGTACGGCGGATCCACGGCTCGTACTCACGCAGTGTCTCCTCGATGCGCGCCTGGCTGACGCCGCGTGGCTTGACCACCTCCAGCGCGCCGCCTGGGCGCACTACCAGGCGTACCCGCCGCGCCCGCGCGCTGGGGCGTATCTGATACGAGATGGGGCCGCCGGACAGGTGGATCACGCGCTCCGTAGCTGGCTGTCCGGCGGCCTCGCCGTCCCGCGATCGTGGCATGGCGCTCGCCTCCTCTCGCTAGCTCCAGCATACGACATCACATAGCGATTGGATCTCGCTCAGTTAGAGAACGCCATAAATAGCGCGCGGCTGGGACCTCTGGCGCCGGAATGGGGGAGTTTTGGGCCGGTCTGCGGCGACTTGGCGGCGGATTAGGGGAAACGGGAAGATTTGGGGTCCGGGAGGGTTGACGCCATTCGGGCGTTGTGATAATCTTTTCTTTGCGCCGCGCGACAGGGTGTGGCGCACGGTGGCGTCGCCACCAGACGCACGTGAACAACTGAAGAGTGAGAATCAGCAGCAGCGTACAAGCACACGCCATGACGCAGGCTCGCGCGGAGACGCGTAGGACCAGACATGGCGACGGGCCGGATAGCGTTTTCCTGTAGGTAACTACTGGGGAATCGCCAACCCGGACCTTTGAGTAGAACCTGTGCAGAGCTAAACAAACAAGCCAATACAACTTACATGGCGAGTTTGATCCTGGCTCAGGACAAACGCTGGCGGCGTGCCTAACACATGCAAGTCGAACGCGCTCTTTCTTTTCGGAGGGGGAGTGAGTGGCGGACGGGTGAGTAACACGTGGATGACGTGCCCTGGTGTG
>DASVZK010000035.1:0-31106 GCA_036391685.1 Ktedonobacterales bacterium
TTGTCCAGCCTCCGCCAGCCGCAGGATGCCGATGATCTGCTCTTCGCTGAAGTGGCTCTTGCGCATGTGGTCCCTCCCGATCGTCGTCTCGTTGTCGAGAGTCTCGCACATCGCTTGGACACATTGCCGGGGGTCAGGTCACACAAACTCACACGCCCTTCCAACAGCGGCGGCGCCCACTTTCACCTGTCTGTACCAGTCCTTACCACGCACGTACGCTGACTCAATTGCGCCCGCGCAGCCGGTAACACGCCGGGGTTATATGCCTGCTGGCTCCTAGCAAATGGAGTATCGCAATGGCCACCTCTATTTTGGGCTGACCTCTGCCGTCAACTGCAGCGGTGTTGTGGAGGACGGCCTGCTGTGGGCGTCCATTATGCCTCAACTCAGCACGCTTGCGACCCATAACCCCCAGCAGGTGGCGGGTCTTGCGCGTGGTTACACTGACTCCGGTTATTGGTGCCTGAGCGGCGCAGACTCCTGTCTGCCCGCCGTTGCGCCTACAACGGAAGGCGATGTCGCATTAGTCTACCAATACTCTAGCGTTTCAGTTTATCCTAGTGTTGCCTATACCGGTCGCATGGCAGTGGATACGCCAGGAACGATGGGCCAGGGTGGCGTTTCCTCTGTCGTCGTGGCAGGCCATTACGATGATTTGACAGTCTTCTTTACCAATGCGGTCTGCGCGTTGGCTCCCAACCTCGTTTCGCGAGGGACGCTCTACTGCGCCAGCGCATATGGCGGCGCCAACTCGTCAATGATTTGGGATACTGAACTACTGTCGCTCCGGCTGGAATAAGGCGCGGCCGCGGGCGTATCCAATGAGGGTAGTTCCGAAGTCAGCGCGCGTACAGATCGACCAAGCCCCCTCTTCCGCAAGGATGAGGGGGCTTGTGATGCGGGGCGCGTCCGCTAGCCGAGGATAGTGAGCACTGAGAGGACGCCCGCCACCAAAACGTTGAAGCCGAAGATCGAGTAAGCGACGACCTCGGAGGTCGCATCGCCACGCGCGCCTAGGAAGACGCCCACGCCCCAGAGCCCGACCGCATGGACCAGGATGGCGAAGAAGAAGAGCGCGGTTCCCTGGAGCAGGCGTCGCAACCCGTTCAGATTGCCCCGGCGGTACACTGGACGGCTAAGGGCTTGCCCGCCAAACAACGCGCCGACCAGCGCCACAATCGCCCAGCCGATTCCCAGCTTGAGCAGCAGCGAGAAGCTCAGCGCCCCATGCTGCGCGAGCGCGACCAGGCCAATCGAGAGGGCGGCAAGACCCCAGATAGTCTCCAGACCCGCCAGCGCCAGCATCCCTTTACCAAAGGGCGAGAGCGCCACGGTCCCGAGCCGGATCATCGCGCGCGTGTCAACGGCGGGGATGGCTGGAGACGCCGCGGCGCGGCCGGCCGCGCCCTTCTTGTTCGGGCCGGAGCGCGCCTCGCGGTCGGCGATGGCGGCGCCCGCCGCGCCAGCGACCAGCAAGCGCGCGTTGGTGTCTTTCGCTTCCAGCACGGGATGCTGTGACCCAGTAGCGGCTGCGAGCGGCTGCACGACTTTATGCTTGCCGCTGCTGCGTGCCGCCATTTCCTGTTGTGAGCTCGCCAGTGTGCGGTGCGGGCTGGTGGTTTCCGCGACGCCGACCGCGCCCTGCTTGGCGGGCGCTTGCGCGGCGGACTTCGTCACCGCCGCAGCCCCAGCGAGCGGGCCAACGACCGCGGGGCGCGCCGCGGTGCGCTCAGCGGCGAAGGCGTTATTCGCCTCTACGACGCTGGCCATGATGCCCGTTCCGGCCGCGATTGGCGCGCCAACCTGGCGCGCGGGGGAAGGCGGCTGCGGCTTGGGGGCTGGGCGGGCTGCTCCGGGCGCGGGAACCGCCACGCGCTTCGCGCTGCTCGGATCGAGCTTGCCCGGGTTGGGCTGCGGCGCAAGGTTGGGCGGCATCACCGCTGTGCTCGCGTGTCCTGAGCCCTGCAGCGCGGCCAGCGCGGAGCGCAGATCGTCGCGTAGCTGCATCGCGGACTGTTGCCGCTTGCCTGGGGCCAGTTCCAGCGCGCGGAGGATGACCTGCTCCGTGCGTGGGGAGATATGCGGGTTGAGCTTGGTGGGCCGCTCCAGCGGCGCGCCGTGGTTGACGCCGGTCTGCTCCAGGAGGCGCGCGGGCGCCTCGGCGGGGTCTTTGCCGGTCAGGCAGGCGTAGAGTGTGGCGCCCAGCCCATACACATCCGTGCGCGCGTCCGTCTTGCCCTTCGCCATGTATTGCTCGGGCGGAGCGAACCCTGGCGAGACGCCCTGCGCCGCGGTTTGGGTCTGCTTGGACTGTTCCTGCAACTTGGCCAGGCCGAAGTCAATCAGCACGGGGTGGCCCTGCGGCGTGATCTTGATATTGGCGGGCTTAATATCCCGGTGGATGATAGGGGTTGGCATCGTATGCAGCTGCGAGAGGGCGTTCGCGATCTCGATCATCCACTGCAGCGTCTGCGCCTCATCCAGCGGGCGCCGCCGCTGCACCAGACTATCGTTGAGGAGTTCTTCGAGGTCTTTGCCCTGCACGAAGTCCATGACGAAATAGATGCGCCGGCCACTGGAGAAGACGTTATATCCGCGCGGCACGTTCGGGCTCTGAATGTTGACGAGCACATCGGCTTCCAGGCGGAACTGCCGGGCAACACCCTCATCTGGCGCGATCACTTCCTTGATGGCGCGCTCGTAACCATACTGCAGATCCAGGGCTTTGTAAACGCTCGCGTAGCCGCCCGTCCCGATCACCGACAGGATCTTGTACCGATTGTTATCGAGCAGGACTCCTGGCGCGAGTGTCTCGTGGGGGGCTTGTTGTGGCACTTCGCGCTCCTTAGCTTTCCCGTGCGCAGGGTCCATACTGGTTAGCGCCAGACGCAACCAGGATGGACAAAAATCCCACGTAAGGCTTAACCGCCTGGTAACCAGCGTCTGTCCCAGCATATCCCAGTGTCTACGGGGCGTCAACGCCCATGGGACCATGGTTTTGTGGGCTCGCGCCGGAACAGTCCGATGCCTGTACGAACGAGTGTCGAGAATAGTCACATCGTTCGGGCGTCGCGCGCATATCGCCTGCCAATGTGACGGTGTTGTGACGGCGAGCGGGGAAGGTAGTTGGCGCCAGCCGCTCGCCTGTCTCCACCTAGCCGCCGAGATACGACGCGCGCACGAGGTCGTTATTGCGCAGGTTGCTCGCGGTGTCGGTCAACACGATGCTGCCCTGCTGTAAGACATATCCCCGGTCGGCGATGTTGAGCGCCATGTTCGCGTTCTGCTCGACCAGGAATACCGTCATACCCGCGCCGCGGATCTGCTGGATGGTGTCGAAGACCGTTTGCACCAGGATGGGCGAGAGACCCATCGACGGCTCATCCATGCAGATCAGCCGCGGACGCGCCATCAGCGCGCGCCCCATCGCCAGCATCTGCTGCTCGCCGCCCGAGAGCGTTCCGGCCAGTTGCTTCTCACGCTCTTTCAGGCGGGGGAAGAGTTGGTACACCCGGTCGAGGTCCTGCTGGATCGTCGCGCGGTCGCTGCCGAGATAGGCGCCCATCTCCAGGTTCTCGTAGACCGACATCCGCGAGAAGACCCGGCGGCCCTCTGGCACGAGCGCCAGGCCGCGTGTGATGATCTCGTCGGTGCCAACCGTGTCGATCCGTTTGCCGTCGAAGGTGATGGAGCCCGCGCGCGGCTTGACGAGTCCGAAGATCGTCTTCATCGTGGTCGTCTTGCCCGCCGCGTTCGCGCCCAGCAGGGTGACAATCTCACCCTGCTTGACCTCGATCGACAATTCGCGCAGGACATGGTTTGGCCCGTAATAGGTATCAACGTTGTGGAGTTCGAGCATGCCGCCTCACCTCACTTGTCCGCCGTCGCGGCGCGGCCCAGGTACGCCTCGATGACCTTTTCGTTGCGCTGGACCTCCGCGGGCGCGCCCTCGGCGATCTTGCGCCCGTAGTCCAAAACAGCGATATGGTCGGAGATGCCCATCGTCACCTGGAGCTTATGCTCGATGAGCAGGATCGTGAGTCCGAACTCGGCGCGCAGGCGCTGGATGTACGCGATGGCGTCGGCGGTCTCGGAGTCATTCATGCCGGCAGTGGGCTCATCGAGCAGCATGAGTCTGGGGCCGGCGCCCAGGGCGCGGGCGATCTCGACCCGGCGGCGCTCGGCATACGACAAGCTGGAGGCGTACTCGTTCTTCTTGTCAACCAGCGAGCTGCCGAAGAAGCTCAATAACTCGACCGCGCGCCGCTCGGCGCGCCGCTCGGCCGCATTGTAGTACGGCAGGCGCAAGAGCGCCGAGACGACGTCGCCGGGCATTTTCGTGTGCTGGCCGACGAGCACGTTTTCCAACACTGTCATGTTGTTGAACAGGCGGATGTTTTGGAACGTGCGCGCGATGCCACGGCGCAGCACCTGGTCGGGGCGCTTGCCCGCGACTGACTGCCCATCGAAGATGATGTCGCCTGAGGTTGGCTCATAAATGCCAGTGATCAGGTTGAAGACGGTTGTCTTACCAGCGCCATTAGGGCCGATGATGCTAAAGATCTGGCCCGACTGGACATCGAGGTCAACGCCGTCCACAGCGGTCAGGCCGCCAAACTTGCGGGTGAGGCTGCTGACCTTGAGGAGTGGTTGCGCGGTCGCCATGTTAGCCCTCTCTCCCCTGGGCGTCGGAGCCCTCCCCAACGTATTCGGTCTGATCGAGCGAATCGCCAGTGGCGAGATCGCCGCCGCTCTCCTCGATCGCCAGCATGCCGATCGCTGACATATCTTCCGGCGCGGCGCCGATGCCCTTGAGCTCGCGCTTGCGGCGCGCGTCGGGGATGATGCCTTGCGGTCGTAGCACGATCATCAAGATCAACACGATGCCGTAGATCAGGTATTTCATGACGTTGAAGTCTACGTTCACCAGAAAGTGTAGCGGCGCATTGGCAGGCGCGACCAGCACGCTTTGGTGGATGGGGTCATTGATCAGGCCGAGCAGATACGCGTCGATCAGACGCAAGATGATCGCGCCGATGATCACGCCTGGCACGCTGCCGATGCCGCCGAGCACGATCATAATCAGCACGGTAATAGAGACGTTGAAGTTGAAGTTCGCGGGCAGGACCGCCGGAACGAATGCGGTATTGACCACGCCGCCGATGCCGCCAACGAACGCGCCCAGACCAAAGGCCAGCAGCTTGGTCCGCGTCAGATTGACGCCGGAGGCTTCCGCCGCCGTCTCATCTTCACGGATGGCGACCCATGCGCGTCCTACGCTCGAATCGCGCAGCGCCAGCACGCCGAAGATGATCAGGACCGTCACGCCTAGCGCCAGGAAATAGAATGGCGCGTTGTTCAGTGGGTCCTGAAAGTTTATGGTGAGGCCGAGGAAGGTGATCGGCGCGGGTGGCACGGCGCTCATGCCGATATTGCCATAGAAAGTCGGCACATTCTGGAAGACGATTGGCACGATCTCACCAAAGCCGAGTGTCACGATCGCGAGATAGTCGCCGCGCAGGCGCAACGTGGGCGCGCCCAGTAGCACCCCGCCCAGGCCGGCCAGGATCGCGCCGACGGGCAGCAGCATGATCAGCGGAAAGGTTGGCACAGCGAAGAAGCCATCGTTTGACCAGTTATGCAGGAAGCCGAACGTGCCCGCCGCGAAGGTGTAGGAGCCAATAACGAAGAAGGCGACGTAGCCTAAATCGAGCAGTCCGGCGTAGCCGACCACGACATTTAGCCCCAGCGCCAGCATGACATAGACCCAGACCGACGTCATCGCGACTACCAGCGCCTGGATGTTCGAGTAAGCGCCGTAGGGGATGAACGGCAGGATGACCGAGATGAGGAGCGCGATGAGCGCGAAGCGCCAGCCGGTGACGTACCAGATGAGGGGACGCCCAGCGATCATCGTCTCGTTCGCCCAGGAGCGCACGCCGTCCAGCCAGCCGGAGGCTGTCCTCTTTGGAGTCGCTTGTGAAGCCATAGCGCGCCCTCCTATCAAACCTTATCAGGCACTTGCTGACCGAGCAGGCCGGAGGGCCTGACCGTGAGAGTCAAGACCAGGATGCCGAAGACGATCGCGAGTGACCAGCTCGTGCCATTCGGCACGTACTGAATGGCCAGCGTCGAGACGAGGCCGATCATGAAACCGCCGAACACAGCCCCGTAGATGTTGCCGATGCCGCCGAGGACGGCGGCGGTAAAGGCGATGAGGCCCAGTTGGAAGCCGGTCAGGTACCAGACGTTGCCAATCTCCAGGTTATAGAAGAGCGCCGCCGCGCCAGCCAGCGCGCCGCCAATGGCGAATGTCAGGCTGATGGTGCGGTTGACATTCACACCCATCAGCGAGGCCGCTTCGGGGTCCTGCGCGGTGGCGCGCATCGCGCGTCCGATCTTGGTGAGCCGGATGAAGCGATCGAGACCGACCATCAGTCCCACCGCCACGAGGACGACGAAGATATCCAGCCAGGCGATTTTCACGCCATTCACACCGCCGATGTCAATAGTATCGGTGGGGAAGATGGTGGGGAAGGCGACCTGACCGCTGCCGCGCCAAATTTGCGCGACCGTCTCCAGGATGAATGACGCTCCGACCGCCGCAATCAGCGGGGCGAGGCGAGGCGCTTTGCGCAGCCGGCGATAGACCAGCCGTTCGAGGGTGAAATTGAGCGTGCCAGAGACCGCCATGCCGACGATCAGCAATAAGAGCATCAGCCCAATCAGCGCGAAGAAGTTGGATGGCGGAGCGGCGATCTTGAGCGGACCGAGCAGAACAAAGATGATCACGGTCGCCCACATAAAGATATCGCCGTGCGCGAAGTTGATGAGCTCGATGATGCCGTAGACCATCGTATAGCCCAGCGCCACCAGCGCGTACATCGCTCCCGTGGTGATACCAATCTCGATTTGCTGGAAGAAGATCACCCAGTCAAATCCCGCCGCGAGGTGCGCGTGAGCGCTCAGGACAGTAGCGAGCGTGAGCATGCTCGTCACTCCTTACAAAGGGTGAGCCAATTTGAGGCTAAGGTCGCGAGGCCGGAACGGTTGAGGCGGCGCGACCGCGACGAGCCACACGACCAGCCATGGGACGTGCCACACGCCAGGTCAGACACCATAAGCCAGTGGGGTCTATAATAGCACTGTTTTGCCTATTGTAACGCACAGAGCAGGCTCCAGCGAGAAGCCTGCTCTGTGCGTTTGCTGAGGATGCGCGACGCCCAGCAGGCGCCGGAGCCACACATCCTCAGATATCACGTGGGATCAGGAGGCGACGATCGTCTGCTGGTAGTCCCACTTGGACCCGTCGGCCGAGACAGCGTAGACGCTGAACACCTTCGCGCCGGCGTTGTCGCCATTGGCGTCGAAGCTGATGTTGCCGATTACCGTTGAGAAGGTGTTGCCAGCGATGTAATCGCGGACCGCTTCGCGGGTCGGCGCCTTGCCCGACTTGATGATCGCCTTGATGGCGTCAATCTCGATCGTGGCGCAGGCATACGCCGCCGCGCTGTACGGCAGGAGGTCGTTGTCCTGCTTGCTAGCGACGAAGGCTGTGTAGGCGCTCTTGAAGGTCGTCGCGTCAGCCGAGGTCAGTGAACCCGGATCGGGGGCCGCGACCGTGCCCACGGTGTTGACAGCCGCGCTCGCGCCAGCCGTGGAGATCCACGACGGGTCGGCCGCGATGCCGTCGCCACCAACGACGTAGCCCTTATAGCCAGCGGCGACAAGCGCCTTCTTCAGCGCGCCACCGCCCTGGCTGACCACGCCACCGTAGTAGACAACGTCTGGCTTGGTGGCCTCGATGGTCGCCGCGAGCGAGTTGAAGGTTGAGACTTCTTGCGGGGTGATCGAGTGGCTGCCCGAGATCGTGCCGCCGCTCTGCTTGAACCAAGTAGTGAAGTAGGACGCCAGGCCGGCGCCGTAGGTCGTGCTGTCGTCAATCACGAACGCGGACTTGGCGTTGATAGGCGCGCTCATCGCGATCTGCGAGTCGACCTTGCCCTGGATGTAGTCGTTGGCGGGCGTGCGGAAGTAGTATTCCTTCGAGCCTGCCGGGTGCAGTTGCGCGAAGTTGATGCCACGCGCCGAAGCGAACTGCTCGAGCGTCAAGCCCGGATTCGTGTTCGCGGGAGACATCAGAACCAGGTGGCCGTTAGTGGCGATCGGGATCTCCGCCACGGCGACGCTGGAGTTGAACGGGCCAACGACCGCCATCACCTGCGGGTCGGCGAGCAGCGCGCGAATGTCGGCGGCGCCGATCGAGGCGTCCGCGCCGCTCGTGCCTTCATAGTTCTTGTGGACGATCTGGAGCGTGTAGCCACCGCCCAGGTCTTTGTTCTGGTCGGCGGCCAGGTCGGCGCCGTACTGGGTCGGCAGTCCGTTCGAGGCGTCTGTGCCGGAGACAGGGAGATCGGTTGCGATCTTGATGACGCCACCGCTGGTGGTGCTGCCGCCGCCGCACGCGGCCAGGCTCAAAGACAGCACAAACATTGCTGCGATTGAGCCCTTCGTAATTGCGCTCAGGGTACCATGTTGACGCATCGGCGCCACTCCTCCGATGAACAAGGGGGGAAACACACCACTGGGTCAAACGACTTCGCGATTAAGCCAGGGTATGAGACGCGCTGCCCGGATCACTCGCGCAGGGCGCCCAAACGCGCGCCACACGACGCAGCGCGCGAAATCACGCCAGCGCAGCGAAGCCGCACATTCCGGCTATACGCGCTGTACGCGCTGACTTAACAACACTATACGCAGTCCGGCCGTGAAATCTCACACAAGATTAGCGCGGTTCATTGGGGTGAACGGACGAGCGCTTTGATGATCGGTGTAACTCGGATGACCATCGCGCGACACGAGCGATAATTGGGTACGAGGCACAGGAACAGGAACGAGCCCCCGCCGTCCTCAGTGCGAGGGCGCGAAGGCTCGCTTCCATGCGAATGAGCGCCGCTATTTCTTGCCGAGGTGCTTGTCTAGCTCGTAGACCGCGAACCCGGCCAGGGCGGCGGTGATCACGGGATGCCCCATGACAGCGCCGAAGACGTTGGGGAGATGCTTGGCTGTATGGTCATGCATCTCGGCCAGCTGCTGGGCCGTCACCGTATTAACGTCAATATGCGAGTAGGTATTGTACGCGTCGTGGTCGGCCTGCTTCATCTGCTCCAGGAAATGTGTCGCAAGCTCCGTGCGCTGCGCCTGGGTCAACTGCGCGTAGGCCTCCGTGGGTGTCTGTTGATCGGCCATGTGGAAACTGGTCTCCTTTCGCCTGATGACTCGTTCGCACGGCCGCCATCGAGGCGGCCGCCCCGCAGTATAGCACCGTCATCCCGCCAGTGGTAGCGCGCTCAGTCGCGCGCCGCGACGGAGAGGTTGCGCGCGTAGATCCCCGCGCCTACGATGGCCACAGCGACTCCCAGCGCGAGCGCTGGCCCGCCGACGATGAGCAGCGCAGGGCCAGCGCGCTCATGCAGCGCTGTCGCCACCACGCCGACCACCGTTGGTGACCAGACATCGCCCAGCAGGTGCGAAATGACCATGGTTACGGCGACGACTGAAGCGCGCAGGTGCGGCGGCGCCACATCCTGCGGGATCGCGGTCAACGGGCCAGTGGTCAGATTGAGCGCCAGCACGGTCAGCGTACCTGCCACGCAGAAGATGGGGAGTCGCGTTGTCAGCAGCATGACGAACAGGAATGGCATCGCCACGAGCATGCCAGCTCCCGGCGCCAGCACGCGCGCGCCCGGATGCCAGCGGCGCAGCCAGTCCGCGAGATGGCCGCCGAGTAACGCGCCTGTCACTCCGCCTACGACGACAATCAGTCCCGTCAGGAGTGAGGCATGCGCGGCGGACAGCCGAAATGGCCCGTTGTGCGAGCGGATATAGATCGGCAGAAAGGTGATGGCGGGTGTGGTAACCGTGAACACGAGCGACTGTAGCGCGATGACGATCCAGATGGATGGTATGCTCAGCGCCGCCAGCAGCTGGCCCGCGTAGCTCCGTGGGGGGCCGGAGCCAAATCGTGACGCGTCGCGCGCCGGAAGTGTTCCGTCGGAAGAGGACGCATCCGCGCTCGCGTGGGGCGTCGAAGTGACGAACCACATCAAGCCCGCCAGAACAAGTCCCGGTCCCGCGGAGATGAGAAACGCTACGCGCCAGGCCGCCGCCGCCGGAAGGACGGCGAAGAGCGCGCCCACCAGGCCAAAGGCTAGTAGCACGCCAATCATCTGTCCCGCTTGCCAGCGGCCCATAATTCGCGCGCGCGCCTCGCGCGGGAAATACGCGCTGAGCAGCGCGGTCCCAGCGGGATAGTAGCTGGCCTCACCGACTCCGACCAGCGCGCGCGTCGCCACCAGGGAGAAGAATCCGCGCGCTAGCGCCGTGAGCCCGCTGAAGACGCTCCACACTCCGACGCCCAGCGCGACAATGCGCGCCCGCGAACGCGCACGGTCCGCCAGCAGCCCGAGTGGCAGCGCGGAGAGGGTATAGACGAGCAGAAATGCGCTGCTGAGCAGACCGATATCCCGGTCTTTCAGGGAGAATTCCGCCTTGATGGTTGGCCCCGCGGCGACGGCGATGAGGCGGTCGAGGTAGTTAAGCACGTTGATGGCGAACATGAGCCAGAAGACCCAGCGCGCCTTGCGGATGGCAAACGTCCGCCGCGGACGCGCGCTCAGGCGCCGCTCGCGCTGCGACGAGTCGTCGCGGGCGTTTGGTTGGGTTTGCGTCATGCCATCGCCATATTTTCCAGAGTTCCTACACGTGGCGCTCCCATGCGCGCGCCCCATAGTTATAACCCGTGCTGACGGACCCTGGATAGGTCAACGCTGGCGATCAGTCTCTGACTCGGCGCCGGCCGCGGGAAGAATGGCGAGGGTGCGATCGAAGCCGGTGTAGTCGGCTCCGGCGCGCAACGTCGCGGCGGGAAAGGCCCGGCGCGCCAGCGCCTCGACCGCGGCCCGCTGGTCGTAGCCATATTCGAGGAAGATGACCCCGCCAGGAGCCAGCGCCGCCGGAGCGCGCTCCAGCAGCCGCCGGATATGCGCCAGCCCGCGCTCTGGACTATAGAGCGCGACGTGCGGCTCATAGCCATGCACGGAGGCCGCCACCTGCGCGTCTCTTGGGGCGATATAGGGCAGGTTGGCGATGATGAGATCGACTGGCTCGGGCAGCGGCGCGAGCAGGTCACCTTCCAGGCGAACGACGCGTGCGGAGACACCTAGCGCGGTGGCGTTCTCGCCCGCCAGCGCCAGCGCGCCCGGCGCGATGTCTACGGCGTAGATGCGCGGCAGACGCGGCTCTAGCGCCGCAAGCGCGATGGCGATGGCTCCGCTGCCAGTCCCGATGTCCGCGATGATCGGCGGCCGCTCCGGGTCGCGCTCCAGCCGCGCGCGGGCCTCGCGCAGCGCCGCCTCCACCAGCAGCTCCGTCTCCGGCCTGGGAATCAAGGCGCGCGCGTCGGTCTTGAAGAGCAAACCCATGAATTCGCGCTGGCCGGTGAGATAGGCGACTGGTTCGTGCGCCGCCCGGCGGGCTACCAGCCCCGCGAATTCCTCCGCGCGCGCGGCGTCCAGCGCACGCTCGGGATAGGCCAGCAGCGTCGCGCGTCCAAGCCCCGTGATGTGCGCCAGGAGCGTTTGCGCGTCGAGCGCGGGGGTATCGGAGCCCGACGCTCGCAGCCACAGCGCCGCCAGCCGTAGCGCCTCGCCAAGCGTGCGGGCGGCGGCGAGCTGTGTCCGCGGGCTCGCTACATCGGCATTCGCGTCTGGAGAGGGAAACTCGTTGCTCATGGATGTCACGGCGTCAGAAGGAATAGCTGATGATCTGGTTCTGCGCCAGGCTGTTGTCGAAGACCTTTTTCGCGTGCGCGGTCAGCGCGTTGAAGGTCGCCATGTCGCTGACGACCTGCGCGCCCGACAGCGTCCCGCGCGAGACGTATACGGTCAGATGCGGGAAGTCGCCAGCCTGTTTCTCCACCAACTCGGTATAGGTCCCGTGGCCTGTCGCGTCCACAGTGTACGCGTTGGGCGTGTACCACGAGAGGAAGATGGTCTGCGTGTGCGGCTGCGCCGCCGTCTCGCACGTCTGCGTCTCGGTCGCGAACACGAAACTGCTGTAGTCGCCCTGGACGTAGGGGCCGCACATGACCAGCAGCGCGCCCATCACCATCGTGCGACCAGCCAGATCGCTGTTGGTGGATGTAGTGTAGATGCCATGGTCAGGCGAGCAGTCGGTGATGAAGGTCGCATAGCCCTGGCCATTACCACACGCATCGGGGAAGAGCCCGAACGATTTATTGAATCCCGCCCACCCGACAATGGTCGCGTCTCCTGGCAAATAGGTGCGCTGGAGGTCGCTATAATCGTCGAACTTGGTCTCGCCAGCCCCGACTGGATTGAAGATGGAGCCTTTCTTATCGTACGTCACGGAGATCGCCAGCCGGTGGAACGCGCCGCCGTTCGGCAGCAGCGTAACGTAGTCAGTCTGGGTCTCGGTGACATAGAGGTTCGCTTTGTTGCCGCCGTCATTGGTATCCACGACGAAGTAGCCGTCGGAATTGCCTGTTGAGACGGATGAGGCGATGCCAAGCTGATTGAGCACCAACTCGGCGCGCGGGTCGGCCAGATAGACCTGCAGGTCCTTGGACTTGATGGATTCGGTCGCCAGCTTGAAGATGATCTTCAGCGCCGAGCCATGGAGCGTTTGCAGGCGGGCAAGCAGCGCCTTGGAGAGGTCGTGGGTGAACTGCTTGCGGTCGCCCGTTGACTGCACCTCGAGTTGCTGGTAGTGGATTTCGTACTCCAGATTGTCGGGTGTCACCGTCACGGGGCCACCCGGGTCACGGTAGCCCGGCATCGGCAGATTGCCGGTCGCCTGAAGCAGTTGTCGGATCAAGCCCGGAGTGAAGGCGACAACGCCCTGGATCGGCACGCCATTCGGCGTGGCGCCACCGACCTCGGCGATCTGCATCGCGAGCCGGGCATTGGTGGGGAAGTCGGCCGAGAGGTTCGAGTCGCGCAAGCCCCAGCCGAAATCCTTGATGCAGCGGTACGGCCACCACCAGTAGAGGTTGGTAGGCTGTGTCTCGGGGCGCATGCAGTTGGACGGCAGCGGGTTTGGCGCCGCGTTCTTGGTATAGATCTCGTCGAGGTTATAGGTATTGGTGAGCGCGAACTTACTCGTCTTGGACTGTTTGCCGCCATTGAGCACAAGCAGTCCGTAGTTGCCCTGGAATCCACCACCTGGGCGTAGCTCGGAGCTATCCAGCGCAATGGCGAGGTAATACGCTGGCTGGCCAACACCCAAGAGCGCTGGCGCCACGTCAATCAGGTCCTTCATCTCGCCGAAGACCTTGACCACCAGTGGAAGCTGCGCCAGATAACCGCCATACTTCGTACCTGGTTTCAGCTGCGCGGGCAGCGTCTGCGGATCAAGCTGGTGGTAGGCCTGGATGGCGTCGAGCGCGCGGGCATAGGCGTCTGAGAGCAGTATGCGCGCCTGCTGAATGTCCGCCGGCTGGATGCCGGGCGTCGCGCTCGTCCCGGAGAGCGCGCCGCCCTCGAGGGGCGTGACGAGCGTCTGCGCGATTTGCAGGCTCTCGTTCGCCGCGCCTGTCAGGTCATAGCCCATGCGGATGAGCAACTGATAGTCGCGCACGCTATGGCTGATGGAAGCGGCGGGCGCGCCGGCGACCGTCATCGCGCCGTTGATCTCGTACAGATCGCTCTCGATGCTGGCGATGTCGCGCTGCGCCCGGGTGATATTGCCGGCGTTGATAACGCTGGTGACGCCGCCCGCGGTGAGCGCCCGTAAATCCTGGGCGCGCGTCGCAAGGTCGGAAATATCCATACCCAGCCGGACGAGAGGCGCCAAGGGCGCACAGCACGTCAACATGAAGCCGAGCAGGCAGAAGGCGAGCATCGCGGCCGCCGCCGGCCGCCTTCGCATGAGCAGGCGCACGCGCGCAATGCGCGAGATGGGCCGCGAAACAGCGCTCAGTTCCGCCAGGGTGTTGAGTGAACTGGAAATCGCGTCCTGGTCGAGCGCGCCGCGCAAGTCGCCAACGACATTCCAGTGCGCCTCATCGTTCTGTCCGCCAGATCCCCAATCGTCGTCGCCACGGTACCAGTCGTCCCGCTCATCGTTCCGACCACCGCGGCGCTTGCCCGAGCGCGAGCCCCGCCCGCGGCTGTCATCCCAGCCGTTCGGCTCGTCGTCCCATGTGGCGTTGTCCCAGTCAATGTCCTGGATGTCCTCGCCGTCATCCCATGCGGCGTTCCATCCCTGTGCGCCGCTGGCGCCCCATTGGGACTCATCCCAGCCGCCGCGATTATCTGGCCGGCCGCGATTGTTACGCCGGTCGCGCGATCCGCGTCGCCCATCGTCTCGCCGCCCAGCGCGCGGATTCCGCGCGCGCTGGGCGGCCTCGAAGCGGTCTGACTCGGCGTGGTAGCTGTCGGCGTAACGGTCAGGATCGGGAGGCAACTCGAAGGGAACGTCGCCGTAGCGGTCCCATTCGTCAATTTCCTCCGGCGCGAAGTCCGTCGCGCGCCAGTCACCATGGCCTGGGGCGCGGTGAAGCGCGCCGTCCGTGATGCGTCGCAGATTCTTTCCCAGGTTGCGCGCGCCTTGCGCGAACCCGCGCAAGCCACCCGGCCCAGGCGCAAGCGGCGCGGACTGCTGACTACCATAGCGGCTCAGCAGGCCGCCGGTGGAAGGGTTGGGCGCGCGCTCCGCGGGCGGCTGAATTGGGCGCGAAGGCGGCGCTGGAGCAGACTCCTGCTTTCCTTCGTCTCCGCCCATTTCATGGTAGCGTCCCGAGAGGAGGCCCTTGCGCGGCTCGGGAGGAGGGGCTCCCTGGTTATCCATCCTGCTCGTACTTCCCTCCGAATGCAGATCGTCGCACATCCTTACTGAGGCGCTCCAACGCATCACGCGCCACAGCGAGCCTAACACCGCGCCAACTCAACCGTCAAGCGCGATAGGACGCGCGCAGGCCCATTATCAGACCGTTTTCAGCCTGAATTCAAGCGAGCGCCGGGCCACTCGGGAGTCCCAGCCGCCTATGCGCGGGCAGCGGTTTCGGCGGACGGAACAATATGGGCGACGGGGTGATCGGTCGTCACGAAATGCGCCGGGGCCCCGAAGATTATCTGCCGTGCGACCTGCACAATACGCATGTTGGAGGCCGGAGTGCGCGTCGTCAGGTACCGCTGGACGAGCAGGCCGACCGGACGCGCGGCGATCATCGCCGCCGTGGTCGCCAGCAAGACATTGTTGAAGTTGCTGTAGGGCCGGCGCAGCCGCGCCACACTCATCGCGGCGGCGCTGGTCAGTATGCCCGCGACGGCCAGATTGGTGCCGCAGCGCTCGTGGATCGCCATGTCGGGATGCTCTCCGCGCAGGAGCGCCAGGGCCGCCTCGGCGGCCGGACGCACCGCCTCGGTTGGGACGTCACCGAAGACGAAGAACCCGCGGGCGAAGGAGATGCCGGAGAAGCGCGTATCAGGATAGCGCTTGCTGAGCAGCACAATCGTCGCATGCTCCAGCGCGTGGTTTTCGCGCACTGGCGCGCCCAACGTCATTTGCTGCCAGGCCTGCTCGATCACATTCATGTCGCGCTCCTCTCTCGGACGGTATCACTACCGTATGATACCGTCCCTCCAGTGAGATGTCATGCCGTTCGGGCGAAGGGCGCCTCGAATGGGTATACTGAGAGACCGGGCGCCCGCCCGGGAACAGGGTTGGCGTGACAGGGGAACTAGGGGGAGCGCGTAGCGTGTTCAGCGTGACGGACGCGGCGCCAGGAACTCGCCGCCATACGCAGCGCGTGATCGGTGAGCTGGCTCAGAGCATCAAGGAACGGGACCTCGTTACGTATCGGCACTGCCGCCGCGTGGCGATCTATGTGAACCGGCTCGCGCGGCAGATGGGCTGGCAGCGCGCCGCCGCGCGTGAGTTGGCGCTGGCGGGACTTATTCACGATCTCGGCAAAACATGGGTCGGCAACGATGTGTTGCTCAAGCCCGCGATGCTTTCCTCGAGCGAGCGCGAAATGATCGAGAAGCATCCCGTCTACGCCGCCCAGTTGCTCTGGGCGTTTGACATGCCTGATCTGATTCTGGACGCCGTTCTCAGCCACCACGAGCGCTGGGATGGCGCGGGCTACCCACACCGGCTGGCGGGACCGGACATCCCGCTCGGCGCGCGCATGCTCAGTGTCGCCGACGTCTTCGACGTCATTACCACCGATCGCCCATATAAGGCGGCGATGAGCGTCAGCGAGGCGCGCGAGCGCATTGGCGGCGGCGCTGGAGGCGCCTTCGACCCAGCAGTCACCGAGGCTTTCACCGTTCTGCTGGACAACCGTCCCGACTTTCGCCTCACCGCCCATGTTGAGGTCGCGCCCGATGAGCTTTGGGACGCGCATGACTCTGGCGACCAGATTAGTCCCGCATGAGCGATCTGCTTTCTGGCGCGTCCCACGCGCCCGGCGCCAGCGGCGCCCGCTTCCAGTTTCGCCCCATGCGATTGGAGGACGCGCGGGAGGCTGGCCGCTGGCGCTACCCGTCCGAGTATGCGATCTATGACCTCGACCCACTCGCGCTCACGCTCACCGCGCTCTTGCGCGCTCCGCTGCGCGCGTTCGGCTTCCATGCGCTGGCGGTCGGCATGCCTGGCGATCCCATGATCAGCGTCTTTTCGTTCATCAAGCGTGGCGTGGATGTGGAGATTGGGGTGGGCATGCGCCCCGACCTGATGGGGCGCGGCCTGGGGTTGGGCCTGATGCTAAGCGGCATGGACTACGCCCGCGCGCGGCTCCATCCCGCGACGTTCAGCCTCACCGTCGCCACCTTCAACCGGCGCGCGATCACTGTCTACGAGCGCGCTGGCTTCGTCCCCGGCGCAATCACTCGCGTCCGCCTCAACGGCCAGTTCTACGACTCGATGGCCATGTCCCGCGCTGCGTGAGATGGGCGGGACATGGCGCCGCTTGAGCGCGACAGAGAGATGCGCTGGTCATCGTGCGGGGCCTGGTGACGACTCCGCTACTCCCACTTGAAGGTGAACGCCGCCGCGCCCAGGAAGATGACGCCCCAGACCAGCAGTGCAATCAGGCTCCAGGCGTGGAACGCGCCAGCGTTGAGAGCGCCGTAGAGCGCGTCGGAGAGCGCGGCGGCGGGCAGCGCGTAGGCGATGGGCTGGATGATGCCCGGTAGCGCGCTGACTGGGACGACTGTGCCGCCGATCAGGACGAAGAGCAGGTAGAGCCCATTCGCGCCCGCGAGCGTCGCTTCAGCCCGTAGCGCTCCCGCCATCAGCATGCCGAGGCCGCTGAAGGTCGCAGTGCCAAGCAGCGCTACCAGCAGAAACAGCCAGACCGAGCCTGTGGGGCGCCAGTGAAACGCCACCAGCGCCAGCAGCGCGAGGAGCGCGATCTGTCCGATCTCGATCACCAGGACCGAGAATGTCTTCGCCAGGATCAGGCCGCCGCGTGAGAGCGGCGACGCGCCCAACCGCTTCAGCACGCCATAGAAGCGCTCGTAGCCCGTCGCGATACCCAGACTCACCATGCCTGTGGACATGATTGCCAGCGCCAGCACTCCCGGCACGAGGAAATTGATTCCGACGCCCGCGACTTTGACGAACGAGAAGAAGAGCAGTAGCAGCGCCGGGATGAAGATGGTGATGAGCAGGCTCTCGCCGCGTCGCAGGGTCATCGTCAGCTCAGCGCGGGTCTGCGCCAGAACGGCGCGCCAGAACGGCGCGGCGCTACTCGCGGGGAGCGTGGTCGCTGGTGATGAAGAGCTTGAGGCGCTCACTCGCGGATCTCCTTCCCAGTCAGGCGAATGAAGACATCTTCCAGGGTCGAGCGACCTACCCGCATCTCGGTCAGGTCCACGCCCTGCGCCCGCAGCCAGCTGGTCAGCTCGACCAGCAAATCGCGCGCGGAGCCAGTGTCAAAGACATAAACTCCGGGACTTTCCTCGCGGATGGAGCGCGCGTACTCTAGTTTCGCCAGCGCTGACACGTCCAGTCCCGGTCGCGCGTGGAAGCGCACCTCGGTTCCCGTGGTGGACTGGCTGGTAGTCAGGCCCGCGGGCGTATCAAGGGCGATAATCTTGCCAGTGTCCATGATGGCGATGCGGTCGGCAAGCCGCTCGGCCTCGTCCATGAAGTGTGTCGTGAGAAGGATGGTGACGCCACGCGCCTTCAATTTCTGGATGATGTCCCACGTCGCGCGTCGCGCCTGCGGATCCATCCCCGTCGTTGGCTCGTCAAGGAACAGCAGCCGCGGCTTGCCGACAATCGCCACCGCCAGCGCCAGCCGCCGCTTTTGCCCGCCAGAAAGCTGGCGGAAGCGTGTCCGGCCGGAGCCGCTCAGGCCGACGCGCTCCAGGAGCTCCGCCGGGTTCTCGGGGTCACTGAAAAAGCTGGCATAGAGCGCCAGGATCTCGGACGCGCTCATGGTCTGGTAGAGCCCGTCCTGTTGGAGCATCACACCGATCTGCGGCTTGAGCGCCACGGCGTCGCGGCGTGGGTCCAGTCCCAGCGCGCGCGCCTCGCCCGCATCAGGGGCGCGGTAACCTTCCAGGATTTCGATGGTCGTTGTCTTGCCCGCGCCGTTGGGTCCGAGTAGCGCGAAGATCTCACCTGGCTGGACTGTGAACGAGGCTCCGTCCACGGCGACGACCTCGCCATAGGCTTTTCTCAGGCCACGGACGGAGATCGCCGCCGCGCCTGTCTCTGCGCCGCCGCCCGGCGCGCGCGAGTCCGCTGTCTGTGCGCTCATATGTTTGATGTCTCGCTGCATGGTTTGGAAATGACCGAAATACGACAAGAAGCGCGCCGCTGACCGGGCGCTCGCGCGGGGCGCTCACACCTCGCTCACACGCCGCTCACACCTCGCTCACACGCCGCGGCTCGTCGACCGTCTAACGGTATCATATGCCGCCAATTCCACAAATGAAGGCATGCCATCACGTCTTGTGTTGCGTTAGTTAGGACACTTGACAAACTAAGCGCTTGGATGCTACCCTGTGCAGCAGCGGAGGGCAACGGCCTATGACCCACACAGACAAAGGCGTCCCGCCCAGCCTTCGCTGGCGTGACGCGCTCGTCCGGCCAAACGTCGTGGGCCACCGCGCTTCAGACCTCCATGACATGCGCGAGGCGAACAATACGCTCGTCATGCGCGTGATCCGCCAGCATGGGCCTCTGGCTCGTGTCGCCATCGCCCGGCGCACGGGACTCTCGCGAACGACGGTTAGTAGTATCGTTGACGGCCTCCTTGCCGAGGGGGTCGCCCGTGAAGGTGAAACGCTCAGCGCGGCCCCCAGTGGTGGGCGCCGGCCTACGCTCGTGCATTTCAACGAGTCCGCCGGTGTCATCCTCGGAGTCGACTTTGGGCGCACCCACTTCCTGCTGCTCGCTACCGACCTGCATGCGCACGTTCTCGCGCGCCGGTCAGGTCCGTGCGATACCGATCTTGGCCCGGATATCCTGCTTCCACGCCTCATCAATGAGATTCGCCAGCTGATCAGCGATGCGAATCTCGACTGGGATCGGGTGGTGGGTGTCGGGGTAGGCATCCCTGGACCCGTTGACGCGGCCCTGAACATGCTGGTCAAGCCTCCGCGCATGACTGGTTGGGACGGGGTGGATGTTACGGGCATCCTGCGCGAGGCGCTTGGGGCTCCCGTCTTGCTCAACAATGACGCGAACCTCGGCGCGCTAGCGGAAGGACGCTACGGCGCGGCGCTCGGCGCTTCCAACTTCATCTACGTGAAGGTAGGCACGGGTATCGGCTGTGGCCTGGTGGTGGATGGCAAGATCTATCGCGGTAGCAGCGGTGTAGCGGGAGAATTTGGCCACTTCACAGTCGTGCCTGATGGGCCGCTCTGCGCATGCGGCAACCGGGGATGTCTGGAAGCGGTCGCTGGGGCTCCCGAGATCGTGCGATCGGCGTTACGCGCCGGCTACGGCCAGGGCGAGGCCGCGGCGCGCGCGACGATCAACGGCGCTGGCTCGCTTGGAGCGTTGGCGTCCACCGACGCCGACATTGATGTATCTGAGGTGATCGAGGCCGCATTGCGTGGTGATCCCGCTTGTCAGGGCGCCGTGAGGCGCGCTGCGGACGTGATCGGTGTCGCGCTGGCGGGCCTGGTGAACCTGTTCAATCCGTCAGTGATCACACTGTATGGCAGCGTAGCGCGGGCTGGCGAACTGCTCCTCGGCCCGATTCGTGACGCCATTCGCGAGCACAGCCTTCAGGCCGCCTCGCAAGCCGTTCGGGTCCAGACGAGCGCGTTGGGCGATAACGCGATCGCGGTGGGCGCGGCGACGATGATCATTGATGCGGTTTTTGGCCCTCCCGTCGCCATTGCGCACGTTGCGGAAGAAGCGGCTGACGTGTAAAGCACGCCATCGCGGCGACCGCCACGAGTGTTCGATAGCGATGTCGAGTGTGGCGTGTGCTGGCGCCACCGCTGGTCTCGGAGGAGGTTGTCGCGTTCTGGCTCACGTGGCGTCCGGTGTTCGCGCCGGAGCCGTCGCGCATTCCCGAAACTCGCGTCACTCGCATTTCTCGTTGCGGTCGTGGCGCCGCGGGCGTGGTCGCGTCTTCCGGAGGGTTTCCGCCAGGCGTGACCGAAAAAACGCTCGCAGATCAAATACCGATCGATTCAGGCGCCAACGCAGGTGTCTCTCTTACCGAACGAACGGAGATCTCACGATGACGTTTACCCCGCTAAGCCGTGGGCATAAGACAGCTGCCGTGGTCATGGGCGCCACGCTGCTTGCCGCCGCGCTGGCTGGTTGTACTTCGGGCAGCTCCTCTACCGCTTCCGGCCCCTACAGCGCCGCCAAGGGCTGCACGAAGGTCGGTATCCTGCTCCCCGAGACCGCCTCCTCCTCCCGCTGGGAAGGTGTTGACCACCCCGACCTGGTAAAGGCCTTACAGAACGATATTCCTGGCGTCTCGGTTGATTACAGCAACGCCAACGGTTCAGATACCACCCAGCTCTCTCAGGCTGAGGCCGATCTGACCAAGGGCGACTGCATCCTGATCGTCGCGCCGCACGACGCCACCGCCTCGGCGCAGATCGTCGAGAAGGCGCTGGCGCAGCACGTTCCGGTCATCGCGTATGACCGCCTGATCCAGGACAAGAACCTCGCCTTCTACGTCTCCTTCGACAACGTGAAGGTTGGCAACCTCCAGGGTTCCTACATCGCCAGCAACTACCAGTCGTTCGTCACCGGGAATGGCAACAATAACCTGGTGATGATCAACGGCTCGCAGACCGACAACAACGCCGTTCTCTTCAGCAAGGGCGCGCACCAGGCGCTCGATCCGCTGATCAACGGCGGCCAGCTCAAGAAGGTCTACGAGACGTTCACCCCGAACTGGGACAACCCGACCGCGCAGTCAGAGATGGAAGCCGCGCTGACCCAGACTGGCAACAAGGTCGCGGTCGCCTATGTCGCCAATGACGGCATGGCGGGCACGGTCATCGCCGCCCTCAAGCAGGCGAACCTTGCTGGCAAGGTGCTGGTCACCGGCCAGGACGCCACGGCTCCTGGCATCAACAACATCCTGCTCGGCAACCAGTCCATGACGGTCTACAAGGCCATCTCGAAGGAAGCCAACGCTGCCTCAGCGCTGGCCGCCGCGCTCAGCAAGGGCCAGGATACATCATCCATGACCAACGGCGCGACGACCGCGACGAGCGATGGTGGCGCCATCCCCTCGGTGCTGGAGACCCCGGTCGCCGTGGACAAGACCAACATCGCCTCGACCGTGCTGGCTGATGGCTTTGTCACCAAGGCCGACATCTGCACCAACGTTCCCGCCGGCACGGACGGTGTCTGTTAGCTAGCCTGTATCCTCGCGATATCGGGTACACTAGCTATACCCGCGCTTGAGCCGTCGCGGGCCGCGGAGTGGTCGCTTCTCGTAGTCTTCGAGCGACGCGCCGCGGCCCGCGTTTCCCCGCCAGGCGTTGCTGGTCCTGCCGCAACCCTCACCGGACGCCGGGCGCCGCGGCCCGTGCGGTAGTGGCCTCCGGCCGGTGAAGGTCGCGCTCGGAGGCGTCGTGGCCACCAGATGGAGGGTCGCCCATGTCATCCATGGCGGATAGCGTCCCGGCGGGCGAGACGGCCCGCGTTCCCGCGCTCCAGCTCACCAATATCAGCAAAGCGTTTGGCGCCGTGCAGGCGTTGAAAGACGTCGACTTCGAAGTCTTTTCCGGAGAAGTTGTTGGGCTTGTTGGTGATAACGGCGCTGGCAAATCCACCCTTGTCAAGACCATCTCTGGCGTCAATATCCCTGACACCGGCGAGATTTTCGTCGCTGGTCAGCGTGCCCACATCGCCAAGCCCGCCGACGCCAACAAGCTTGGCATCGAGACGGTTTATCAGGATCTCGCGCTTGCCGACAATCTGGACGTAGTCAATAACCTCTATCTGGGCCGCGAGGCGGTCACCGGGAATTTTGGGCCGCTCTCTCCGATGAATGAACTGGAGATGGAGCGGCGCACTGTCGAGGTGCTGCGCCAGCTCGATGTCAAGATTCCTTCCGTTCGCTCCCTGGTCGCTTCGCTCTCAGGCGGGCAGCGCCAGTCCATCGCCGTCGCTAAGACCATTCTGCGCAACGCGCAGGTGGTGCTGCTCGATGAGCCTACCGCCGCGCTGGGCGTCGCCCAGACCCGTCAGGTGCTCAACCTGATCAAGCGGCTGCGCGAGCAGGGTCTTGCGGTTGTCGTCATCTCGCATAATCTGGCTGACATCTTCGAGGTCGTGGATCGCGCGATCGTCATGCGCCTGGGTCGCCGGGTGGCGACGTTCGATATTCGCAGCACGACGCCCGAGCAGGTGGTAGCGGCGATTACCGGCGCGGAGTTTGGCGAGACGCCGGAAAACGGTGGAGCGGCCGTCGCGGGTGACGCCGCGCAGACCGCCTAACGGAGAGCGGGTGAACGGATGAGTAGCGATCTGACGAAGGTGACGGCTGACGTGTCGACTCCCGCGCCTCCCGCGGCGCCGGAAGAGACGCCGATACAGGCGATGATGACCCGACTGCGGCGCGGAGAAGTTGGCCAGCTTCCGGCGATTCTGATGCTTATCGTGATTGTGGCGATCTTCGCTTATATCTCTGGAGGCGTATTCCTCTACCCGCGCAACCTCTCCAATCTCATCCTCCAGGAAGCCAGCACCGCGGTGGTCGCCATGGGCGCCGTGCTCGTGCTGCTGCTGGCGGAGATTGACCTGTCGCTAGCGGCGGTGGCCAATCTTTGCGGCGCGGTGATGGTCACCCTCTCCACGTACCAGCATTTCCCCGCCTGGCTCGCGCTGCTCTCGGGATTGCTTGTCGGCACAGTAGTGGGCCTGATCAATGGCTTCTTTGTCGCTGTCGTGCGCATTCCCTCGTTCGTCGTTACTCTGGCGGCGTACATTTTCTATTCTGGCCTGCTGCTGCACATTCTGCTGCCGAATACGACGATCCGACTCTTCGACAAGGCGCTGGTCGGCATCATGTCCAACTACCTTATCTTCCCGTGGGATGTGCTCTCGCCGATCCCGATCATTCTCGTCTTCGCTGGCGCCCTCTACTACGAGCGCGCGCGCCGGGCGCGGCTGGGCCTGAAAGTCTCGCCGGCCTGGACTCCGTGGCTCACCATCGGCGTAGTCATCCTGCTGACGGCAGGCGCGCTGGCTATCTTCGAGAGCGCCTTCGGTGTGCCCTATTCGATGTACATCCTGCTGGGGCTCCTGCTGGTCTTGTGGCTGGTCTTGCGCTTTACGACCTATGGGCGGCACCTGTACGCGGTCGGCGGCAATCCGGAAGCGGCGCGCCGCGCCGGTATCAGCGTCACCGCGATCCGCATTAGTGTCTTCGCCCTGGCCTCAACGCTGGCCGCGCTCGGTGGCATCCTGACCTCGTCGCGCACGATCTCCGGTGACGCGTCGGTTGACCCGACACTGCTGCTGCTCGCGATCGCGGTCGCGGTCATCGGTGGTGTGAGCCTGTTCGGCGGTCGTGGCTCGATCTGGGGCGTGGCGCTGGGCATTCTGATCATCGGCAGCCTGGAGAACGGCCTGACGCTCTTCACCGCGACTGGCACCGACCTGAAGCAGATGCTCGAGGGCGCCGTGCTGATCGCTGCTGTCGTTCTCGACGCCCTCACCCGGCGACGCAACGCTGTCAGCGGGCGCTAGCCGCGATGTCGTATCTCGTGGGCCTGGCGGGGAGTCCTCGCTAGGCCCACGTTTCATTCAGGACGCTTTTCAGGGAGGATGATCATGAGCGAGTCGGCTGAGGTACGGGTAGGGATTGTGGGGTACGGGCTGGCGGGCGCGGTGTTCCATGCGCCGCTTGTGGCCTCCACGCCGGGGATGCGCGTGGCGGCGATCGTGACCGGTTCGCCCGCGCGCGCCGAGCGGGCGCGGCGCGATTTCCCCGCTGCGACGATCCATGCCAGCGTCGAGGCGCTGCTGGCGGCTCCGAGCGCGCTTGATCTTGTCGTTGTCGCAACGCCGAACGACGCCCACGCCAGCGTCGCCATAGCCGCGCTGGAAGCCGGGCTGGCGGTGGTCGTGGACAAGCCGTTCGCGCCAGCCACCGCCGATGCCGAGCGGATTATCGCCGCCGCGGAGCGCGCAACCCATCCACTCTCCGTCTTCCAGAACCGCCGCTGGGACAATGACTTCCTGACCCTGCGCCAGTTGATCGCCACCGACACCATCGGCGCTGTCTCGCGCTTCGAGAGCCGCTTCGAGCGATTTCGCCCGACCGTGCGCGCGGAAGCCTGGCGCGAGAGCGACGCGCCTGATCTGGCTGGCGGCCTGCTCTACGACCTGGGCGCCCATCTGATTGACCAGGCGCTGCAACTCTTTGGCTGGCCGGAGACCGTCTACGCCGAAGTGGACCGCCGCCGCGCGGGCGCGCGGGTGGACGACGATACGTTCGTCGCGCTGCGTTTTTCAGGCGGTGAGGTGGCGCACCTCTGGATGAGCGTTATCCCGCGTGTCTTCGGCCCGCGCATGCGCGCGGTCGGCGCGCGTGGCGTCTACGAGAAACATGGACTCGACCCGCAGGAGCCACAACTTGTGGCTGGCCTGCGTCCCGGCGCGCCAGACTACGGCGTGGAGCCGCGCGAGGCCTGGGGCCGGCTTGCTACTGAGGTCAACGGCGTCACTTTTGATGGGCGTGTTGAGACGCTTACTGGTCAGTACGAGGCCTTTTATGCAGGCATGCGCGACGCGATCCGCGCCGGCGCGCCCGTCCCGGTGGAACCCCGCTCATCCGTTGACGTGATCCACGTCATCGAAGCGGCGCGGGACTCCGCCCAGCGTGGCGCGGTGGTTCGCCCCGAACGCTAGGCGCTTATCATGCGCCACTGCGTCCTGACGAGCGAGTAGCGCGGTTACGCCTGGTCATGGGCGCGCAGCCAGTCTCCAACCACCGCCATCCAGCGCGCCTCTTCCTCGACGTGGCACAGGTGGGAGCTTTGTTCGAAGATCACCCACTCGGAACCACGGATGCCGGCGTGGACCTTGCCCATGATGGTCGGCGTCGCCTCGTCGTGGCGGCCCGAGAGCAGAAGCGTTGGGACGTTGATCTCACCCAGGCGCCTGGTGATATCCCAGTCCTTCAGCGTGCCAATGACATGGAATTCGCTCGGGCCGTTCATCGTGCCGTAGACTTCCGGACTGATCGTGTCGAACGCGCGCTGCACGAAGTTCGGGAGCGGGGTGATACGGCAGACGTGGCGATCATAAAAGACCTGCATAGCCGTGAGGTAGTCCGGACTGTCGGTCGTGCCGTTCGCCTCGTGCTTGAGCAGCGTCGCCTGGATATCGGGGGGAAGCTCATCGCGCAGTCGGTTGGCTTCTTGGGCCCACAGCGGCATGCTGGCGGGCGAGGACTCGATGAGCAGGCTGGCGATACCCTTCGGCTGCGTGAGCATGTACGCCATCGCGAGCATGCCGCCCCACGACTGGCCGAGCAGATGGATGCGTTCCAGCCCCAGCGCGCGACGCACTTCACCCAGCTCTTCAATGAAGAGCTCAACCGTGTAGAACTCCGGTTTGCCCGTCTTGTCTGAGCGGCCGCAGCCCAACTGATCGTAGAAAATGACGCGGCGGCCGCCCTCCGCCAGCTTCGCCATATTCTCCAGATAGTCGTGCGGCGCCCCTGGTCCGCCATGCAGCGCCAGCAGCGGCGGCCGCGCGGCGTCATTTGCGGCGTCGCCCACGATCTGATACCAAGTGCGGTAGCCCTTGAAGGGAATGTAGCCTTCGGTCACTGGCTGCGCCGCCGTCATTGCGAGGCTCCTCTCACAATGGCGCTACACTGGCGCGCTAAGCGTCGCGCGCCTGATGCGCCGTGGACAGCGTACGATACCCGCGCGCCTCGCGCTACAGGTTGCCCCAGGGTTGCCGCCGGGTCCGCTTATTCGCGTGGCGCGCCGTCGAACTGCTGGTGGGATGCGCTCGCGCTGGCCCCAGCGGCCAGGCTCACCTGATGCGTCTCGCAGATGGGCAATAACCGCCACAGGGAGGTGTAGCGCGCGTCCCGTTCGACACTTGCGCGCCGGGCAAGCTCTTCGCAACCCGCGATGCCGCAGGGCAGTGGGGGATGGATCTCGATGCGCAGGAGCGTATCGCGCATCTGGTCGTCAATCGATGGATTGCGCGCAGGCATACGTCCACCTCGTACCACCGCTTGGAGACAGGAAGTGGCGCGTGATGCATACCGCGCGCCGCTTTGGCGTGAGAATCGCGCGGATCGTGGCTCAACGCGGCGCAAACCGACCCATTCGATAGAGTCTACGCAGGCAGGTTACACGCGACCGCTAGTCAGGCGCCAATTCGCTCAGATCGCGCGCATACACAGGTTCACCCCAGCGCATCGCGCCTGTGGCGCGAAACCCGGCGTTCGTGTATAGCTGCTGCGCCCGGCGATTTTCAGGATGAACGACCAACCGCAGCGCCTGGCAATCTGGATAGCGCGCCTGTGCGAGCCTGATCAACTGCGCGAGCGCGGCCTTGCCGTAGCCTTGCCCTTGAAAGCGCTGGTCAATGAAGAAATGGAAGATCCAGTAGTCATCGTGGCTACCCGGCGTGTACGCTAGCTCGACGAACCCAATGACCGCTGACCCTGCGTAGATGGCATATGGCTCCCACACCGCGCCACCGGGCTTGATGTAGGCTTTGGCGAGCGCGATGGCGGCGATGGGGGTGGAGCCGGCGATGAATCGCTGTTGGTCGGGGTGAACGCCAAGACCGAGAGTCGCGATCCAGTTCTCGCGCGTGACTTCGCGCAGCGTCACGATCTCCATGAGCGCCCTCAATGTCCGATAAGTCCGTTTAGGCGCGCGGCGGCAGCAAGCCCAGCAGATGATGCAGCAAGCGGCCGGTCAGGCCCCAGATGCGGTAGGCGCCGTAGTCGTAGAAGACAACTGTATGTGCGAGGCCCCCACGCTTCCAAATCTCTTCATGATAAATGGCAGGATCATCCAGCGCGCTCAATGGCGCCTTGATGATTTCCGCGACCTCGCCCTGCGCGGGCGTCAGGCTGGGCAGGCCCTCACCCAGCCAGCCGACATAGGTAGTGACGAGGAAGTCACTGACGGAGACATATGCGGTGGGAAGCGCGCCGAGCAGGCGCACGCGCGCGGCGTCCAGCGCAAGCTCTTCATGTGACTCGCGTAGCGCGGTTTGGGCGAGCGTCATATCGCTGGGGTCGCGCCGTCCACCGGGGAATGAGATTTCTCCGCTGTGACGCTTGAGCTCGCTGGCGCGCCGGGTAAAGATGATCCAGGGCTCGCCGTCGCGGGCGAAGATCGGCGCAAGCACGGCGGCATGTCGCGCGCGGGCCTGGGCGGCGTCTTCCATGCCTGGCTCTGGCGTCCAGATGGTGGGCTGCGCGGTGGGATCGGTTTCTGGCGCCGCCATGGCGGGAGTAGGCGTCAGGCGCAGGCTGAGGTAGCGCGTGAGCGCATCCGCGTCGCGCAGGAGCGCCGCGCGTCCAACGCCATCCGCCTGGTCAGGGTCTGGGGATTCCCGATACGCTCTTTCCGCCATGATAAGGGAATCCCAGCTTTCTACCGCGCGCCTGGTTGGCGTGATT
Source organism: Ktedonobacterales bacterium (assembly GCA_036391685.1). Taxonomy (GTDB): domain Bacteria; phylum Chloroflexota; class Ktedonobacteria; order Ktedonobacterales; family JADMIN01; genus JAKAIY01. The sequence continues at coordinate 28,136 of DASVZK010000035.1, forward strand.
GGCGCGGCCGCATCGCTCTCATCGCTTTCCAGAACAAGGAGAGAACTGGAGTTTGAGCGGTCCCTTGCGCCATGATACTTCATTTGGTATACTACGCCCTGTGGCGTGGAACTGCAATGCGCTGGCCAGTGGGTAGAGCGGGAGCGCGCTGTCACTTCCAGACGCAATGGCGCGTCTGAACAAGGTGACGGCGAGTGCGCCGCTTGGGATGACTCTTTCGGAATGGTTCGGGCGCGCCTGGCTTCAACGCGAGAAGCTGGCGCACGGACTTGCGCTACGTAGACGACGTATGAAGTTGATTGCTCGCCCTCAGGGCTAGCTTTGTCATGCGCCGCCCTTAGCGGTCGCGTAGGATGCTTCCTACCTCCGAATCCATCTCCCCCGAGCGCCCCTCCCCAGCGCGCCAACCCCGCCACCCTGCGCGCCCGCGGCGGCATCACGCCCATCGCTCGCCCACAGCGCGACCTCACGCGCCCATCTGGACAGCAGGCGGCAGCATCTCAGCCACAAGGGGGAAACCAGTCAGCGACGGGATAAGGATCGTGGCCACGGCGGCCACATACCGCGCCCAGCGGGCCTCTGCGCTCCTGGCTTCGGCGCCCGTCGAACAGCCGCTCACCATGCCTCATGGATTGCTGGTGTGGAGTGCGCCTGCGCTGCCGCTTATCCGGACTGCCGATCACCCGCGACGCCTACGCTCGTCTCTGCTCGCATCGCGCTCGCGCGCCAGACGTTCAGCGACTATTGAGAGCCATGCGCCTACTGGGTGAATGTGGATAAGTAATGACGAGTACATGACGCCCTGACGCGCCACTGGCGCGCCGCCGCATACACCCGTCGACCGCCTGCTGTCGCGCTGATGTCGCGACGCGAGGCGCAACCATCGCAACGCCGTCATGGGCGCGCACCCATGGCGCCGCGGGCGAGCCTTCCCTGGAAACGCGAGCACGACGCCGCGCGAGGGAAGTACGGCCATTGAAATTGTTGAAAGGGCGGCGCGGGTTCCCGCACGAGTCAGCGCGATGACTTCTTGGGAACGACAGCGCCGGGAGCTGTGATGACAGTGAGCAACGACGAGTATTCTCCGCGGGATGGGCAGGACGCTGTGAGCGAGCCGGAATCCGCACAGGAGGCCACGCAAAGCGCGCCGGTCGCGACTGCGGCCGCGGACGCGCAGGAGCCAGCGGCGACGGCCGATGTGGAGCATGCCCCGGCAGCCGATGACCGCGCGACCGACGAGGACGTGACGGACTTCGCGAGCGAGGACGACGACCTGTACGCGCCAGACACCGTGCGTGACATGAGCGCGATGCAGGCGCTGCTCGATGAGCAGGAGTCGCAGTTCCGCACCATCAAACGCGGCGATGTCGTTGAGGGGCAGATCGTTCGCATGGATCCAGATGAGATCCTGGTGGACATCGGTCTCAAGAGCGAGGGCGTACTCTCGACGAAGGAACTCCCCGCCAGCGGCTACGGCTCGCTTGCTGAGCTGAACGTCGGCAGCCAGGTGCTCGTCTTCGTCATGCAGCCGGAAACGGCTGAGGGGCACGCGGTTGTCTCGATCAAGCGCGCCCGCCAGGAGCGCCAGTGGCGAATCGCGCAGGAGCAATTCGAGCGCGGTGAGTTGCTGGAGGCCGAGGTCATTGACCACAACAAGGGTGGCCTGATCGTCAACCTTGAGGGCATCCGCGGCTTCGTGCCGATCAGCCAGATCCTCAACCTGCGGCGGGAAGACTCAGCTGACAACGCCGAGACCCAGGCCAAGCTGCAGGGTATGGTGGGCCGGCGCTTGCAACTCAAGATCATTGAGATCAACCGCAACCGCAACCGCCTCATCCTCTCCGAGCGCCTGGCGGTGCAGGAGTGGCGCGCACGGCGGCGCGAGGAACTGCTCAACGAGCTGGTTGTGGGCGAGGTGCGCACAGGTGTGGTCAGCAATCTGGCCAACTTCGGCGCCTTCGTGGACCTGGGCGGCGCGGATGGCCTGGTGCATATCAGCCAGCTCGCCTGGAGCCGCGTCAACCACCCCAGCGAGGTGCTCAAGGTCGGCCAAAAGGTCGAGGTCCAGGTGCTCTCAGTGGACAAGGAGAAGAAGAAGATCGCCCTGTCCATCAAGCGCGCCGAGGTGGACCCCTGGACAACGGTCGAGCAGCGCTACCAGATCAATCAGCTGGTCAATGGCGTGATCACCAAGATTGCGCCGTTTGGAGCGTTTGCCCGCATCGAGGACGGTGTCGAGGGGCTGATTCACCTCTCGGAACTGCCCGCTGGTCAGACCGACCCCAAGACCGCGCTGCGTGAGGGCCAGGACGTGACGGTGCGCATCCTGCGCATTGATCCGGAACGCCGCCGCCTCGGCCTCTCAATCAAGGCGGTGGACGAGACAGCCAGCGCGGAGGAGACGAGCGCTCCCGCCGCGACGGCTGAGGCTCCCGCGCCGCGCGCCGGCGCACCGGTGGAACCACGCGCCGAGCGGAGCGAGCCCGCCCCTGCCCCAGCGCGCCCGGTCCGTCAGGAAGAGGAGGCGCCTGCTACCGCAATGGCCGCCGCGTTCGCCCAGGCCTTCGGTACGCAGAACGCCGAGGCTGAAGCGCCTGCCGCGCCTGCCACCGAGGCGACTCCAGTTGAGGCTACTCCTGCTAAGGCGCCTGTGGCTGAGCCAGTCGCCGAGGCTGAGCCAGTCGCCGAGGCTGAGCCAGTCGAGTCGGTCGCCGAGGCTGAGCCAGTCGAGTCGGTCGCGGAGGCTGAGGCGCCTGCGACTGAGCCAGAGCCAGTCGCTGAGGCTCCGGCGGAAGCGCCGGCCGCCCGCTCCAAGTCCAAGGCCGCAGCCTCCACTGACGCGCCAGTCTTCGTCTTCGCTTTTAGCGAAGAGGACGCGAAGCCTGCCGCGAAGGCCGAGAATACTGAGGCGAAGTCGGAGGAATAGCGCGAATAGCGTTGATCTCTTCCAGCCGTTGGCGCGCTCCTGAAA
>DASVZK010000036.1:0-47915 GCA_036391685.1 Ktedonobacterales bacterium
CACGCGCGCCGCGGTGGGCGCGCCAGTGGCAGTTCTGGCTGACGCTGGCGGTGGGCGGCTTCCTGCGGCTCTACTGGCTGGGCCGCTCGCCATTCTACAGCGACAGCGCGCTGCTCTACGTCGAGGTGGCGCGGGCGGCGCACGACCACCTGCTCCCCGGAACGGGCATCTATAACTCGCTGCTGGCGCTGAATATGCCCTTTTACACGCTGCTGCTCTATCCCTTCGCCAACGACCCGCAGGCCGCGACATGGCTGCAGGCGCTGGCGAATGTCGCGGCGGTTGCGCTGCTCTATATCTGGGCGGAGCGCGCGTTCGGGCGCTGGGCGGCGCTGGCGGGCGGGCTACTTTTCGCCACCGCGCTCTATGACACCTACAATTCGGGCTACATCTGGCAGCAATGCCTGCTCCTGCCAGTCCTCGTTGGCGCGCTCTTCACGCTGCATCTGGGCGTGGTTGAGCGACGCCGCCACTGGTTCATCCCGCATGCGCTGCTGCTGGCGGCGGCGATCCAGCTTCATCCCATCATGATCTTCCTGCTGCCGCTGACACTCGTTGGGCTGGCGGCCGGCTGGAAGGCAGTGACCTGGTACGATTTCTACCTTGGCGTGGCTGGCGCGCTGGCGCTCTATGTCCCGACGATGCTTTTCGAGGTGGCGACCAACTTCTCCGACCTGCCGATCTATCTCGCCTACTTCTCTCTACCGCGCATAACCGACGGCCAGACGCTCCAGCAGATCAGCGCCGCATTGGGCCCGCGGCCGTGGAACTGGCTGGGGGCTGACACATCCTACGCGGCGGTCGCGCGGGCGCTGGCGGAATTCGAGCCAGTGATGGACGCGCTGGTGGTGACCAGTCTCGCCTGGCTGGCGGCGCTGGTCGTGTGGACGCCCGCGCGGGCGCTCTGGAGGCGGGTCGTCGCGGAGCGGGCGACCTCGGCGCCGCTCGCCCGCTCCGCTAAAGAGCGCGAGAGGCAGTGGCGGGTATGGTGGACGAGGACGCTGACGCTGGGCGCGCCGCTGATGTTCGTGGCGCTGACGCTGCGGCGCGCCAGCCCCGTCTATGTCCATTACGCTTTCGTAGCGACGCCGCCGCTCTACGTGGCGGTCGGCGCGTTCCTCGCCGGGGCGCCGGGGCAGGTAGCGCGGCTGGCGCGGTGGGTGAGGCGCCTCATCCCCCGGCTTCCGCCCTCTCCGGAAAGAGCGGCCAGCGCGGCGGACGCCGGAAAGCAGGCCGCATGGGCGCAAGCGCTTGGGAGCGGGTTGGGGCGGGTAGGCGTGACGCGCGCGGAGCTTGCGCGGCTCCTGCGGGCGGCGCCGGGCGGAGCGATGATGGCGCTCGCGGGCGTGCTGATCGTGTCGCAGGCGGCGCTGACGGGCGCATACACGCTGACGTTCGCCCGTGGCGGATCGCCCGCCTCAACGTGGGGTGGAGTTCCGACGACGAGCTATGAGGCGGCGATGGCGGCGGCGCAGCGGGTGGCGGCGCGACTAGGCGCGGGCGAGGTCTTCCTTGCGGGCGATCCGGGCGACCCATTCATGGGCCTCTACTGGGCGCAGCGCGGGAATAACCTCGCTGGACGCGCCGGGTCGCCGGAGTGGACAGCATATGGCGCGGACGCCTGCGCGCTCACGCCGCCCGCCGGGGCGCGGCCTGCGCCAACGCTGGTCATGGATAGCTCAGGGCTGGCGATTCAGGCGCTGCTGTCCGCGCCGGGGACGCGCGTTCTCCAGCGGCTCGATCTGGCCCGCGACGCGACGTACCCGCTGGTGGCTGTCGCGCCGAACCCTGCTGGTCTGGCGGGCGCCAGACTTGGGGTCCTGAATGGCGAGTTGCGCCTCGACCGCGCCTTCATCCTGCCGGCGAGCGGAGGCCTGCCCGCGCGGCTGGTGACGCGTTGGACGGCGCTGCGCTCGACGTCGCCCGGCCCAGCGGTAGCGATCTACCACCTGCGCTTCCAGTTCCAGACAGCGCAGAGCGGGACGCAGACGGTAGTGACGACGTGCGCGCCGGGTAGCTGGGTGGCGGGCGAAGGCGCGGTCGCCGTCACTCCACTGCCAGCGGGCGCGCGGATGGACGTCGCGCCCAGCGTCCGCGTCACGCGCGAGACACACAGTTGGTGGCGGCCGCGGATCGGCGCTGTGACGCTGGAGACAGCGAAGGAACTGATCTTCGCTCGAGTCCTGCTGCCGCGCTCGCTTATCTACGGGCCGGGCGTGACGCGACCTACAAACGCCGATAACGCCGCGGCGACGCTAGCGCTGCCGCTGGCCTCAGGCTGGTGAGCGTGGCGAGTGACACGCAGCCGGTCCGAATTGGCGCGCCATATGCGCCCGTTCGCCAGTGTGGTTTGGGTAGAGCGTGGACGCCGCACAGGCGCTCGATGCCAGCGAGTCAGGCTGGCGCGATGGCACGCCCGGGTAGCCGGGTCACGCCAGATAGTGTACGATGGGGACGCTGGCGCGCGGTGCTGTTACCAGCTAGCGGCGAGCGCCAGCAAGGCGATAAGGGCGGCCCCATGAGGGCCGCATGAGACGCGGGCGGACGAGTTGGACGACGCGCGAAACATTTCTCCCAGTCAGCCGCTCCAACAGGGCATGGATGACTGGATGACCAATTATCTGGCGGCAGCGGGCGCGCTCGACGGCGTCGCCCTCTCCGGCGTGGGCGGCGTGGCGACCGGCGACGCGCTGGCGGCGAGCGAGGCGGCGCTGATCCAGCGGGCGCGGGCTGGCGACCAGGATGCGTTCGCGATGCTCGTGCGCCTGCACCAGCGCCAGGTCTATACGCTCGCGCTACGGATGCTGCGTGACCCCGAGGAAGCCAGCGAGGCGACACAGGATGTCTTCCTGGCGGCGTGGCAGGGGTTGGGCCGCTTCCGAGAGGAGGCGCGCTTCGCCACCTGGCTCTACCGCATTACGTACCGCCATTGTCTGAAGGTGAGCGAGGGGCGGCGGCGCGACGAGGCGGCGCGGGCGCAGATGGCCGCCGAGCACGCCATCGAGCAGGGCTCGCACGGCGCCCTGGTGAACGCCCAGGCGCGCGCGGCTGAGGCGGAAGTACGCGAGACGGTGCGCGCGGAGATCGCGCTGCTACCACCGAAATACCGTTACGCGCTGGTGCTGCGCCACCTCCAGGAGATGAGCTACGAGGAGATCGCCGAGGTCATGCGCATGCCTATCGGGACGGTGAAGACGCACCTGTTCCGCGCGCGGGCGCTGCTGAAGGAACGGTTGAGTGATCTGGAGCGGGCGCGCGCTGAGGGCCTGGCGCGCGCTGAGGACCTGCGTGTCAGCCTGCAGACGACGATTGACTCCATCGAGGCGGGCTTGCGCGGGCTGTTCGAGCGGGGGCATGAAGCGCCTGGCGTGTCGGGTGAGGAGGAACGGCCATGAGACATGCGCGCGTGGGCGTCTTGATGAGCCTGTATCTCGATGAGCGCCTGACGGCCCGTGACATCCGCCATCTTGAGCGACACCTGGCGCAGTGCGCGGCCTGCCGCCGCGATCTGGCGCGGCTGCGGCTGGCGGAGCCCGCCCTGCGTGAGGCCGACCCAGCGGCCGCGGTTGAGATCCCCGCCGATCTGGTGGAGCGTGTCTCGCAGCGTGTGGCGGCGTATGAGGCGCAGAAGGCGACCGACCGGGCGCGGGCGCGGCATCGGCGCGCGGTGCGCAAGGCCGCCCGCGCGGCCTTCTGGCGCGGGTCGGGCTGGCGGCTGGCGGGCGCAATTGTCGCGCTCGTCCTGGCGGTGACGATCTGGTGGCGCACCAACCCAGGAAATGGACTGTCAGGCCTGGCGGCGCGGCTGGGGCCGGATGTCTTCCAGGCCCTGATCGCGCCGGGGCCGGACGAGATCGCCTGGAGTGTCTGGATCGCTGGCGCTGCGCTGGCGCTGGGCGTAGGCGGCTGGCTCGCGCGGGCCGACGCCTCCGCCGAGTGGCGCCGCGCGCTCGCGGAGCGCCTGCCGCAGTTGTGGTAACGGTTGGCTTCCGCAGCCCCCTCTCCCCGCCGGGGGAAGAGGGGGCTTGCGTTTGTGGCGCTGTGCGGCGCTGTGTGGCGCTGTGTGGCGCTGTGTGACGCTGTGTGACGCTGTATGACGCTGTATGACGCTGTATGACGCTGTATGACGCTGTATGACGCTGTGTGACGCTGTGTGACGCTGTGTGGCGCGGCTGCCAGGACACGTAGTGTGACGCTCTGGTCTCGGGCCGTTCTCAGGCGGAGTGAGGGGAGCGCCGGACTGGTGCCCGGATCAAGTTCCCATTGAAAATTAACCGTCTCGCCCGTCGAGATCAGCGGAACCCGACCAGACGCGCTTAGCTTGGTGAGATACCCGAAATGCGGTATCCACCGATACGTCCCGCCTGTCAGCAATCTCCTTCGTGCGCCAGGTACGCCTTGGAGCGCGCAAGAGCATGTCCTGGAGAGCGAGCACTCGTTGACTCTGTGCGCTTCCATCGCGGGCCAGCATTCTTGACTCCTCCTCACGTTTCCTCAGACCACGTCCACAGACCCGCTTCAACCGTCGCGCCGTCTGCGCACCGGAGAGTAAGCGCGGCATAGAGATGTCCTGCGCGATCGGTCTTGAGCGACCATACCTGAACCATTCCCGCGCCGACGATCTCTGATCCGGGCTTCGCCTCAACGATCGTCGCGTAGCGGAGTGGCTGTTCACCGCGCTCGTGTTCGCTGGCTCATACCGGTTCTGAGATCAACTCCGCCTGGCGGTCTCCGCAGAGTATGCGGAGACGCGCCTTCAGGGATCAGTCGCGCCGCACGCCGGAACTTCGGAGCGGGATAGAGAGGATAGAATGGAGCATGACGACACGCCAAGGCGCGTGCTGGCCCTTCCGAGTCTTCCGCTGTCAGGGACGGGGCATGGAAGGGAAATAGGCGCTGGCGCGCCGCGGGGGTAGTCCCAGTGAGGCGACGCCACATCGGGTTGTTTCCGATTCATCACTGACGGCTGCGCACACCACGCGCATGGCGCTTCACCACTGCCGCCACCTGAGGAACACATGCCGGTTTCCGCGGACTCCATCGAATCACTGGACTCACTTGAAGACGAATGGCTCTGGGGATGGGACCCGACCCCCGGGATCGTCTCCGTCTGGGCCGAGCGCGACGGCCGGGCGGTGATCTGGCGCAGGACGCCCGGCGGCGGCCCCCTGACCCGCGAAGACGCCCGCTTCCGCCCCTGGCTGCTGCTGCCCACGCTCGACGACCTCACCCACCTCGGCGCGCGGCTCCTGCCTGACGGCCCTGACGGCCCTGACGGCCCTGACGGCGCGGCAGGCGCCGAACTGCCCGGCGCTGTCGCCTGGCGTGAGCTCGCTGGCGCGGGCCACGTGCGCTATCGCGTCAGCGCGGCCGATAGCCGCACACTGGAGACTGCCATCCTGACCGGCGCGTCGGCCCGTCTGCGGCGTCGCATCACCCGCCTGGCGGAGTTGGACGACGACGCGTTGCTCAGCCTGCCGCCCGAGGAGCAATATCTCGTCGCCACCGGCCGCACCCACTTTCGCGGCCTGGCCTTCGACGACCTCCATCGCCTGCAGTTTGACCTCGAAACCACCGGCCTGCATCCGGCGACAGACCGCATCTTCCTCGTCGCCGTGCGTGACAATCGCGGCTTCTCCGCCGTGCTGGATGTCGCCGAGCGCGGACTGGAGGAACCCGCGGCGGAGGCTGACCTGATCCGGCGGCTGGCGGCGCTCATTCGCCAGCGCGACCCCGATGTGATTGAGAACCACAACCTCCACGGCTTCGACCTGCCCTTCCTCGCCCGCCGCGCCGAGCTCCTGGGCGTCCCGCTGGCGCTGGGCCGCCTGGATGGTGGCCTGCGCCGCCGTCCAGCGTCGCGTGGCTATGGCCCGCAGCGGGGCGATGAGGCGGACGCTGGCGAGCGCGGCGCGCGTGCGGACCGCGGACGCTATACCATCCCTGGCCGCGAGCTGATCGATACCCTGGACGCCGTGCGGCGCTACGACTTCTCGGCGCGTGACCTCCCTGGCCACGGCCTCAAAGCGGTCGCGCGCCACTTCGGCCTCGCCCGCCCCGACCGCGCGTACGTCGCCGGTGCCCAGGTCTATGCGACCTGGCTGGCCGACCCCGAACGGGTGCGCCGCTACGCGCTGGACGATGTGCAGGAGGCCGACGGCGTAGCGCGCCTGCTGGGCGGCTCGGCCTTCGCTCTGGCGCGCATGGCCCCCCGGCGCTACGAGCGGCTGGCCGACGCCGGACCGGCCACCGGCGTCCTCGACCCGTTGCTCGTGCGCGCCTATCTGCGCTCCGGCGCGGCGCTGCCCGCGCGCAGCGTCAGCGACGGCGTGGCGCATAGCGGCGCGGCGCTCTACCTCTTCGCCGCCGGCGTGGCGACCCGGGTGGTCAAAGCCGATGTCGCCAGCCTGTACCCGTCACTGATGCGCCAGTACCGCATCGGCCCGGCCAGCGACCACCTCGGCGTCCTGCTGGCGCTGGTGGACCGCCTGGTGGAGCAGCGCCTGGCGGCCAAGGAACGCGCCCGAGCGGCTACGCCGGGCTCCCCCGAGCGGCATACCGACGAGGCGCTCTCGGCCGCCATGAAGATCCTGGTCAACTCGGCCTATGGCTACCTGGCCGCCCCCGGCCTGACGCGCTTCGCCGATGTCCACGCCGCCAACGCGGTCACCCGGCGGGGCCGAGAGGTCTTGCGTCTGCTCTGTCGGGAGCTGGCGGCGCGGGGCGCGACGCTGCTCGAAGCCGACACCGACGGCGTCTACTTCGCCGCGCCCGACGCCTGGAGCGAGGCGGACGAGCGACGGACCGTCACCGAGGTGGCGGCCTTGCTGCCCCCGCTGGTGCGGCTGGAGTTCGAGGGGCGCTACGCCGCGATGCTCTCGCACGAGCCGAAGAACTACGCCCTGCTCGCCTGGGACGGCGCGCTGACTCTGCGCGGCGTGGCCTTCCGCTCCAGTCGCGCCGAGCCCTTTGGCGAGGTCTTTCTGCGCGAGGCCGTCGCCGCGCTGCTGGCGGGCGACATCCCCGGCGTCCGCCGCGCCTACCTCAGCATGGCGGACGCGCTCCAGCGGCGCGCGCTGCCGACTCACCTGGTGGCCGCGCGGATGCGGCTGAGCAAGACGGCGGTAGACTACCTGACCACCCGCGGCGCGCGCCGTGAGGCGGCCTACGAGGCGCTGCTCGCCAGTGGCCGGACGAGTTGGCAGCAGGGCGAACACGTGCGCGTCTATCGGGCGGCGGGCGGCCAGCCGACGCTCCTGCTCACCGCCGGCGAGGCAGATGGGGCAGACGGGACCGACGAGGCGCAGGATGCCCCCCGCGATTACGACACGGCCTACTACCTCCGGCTGCTGCGCGCGACCTTCGCCACGCGGCTCGCCCGCGCCTTCACGCCCGAGGACTTCGCTACCCTCTTCGATAATCCGCTGCAGCCCTCGCTCTTCGCCACGCCGCTTGAGACCATCCAGCCAGCGCTCACCGCGCGTGTGACGTCACTGGGAGAGGAGGAAGAAGAGGAGGAAGAGGAAAGAGCGGAAGAAGGCGCGAGCCCATGATAGGCGCCACTGCGCCAGCGTGAGTGGCCACCAAAAACGAGCACGGCGGCCCACCGTCAGGCCTGGCTCTAATGGAGGGATGACCGCCTGGCCCGTGATCGCAGCATGGGCCACAGACATACACAGAAGCAAGGGCGTTCAATGCGAGTCATGCGCCTGGCGCGGCTTTTGACTGAGGAGGTCGGCTGCCACGCCGTTGCTCCCCTGTAGCCAGATCACCGGTGGCGCCGCGCCTGGACACTTTAGGCATTCGGCGCAATCAACCGGCGAGACTTGCCGTACTGCGCATGGTGTTCGGCGTGTCTGTAAGGCGCCGCGTTACTGCCGGTAGTGATGCGCCTTAATCCCCTGGGCCGCCAGTTCAACCGTCTCGGTGATGCGCTTCAGCTTGGTCCCTTCCGTCCTGGCGGCGTAGATCCATTCCAGGATGATGCGGTGTGATGACGGCGGCATGGCGTCGTAAAACGCCTGGGCGGCAGGATTGGCCGCTAGTTGGGCGGTGAGTTCCGGTGGCGTCTCCAGGCGGTTGAGCGCCGGAAGATAGTCCCACATGCCGTTCGCCTGCGCGATGGCGACTGCCCGTTCGCCTGCCGGCGTCATAAGACCCGCAGCGCGCAACGCGGCGACACGCTCCCTGTTGACGCTCGACCAGGCGCTTCTGGGCCTGCGCCGGCTAACGTAGATCTTCGCTTGCGTCGCGCTCACCGCGCCGGGTACGCTGTCCACCCAGCCGAAACAGAGCGCTTCCTCGACAATGGCGTCATACGGGAGCAGGCGAGGCGCGCCGGGCCGGCCCTTATCATAGACCAGCCAGACGGCCTGATCAGTGTCGTGGCGAGCCGCCAGCCAGGCGCGCCAGGCGGCGCGGTTCGGCGCGTAGAACTCGGAGAAGTGTTTCATTGCAGGTGCTCTACCATCAAAGGTGAACGGACGGTATTCGCGCCACAAGCGTCTAGGGACGTTGGCGTGGCCCGAGCGCCCGTCCCAGGATACGGGCGCTCACGGCTTTGGGAAGGGGCGCCAGGAAGCCGAACAGAAGGCGATTGCGTACCCCGTCAATTGCGACGACCTGATCTCCCTCCAGCGCGCGCAGACCGGTCGCCACGACGTCTTCGGGCGTGCGCATACGCATGCGGTTGAAGGTCGCTTCGCCACCTGAGCGGCGGTAAAACGGCGTGGCGGTCGCGCCTGGACACAGCGCAAGCACACGTACACCCCGGCCACGGTACTCCTCGGCGAGCGCCGCCGTAAATGACAGCACAAACGCTTTCGTCGCCCCGTAGACCGCCATGTAGGGGTCCGGCTGGAAGGCCAGCGTCGAGGCGATGTTGATGATTGTCCCCGATGCGCGCGACAGCATGCGTGGCGCCAGGGCGTGCGTCAGCGCCACGAGCGCTGCTGTATTCACCTGCAATTCGTTCAGCTGCTGGTCGAGCGTCAACGCTTCAAAAGCGCCGTGTAAGCCGAACCCGGCGTTGTTGAGCAGCATGTCAATCTCTAGCGCTTGCCCGTCGAGCTCAGCCACTAACGCCAGCGCCGCTCCGGGTTGCGACAGGTCCGCGGGAAGCGCGACGGCTGCCACCTGGTACCGCTGGGTCAGGTCGGCGGCCAGCTGTTCCAGGGCATCGCGCGTGCGCGCCACTAACACCACGTTCATGCCCCGCCCAGCGAGCGCATGCGCGAAAGCCGCCCCGATCCCCGTCGAGGCCCCGGTGATGAGCGCGGTCCTGCCGCGATATGATGGCATCGAGCCAATTCCCCCTCTTCCAGTAGTTGAGCGGCGCGGCGCCTGGTAGTCCGCGCGCGTCGCTCCTGTGCGGCGCTCGCCGCCGCATGTGGTATGTCAATATAGACATAGTAGACGGGGCGCCCCGGCTATGTCAAGATAGACATAGCGCATCCGAAACGGAGGACATCATGAGACGTCGCGGCCCACAAGAACCACTCAAGCCGCCTACCCATACAGCGGTACCGTCGGAAACGGCTCAGCTATTATCCATGTGCCAATATGCCATTCTGGCGAGCCTGTTACAGCAGCCACGCTCGGGCTACGACATCGCGCGCTGGTTCGCCGACGTCACGAGCCATTTCTGGACTGTGGGGCACAGCGCCGTGTATCCCGCCCTCGCGGATCTGACGCGACGCGCTTTGGTCGTGTACGAGCAGACGCCGAGTGATAAAGGGCCAGCGCGTAAGGTCTACCACTTGAATGCGGTCGGGCGCGAAACGCTGCTGACCTGGGCGAGCCAGCCGGCGGCCGAGGCCGACGTGCGCGATGAACAACTGCTGAAAGCCCTGTGCTATGGCTTCGTGCCCCAGGACACGGCGCTTGCTCTCATCAGCGCGGCGCGCGCGCGACACGAGCAACGCAAACGCCAGTTTGAGGACTTCGTGCGGCAGGCGGACCTGCTGATGGCGCGCGCTCAGGAGGCTGGTGACCAGGATGGGTTCAGGGCGGCGCTCGGGCAACGCCTCACGGCGCGTCGGGGTGTTGGCGCGCAAGCATGCTACCTCGCGTGGTGCGATGAGGTTGTCGCGGTGTTGAGCGCATTGCCGCAACTTTGAGCGACATAGGTGTGAAGGCCACCTCCCGCTAACCCGCTACTTCCGCGCCGCGCTGGGCTGGGCTGGGCGTGGAGCCAACGTCTCTGTGTGGCGTTCCGCATGGAACGCGACGCGCGGTGGAGCGCCTGGCGCCCAGCGGTCCGGGCGCGCTATGGCGTTCTGTATGTCAACGGCCACCGAGTTTGCCGGCCAGCGCACGCGCCCGGCGCCGCGATTCGGTGGCGCTACCCAACACCAGCCCACAGCCAATCAGCGCGCTGGTGACCAGAAAGAAAAGCAGTTCCTCAACAGGTAACCGCGCCCCAATCAGCAGGCCCAGCGATTGTCGCCGGTCAATGGTCCATATTCCGAGATGGATGGCCAGCGCATCCACGCAGCTCAAATAAACCACAACCGGAATCACTACCCAACCGAGCAGACGGCGCCGGCGCCAGAGGATATCGCCACCCACGAGCGCCTGCAGTAGCAACGGAGGCAGCGCCCACGCTATCTCCCATCCCACATAGGTTCCAGCGCGCCATCCGGCGCCCAGAAGCGCGAGCGACCCTATCCATGCAGCGACGCCCACAGCGACGACAGCGCTACGGCCCAACGCGCCGCGACGAGTATGCGCTGTCCGGGTGTCGATCGCGCCAGCGACTGGCGCGGCCCAGCCTCCCAGCCAGAGCCACCACATGCCGACCAGTAGCGTCTGTAAGGGAAAGAATAGCGCCTCCTCCAGCGGGACATGGCCAATGTACAAGCCGAAGAGCGACGATGGCCTGTACCACCAGACGCCCAGCGCGATGAGGTGATCGTCCCACGGCATCGTGTACAGCGTCGCGATACCCATGAGCGCTAGCACTGGCGCGATTCCGGGCCACAGCGCGACTTGCCCCGGCTGGCTACTTCGCCGGAAGTAGGCGGGAAGCGCTGCGGCGCCCAGCGCGACCAATGGTGTGACGATGAAGAAGAGCAAGAACTGCGCATAGGTCATAGCGACGCCTCGATCGCGCGCGTTGTTTCCTCCGTCGCCAGTTCAGCGGCTGGTCTACTTGGCCGTGCGCCTTCCGGAGCCCCACCGATCAGGGAATCCGCAATAATCGCTGAGGATAAGACGCCAGGCAGCCCTGCCCCGGGGTGGACGCCAGCTCCCACGAAGTAGAGGTTTTCAAAGTCCTCCGACCGGTTATGCGGCCGGAACCACGCGGACTGCGTGAGAGTGGGCTGAAACGAGAACGCCGCGCCCAGATAGCTGTTGAGCTCGCGCTCGAAGTAGCGCGGGTCAATGACATGTTCAGCGACGAGATGGCGCGAGAGGTCAGGCAGGTAACGCTCCTCGAGGAAGCCCATGATCGCGTCACGGTAAGGCGCCGCCGCCCTTCCCCAGTCAACGTCACCACCAAGGTGGGGCACAGGGGCGAGGACGTAGAACGCCTCCGATCCCGCCGGCGCCACTGTTGGATCCGTCAGACTTGGCATGTGTAGGTAGAGGGAGAAGTCACTCGCCAGCTTCTTGCTTTCGAAGATGTCACGTAACAAACCCTCATAGCGTCCACCAAGTAGGATGTTGTGGTGAGCAAGCGGCGTATCGGTGTAGCGGCGGTTCGCGCCGAAGTAGATGACGAACAGCGACATACCATAGTTCATGCGCTCGAAGCGCCGGTTGGTATTGCGCCTGCGGTACACGGGCGGGATGAGGTTTCGGTAGGTATATGCGACGTCCGCATTCGACACGATGGCGTCAGCGGCGAAAGTCTCGCCTGACCCCAACCGGATGCCCGTCACACGCCGTTTTGCCGCGAGAATCTCCGCAACGGGGCTGTCGAGATGTATCTGGCCACCCAGGCTTTCCAGGAGCCTGCCCATGCCGGCGACCAGCGCGCCTGTGCCACCCATGGCGTAATGCACGCCCCACTGCCGCTCCAGATAGTGAATCATCGCGTAGAGTGACGGCGCGTCGAATGGGTTGCCACCGATCAGCAAAGGGTGAAAGGAGAAGCACTGCCGCAGAAAATCATCCTGGATGAACTGGGAGACGTAGCGGTAGACGCTCTTGTAGGACTGCAGCCGGATGAGATCAGGCGCGACCGCGAGCATATCGGTCCAGCGCAGAAA
This sequence comes from Ktedonobacterales bacterium, assembly GCA_036391685.1. Classification (GTDB taxonomy): domain Bacteria; phylum Chloroflexota; class Ktedonobacteria; order Ktedonobacterales; family JADMIN01; genus JAKAIY01. Next base: position 12,216 of record DASVZK010000036.1, read on the forward strand.
GGGTTTGTCGGCGAGTTCTACAAAACCTTTCTGGAAGATGGCGCGCGTGGTCGCGATGAACCGCTGATAGCCTGCGCGGTCCTCGGGCCGCCAGCGGGCGATCTGATTGAGGATCGACGCCTCATCGCCGTTGTAATCAAACGCCCGCCCACGCGGGTCGAAGATTCGATAGAACGGGTCGCACGGCACGAAGCGCACGTCGTCCTCGCGGCGCTTGCCCGCCAGCGCCCAGAGATCATCGAACATGAACGGCGCCGTGATGACCGTAGGGCCAGCATCGAACGTAAAGCCATTGATGTGGTAGACGGCGGCGCGGCCACCAAGCTGCTTGCGCTGTTCAAACAGGTCGACCACATGACCACGCGCGGCGAGGCGAATCGCCGCGCTCAGGCCACCAAAGCCGCTTCCGATCACTGCAATCCGAGCCACGTTATTGTTCCTCGTATTTCCCGCATGCAGAAGTGGCGCCCTGAAAGACTGCGTCCGCGCCGGTGGAGGGACCGCGCATCGCTGGCGGCCGCAGCCGCGTCTTTGCTGTCCACCAGATCGAGGGGAGCCTCCGGGCCTTTGCCCAGGCGCCTACATGCGCGCGGCGGCGAAACACGTCGTAGTCATGGGCTTCAATGTCCGCTAGGATACCTCGGTAGAGGCTCGACGCCGCGGCGATGGCGAAGCGTCCTTCTGGCGCCAGAAGCGCGATACCCGGCTCGGCCTCCGCGTAGATCGCGCGCACGCGCGCGATCTGGAAGCGCATAAGCGCGCGCCAGCGCTGGTCCACACGTCCTGCCGCCACATCCGCCTCAGTGACGCCGAACCCCGCCAGCTCGTCTTGCGGCAGATAGAGTCGCCCGACCTGCCAGTCCCCGCCGACATCGCGCAGGATGTTTGTCAGTTGCAGCGCGACTCCCAGTTTCACCGCATAGGGAATCGCCTCCGCGCTCTCGAAGCCGGTGATATGCATGGCCATCAGCCCCACCGTCGAGGCCACGCCGTAGCAATAGTCGGCGAGCTCACTGAACGTCGGATAGCGGTTTTGGCGCAGATCGCGCACGATGCCCTCGATGAGCTGCGACTCGTATCCAGTCGGGACCTGGAAGCGTGTTTTTGTATCCAGCCAGGCGAGTGGCACGGGATCGTAGACGTTTGGGTACGTCGCCAGGCGCTCACGCCAGTTTACCAGCAAAGCGTCCACGTCAACAGTGGGCGGTGTTTGATCGATGAAGTCGTCGGTCGCCCGGCAAAAGGCATACAATGCCCGCGCGGCGCGTCGTTTGCCTCGCGGAAGCAGGCTCGACGCCAGATAGAAGGTGCGGCTATTCGCGTAGATGAGGCGCGCGCAATACGCATAGGCCTCTTCGAGCCCTTCCGGTTTGGTGAACGCTGCTGGCTCACCAGCTGCAGGCGCGGCGGCCCCATAGACTTCATAGGCTCGCGCGAGCAGCGCATGTTCCCAGACAGCGGTCTGTACCTCCATCCGTGCGCTCCCTAGACATCTTCACTGAAGGCGTTATTCCTACCGGCTGGCACAGCCAGCCAGCGCGTCGCGTGAGGCGAACGGATGTTGCGCTCGCCTCGGCTCGCCTCGGTTTGTCTAATTATTACATAAAATATATGGACAAAACAAGAGTATTTGGATACAGTGAAGGTAAAGCGCGCAAGCGTCGAAAGAACGGGAGAGGCTGGACGTGAGCGACTCAGACGTGGCGGCGAGTCCATCCGGTGAGGCGCATTTGAGCATTGGCGCGGTCTCAGAGATCGCGGGCATTCCGGAAGCGACTCTGCGGGTCTGGGAGCGGCGCTACCGTTTCCCCCAATCCGCTCGCTCACCTGGTGGACACCGGCAATACTCGCATCAGGATGTGCTGCAGCTGCGGTGGGTCAAGATGCAGATGGACGCCGGTATGCGCGCCAGCAGCGCGATTAGCGCGCGTGCGCTCCTGGCGCGTGACAGCGCTGTACACTCTGCCCTGCGGGAGCCGGTTCCGCCAGCCGGACCGCCTGATCCAGCAGCGGGCGAGGCGCGCGCGCGCCTGCTCACGGCGCTGCTGGCTTACGACACTGCCCAGGCGGCTGCGCTGCTCGACCAGGTCGCTATGCGGTCCTCGATACAGAGCGCCGTTCTGGATGTGGTGGGGCCCGCGTTAGCGGCTATTGGAGACGCGTGGGCGGACGGAAACGCGGATGTGGCCGTAGAGCACTTCGCGACGAATTTCCTGCGCCATCACCTGCTCAAATGGATGCGGGCTAGCCCCGCTCCTCACCCGGCGCGCCCGGTCGCGCTGGCGTGCGCGCCAGACGAGTTGCATGAGGGGAGCTTGCTGATGCTTGGCGTCTTGTTGCGTCAGCTGCGCTGGCCGGTCCTCTATCTCGGGCAATCGTTGCCGCTGGCGGATCTCGACGCGCTCGTTCAGCGCGCGCATCCGGCGCTGATCGTCTTCGTGGCGATGCGCGAGCCCTCCGCGCGCGCGCTGGCGGAATGGCCGCGCTGGCTGCGGAGTCGTGGCGGATTCCAGGCGCCACTCATCGGCTACGGCGGGCGCGCGTTCACGGAGCATCCCGCGCTGGCCGGCAGTGTGCCAGGAACGCTCCTGGGAGCCACCCTCCATGAAGGTAGCCAGCGCATCAACCGGGTCATGCTCCATCTCGCTGTCTTGCGACAGTGAGAGGCGTATGGAGCCTGGCGGACGGTGCGTGAGCGGACAGGGAGCGCTATGTCAATCGTCATTCTCTGGGCGGCGGCCGCCTATCTGTTGGGCGCGATTCCATGGTCCGTCTGGTTGGGCGCGCTCTTCTTCGGCGTAGATCCACGCGCGCAACGTGACCAAAACCCTGGAGCGGCGAACTCCTTCCGGGCCGCGGGATGGCGGCTCGGGGCCACCGTGCTTGTCTTGGACTTTCTCAAGGCGTTCCTCCCAGTAGCCGCGGCGCGCTGGCTGATGAGCTTCCCGAGCGCGGAACTGTTCTGGATCGCCCTCATGCCTACGCTGGGCCACGCGTTCTCTATCTTCCTCCGCTTACGCGGCGGGCGTGGCATTGTCGTGATGTTCGGCGCATGGGCCGGCCTCACGCTCTATGCGGTTCCAGCTGTCCTTGGCGCCGCCGCGATCGCTGGTCTGCTGATCCTCAAGAACGACGAGCTGCGCGCGTTGTCCCTACCGATCGCCCTGATCGCTTTCCTGCTCATTACCCATGCCCCCCTCTGGATGTCGCTGCTGGCGACAGGGCAGTTTCTGATCCTTGCCGCCAAGATCAGCGTCTACCTGATCGCGCGGCGCGGACAGACGCCCGCAGGCGCCCAATGATGCGCGAGGCGCTCATGTGGCTGGTTGAGAGTCTCTGGCTCCTTCCGCACCTCACGGCGATTGGCGCCCTGACGCTCCTGAGTATCCGGCTCACGTCAAATCTCTGGTTTCTGCGCCGCGCGCGATCACGCTCCCATCCTTCTGGCGACCATCTCCCGTCAGTCAGCGTGCTGGTCCCCGCGCGCAACGAAGCGGCGACGATCGTTGACTGTGTGACATCGCTATTCAATCAGCGCTATCCACATCTGGAAATTCTCGTCCTCGATGACGACTCCACAGATGGCGCGGGCGAGTTGCTTGACGCGCTCCAGCAACGCGCCAGGAACCTCACCGTTCTTCACAGGACGGGCGCGCCCCCAGCGGGCTGGAGTGGCAAGAGTTACGCCTGCGATGTCCTTGCCCGTCACGCGAGCGGCGAATGGCTCCTTTTTACCGACGCCGATACGCTGCACACGTGTGATAGTGTGGCGCGCGGGATCGCCTACGCCGCCGCGCTGAACGCGGACTTTGTCAGCGTATTCCCCTACCAGATCGCCAGGTCCTGGAGTGAGCGCCTGCTGGTCTCATTTCTGCTCGACTTCCTGCCGCTCATCACATTCGATTTCTCGGCGCTCGCGCGCGGGCGCAACACCCGCATCGCCGCCAACGGGCAATATCTGCTGGTGAACGCCGCGGCCTATCGCAAGGTTGGCGGGCATGGTGGAGTCAAGGCCGAACTCGTCGATGACTTCGCCCTGGCCCGCCGGTTCCAACAAGCGGGCCGCCGGATCGCGCTGATTCAGGGCGAAGACCTGCTCTCGTGCCGCATGTATCGCGCCGCTCGCGAGGTCTGGAGTGGGTTCTCAAAGAACCTGCTGGGGGCGCTGGACGCCCCGCTTCGGTGGCGCGCTTTCGTATGGGCGCCGCTCTTCGCCTGGCTGTACGCCTGCCTGTTCGTGTTGCCCTTCGCGCGCCTGGCGCTGAGCGAGCAGTGGGAGCTTGCCGCGGCGGAGATCGCGTGGCTCCTGCTGTTGCGCGCTGTGGTTGTCTGGCGCCTGAAGCGACCACCCGATGAAGTGCTGACGACTCCGCTCGCAGCCTGGAGCATCATGGCGCTGGGGATGAGCGCGCTCATCCAGCGCTGGCGCGGCGCGCCGGTTACCTGGAAAGGGCGAGACTATATCCGGTAGCGGCTGGCGGCTAGCGCCCACTAGACCCCGCTCGTTCTCGTGCTCTGGCGCCTGTAGACAGCTACCCGCATGTCAGGATGCGGCTCCAGCGTCGCGCGCATGCGCGCGCGGAGCGCGCCGCCAGTAGCCTGAAACGAGAAGCGCTGCAGGAGGCGCGCCAGCGCCAGCTTTGCCTCCCATTGCGCGAACGCCGCGCCAATGCAGTTGCGTGGACCACCACCAAACGGAATATAGGCGTACGCTGGGCGGGCAGCGGCGCCATCGGGCAAGAAGCGGTCGGGGGCAAATTGCTCAGGATCACGCCAAAAGCGACGATCGCGATGGGTCAGATAGATCGAGTAGAGCACGCGTGTCCCAGCCGGTATCGGTATCTGCTGAAAAACCAGGTCGGTCGCGGCAATGCGCGAGCCCAGGTGGATCGGTGGGTACAGGCGCAGGGCCTCTTTGATGACGCGGTCAAGGTAGGGCGCCTGGCCAAGGCGCAGATACGCGGGCTCCTCGCTTCCGAGCAGCGCATCAATCTCCGCCACCAGTGTCGCTAGCATCGCCGGGTGGCGTGCTAGCAGCGCGAGACTCCAGGCGAGCAGCGCCGCACTCGTGTCATGTCCGGCGATGAACATGGTGAGTAGCTGATCGCGAATCAACTCATCGCTCAGGCCGGCCGCGATGAGCGCGCTGACGATGTCGCCCGCGTCACCGGGCGTCGCGCGCCGCCGCGCGATGAGATCCAGGAAGTACCGGTCCAGACGCTCAATGGCCCTACGATACCCTGGACGCGGGATGGAGGGCCAGATGAGCCAAGGCCCAGGGGATATGAAGCGGATCGCGCGCTCGATGTCAGGCCAGAGATCGCGCAGGTGTGGGGCAAAATCCTCATCGTACAGAGCGCCCATCAGGCTCAGCAGCGCGATACGGCGCATGTCCTCCAGCACGGGAACATGCTCGCCATCACCCCAGCGCGCCGTCACGCGGTCCACGCTCGTTCCGACCGCGCGCGCATAACTCTCGAACAAGCGCTTGTGGAGGACTGGCGCTATGATGTGACGCAACGCGTCATGCTCGTCTCCATCCGTCACCAGCATGCCACGCCGCAGCAGGCGCGTGACAGGATCCTGCTCCGCGCGCCATAACAGGCCTTCGCGTGACTCTGTGAGCACAAAGCGCGCCGCCTCCGGACCCGCCAGCATGATGCCGCTGAAGCCGGGCAGAGGAAGTTGAAATACATCGCCAAGCGTGTCACGCAGCGCCTCAAGCGCGGCCAGGACGCCACCACGAGCAAAGGCCCGCGCGGCCGCAATGGACTCGGCGCCGCCCGGAGCGGGAACCTCCCGCCGCGCGCGATCCGCTGCCCCGCTTGTCTCCGTCGTTTCCATGGTCATCAACTTCCCTCCGCGCACCCGCCAGGGCAATCAGGCGTCCGCTCGGCGTCTGCGAGTGTCACGCGTCAGACGTCGAGCGGACGCCGTCACTCTCCATTTCCGCCAAATTGGCGCGCCGTGGGCCAGACATAGGGCATATCGGGCGCTTCTGTCCAGCCGAACTGGCCATAATGCGCCGGATCTTTGCGCAAGAGGTTTGACCGGTGGGCGGCATGGAAAGCCGGATCGCTCAACCACGCCGGCGCCTCGGGGGCGCCCTCTACTGGAGCAAGCGCCATCGTATTTCGGAAGCCGCGAGCCACCCACTCAGTAATCATGACATTCATATACAGGCGCAAGGCGTCTTCATAGCCGCGCCACATGAGGACGGCGGGATGATTCCGCCAGCCCCTCCGCTGCGGATCATCGGACCGCTCCAGCGTGCGCAGAATCTGATACGCCTCAACACGTTGCTTCCCCAGGCGGCGGTTGTCGAGACACCTGGCGCTGCGCGCGAAGTCAGGGTAAGGCAGGAACGTTTGCATGGCAAGCCCATTCGCTCAGTGAATAGCCTACGCTGGCGAGTGCCTGAAGGCAGCGACGCTTCCAGGCTCCAGTTGCGCTGTGCGTTTCGGAGACACCATTTCAATGGTAGACTGATTCCATATACGACGATGTTAGACGTCGGTTCACATGGATCAGGCTCCACGAAAGTGTTGGTGTGTGTTTCGGACACACCGATTCGCCTTGGGAGCTCTGAAGTGAATCGGCGTACCAGGTGAGGGTTCTCGGTCGATCGCGAAACCGGACAGGCGTACTAGCTGATGTGGACGGGCCCACCTTCAGCGTGCAGCGCCTGGAGTGCGTGTGGCCGTCACTTCGCCGGTGAGCGTTGCCGAGCGTCTGTGGCGCCGCCGAGGCTCTCCTCGCCGCAGCGTGACGCTCTATCAGCCAGACAGATTGAAGACGCTGTTCGCTCCTGCAATCCTTGCGTGAGAGGGCTGCTTTGTACATGACCAAAACACAGATCTCCGGTGGTGTTGTCCACGATTTGCCAGAGGACGTACGGGAAACCCTCGCTTCTGACGCGGAGGCGCTCGCGGCATGGGAGGATCTTACGCCGCTTGCGCGCAATGAGTGGATATGCTGGACAATCTCCGTAAAGAAGCCGGAAACTCGAAGGCAGCATGTCGAAAGGGCGCGCACGGAACTCAAAGAGGGCGTGCGCCGGCCTTGCTGCTGGATCGGCTGCATTCATCGCCCGGATAAGCCCATTAGTCCTTCGGTACAGTATGTGCTCAACAGACGAGCAAAAGGGCCATCATGAGGGACGGGCTCCCATATGTTGAGGGCTATCGCGCTAGTGAATGGTTCAGTCCTACCGCTTCAAGGATGCATGCGGTTAGCGCGGCTTCTGGCGCGGCTTCATTGATGGCGCTGCTTGCCATCCTCGAACCGGCCTTCACTGGCCAGCCGCTCTCTCCTGCCTTCGCCTGACCAGCTACGCTCAGCTTTCTGCATTCAGCGGCGCTGGCATCTGAGCTTGTGACACGTCGGCTTGACGCGCGCTCCAGGCGATCGGTCCTTGGACCGTGCCGCATTCTCGTGTGCCGTGACCTGTTCCCAAGCGCCCGCTCTAGCGGACGCTATCGGCGCAGGCTTTGTACCCTCCCGGCAAACCGGCAGGGCGATATAATGAATCCATGAGTCAGCATACCAACTTCCTCACCGTTCAAGCCGATACCAACTACGAGCTTGGTCTCCAGCTTGGCAGCCACTTTCGAGCTCAGGTCCAGGCGAAGATGGACTCCATCGTCCGCGATGGCGCCTGGACCCACAAACTCGAGCGCGCCAAAGAGTACCTTGCCGTCACCGACGTCTATTTCCCACAGTATGTGGAAGAAATCCGGGGGTACGCCAAGGGAACCGGCGTTGACTTTCTAGAATTCTGGGCCCAGAGCCTCGAGGACGAATTCAGCTACTATCGTGACGAGCGCTGTACGTCGGTTATCACGAACGGTGGTCAGCTGATCGCCCATAACGAAGACTGGGCGAAAGACGCCGCCGACCAAATCTGCATCCTCCAGAAGACCATTGGCGATCTGACGATCTTCGAGCTCAATTACTTCGTTACACTTGGCGGCAACTCAGCCAGCGTCAACTCCCATGGCTACGTCCAGCTGATCAATACGCTCACGCATACCGATTGGCAAATGGGCGTGCCACGTAACGTCATCGGTCGCTTCCTGTCAGAGACGCGCGATCCAGCCAGCGACTTCCAGAAGCTGAAGACGATCAGGCGGTCCACCGGCTACAATCACAACATCGTCAGCCTGGACGGTAATATTTGGAACATTGAGGCGACGGCTCAGCAGCAGATGCTGCTCCAGCCCCCAGCGCCCTTCGTCCACACCAACCACTACCTGTCCGAGCAACTGCAACCCTATGAAGCGAATGCAGCGCTCACAACACGGCGCCGGTACGCGGTCGCGATGGAGCGGGCGCAACCGCATATGACGGCGCCTGAGCTTATGGGTGTCACGAGCGACAGGTCGCAAGGTCCGGACCTGAGCGTCTTCAACGAGCGGACGATCGCGCGCATGATCATCGACCTTGAGCAGCGCGTTGCTCACTGCTGGTTGGGTCGGGAGGTGGACAAGGGCTGGATCGCGTACCCGCTTACATTTCTTGCCTAGCGGCGCAAGTGAAGACATCGGTCATTAGGCTAACCGAAGATCGCCGCCCCAAATTCTCGGAACGTTGCTGTATCGGGGCGTGATCAGGTCGACAGTGGCCACTCGCTTGACTGCTTTATGGCCATCGTCTATAGTACCCGCACAGGTAGTCTCAATCGATAGTTTGCGCCATCGTTCCGATTGCCCCGCGCTACCTCGCGCCGCGCCGCGCCGCATGACCCTCTCTCGCGCAGTATCTCGCGCCTCCGCAGTATTCCGCGCTCCCTCGCGTCGCGCTGCCCACCCCCGCGTCACGCGGCTCCTTCGCTCTCTGGTTCGCCCGCTACGCTGTTCCCTGCGCGAAGGAGTTTCCCCCAACACTGGAGGTAGAACATGCAGTCCGTGGTATGGTCGGCCCGTAGCGTCCGCCTCTTCATCGGGTTTCTCGGGCTCACGGTTCCGCTCGCGCTCTGGCTCGGCCGTTACGTCTTCGAAGGCAAGGGACTCGAGGACTCCATCAGCGCCTACTATTACAGTCCCTCGGTGCGCCCGCTCTTCGTGGCGCTGATCGTCGCCCTGGGTGTCATGCTGGTCTACTATCAGTACAAGACCGCCGACAACCTGGTCAGCCTCGCCGCTGGTCTTGCCGCGGTCGGCGTGGCCCTCTTCCCCACCCTGCCTGACCCACCGTTCGATCCCTGGCAAAACAGCGTCAGCCTCGCTCATTACATCTTCGCCGCGGTCTTCTTCATCTCCCTGGCGGTGATCGTCCTCTGCCTGTTCACCAGAACCAAGAGCACGAAGACGCCATTGGCCGTCCCCTTTGAGCAGACCCGGACGTCCCTGGCGAACGCGTCGGGCCGGCTCAAGTGGGCCAGGGTCGAGGGCGCGCTGCGCCCGCCAGCGGGACGCTACCCACAGGGCCCCGCCAGCGCGGGCTCCGCTGCCGCGACGGGCGGCGCGAACACCATGACGAAGAATAAGCAGCGGCGCAACCTGATCTATGATCTCTGCGGCGCCGTGATCGTCCTCTGCCTCGTCCTGATCGCGCTGAGAGGCTTGTTCCACATCGCCGTGCCCCTGCCCTTCCATCACGAGGCGTTCTGGCTCGAATCCATCGCGCTCTGGGCCTTTGGCGCGGCCTGGATCGTCAAGGGCGAGCTCATCCCGGGCCTGAAGGGATAAGCATGGCGAACAGAACAGCGATGCCGCTGGCTGTCCGAGAGCATTATCGCCAGCTTTCACGTTCCATTCGGCCCCTCGGCCCAGCGCCTCCCGCTCACAAGCGCGACTGCGACGGTCGTGATCCAGGCGAACACACTCAGTAACGCCAGCCATTCGAAAAGCCCGCTGACGGCAGTCAGACCGTGCGTTTGCGCGTAACCCAGGCTCGAAAGCGTGAGGAAGGCCAACATGGCCACCACGCTCCCGAGGGAATAGCGCGCGAAGCCATACTGTCTCTGGCGCCAGGCGCGCCGGGCACAGAACAGACCAGCGACCAGAAAGCTGATGAAGACGGCTCCTGCGGCCAGGTCGTGGGCCGGCCCATTGATGGTGACGCCGGGTGGGACCGAGACTGGACCGGAGGGGCAGCCGTACCCTGGTACGGTGGCGAAGCATGTGGCGGCCAGGAAACCCAGTCCCATGCAGCCTACGAGCGCTGGAAGCAGTCGCTGCGGCCGGAGCGCCTGGCGCAGACCAAGCCCAAACGCCAGGACGAGCGCGCCAGTCACCAGAAAATTGAGCGCCTGGACCCAGCCAGCATCCCCAATCGCCAGCTGGCTGACCTGGCAGCGCAGCGGCTGGAATCCCGGCCGGGTCAGCACCTGAATGGTGGCGAGCAGCATGAAGAATGGCCCAGCCAGGCCCCCCGCGGCGATAAGCGGGCTGGCAGGTCTGGTGGTAGGCGCCTGCATCCGAGTTCCTCCCCTGTCCTGTGATACACTGCATAAGACTAGGCAAACCTAATATCTCGTCTATACTAGATATTAGTCACGGCTAATTATGTGCCGGGAGGAGCAGGATGTCAAGGCGCCAGACGCCCAGGGAGGAGCTCATCGCGGCCGTGCTTGCGGCCAGCCGGGAGAGCAGTACACTGGCGGTCTTCTTTCACACCAGCATCGCCGAGCGGGTCGGGCTCGGAGCGACCGAAGAAAAGACGCTCGCGCTGCTGAATCAGCATGGCCCGCTCACGGCGGGTGAGGTCGCGTCCCACACCGGACTGACCACTCCTTCGGTGACCGGTTTGCTCGACCGGCTGGAAAGCAAGGGGATGGTACGGCGCGTCCGGGACGCCCATGATCGGCGGCGGGTCATCGTCGAACCCATCCCGGAGCGACTGGCCGAACTTGATCGGATGTTCTCGTCCTTGCAGGAGTCGTTTCGCGCCCTGCTCGAACGCTACAGCAACGAGCAACTGGCGACCATCGCGGACTATCTCACGCGAGCGGCCCGCCGTTCCCAGGAATTCATCGCTGCGCAGATGGAAGAACCAGCGGAGAGCTAAAGCGAGCGCGGCCCTTTAGGACACCACCTTCAACGCCGCCGCCGTCGCCTTGATCGTCTTCAGCGCCGCCACCTCGGCTGAAGTAGGCGCGGAAGAACGCGCCGCCTTCAGCGCCTATCGCACCTTACCCTCACCTCGCTCACGCCCAGGACGTCACATGAATAGTATATGAACACTGGAATGACCACGCTGCGGCACGTCGCGCCACATAGAGTGGGTCAGGCGTGCGCGCGATTAACCCAACCCTAACGCCACTTTGACCTAACCTTAATGTCGCCTTCGCGCCTGCATGCTACCATCCAACGGGCGCAGGGCATGTGGGCTTGCGCATTCTGGCGGACATTCCCATCGGGTCCAACATGTGCGGAGGAGACGCGGCGCAATGGGGCCACTAGACCTGGCCGTCTTTGACCTGGCAGGGACGACCATCGACGGCGGCGGCGGAGCGGTACTGCGCTGCCTGGTCGAGACCGCCCTCCGGTACGACCTTTCAGGTTCCGAGACTGAGCTCAACGCGCTCATGGGAATGAACAAACGCGAGGTCTTCAGCCTGCTGGCCCACCAACGCTTTCCCCAGGATGGCCAGACAGCCAGCCAGATCGCCAGCGCTGCGCTTGCCTCCTTCGTCGCGGCGATGAATGCCGCCTACGAACAGGAACTCACCCCCATCGCCGGAGCTGAGGAGACCTTCGCCTTTCTGCGCGCCCGTGGTATCAAAGTAGCCATCGACACCGGATTCGACGACGCCGTGGGCGCCCCCATCATGCGCCGCCTCGACTGGCCCGGAAGGCGCATTGACCTCGTCGTCTACTCCAGCGACGTTGCCCGCGGACGCCCAGCCCCCTACATGATCTTCCACGCCATGGAGCGGCTCGGCGCGCTTGACGTTCGCCGGGTGATGAAGCTGGGCGACTCCCCCGCGGACCTGGAAGAGGGCCACAACGCGGGCTGCGGCGAAATCATCGGCGTCCTCAGCGGGTCGCACACCGCCGCCACGCTCAGCAAGTATCCCCACACTCGCCTAATCGATTCTGTCGCCGATCTGCCCGCGCTGTTCTCTTGAAGGTCATGAAGGAGGCGTAGTTGGCCAGCTCACAGGGCGACGCCACCCGCGACGTGGACGTGATCGTCGTCGGCGCTGGCGTCCTGGGAACCTTCCACGCCTACTTCGCCGCTCAGCGCGGGATGCGCGTTCTGCTCCTCGAACGCAATGCCTTCCCCAACGACGCCTCGGTCCGCAATTTCGGCATGCTGCTCCAGACCATCGTCGAGACCGATAGTGAATGGGCGGGCTACGCGCACACCAGCCGCGCGCTGTACCGCCAGTTCCAGCGCGAGGTGGACCTTGGCGTGCGCCAGTCCGGCGCGCTCTACATCGCCTCAACCGAGACCGAACGCCAGGTCCTCCGCGAGTTTGCGGACCGCTTCGCCAGCATCTATCCCTGCCAGTTCCTCAACGCGTCAGAGCCCCTCGCGCGCTGTCCCACGATCGTACCAACCTATTGCGCGGGCGGGCTGCTATTCCCTGACGATCTGACCGCTGAGCCGCGCCTGCTGCTGCGCGCCCTAATTCCCCACCTCGTGGCGCAGGGCGCTTTCCACTATCAGCCGCACACCATCGTCACCACGGTCGAGCGCGCCGGCTCGCGCTGCTTTGTCACCGATCATCGGGGTGAGACCTACTCCGCCGAGCGCGTCTTCGTCTGCAGCGGCGCGGACTACCGCTTGCTCTTCCCGGAACAACTGCGCGCGAGCGGCTTGCGCGTCTGCAAGCTCCAGATGATGCGTACCGCGCCCCAACCTGAACGCGTCCTGCCACACGCGATCCTCTCTGGTCTCTCCATTTTGCGCTACCCCGCGTTCAGAGCTTGTCCCTCCTACGCTGCGCTTGAGGCGCAACCAGTGGATGCCACCCTGCGCGAGTTTGGTGTCCACCTGCTCTTTAAACAGGCGGATGACGGTACCGTGATCATTGGCGACTCGCACGAGTACCGCCCGCTTGACGAGGCCGCCACGCTTGACGAGACCACGAACCCCCTCATCAATGAGGCGATCCTGGCGTACGCGCAGCGCGTGCTCGATCTGCCTGTGTGGCGACTCCAGGCGCTCTGGAATGGCTACTACCTGACTCACCCGGACTGCAATGTCTACACCGAGACGATCGACGGCGCGATCCATATCGCGACAGGCATCGGCGGCAAGGGGATGAGCACAGGACCAGGTTTCGCCCAGGCGCATGTCGCCGCCATTCTCGGCTAGCGGCAGGCGTCTTGTTAACCAAGATATTACCGCTGCTTTACGGCGCGTTAACAAGCGAACGGTAAAATCCGGGCGGAATCATGTGAATTGGCGGAGCCACAGCTACACGCTACAGCGCCCGCCACAAAGCGCACACTGCGCGCGACGCGCTGCCGCTCACGACGCCGTTCCACTGTGAGCCAGGCGCCCGCGCTGGGGAAGGCGAGGAGACATGACGACGCGAGACAAAGACGGCATCATGGGGCTGAACGCGCCGAGCAGCCGGCGCCAGTTCCTCATGCGCGCTGGCGCGCTGGGACTTTCCGCAACGGCCCTACCAGCGCTGCTGGAAGCCTGCGGCGCCACGGCTGCTCCCGCAGTCAATCTGGGCGGCCCTATCGCAATGCAGACGCTGATCCAGAAGGCGAAGACAGAGGGCTCGCTGCAGGCGATTGGCATTCCGCCGGAGTGGGCGGACTACGCGGACATCCTCTCTGGATTCGCGGCGAAATACGTGCCGGTGGACTACAAGGCCGAGGCCGAATATAGCTCCGCGCAGGAGGTCGAGGTCTTCAAGCAGTCGAAGCTGCATGCCCACGGCGATATCGCCGATGTTGGCTTCAAGTGGGGTCCCGTTGTCATCCAGCAAGGGCTGGTCAGCCCATACAAGCACTCCCACTGGGCCGACATCGCTGATGAACTGAAGGACCCCAACGGGAACTGGTGCACCGAGTACTGGGGCGCGCAGGCCTTCGTCGTCAACACCAATATCGTCAAGAACCCACCCACCTCATTCGCCGACCTGCTCAACAACAGCTATCCCAACATGGTGGGCATCGACGGCGACCCGCGCCAGGCGACTGACGCGCTGATCGCTGTCTATTCGGCCGCGCTCGCCAAGAGCGGCTCAATCGACAGCATACAGCCGGGCATCGACTTCTTCGCCGCGCTCAAGAAGAAGGGCAACTTCACGCTGGCTCGCGCCAACGAGGCGAATATCGCCAAGGGCGAGGTCGCCATCTCCATCATCTGGGACTACCTCGGGCTGGGCTATCGCGATAAGTACCAGAACAACCCCAACCTGCAGGTGGTCATCCCGTCGGATGGCTCCATCGCCGGCCCTTACATCCTGATCCTCAACAAGACCGCGCCACATCCGTACGCCGCGCGGCTGTGGAGCGAGTACATCTTCTCCGATGAGGGCCAACTCTTCTTCCTCAAGGGCTACGCGCATCCAGCGCGCTATCAGGCGCTTGCCACCGCGGGCAAGATCCCAGCTGATCTCGCCGCCAAGCTCCCTTCAGCCGACTCCTACAAGAACGTGAAGTTCGTCGCCGATATCAGCAAGCTTACCGCGGCGGCCGACGCGCTCAACGCCAACTGGCAGTCCCAGGTGCTCGGCCAGTAACACCGGCCAATTCTCTGGGGAAATCCGGCGCCTTCCCGCGTTCAGATAGCGCGCTAAGCGAGGAGCGTCGCGACAGCCCTGGTCTTCGGGCCGGATCGCTGTCGGGGCGCTCCTTGCTACGGCCACACAGCTCGCAACGTGAGAGCTGCCGTAATGCCATCCAGGATGCGCAGATCACAGCGGATCATCCTAGAAGGAGGCAGGCCAATGGCCGAGCCACTCTCCATCGCCGGCGCGGGCCAGACCCGCACCGCCCCTGACCGGCGCTCGCGCCTGCCAGATACGCGCGAATGGCGATCTACGGCAGTCCCGGTCCTGATCGGCTGGCTCGGGTTCGCCCCATTTGCGCTCTTCTGCCTCCTCTTCGAGCTCCTTCCCGCTGTCATGGTCCTGCAGCAGAGCTTTCTCGATAGCCAGACCGGCGCGCCAACGCTGTCAAACTACCAGCGCATGTTCTCGCAGCCCAGTAACCTCCACGCCTTCCAGACGAGCATCAGCCTGGCGCTCGTCTCCGCGGTCGTCAGCGCGGTCGCCGGCTTCTTCGCCGCCTACGGGCTCTCCAATCTGCGCATGCCCTGGCTGCAGAACCTGATCACCGGCTTCTACAGTATCGCCGCCAATTTCGCCGGTGTCCCGCTGGCCTTCGCTTTCATCTCGACCCTTGGCGTGACGGGCTTTGTCACGGTCCTCTTGCAGGCTATGTTCCACGTCGACCTCTATAACGGACTCCACTTCAGCCTCTACACCTTCTGGGGATTGGTCCTCGCCTACTCCTACTTCGAGATTCCGTTGATGGCGCTGGTGACGCTCCCAGCCCTGCGGGCGCTTAAGCGCGAGTGGCGCGAAGCGGCGACGAGCATGGGCGCGTCAACCGCCGTCTACTGGCGTCAAATCGCACTTCCCATCCTGCTACCCTCGCTCATCGCCGCCACGCTCCTGCTCTTCGCCAACGCCTTCGGCGCCTACGCGACGGCCTACGCTCTAGCGCAGGGCGGCATCAACCTGGTGACGATCCTCATCGGGTTCGCCGTCAACGGCAACGTCAACTTTGATCCCGGGCTCGGCAATGCGCTGTCAGTCGGCATGATACTCGTGCTGCTGATCGCGGTCACGATCTACACCATGTTGCTGCGCCGGGTGAGCCACTGGCAGGGGAGGTAACGTATGCGCGCGATGACGTCTGACCAAACCGGGTATACGGGGCCAACGCATGACGCGCCCGCTCCTGCCTCATCACTGACCCGCCTGCGTGCGGCGCTCGGCGTGGATCGCGTCATGCTGCTGCTCGTGATGCTCTACTTGCTGATCCCTCTCGCCGCCACCCTGCCTTTTGGCCTCACTACCGGCGTCGGGTTCAGCCTCGCTCCCGTCACATCTATCCTGACTGATCCAGACTTCTCGCAGACCATCGTCCTTTCGCTCGAGCTCGCATTCGCCACAACCATCCTGACTGTCGCGCTCGTCACGCCCACCGCGTACTGGATCCATGTGCGTCTGCCTCAGGCGCGACCCATCATGGAGTTCCTGACCTTGACGCCGTTCGCCGTGCCGGCGATTGTCATGGCGTTTGGGCTTGTCGAGGTCTACAGCGCGCCCAACACGCTTACCAGCGCGCTCTCGCTCGGCCTCGTCCCGTTGCTGAGTAGCCCCGCGCTCAACATCGTCAATACTCCACCGCTGCTGGTCTGCGCCTACGTCATTGTCGCGCTGCCGTTCGTCTACCGCCCCATCGACAACAGCCTGCGCGCGATCAACACCAGCGTCCTGCTAGAGGCGGCGTCCAGTCTTGGCAGCGGTTGGTGGCGCACCTTCCTCTCCATCATCACCCCCAACATCCTGCCGGGCGTCCTTGCCGCGGCGCTCCTGACCTTCTCGACGGTAATGGGCGAGTTCACGCTCGCCAGCCTGTTCAGCATCTACACCTTTCCCATCTACCTCGACGTCACCGGCCAGAACGACCCGCATAAGGCGGCGGCGCTCGCCGTCCTCAGCTTCCTCTTCACGCTGGTCTGCGGCCTGGGCCTGCTGTTCCTCATCCGGCTACGGCCCGGCGGCGCGGCTGGTGGAACTGAGCTAGATCTCGTGGCCGGAAAATAGGCCCGACTGGAGACAACGACGATGACCTATCTCCGCCTTGAAACCCTCTCCAAACACTTCGGCGCCACCACCGCCGTAGACCAGGTCTCGCTCTCGGTCGAGCGCGGCGAGTTCCTGACGCTGCTTGGGCCGAGCGGATGTGGCAAAACCACTATCCTGCGTATGGTCGCCGGCTTCGAGACTCCCAGCGGCGGCTCGATCTGGCTGGAAAACGAGGATATCACCACCCGGCCCGCCAGCAAGCGCCCGATGGGCATGGTCTTCCAGCAATACGCGCTCTTCCCGCATATGACCGCCGCGCAGAACATCGCCTTCGGCATGCGCATCCAGCGCCGCCCGGAGGACGCTATCCGCACGCGTTGCGCGGAGCTCCTGCAGCTAGTCGGCCTCAGTGACCGGAGCGGCAGCTACCCGCACCAGCTCTCCGGCGGCCAGCAGCAGCGGGTGGCGCTGGCGCGCGCGCTCGCCGTCGAGCCCAAGGTCCTGCTACTTGATGAGCCGCTCTCCGCGCTGGACGCCAAGGTGCGCGTCGGCCTGCGCGACGAGATTCGCCGCATCCAGCAGACGTTGAAGATGACGGCGATCTACGTGACCCACGACCAGGAAGAGGCGCTCGCGATCTCCGATCGCATCGCCGTCCTTGCGCGCGGCCGCGTCGAACAGCTCGACCAGCCCGAAGTCATCTATAACACCCCGCGCACCGCGTTCACCGCCACCTTCGTGGGAATGAGCAACCGCTTCCAGGGCGTCGTCACCTCGCCGGAGGAGGGACGCTGCGAGATCGTTCAGCGCACCCTGCATGTCGCCCTGCCTGACACCTCCCAGAGCGGTGACCGGGTCCTGATCACTGTCCGCCCGGAGGCGGTCTCAATTCAGCCGCGAGATGTGGATATCAGCGCGGCGGCGCCCGAGGCGAACGCGCTCACTGGAACGATCACGCTGCGCACCTTCCTGGGCCCGCTCACACGCTTCGAAGTGCGTACAGACGATGGCGCCGTCCTCATGGCCGACGTGCCCAGCCAGCGCGCCCAGCCACTATCAGTCGGGCAAGCGGTAAGCGTCTCGTTTCCACCAGAGGCCTGCCAGGCCTTGCCGCTGGGTGAGCCTGCAACGGCGCGCCAGCGCATCGCTTCGACGGCGGAGGAAGAAGACGTTGCCGAACATGCCTAGCGGCCGTTCATCCGGCGGCGCCCGCGGCGTCCATCCCATCTTCAGCGCCGCGCTAGGTGTGATCTTCGACCTCAATGGCGTTCTGGCGATTGACGAGCCGCTCCATGAGCGGGCATTCGCTGCGGCGCTCGCGCCACACGGCGTCACCCTCACTCACGATCTCTACCAGGCGGCGATCTTGGGCCAGACCGACGAAGCCGGCCTACTGCGGCTGGCCGCGGCAGTGGGTCGCGACCTGGCGCAGATCGAAGTACTGAGCGCCAAGCGACGCTACTACTGGCAGTGGCTTCCCGAAGAAGGACGTCAGCTACTCGCGCCTGCCGCAGGCGCTCTGGTGGCCGCGCTGACCCTCAGCGGGGCGCGGCTGGCGCTGGCGTCAGCCGCGTCAATCAGTGAAGGTCAGCGCGTGGCTGGAGATCGCTGACCTCTCAGGGGCGTTCAACCCGATACTCACCAGCGAGAGCGCCGTTGGCCCGAAACCCAACCCAGCGGTGTTCTAGGCGATCTGTGCGACCTGGGACGTTCCCGCACCCAATTGTGTGGTTCTCGATGACCACCCCGAGAACATCGCCATAGCCCATGACCTGGGTATGCGCACGGTCGCCCTCACAACGACACTCGCCGCTTCGCACTTCCCCCACGCTGGCTGCGTCATTCATACGCTCGATGAGCTCCTTCACCGCTGAGCTCACTCCTTACTCACGATGCTCCGGAGCCAGCGCCCCACGCTCCCAGTGTCGCGATTCGTCTGACCGGCGCGCCGCCAGCGTGGCGGCGCGCTAGCGAGTGTCAACTGTTCCTCGACGCCTCTCTGGTAGCTTCAGTATCGCCAACTACAGCGTGTAGACCTGGGACCAACATCGTCAACCGCCTTGAAGCGGCCCGATGAGCGTCATTCCCGCGCTGGGGCAATCGCCCATTCAAAACGAGCAGGTAGCCTCACCGCTCAACCCAGGCGCATCGAGCGCAGACAAAGGGAGCGGAGGCGTCGCAGGGGATGATAGAGCGCTCATCTGCCGGTGTTGCCCCGTTCGCCCGTGATTGTGGTCGCGGCGCGTGGAGTTTTGGGAAGGCTCCTCGCGACCTCAGGGATGTCAGCTTCCTGACAGCGCGCCGGTGGTAACCGCGCCCGCGCGCTCGTAATTGGCGAGAATGACGCCACTTGGGGAGACGGTCGCCTCCGTCACCTTGAACGCTGCCGGGATGGTCCCATCGGCAAACAACCGTTTGCCACTGCCCAGCGTCAGCGGAAAGATCTTGAGCCAGAACGCATCGACCAAATCATGCTTCATCAGCGTCTGAAGCAGATTCGCGCTGCCGTACACGTGCAAATCCGGCCCTGGCTCCTGCTTGAGTTTGCTGACTTCTTCCGCGATATCTCCGCCGAGAAACACAGAGGGCCGCCACTCATGAGACGTCAGCGTATTCGAGGCGACGTACTTGGTCGCTGAATTGACGCCCAGCCACATATCCGCATGGCGCGGCCAGTACGGCGCCCAAATTTCAAAGGTCTTGCGCCCTAACAACAGATCAAACGGCAGGTTCATCTGCCTGTTCAAGATGGTTTCAGCGATATCGTCGTCGTAGGGAGCCACCCACCCGCCATACGCGAAGCCACCACTGGTATCTTCCTCTGGCCCGCCTCCAGCCTGTATGACCCCATCAAGGGTAATGAATTCGAGCGCAATCACTTTTCTCATAACCAAATTCCTTCATCATCTGGCGACTGCTGACGCTGATGCGGTGTGTTCAGCGATGTGTCCTTTCTTTCTCTACCGCTTGCATCCGGCATGCCTGATTTCGAAACGAAGTTGACCCGGCCCAGGTTGGGCCTGGGAGCGCGCCGGCGTTTTGAATGGGGCTTGCGTCCGGGCGCGCGGCGCGCCAGCGCCTGTTGCGCGCTCCGCGCTCTCTGCGTCTCGGGGGCGTGCCTGTGCCTGCGCCGCCGCCATCAAGAGCATGCGCCGGTATACTTCCCGGCGATGCGGCGCGCGTTACCCGCCGCACGCCGCCATTGTGTCATACGGATTCCCCATGCGCCGCTGGACCTCGAGGGGAAACCATCTGTACATCCAGGAGCGGCATTGATTGGGCAGCGCGATCCTTACTTCAGCCGCCCAGCCAGATGACGCCGCGCAAATGCCTTTGGGGAGGTGCGACAGCGCATTGCGCCGTCCCAGACGTATGCGGTAGAATGGCAGACGCCGGAACCAGCCGGTCGGCGCGCAAGCGCCACGGGAGCTGCGCGGCGGAAAATGAGGCTGGCCGTGAACGGTTGGAACACGCAGGCGCCCGCTATCCTCATCGTGGAAGATGACGACGGCATTCGCGAGACACTGCGCGCGCTGCTCGACGACGCGGGGTATCGGGTGGTGGACGCGCTGGCCGATGGCCAGCGCGCGTTGCAGCGCCTACGCGCCTCGTCCGAGCGACTGGTCGTGCTCCTCGATCTGTTGCTGCCAGGAGTGGGTGGCCAGCAGGTCGTCGAAGCCATCGTGGCGGACCCGGCGCTCGCCACGCGCCACGCGCTGGTCATCGCGACCGCCCAGAGCCGGACGATGCCCCGCTCGCTGGTCACCGCGCTGGCGCAGCTCCAGGCGCCCATCCTCCAGAAGCCCTTTGACATCGACACAGCGCTGAAGCTGGTGGCGGAGGCCGCCCGGCGCATCCGCGACGAGTAAGCGCGGAGCGCACGCCGGGACATCGCGGCGTGCGCTGGGCCAGTCTGCCTGTGGCGCGTTAGCCGGGGTCCACGCTGGCCAGACTCCCGTCTCACGAAGGAAGGCGCCAGCACGGCGTCAACGCGCCGTATAGGTGTATGCGCCCGCTGTTCTGGTGTGGTGGAGCGACCGCGTGACATTGCGGGCCAGCCGGCGTTGTACGAGGTGATGGGGTGGAGGCAGTGGCTACAGGACGAAGGCGACGACCAGACCTCTTCACGGGCGACCCGCATGGGGTTTCGTTGGGATAAAGACCATCTGAGCGATGGGAACGATCCGAGCGAGCCGCGCAGGAGCGCGGGGCGCCTTTTTGTGTCCAGGGCAAGTCCCGACCCGGAAACGCGCATCGCGCCGCCGCCGGCCGCCATGCATGTCGGCATGCTGTCTGCTGGATGGTGGCGTGGCGCCCAATTGGCAGTCCTTTGGGATGCGCCAGGAAGGAGGCCAGGTATGGCTAGCACGATGGACAAGCCGGCCAAAATACCGCCGGTATCCGCGTCTGGAACACCCGCCGGAACGCCACCTAAAACGGCGGCGGGACCAGTGAATGTCAGGACGCCTGAAAAAGGCGCCGGGCCGCGCGTGGGGCGCAGAGCCTTACTCGTAACGGCGACAGCGGCCACGCTGTGTGGCGCTGGAATGTTCGCCGCGCCGCAGGTGACTACCGCGCTGGAGGCCCAGGCCCAAGCAATGGGGCGCGCCGCTATCCTGAACGAGATCGGCGACCTTGAAGGGGTCTCGCTCGACGCGGCGATCCGGACCGCCGAGATAACCCGCATGGCGGTCAAACTCGTGGTGTTCCCGCTGGCGCGATTTGTCGCGGCCGTTGGTAGCGGAGCATTCGATCTATTGCTCAAGGTCGTTGACACGCTGCGCGGCGTGGCAGGCCCAGTGGGCGTGAACATCTCCCAACTCAACGCGTTTCGGGACATGGTGGTGAGCTGGCGGGGTAGCGTCTCAGCGCTACCCATCACCCTTGACGCCTATCTCACCGCCGATATTGAAAGCGCCGAGAAATACCTTCGCGCGCTCAAGCAACTAGCGGAGCATCCGCATTTCACTTGAGCCTGAGCCTGAACACGAATTGGCGCGTCTCGACCGGTATCTATCGTCGAGACGCGCCTGCGCGAACGCATACCGCCTGATCCTCAGAGTGTGTTTGGTCTCCACAACAGCTACAGGGGTCGAGCGGGTGTGCTGGGCGACCCAGGGGACGGGGAGCGCAGCCACAACGAGGTGTGTGTAGGTTGCATCGTCTCCTGCGCCACCGCCTGCAGGTCCTCGCGCAGCCGCGCCAGGTCCACCTCGTCGCGCAGCGTCGCGCTGAAGGCCGCTAGCGTGCGCGCGGCGTCGTACTTGCGACGGTAGAAGCGCCGGTCAATCCCGCGCTGCAGCGCCCGGCGCAGCGGCGCCGCCAGCGCCGCGATGGCGAGCGTCGTGAGAACGATGATCAGCGGCTGAGTCTGCCCGGTGAGGGCGCGCACCAGCCCTTGTAGCGCGATGACGCCGCCGAGATAGAGCCCCCCAGCACGCCGGTGAGCGAGCCATAGACCAGCACCCGGTTGATGATCTGGTCCACATCGAACAGGCGTGAGCGCAAGAGGGCGATGCCGATCGAGATGGGGAGAAGCGCCTCGCAGAGCTGGATGGCGGTCCCGGCGAGCAGGTTCGCCGACCAATTCGTGGTGGTCATATGAGGGCCGACGAAGCCAGCCGCGCCGCCCACGACGATGATTGCGCCGGCTCCGCCAAGGCCGACGGCGATGCCAAGCACCACCCACTTCGTTTGCAGCCGCTCGGCGGGGGTGGAAACGCGCCGGTAGCGATAGACCTGCGCGAGCACGCCGCTGGCGATCCTCAGCAGGCCGGAGACACCGCCGATCCACGCATGCGCCATCAGGAAGTCGTGCGCCGGAGCGGGGATCAGGCCCGCCGGAACCTGCAGCAGCCAAAGGAACAGGAGCCAGCCGCTCCAGCGTGGTATCCAGCGGCCGGAGGGGAACGTGAAGAAGAGCGCCGCCCCGAGAAATCCGGCGACCATTTCCAGCAGATCGAAGAGCAGCCCAGCCGCCGGCCAGGCGGAATGCAGCGCGCAGGAGGCTCCCAGCCAGTGGGAGTCGCTATAGGTGTTGCCGAAGAGCACCAGGGCGGTGGCGGCCAGCAGCGCCATGCGGTTGTCCGAGCGGCGCCAAAAGAGCAGCGCGCCCACCCCGACGTACACGAGCATCACAAAGCACTGGATTGCGATGACCCATGCGGCGAAACCCGAGATGGAGAAGCCCGCCGCGCGCATCGCGGCGAACTGCGCCGGGGAGAAACGCGTGTCGGCGCACTGTGGGCCGGTGTGCGGGGTGGTCATCTGCTGGTAGGCGAGCGGCATAGCGGCGCCGAGCAGACCCACGGAGACGAGCGTGAACACGATCCACGCGCCGCGCGCCAGGACCAGCGGCGCCCCGCTCAGGCGCGCGCTATCCGCCCGCACGCCGTTCGCCGGCTTGGGCGCGTGCGCCAGTGCATCTGGCATCTGACCGCTCCTCTGACCGCGTGGCGCTGATCGCGGTACGCCGTCGCGCCCCGACTGGTGGGACGCGCCCCCGTCGCATCGTTGCGAGCCAGTATACATGGGCAGCGTTACAGCAGCGTTACGGCAGGTGTTACGGTTCACCAGTCGCGCCAGTCGAGGTACGCCATGCCCCGCGCGCGACGTCATGAACCTGCGCCCGACTATCTCACCCTACCCACCGCGCGGCCTCCGCTGCGCACGCCAGCATGGTCTATCTCTGCGGCGCCATGACGCGTCCCGGGGTATTTGGAGGCGCGCATGATGCGGCATCCACCATCGGCGCTTCACCATCGCCGGCGCCGGCCAAACGCACACCATTGACACCACCTGGGCGCAGACATACACTTCGCCACGGTTAGCAGGCTAAGGCAGTGGTATGGGTGATCGTCAGAAGACAACCCACCATGTGGCGGAGAGGAGCGCTCGTTATGGAGCCAATCGCCAGCCATCGTCGCTTCAGGCTTTCCACGATCCTCGCTGGGAATGTGTTTGTTCTCGCGCTGATGGTCGCCTGCTGCAATCCCGGCGCGACCACATCGAGCCACGCCACGGTCACCGTCTGCGCCAATGACGCGGCGCGCGCGCTCGACTTTCCCGCGGACGCCTGCTTCAGCGGGACGCTGCGCGGGGTTGGGCAGGCGGAGTCGCTGCGGATCGCGGCGGTAGACAGGAATGGCAGTCCGCTCAAACAGCGCCAACTCACGGTGACCATCCGTGGCGCGAACGCGCGCGCCGCGACCGTGACCACCGATGGTGGAGGTCTCGCGATCTACACCTATACCGCCGCCGCGGCGGGGACGGACACGATCCAGGTGGCGCTCGCGAATGACAGCGCAAGCAAGACTGCGCGTCCGGCGGTGATCCACTGGATTACCCCACACCATCTTACGCATCCGATCATCCTGGTGCATGGCATTCACGAGGACGCCAGCGATTTTGCCCATGAGTTCAACCCGGCGGCGGTGATTGACGGCGATCAGGCGACCGATACGGGAGATCAAACCTGGACATCGCTGATTGAGGGCTTGAAGCTGGTCTACGACTCCACTTCCATGGAGGCGTTCTGCTATGCGGATGATGCGGCGTGGGTGACGACCCCCACCGCGTGTCCCAGCGTCGAGACGCCAACCTGTGACACCACGCAGCCGGCGGGCAGCGCGGCGCCAAACGCCTGCGTCAGCCAGAGTTCGGTGGACCAGGACGGAGTCATGCTGGCGCACGTGATCACGGATCTCAGCGCCCGCAACGGCGGCAAGAAGGTGACCCTGCTCGCCTATAGCATGGGTGGCGCCATCGTGCGCACGACGCTGGCTGGCTGCCTGAACTCGTTTGGGCCGACTGACCAATCGGACTGCGCCGCCGCCAGCCAGCTTGTGGATAACGCCTTCTTCCTGAACGGCGCGCAGCAAGGCTCATGGCTGCTCACCGTGAGGCGCGGCTTCGACGCGGCGACGCTCGCGGGCGACCACATTCCGGACACCGCCAACTCGCCGTTCATCTCCGTGCTCCCGCTGATCGCGCAGAACGTGTACGGCGTGATCAATGACAAGGTCGGGTTGAACCTCAACAACCCCGCCGAGACTGACCTCGCGCCGCAAAGCGCGAATATCCTGGCGCACAACAGCGTCCAGCCTGCGCCAGTGGTGAACCTCTACACCTTCTACGGCGACATCCAGTTCGGCATGGATGTGAACCTGTATGTCTACACGCTCCCGGCGGTGAATGTCCTGCCACTGGGCGATCTGGTGATGCTCGCCCAGAACGATAGCCCGCTCTCGTCGCCACTGTGGGGAGGCGGCTCACTGTGTGACGCCTGCGGCGCGCTGGTACATGGGTATCACGCCAACGGGCGCTACCACGCCTGGGCGCTCACCGAGCGCTACATTGTCAACATCAATGGTCTGGCTCCCCTGCTCTCGGCTCCCAATGCCGCCTCGGCGTTCCAGGCGGTCATCAACTCACCGGCGCAGCACCTGAACGTCTCCGAGCCGCCCGCCCAGGCGCCCGGCTCGACGCTTCAGGTCGTGGACGCGACGGGCCTCGCTGGCTCCGCGACAACGGACATGCCATATGAAATCCTGCTCACGCTGATGCATGGCGATACGCTGATTTAGGGGCGAAGGGGGTGTCACATGTCACGGTCGAACAGGTTTCGCGCGCTCCGATCCATTCGTATGCGTCGCCCGGCGCCACGCCGCGCGTGGCGTACAGCGCTGGCCACACGCTGGTCCGCACTCCAGCGATATGGACGCGCCGGGCGCATCGGGGCCTTGGCGCTCCTCCTGGTCTGTGTATCGCTGCTGACGGGCGCGCGCCTGGGTGGAGCGCTGGCTTCGGGATCCGGCCTGCGTCACGCCGCGCTGCGCGTCAGTCCACCAGCGAGTTTCCCGTCGGTGGCGCGGTGGGTCGATGTCAAGGATGGCACGTCCTATACAGTCCGTTTGCAGTCGCCGTCAGGCGCCATAAATGGCCTGGAGGCGCGCTCGGGCTTCCTGTTTACCTTCACAACGCCCACCGGCGACCAGCTGGCGGCAGGGCTGCCCATCACCAAGGCCGCGGATGGCTCCTTTGCGCAGTCCACGCCACTCGACGCGCAGGGCGCGCCCACCTGCGCCGAGGGTAGCTTGAGGCTGAGCGCGAATGGCGGCGGCGCGGAACCGGTGGTCTATACTCTGGTGGCGCGCTTCGATCAGTACGCGCTGGTGGCCTACGCGCATCTGGTGTACGCGCTGGCGGATGACAAAGCCGGCATAGTGGCGGTCTGCTCGAATTCGACGGCTCAAGGCAGTACTGAGCAGGCGCTTGACATGTTCTCCGGGTGCACGGCGAGCGACTGCGTCAGCCCGGTGGATACCGCGGGGCCGGCGGTGACGGCGTTCGAGTCGTCGGTGGTGAGCGCCGCCAGGCGGGGGACCGCGCAGGCCTGGCAGCAGGTCTACCCGGGCGTGTCACGCGTCATGAGCGCCCAGTATTCCAGCGAGCGCTTTGGCGCGGTGATCGCTGGACAGACACAGCGGCAAGGGCGTATCACCTCCATTACGCCCGCGAACACGTCGCCCCAGGTCCAGTTTGACGCGGCCGGGCAGGCGTATTTCACAGTGACCGACGCGGTGGCGCTGGACAAGGGTGGCGGGAACACCACGACTGTCACGGTCACCTCGTACTACCTGCTGGAGTCCGGACAGTGGGTCTTCTGGT
The DNA here is from genome assembly GCA_036391685.1 of Ktedonobacterales bacterium. GTDB lineage: Bacteria > Chloroflexota > Ktedonobacteria > Ktedonobacterales > JADMIN01 > JAKAIY01. The sequence goes on from DASVZK010000036.1 coordinate 38,620, forward strand.
TCTCGATGCCGGTAGGGTCCTGAGGCGCACAGCGACCCGCGTCACCCGCATGTAGAGGACAGATGGCGCACGAAGGAGGCGCGGTAGGCTAGCCAGAGCCGGCTGAGCGCAAGCGGTATCGAGCGCAACGCGAACGCTGGAGAAAGCGAGGCCGGAACTTCCCGGCCCCGACTTTCCCACGCGATGACGCCGCCAGCGCGCCAAACCACTGGCGCACGGCTGTATCCGGCAGACCTGCGGCGCCCTCGGTATCAATTCGCGACATCCCAGTTGGTGAGGTACCGAAGGAGGCCGTGGCGTTGAGTGACGCCCATGAGGCGCAAGAGAACACGGTTGAGCAAGTAATCACCCGTGCTCGCAATCTGCTGGATGATTGTTGGGATGACGAAAACGACATTGACCGAGCGGAAAGACTGCTCCAGGATGTGATGTTCATCGCGCCTGAGAGAGGAGCCATTTGGCAGGGGTTGGGTGATGTACGCTGGCTCAACGGCGAACACGACATTGCACTGGCGCACTATGAGCGCGCTCGCGACCTTGGGGTCGACAACGCCGCGCTGTGGGGGCGCATGGCGACCAGCTATGCGGAATTCCATCAACGGGACGACGCGCTCGCGGCGATTGACCGCGCCTTGCGTCTCGCTCCCGCCGATGAAAGCGCCCTAGATTATTTCATCCTAATTGTGTCGAAACTCAAATTGTGGAACGAGCCAACTGTTCGCGAGCAGGCGCTGCGGGTTGCGAACCGCGCCGAGGAACTGGCGTCACAGGAGCTGTTTGTGCAAGGTCGCGTGATTGGCATCTTGGTCAAGTTGCGGACTTGGTGACGCGTCACTGGACGAACGCACGCTGCGCGCGTTAGCGTCATTTGTGGCTTCTCCGGTTCCTGCGAATTATCGCCCTTGGTTATTGAATAGGTTTAGTGCGCCTAACAATACCTTTCGGGTCAATTACACGGTTGCTGAAGCGCGTCAAGTGGCACGTTCAGCGCGCACGAGTGAACTTCAGATGGTCAGCCAATTCAACGGCGAGCCAAGCGCTGAGGTTGTCATACCATCGAGTGGGACCGCGTTGCCCGCTGCCCTCGGCATAGCCATAGATCGGAGGGTCATCGCCTTCCGATAGCTGCATGAACTGGGTGACGTAGCCTTGATGGAGGTAGAAGACCAGCGCGTCGGCTGGCAATGCTCCGTCCAACTCGTTCTCGTGGAAGAGCTCCAGCGCACCCTCTTTCAAGCTTGGCAGGTCGTCATCGTAAAAGACATCCGTCCCGCGCAAGAATCCGCCCGCTCCATGCCCCATCCACCGGAGCCACTCACGGTAGGCAGCCGGTGCACGTATGCCAAGTTGCTCCTCTAGGCTGCGCACCTCCTCTTCGGTGCATCCAATGATGTCTTTCCGCGCAATCCCACTTGACACCTCAAACGTGCGCCTGATCGCATCGAGATACATGCCTGTCCTCCTGATCGGCTCCTGATCGGCTCCTGATCGGCTCCTGATCGGCTCCTGATCGGCTCCTGATCGGCTCCTGATCGGCTCCTGATCGGCTCCTGATCGGCTCCTGATCGCCACGACCTGCGGGACAGCCGCATAACGCGCATGTCGTTGACTCAAGTATTATCTCAAGTATAGAAGAGGAATATGCGATGAACACGGTGCTGGTCAGTGACGGATTGTGGGCAGTTATCGCGCCGCTCATTCCTCCTGCGCCGCCCAAGCCCAAGGGTGGGCGCCCACGCTTGGATGACCGCAAGGTATTGAGTGGCATCATTTTTGTGCTCAAGAGTGGCATCGGCTGGGAGTTGCTTCCTCAGGAGTTGGGCTGTGGCAGCGGGATGACGTGCTGGCGACGATTGCGCGATTGGCAACAGGCTGGGGTATGGCAGCGACTGCATCACGTATTGCTCCAGCGCTCGGCGGATGCGGACAAGCTTGACTGGTCGCGGGCATCGCTGGACTCGGCGAGTGTCCCCGCCAAAAGGGGGCGCGGCGACCGGTCCGAATCCAACCGACCGCGGCAAGGCAGGGAGCAAGCGCCATCTGGTCGTCGACCGGACCGGCATTCCGCTCGCGATCGTCCTCTCGGCGGCCAATGTCCATGACTCGCTGCTGCTAGAGGCCGCCCTCGATGCAATCCCATCCATTCACCAGCCTCGCCGGAGTCGTGGACGCCCACGTCGCCGTCCCGCTAAACTGCATGCGGATAAAGGCTACGACTATGCCCGATGCCGCCTTGCTTGCCGTCAGCGTGGCATCGCGCCGCGGATCGCCAGGCGTGGCATCGAGTCGAGCGAGCGCTTGGGGCGGCATCGCTGGGTCGTCGAGCGTACGCTGGCCTGGCTCAACCGCTATCGCCGCTTGACCGTGCGCTATGAGCGACGGGCCGACATCCATCAAGCGTTCCTCTCTCTAGGCTGCTCGCTCATCTGCTGGCAAGCGCTTAACCGTTGACCGTTTTGTTAGCCGTTCTTAGTACCTATAGTGGCGTGCTGGTCTTGGATGGCCGCTATCAAGAAGCGCTCACGGTCGTCGAGCACATGATGGCGTCAGCCCAGGAGGACGACTCTGGTGGCAGCAGGCTGACGTGGAAAAGAGGCTTGGCGCACCGCGCCATACTGCTGGCCCAGTTGGGCTCCTATGAGGATGCGTTGCAGGCCCTTGAACACTACATGCGTGTTGAAAGTCCCCAACGCTCGTAAGCATGCAAACGTCGCCAGAGATCATCTGGCGGGCGCTCTATCCCGAATTGCTTCTGAAGACCGATCGCGCGCCTGAGGCGCTCGCACAGATAACGCTGCTCTTCAGCGAGATCGAGAAGCAAAGCCAGGAGTATGCCGATCGACAGCACAACGTAGCGCGCAATCGCACCAAAGCGGGCGATACTGAAGCGGTCAAGCACATGGAACTCCACCTCAGCGACGTGCAACGCCGCGTGCGGGAGTATGCCTATCCGATTCAGGTACAGGCCCGCATTCTCGCGACACTGGGCCGCTATGAGGAAGCGAGGGCCGCTGAGCATGCAGCGGCAACCCGTTCGAATACCACAGCCCCGCTGGACACGTTGATTCCCCGTGTACCCTAGCATAGACTGGACTACTTTGTACTACGAAGCCCCTGCCCCAGATTACGGTGGGTCGTGTGATTCGGCGGCACCATTTCTGTGCTCGTGTGCGTGGCCACCCAAGAACTGGTCCAGTCGAAAGGTTAGCCGATTTCTTCTTAGGGATGACCCCGAAAGGGTGATATACGATGCGCCAGGATGCCTCATACTGGACGCGCTTAGGGGCGAAGAAAGCCGGAATTTAGCGGGTACTGAGCGCCATGGTGTAACAAACACGGGTGCGGGAAGATATGCTACACTCGCAACGGATGCGGGCCGCGCGCCAGGCGCGTGTGGATGGCCGCATGGGCGCTGGCCCGCTGGACCCTGGCCCTCCGTTCTCTGTGGGGAGTGGAGGGCATGGATGGGTGTGAGGCCAGCCGGCGTGGAGTGCGAGGATTACGACAGATCATGCGATCACCCGCCCCAGTTTCTGGTAGCGCCAGCGCGCCGACACGTCTCCCTCGCTGGTCATTTCCGCTGGTGACGGCGCTCTCGCTGCTGCTTGGCGCGACCTCAGTCGTGCGCGGCACGCGAGCGGTCGTGACCATTACCGATAGCGACCTGACCAACTTCTTCCTCAAGTCGGCGGACTACATCCTCAACGGCCAGCCGTTCCAGATGTACGCGGTGCGGGCTGACCTGACTTATCCGAACTACAACCCGCCGCTAAGCATCTTCCTGATGGCGCCGCTGCTGGGACTGGCGCGGGCGCTGGGCTTCGCGGGGAACTACGGCGCGGTGATCACCTTCGTGACCCTGCCCTTTATCATTCTCGTCCCGGTCCTCGGCTATCTCTGCCTGCGCGCGCTGGACCGCCTCTATCCCGGGGCTCCGGAAGCGCAGCGACTGCTGGTCTACGGCCTGGTGACGCTTTCACCGCTGACCTGGCAAACGTATTCGATCTGGTACCACGTCGAGCAGCCACTGATGCTCTGCCTCCTGATCGGCGCCGTGCTGTTCTTGCAGCGCCAGCGGCCGGAACTGGCGGGGCTGCTGGGCGGCCTGGCGTTCCTGACCCGCACGACGGCGCTGATTCCGCTGATCGCGCTGGGGCTGCTGCTGGCGCTGACGAAGGCCTGGCGCGCGCTGGCCGGATTCGGCGGGGTGAGCGCGACGGTGGCGGCGCTGGGGCTGGCGCCGTTCTTCCTCTTTGATCGCGCCGACGCGATGTACACGTTTGTCTCGTGGCGCTCCAGCGCGCAGATTGGCAGCGATTCCATCTGGGCGCTCTTCGCCTACACCGGCTCGCCCGTGGGGACGCTCAACCACCTCCGCTATCTGCTGGATGGCCTGGCCAAGCGGCTGGATATGTACACCGTGATTCTGGTGGTCGCTGTAGCGGTATGGCTTGCAGCGCGCCGCTGGCGGCTGACGGCGCTGGATGAGGACGTGTGGGCGCTGGTGGCGCTGGCGGCGCTGGCGACGCCGATGCTGAGCAAGCAGGTCTGGCCCTATTACTATCTGGAACCCTTCGTGTTCATCGTCATCTGGGAGTTCGCGACGATGCGCGATCGGGTCTCGGGCCTCTGGCGCTGGCCCATACTCTCGGTCGGCTTCCTGCTGGTCGCTGGAACGTTCTCGCAATACATCCAGTTGCAGAGCGTCGGGCGAGGGGACGCGATCATCCTGGGTGTGACGCAGACCGGCGCGATGGCGCTCGTTGGCTGGGCGATCTGGCGGCGCATGGGCGCGCGCAAGTCGCGGGGCGCGGCCGGCGCGATGGGCAGCGACAGCGTGCTAGCGCTGATGACGCCTGAGGCGGGCTTGCCGCGTTCACACACGAGGGGTGGATTCCCGGCGCAGACGCCTCCCGGCGGCCAGGCCGCCGCGCCGCGCGCTTCGTGGTCCGCGCCGCAACCTGTCCGCGGGCCGATCGAGCAGCCGGTTCCCCCACGCATGCCCATCCCGGCCCCGTATCTCGGCCAGCAGCCCGCTCCCGGCGCTAGCCCGCGCTCGATCCCACCCCAGACGCCACCGCCGCCCGCGCGGTCCGCGCCCCAGCCGGGCGCGCCTCTCTGGCCGGGCGAGGGCGGACGCCCGCCGCAGCGGCCCGCGCCTGACGGCCAGCAGCCCGGTTCCAGCCCGCTTTGGCCGCCCGCTGAGGGCGCTGGCGGGCCGGGCAATGGCCAGCGGCGGTAGCGACTGGCGCCTTCCGCCCACTCATGGTCGGTTCAGATGTTCCGCGCCGGAGAGTGGTTATCTCAAGGAAGAGCGGCGCTACAGCGTCCACAGGCGGCAGGCGAGCGCCAGCGATGTGGGATCATTCGGGACCTGGAGCCAGGCGGCGTTGACGGCTGCCTGCGCGCTGTTGGGGCCTATGTGGCTGACTCGGCCATTCTCCTCAATCGCCGCCTCGGTTCACTGGCGAAGACTCTTCGCTCGCGCGAAGCGCGAGCGCCGCGGCGAGGCGCTCCGCTGAGGGCCGCGGTCTGGTAGAGTGGGGGTGGCGCGCGGCGGACGCGCGATCGGGATGGAGCGCAAGCATGGGGCGCGGTCAGCGCACGGCGAGACGGCCCAAACGGGCGGCGAGCGCCACGCGGAAGGGTAGCTCGCGGGCGAGCGGCCTCGCGCCACGCCCGGGTCCGCCGCGACGCGCCTGGGAGATGTGGAAGGGTGTCGTGTGGGCGGGGGTGGGAACTGAGGCGTTCCTGCTGGCGCTCTTCATCGTGGCGCCGCTGGGTGGAGTCACGCAGAGCGTCTCGCCGCTGGCGCGGGTGTGGCCGTGGCTGCTCTGGCCGGCGCGGACGGTCTTTGGCGATACACTCGTGGACGCCAGCGTGCCGCCAGTGGCTGGCTGGCCGCAACTGGCGCTCTTCGCCACGCTGCTGGTCGGGGCGAGCTGCGCCTGGGGGCTAGCGGTCTGGCGGGCGCGTGGGCTTGGCGATCTGTCCCACCGCGCGGGCGCGTCCGCCAGGCGATACCCGCGCCTGGGGTTGTGGCTGGCGCTGGGCGGAGCGGCGGTGATGGGTATCACGCTGGCGCTACTGCCGTCGCTGCCATCGGACGATGTATTCTCTTACATTCTCTATGGGCGCATCAGCGCGCTGCATGGCGCGAACCCGCTGATCGCGACGCCGGCCGACTTCCCCAATGACCCGTTCCTGCCGCTGGTCTACTGGCAGGCGACGCGCTCGGTCTACGGGCCGATCTGGCTGGGGCTCTCGGACCTCATCGCGCGGCTGGCGGAGGCGCTGGGCGGATCGCTGGCGCTCTATGTCGCGCTCTTCAAGCTGGTGGGGCTGGCGGCGCACCTGGCGGACGCGGCGCTGGTCTGGGCCATCCTGGGGCGAATCGCGCCGCGCCAACGCCTGGCGGGGACACTCTTCTACGCCTGGAGCCCGCTCTGCCTGCTGGAGTTCAGCGCCAGCGCGCACAATGACGCGGTGATGCTTCTCTTCCTGCTGCTTGGCGTCTACGCCATCACGCGCGGATGGGAGGCGGCCGGGCTGGCGCTGATTGGCCTCTCCATCGCGACGAAGTATACGCCCGTGGCGCTGCTGCCGATCTATGGCGCCTACATCGTTTGGCGCGAGCGGGCGAACGGCGCCGACTGGCGCGCGGTCGCGCTGGGGCTGGCCTGGCGCGCGGGGATCGTGGCGCTGGCCGTGGTCGTGACGGCGGCGCCACTTTGGGCCGGACCGAAGACGCTCGGCGCGCTGCTCTTCTCGCCGCCTGCGCAACAACTGGACAATTCCCTGCTCGATACGCTCCAGTGGCCGCTGCGCTGGCTGGCGCAGAGCGCGCTGGGATGGAGCGTGGCGCAGGCGCGGTCAGTGGTGGAGACAGGACTCAAGGCCCTGGCGCTGCTGGCCTTCGCCGGGCTGTGGCTCTGGGAGTTCCGCCGCGCGCGGTCGCTTGGAGGGACGCTTTCCGCCTGGGGTTGGGCGCTGCTGTGGTTCGCGGCGGTGGCGAGCGGCTGGTTCTGGCCCTGGTATGTGACCTGGGTGGTCGCGCTGGCGGCGGTCGCGCCGTGGGGGCGGTTGCAGGCGGCGACGGGCCTGCTGGCGGGCGGCGCGCTGACGCTCTACGGGTTCCTGCCGCTGCAGGCGGCGCCTGTCTACGGTTACCGCGCGCTGCTGGTCTTTGGGCCGATGATGGGCTATCTCGGCTGGCAGGCATGGCGCGCCTGGCAGACGCGGGCAGACGCGCGGGCGGTCTCGCTCGTACAAAATACGTAGAGGCGCGAGCGAGCGCGCAAGCGGGTGAGAGGCGAGCGATAACATGGGCGGGCAAGAGCGAGGCGACGGCCGCGTGCGGCCAGGTGAGATGGCGCCGCGAGGGATATGCGTGCTGACGCACGGCATCAACGGTTTGCCGGATGATCTGGATGAGCTTGGGGCCGAGTTGCGGGCGCACGGGTACGCGACACGCTTTCTGACCTTGCCCGGCCATGGCACGACAATCCACCACTTCGCCCAGACCGGCTGGGAAGACTGGCTGGCGGAGGTCGAGGCGGCGTCTGACGCGGCCCTGGCCGAGCAGACGGGGCCCGGCGCGCGTCCGGTCTTCCTGATGGGCCATTCGCTGGGGGCGGCGCTGACGCTGGCGGTGGCGGCTGAGCGGCCGGGGCTGGCGGGGATCGTGGCGATGTGCCCGCCTGTGCGGCTGTCCTACGCCACGGAGCCGGCGATGTGGGCGCTGCGACGGGTCACGCCATTTGTTCCCGCGCTCGGCGAGGACATCCGCGACGTCTGGCGGCGGCTGGGTCCGCGCCGCCCCATCTACCGCTGGTCCTCGACGGCGGCGATCCATTCGCTGGTGCGGGCGCTGCCGGGACTGCGCCGCCGCCTGCCGGATGTCAGGTCGCCGGCTCTGGTGATCGCCGCGCGGCATGATCATGTCGTGCCAGTGCGCGATGGGCGCGAGGCGCATGAGTTGCTCGGCTCGTCCTATAAGCGGTTGGTGGTGCTGGGACGCTCGTTTCACGCGGTCGCAAGGGATGTAGAGCGCCATATGGTCTTTGATCTGGCGGTGCGGTTCTGCGATGAAGTGGTCGAGGCCTGGCCCGCCCGCCCGCGGATGGAGAGCCACCACGAGTGGTGGACGCGTCCATAACAGTGCGGGCCTTGGGCTGGGGCGCCCAGACGCGCAGGGCGCGCCGCGTTGATCCGTCGTAATGGGAGGCGAGAAGCGTGCAGAGGTGGGATTACCTCGTCGTCTGGCTGGCTGACGCGCGCCACGTGCAGGAGGCGTCGCTGAACGGCGCGCCCTTCGCCATCCCGAACCAACCCGGCAGGCGCCCGGCGGGCAAGCCGGAGCTGGGGCCGTTCCTCGCCTATATCGGCGCCGACGGCTGGGAGCTTTCCGGCTCGGCCTTCACCTGGACGCTGATCTTCAAGCGACCCAAGAGCTAGACCTTGCCCCTGTAGCGGCCGCGGGCTTGACGGAAGTCGTGGGGAGGCAGTACCTTCGGCGCGTTGGGGAAAATTCGGGCGAAAATGGGTTGACGGCTCCAGGGCGCCTGTGGCATACTCAGTTTTGCCGCCGCGAAAGTGGCCCGCGACCGAGACGGCTCCCGCCGGATGTCGCGACCTGGCAAACGCCTCACACAGCGAGGCCGCGCCGGGTGGCAGAGCGGATCACCCGCCAGCGCGCGTGTCCCCACGCGCCCTGCCTGACGGTGTGAACAGGGTACGATAGCCCGTTTGGCGCCTTCTTCAAACAGGTGTGACGTGACTGCGGTCATGCGCGTCTGGGTATGAGAAGCGACGAGCGACAGCTTCATCCCCCCTCGCCTTGCGCAGTATGCGCAGCGCCCGTTTTGATCGTCTAGCCCATCCGGGTTGACTCTCAAAACTGATGCTTGACACGATGCGCGGGCTATGATACGCTCACTTGGCGCCCTCAAAACGGGCGACAATGCGCGGGTTCCCAGCAGGGGATCACAGAGCGCGAACAGCACGTTGACAATTGAAGAGTGAGTAGCAGCGTACAGCACACGGGACAGCGCTTAATGCGCTGAAGTGGGCTCCTCGCGCAGCGCGTCAGCGCGGCGTGAGGGTAACCTGTCAAAGAAGTTTGGATCATACACAAACCAAAAAGATAGCGATATCTTACATGGCGAGTTTGATCCTGGCTCAGGACAAACGCTGGCGGCGTGCCTAACACATGCAAGTCGAACGCGCTCTTTCTTTTCGGAGGGGGAGTGAGTGGCGGACGGGTGAGTAACACGTGGATGACGTGCCCTGGTGTG
>DASVZK010000037.1:0-99204 GCA_036391685.1 Ktedonobacterales bacterium
GCCAACGCGATACTGCTGTCTGCCGCTCCGTAGTAGATAGACAGCGTGTCACCGTCGTCGCCAATCGTATGCCCACACGGGAAGACAACATTATTCACGTCACCTGTCCGCTCATAGTCCGCCTCGGTCGCGAAGACCCACTCGTATCCCCGGAGCAGGCAGCGCTCAGGTTGTTCCAGGTCAAAGAGCGCCAGGCCCAGCCGGTAGAGCGCGCCGGATGCGGTCGGGCGCACGCCGTGGTAAATCATCAGCCAGCCCTCGGGTGTCTCGATCAAGGGCCCCGAGAGGCCGATCTTGTTGGCGTCCCACCATGCGCCCTGCCGGGCTTCGAGCATCAGGCGCTGATGGCCCCAATACTCCAGATCGGGTGAGTAGGAGATCCAGATATGGGCGCCACTGGGGCCGATAGGGCGATGGATGAGCGCCCACTTCCCACCGATGCGGCGCGGCAGGAGCGCGGCGTCTTTGTCGTCAGGAGGCATGATCGCGCCCACCCGGTCGAAGTCGACAAAGTTCTTCGTCCGCGCCAGTGAGACGCCAGGCCCGTATTGCGAAAAGGCCGTATAGGCGAGGTAGTACACCCCATGCTCTGGCACATACGTGATGCGCGGGTCCTCGATGCCAAAGATCTCCTCAGGATACCGAGCCGGGTCAGGCAACAAGGTCGGCGCCGGATCGATCTTCCAATCGTCAACGCCGTTTCGCGAGCGCGCCGCGCACAGGTGCGAATGTCCGCGGAGGTCTTCGACCCGACAGAGCAGCAGTGTTGTGCCATCAGCAAGCCGTGTGGCGCCCGGATTAAACACCGTGTTGATCGGATAGGGCCAATCGGCGCGGCTCAGGATGGGATTGCTGGGGTGCCGGTGAATGAGAACCTCGGACAGATTATCCGCGTGTGTCATTACTCTTCTTTCTTTCTCGTTTCTTCTCGCCAAACCTCACCGCGTCAAGCCAACCACAGTGACTGCGGAGACAGGAGTCGTATGGCTTCATCCCTGGCTTCATCCCTGGCTTCGCTTGCGCTCGATTCCACGCTGGCCAGGCGCAGTTCCAGCGAGGCAAGCAGAAAAGCGAGCGTTGATTCGGCGCCTTGATTCTGATTCACCCGGTCGGGTTGGAGGCCGTCGCAACAGGCGCCTGTCTGCGCATCGTACAGCGCGAGACCGAGATCGTTGTCTCCGAAGAACCAGCCGGCGACCCGAGTCGCCTGTCGCCGCCACCGCGCATCTCCGGTCACACGGAAGGCGTCCAGATAGGCGCCGATCGTCGCGTAGGCCTCGATCGGCTGCTGATCGAAGCGGGTGCGCGCCTTGCCTTGCCAGTAGAAGCCAAGACAGCCGATTGGCACAAACTGCCCATGCTTGCCCGATTGGATGTCCTCCAGCCAGGTCAGCGATGTCAGCGCCGCCTCGATGTAGTCATCCCGGCGCATGCTCGCGCCGGCCAACAGAAGCGCCCGCGACAGGGTAGCGTTATCATAGGTCAGGCGATCCTCGAACCAGGGCCAGTCCGCGGCGCTCGCCTCCACGTACAGCCGCATGAGTCGGCCGGCGAGTTCGTCACGCGCCCGTTGGACGCCGCGATCCTCGCCGAAGCGCTTGAGGTACTCATCAATGCCCAGAAGAGCAAACGCCCAGGCGCGAGGAGCCGCGCACCTCAGGGCAGCGGGAAGCGCCTGGACGAAGAGCGTGTTCGCCAGGCTGACCCACCCCGGATGCGTCGAGCGCCCAATCACCGCGCCGAGCGACCAGAGCGCGCGACCGTGGCTATCTTCAGAGCCAGCGTCCTCCAGCCAGCGCCGGTCATAAGACAGCATATTGCGAAAACGTCCGGCCTCCCCGTTGAATGCATAGGCCATGAACGCGAGATAGCGCGTCGCCAGGTCGCCCACAACGACTGGCTCGGCGGCAGCGCCAAGTTGCTCGAGAAAGATGGTAGCTAGCAAGCCGCGCGCATTGTCATCCAGCGAATATCCCTCGCGATAGTTGGGGATCGAGAAGGTGGCATGCTGTATCAGACCGACGTCGTCTGTCATCCGGCGCAGGTGATCGAGACGGATCGGTGGCAGCTCAGTGGCAGGGAGCGACCAAGTGTGGGCACGCGCAGACTGGGGATGGACCAGGTTCTCCTCAAGGACCCGTAGCAGAAGGCGCTCATATTCCACCGCCACGCGCGGCCAAGTCATGGTACGGCCGAGTGTATAGGCGCGTTTCCGCATAGCGTGACGTGCGGCCCCATTGTCGAGCGCGTCGATCACCCGTTGCGCTATGGCTGCGGAATCGCGGTATGGCACTAGCATGCCGCGCCCCTCATCGAGCAGTTCTGTCGCGTGTATGTAGGGCGTCGAAATGACAGCTTTGCCAGCGCCAACCGTATACGCGAGCGTGCCGGAGACCACCTGCTCAGGATTGAGGTACGGTGTGATGTAGAGATCCGCCGCGCCAATCCACTCGACAAGCTCTGTCAATGGAACGAACTGGTCGTGGAAAATGACGCTTCGCTCGACCCTCAGTTCGAGCGCCAGCCGCTGGAGCTCCAGGCGGTAGGCCTCGCCATATGTGCGCCGCACGTGCGGGTGCGTCGCGCCAAGCACCATGTAGACGACATCAGGGTGACGCTCCAGAATGGCGGGCATCGCCGCAATGGCGTACTCAATGCCCTTGTTGGGTGAGAGCAGGCCGAATGTGAGCATAACGACCTTGCCCTCGGCGTCGAACTGGTCTTTGTAGAAGTTCGGATCGATGAAGGGAACATCAGGAATCCCGTGGGGGATATAGCTGATCTTCTCGACCGCCGCCACATAGCGCTCATGCAGAATCTCGCGGGCCTGATGGCTCATGACGACCAGACGGTCAGATAGACGGACAATCTCATCCATCACCTGGCGCTGTGTCGCATCGGGCTTGCGCAGAACGGTATGGCATATCGTGATAATCGGCGCATGCGTCTCCCGCAGCAGCTCGAGCACATGGCTCCCAGATGGGCCGCCGTAGATACCGTATTCATGCTGGAGAATCACCATGTCTACGCCATTGGTATTCAGGAAGTCGGCGGCGCGCCGATACGACATGATGTCTTGTTCCGCAATCTCAAACCGTACACGATCCGGATAGGCATAAGTCTCTTCGCCATCATTGATGGCAATGGCGAAGATGTTGGTATCAGGAAGGCACAGGGCCAGCGCCTCACATGTATCGGCGGTAAATGTTGCGATGCCACAGCGTCGCGGAAGATGCGTACCAATGACCGCGATCTGACGAAGTGGCGGGGGCTGTAGATGATCCACGTTATTCCTATCTATTCCTGATTCCTCGGAATGACCCGCAGGCTGCGCATAGCGCTGCCCGGAATGCGCGCGTAGCGCGTACGAGACGGCAGTGGAGAAGCGACGCCGTAACGGACATCAAACCGTGTGGACTTCAGGCGTCTCGCTGCCTTTCAATGGGGCGCGTTTCCTTCCTCATTCCAGGCGGCATCGCAAGGAACCATAGGAACCACAGGAATCACAGAATTCTGCGCTATTACCAGCGTGGTCATGAGAGCGCGGTGGCCAGCGACACCCTAGGACCCCCCGGGAGCAACATCCGCATGGTTGGTGACGCCCGCCATCACTGAAATGCCCTCCTCAGAAGACGTGACGCGCAGTTCATTGATGACGCGCTTGGCCGTCGAACAGGCGGTGGCGACGATGCTGGCGCGCTCTCGCGCTGCGGGTGTGCGCACGCTGCCACGCAAATAGACGACGCCCAGCCGTGGGTACACTCCAATATGTTGGCGTCGATCTGCGCCTAGATCCTGGGCGAGCGCCATCGACACGGTGGCCGCAAGCGCATCGTCAGCGATGAGCTCATTGCGCAGCGCTGCTAGACCTCGGACGCCCTGCGCCTGGTCCTCCGCCATGCGCCGCGCGCCGCCGCTTGCCACATGCCCCCGCAGCCACACAACGCCGTCCACCGGCTGAATCTCGATGCCGGGGAGATCCACGCGAAGTGGCGCGTAATCGAAGAGCCTGGCGTACACGTCCTGGCGCAAGACCGTATCCGAGCGATAGGGCAGCAGCCGCTTGTGGGGCAGTCCTTCTAAGCGCACGTTGATTTGCCGCTCCGTCATGCCGATGATGATGCGCGCGGGAGCCGCAGCCTCTCGGCGCAGCCCATGGATGCCCTGCGCGACGACGAAATGGCGCAGCGTCTCCGATGGAGCCGTCACCGTCATCTGCACGAGCCGCCCCAGGGAGACGCCATTGGCGCGAACGGTAGTGAACGCGGTCAGTGTCATGCCAGCGGGCGTCGTTTGCCGTTCGATTTGCTCGCGAGTGAGGTCTAGTGTCAACGTCTCAGCGTTCGCCTCGATGACGTGCTCCAGCGAGACGAAGGCGCATGGGTGGAATGGCCCCCTGCGAATGCCGATCTCAACGAGTGAGCGTCGCTGTTCATCGGCTACGATTGCGACGACTGAGCCAGCGGCGCCATCGCTGGCCTGAACGTCTGCGCCAAAGCGAAACTTGCTGACAGCGTCAATCGCGCTCACGTTATCACGCACGCCGTACCGAAGGCTGCTCCGGAAACCTTGTTGCGTTGTGTTCGCCATGGATATTTCCGCGCTTTCATGCTGCCGCGTATCGAGTTCTTCGAGTTCACGGAGCCCACTGAATGCTTCACAAGCGTCCCAGGAAGAACAACCTGCGCATTCCGCACAGAGCAGCCCACTTGACGCAGTCAGAAGTGAGGCATTACGAGTGTGCTGCTGAAGTGCTGCCGCCATCTGGCGACCCGCTAAGGCCGGAGGCATGCGCTTCTGACCTGTCTGCGGCGAGCTCCTGCCTCAGCAAGCCTACATGATCGGGACAGAGATAGCGCGCCGGAGTCTCAAGTCCAGTCCCAGCATATGTTGGACGCTCCCCAACTGGCATCAGCGTACGATGGTCAGCGCAGATCGCCTTGCCGCACTCGCTGCACCGGATGAAATGTTCGACGAGCTGAGCGCAAAACGCGCACTTGCTATTCATGACCTACCTGCCTTCTCAATCTCGCTGCCGCAGCGCCTAAGTCATTGCGGGGTCGACGGCGCTCCTGCACATATGTCAAAAGCCCAGTCGGCGCGCCTGCGATACCACACAGTTCTCATCGTGGACTCCGCTATAGCCGAGTGTTGCGCCGCGCCTGAGCGAACAGTGCGGGCACGATTCGACCATCGTGGTAGCTTCGCGGCACATGCGCGCCTCGGCCACGCGCAGGGTAATCGGCCGCATCGCCGCGTTCTCGCTCTCCAGGCGCTGCACGAGCAGCCGCAACTCCTCAATGGTCATCTCGTCTATCGGCCCGGTCTCGGGTCGTTTGGCGATGTTTCCAACGCTACTCATCTCTCTATCCTTACTGTCTGCGCTCTGCGCTCTCTGCGCTCTCTGCGCTCTCTGCATATCTGTTCGGCGCTGCGCCTCTCGCGCTTGTTATGACCCGTCGCCTGTGTGGGTATCACGCGCACTAGCTAAATCGTCCTCCAGGCAGGCGAACGCGCCCGATTCCTGCGGCCGTCGCGTCTGGCCAGATGGCCCATGGTGCTGAGTTATCGTCAGCGCCGCGTTCGTTGGCGCTTCCCGACCGCCGTCGTCTTCCCAGCGATCAAAGCCCGGCCGCGATGCGACGTCCAAGACCTCTAACTCAGGCGGCGTCCTCTGCGCCGGCCGCTCCAGTTTGCTCATGATTATCCTCGCTATCACTGTTCTTTCACTGCGCTTGCTGACCGCTGCTGGGCCGCCTGATTTCGCGGCATCCTCTGCGTCGCGTACTGCTCGAATTTCTTCCGGCGCCTCTTGCGTCAGCTGGGTCAATCGAGCACGATCAGGGGGCATGGTTCGCATGTGGGAGCCGCTCCTTCCAGCGCGCAGCCTGGAGCCAGTTACCATGCGCGGGGCTGAGTCTCACGTCACACGCTGACGGTGCTGCAGACATGGCTCTGTCAGGCGTTTGCGGCGCGCAACGCGCACAAGGAAACCCGCCGTTGTCCCAATTGCTCACTAAAGAAGAGCGTCACGGCCGCACTGACCGCTGTCATAGCGGCGGCGTCAGTGTAGAGACTACCGATCACTCCAGCGATGCGACAGCGCTCTATCGGGCACGTTAAGCCTCATCGCGCAAGGGTGTCAGGTGTGATGGGTATCTGGCGATAAAGAGAGGAGGAGTATCCAGGAGACATCTCAAGGACGCTGCAAATAGTTGTAGCATCGGGAGTATAGCACACAGCCACGCAGGATGACGTCGTCGCGAGCTCAATAACAGCGCCTACTCAAGAGCGCGCTGATCTGTCCAGGGTGCTGTCCAGAGTCGCGATTGTAGCGCGGACGCTATGAGGCTATGCTCATCTCTGTTCTGAGCGCATGGCGGGGTCGACAACACAATGGTGAATCAGTCTCGGGGCGACTCGCCTGCGGTTCCGCTCACAGCAGAGGCGCTGACGCGCGCACGGTGAGCATATGGTGAGTGAACTGCGCCCCTAAAGTTGGACACTTCAAAGCCCCTGGTTAGGGGACAACGACCGGCGTAAGCAGGCGGACATGATACGCCGCCTCGAACTCCGCCGGGGTCAGGTAGCCGAGCGCCGAATGGATGCGCTTACGCTGGTAGACGTCGTCCAGGAAGCGCCCGATCTGCGCGTAGGCGTCGGCAAAGTCGCGATACTCCGTCAGGGCCACCTCCTCTTCTTTGATCGTCCGCATCAGCCGCTCGGCATAGCCGTTTTGCCGGGGTTCACCCTGCTCGGCCATACTGATCCGCGCGCCGAGTTCGCGCAGGCGCGCCACGTAGGCGGTGGCCGCCTACTGCACGCCCTGGTCGGAGTGATGGATGGCCGGCTGGTGTCCTGCGGCGACCGCCCGTTCGAGCGCGCTGAGCGTCAGCGCCTGATCCAGATGACGCGCGAGCTCCCAGCCACGAATGGCCCGCGTATTACATCCATGAGCACTGCCAGGTAGACGAACTCGCGCTGGAGGCGCACGTAGGTGATGTCGGCGACCCAGACCGCATTGGGCTTGTTGATGGCGAGCTCGGCGACCAGGTTGGGGTAGCGCGGATACGGGTGGTCGCTGTTGGTGGTGCGGCAGCGGCGCTGCGGCGCATGGCCCGCCACAGCCCCAACTTGCGCATGAGCCGGCGCACGCGCTTCTCATTGACCCTGCCGGCGCCTTCGCGGCGCAACTGAGCGGTCACCCGGCGATAACCGTAGGTCGGCCACTGCCCCGCAATGTGCTCGATGTGCGCCTGCAGGTCCCGATCCGCGGGAGCCTCTGCACGGTGCTGGCGGGCGTACACGCTGCTCCGTGGAGCGTCCAGCACGCGACAGACCACGGCCAGCGGGTACTCGGCGCGCAACTGGCCGCTCACCGTGCGCCGCTGCTCCCGGCTGAGAGCAGCACCGTTTTTTTGCGACCTCCAACTCCAGCGTCAGCCGCCCGACCAGTCGCTCCAGCTCGGCGATGCGCTGCTCGGCCCGGTGCGTCCGCTCGTCGCCTTGAAACACCGTTGGCGCCTGGCTCACGAAGTCGGCCTTCCAGCGGCTGAGCAGATCGGGCTTGAGTTGGTGCTCGCGACAGACCTCGGCGGCGCGTTTCTGCCCACTGAGCACTTCGAGGACGACCCGCGCCTTGAACTCGGCGCTGAATTGACGACGCTGACGCATCGGGGCACCCCCCTCTTGGACATAGCATACTTGATTAGAAGTCATCTGGCCTTGTTGACATCCTTACGACAACGTCAAGATGAACGGAGGAGCAAGACGAAGGCGGTAGAGATAGATGGCGATCCCGAGCAACAGCGCCTGCGCTTGCTGCGTGCAGGACAAGCGTCCGGCTGCTCGCGCCGAGAGCTTGCGCTTGGTGGCGGAGAAGACGGACTCGATACCTGATCGTTGGCGATAGGGCGCCGCAGGAAAGTTGGCGCGCATCTGCGCTCGCACGCCATGCAGACGCCACGTTGGCTTGCCCCGCTTGGCGGGGATGATGCTCGTGGCGCCCACTACTTGGCGGATGAACGTATGATTGCGCTCGCTGTCGAACTCGGCATCGGCCAAGACACAGCGAATGGGAACGAGGTGCCGGGCTTGCTCGAGCAAGGGGCGCAGCGTCGCACAGTCATTGGTTGGACCCGGCTTGGCGAGTTGGGCTAGGATCAGGCGGCGTGGGAGATCGACGACGACCACCCACTTGAGCCAGTGACGCCAGGTGAGCCCCTGGCCCCGGTCGCGCGCGCGGTTGACAAAGAAGGCGCTGATGGCGCCAGGGGCAAGTCCCGTTCCATCGACGGCCACTGTCGTCCCGCCCTCAGGCGGAAGCGGCATGCGGCGAATCGTCTCATGCAACAGGCGCGTCAGTTCGTCCTCGCCGATCCGGCGCAGGCAGCGATAGAGCGTGGTAAAGTCCGGAACGCGGTCAATCGCCAGCGCCGCACGCAACTCGGCATGCTCGCGCAGACGCGTCTCCGCCTCACGATAGGTCCAATCTTCATAGCGCATGAGACACAGGATCGCCAGCAGCGTCGGCTGGGTGAATGTGTGTTTGGAGAACGGACTACGATAGCGCGGCAGTGCGGCTTCGACAACCTCTCGCGCGACCTGCGCAAAGCGCACGACACCAATTTCGGCCATACGATCACCTCCGGCGCATCTGCCCCGCAGAGGTCGCGCCAGGATGTCAACAAGGCCAGATGACTTCTAGCCTCTCTGTCCAAGATTGGGGCGCACTACAGGTGTTAGCTGGCGATCAAGGGCATGTTAGCTGGCGGCTGGCTGTCGTCAGAACTGTCGTCACCTGGCCCCAGACACAGCAACACCGCCAGACGAGTGAGGGTGCGTCTGGCGGTGTCATGCTTAAATTGAAAGGACTTTCTATGGGTAGGGCGAGCGGGATTCGAACCCGCACTCCGGTCTCCCGGAAGCCGATTTTAAGTCGGCTGTGTCTACCGTTCCACCATCGCCCCGCGCCGCAGGAATGCGGCAGGATCACGATAACACACCCTGGCCGCGTCGGGCTAGAGTGTGGCGACTGCTCCCCGCCTGTGGCTCGAATGCTAGGGGCTATAATGTGAAGCGGTGACAACGACGCTCTTCCGTATTCGCCACAGGAGGACTTCAGATTGGCTGAGCCATCCGCCGATATGCTTGCGCCGATGCGGACACGTGCGACCGAATTGCTGGGTATCCGTTTTCCCATTGTGCAGGGCGGCCTCGCTCACCTGGCATGGTCAGAGCTGGCTGCTGCTGTCTCGGAGGCTGGCGGCCTGGGGCAGATTGGCGTCGCCCATATGCAGACCCCGGACCAGTTACGCGCCGACATCCAGCGGTACAAGCAACTGTCATCGGGGCCGTATGGTGTCAACTTTCCGCTTGGCCACCGCCCACTCGACGCATTCCTGGTAGTCGCGCTGGAGGAAGGCGCGCCAGTGATCACTATCACGGCTGGGAATCCTGAGGCGATGATCCGCGCAATCCGCGCGAGTGGCGTCACACCGCAACCGCGGATACTCGTGTTGGTGGCAGGCGTGCGCGCTGCGCGCAAGGCTGAAGAGCTTGGCGCCGACGCGGTGATCGCCGTCGGATTCGAGGGCGGCGGTCACCTCGGCCGGGATGACATTGGGACGATCACCCTGGTACCGCGCATCGTAGATTCTGTACGGATCCCGGTGATCGCGAGCGGCGGTCTGGCGGATGGAAGGGGAATGGCGGCGGCGCTGGCGCTTGGCGCAGAGGGCATCGAACTCGGGACTCGGTTCGTCGCGACGCAGGAGTGCGTCGCGCACCCCGCCTACAAGGCAGCGCTGGTCGCCGCCTCCGAACTGGACACCGTGGTCATGGAGCGGTCGATCGGCCGTCCGGCCCGCGTGCTGCGCGGACCATTTGTCGAACGCGTGCTGGCGTTTGAAGAAGAGTTAGCGCGGCGTGGAGTCTCGCGCGAAGACGCTTTGCCGGAGATGCTCCCCTACATTCGCGGCGAGAACAACGTGCGGGCAGCAATCGATGGCAAACTGGATGAAGGCTTTATCTGGGCAGGGGAGTGTGTCGGCCTGATTCACGACATCCCGACCGCGCGCGAGTTGATCGAGCGCATCGTGCGTGAGTCACGCCAGGCGATGGCGCGGTGCAGCGCGATATGACGTCGGGGCTGACGTCTGGCAATGGCAAAAGAAGAAAGGGCGCGTTCATGAACGACGATGCAGTTCTCCAGTCGATCAACGAATTGATGGGCGAAGAGCACACGTTACTGAAGGCGGCGGAAGCTGGGGGCCTGACAGACCAGCAGCGTCAGCGATTGCACGCAGTGAAGGTCCAGCTTGATCAGTGCTGGGACCTCTTACGTCAGCGGCGGGCCAAGCGCGAATTCGGCCAGGATCCCGACGCCGCTCAGCCGCGCGACGAGTCGACCGTCGAAGGGTATAAAGCGTAGCCATGGGGAGGCGCCGCTCAGCAGATGGTTGATGAGACATATGCCGCGGCATTGCGTCACAAGCTCCGCCTGAGCGCCGGCCAGCGAGCGCTCGCGCTGGGCGGGCCAACTGAATACGATGCGGGGCTGTGCGAGACGCTCGGGGTTGACGCTGTCGCAACGGAGGCCGTCTCGGGAGCGAGTTATGACCTAGTCAGCCTGTTCGCGCGGTCCGTGGCCGCACTCAGCGCCAACGCGCCAGCCGCCATCGCGGCGACCAAGCCCCAAGGAGCGCTGTGGATCATGTGGATCAAGAAATCGTCTCCACGAGCCGCCGATCTCGACCGTGATACGCTCTGGCCGCTCATCGAGCCATTGGGCTGGGGGCCGGTCGCCAGTATCTCCGTTGACGATGACTGGTCGGCGCTGCGCTTCCGCCCTGAAAACGCGATTGAGCGCAAGTCGCGTTAGCGCGGGCCGCGCCGCTAGCCGGTTCATGAGCAAGGCGGGCATGCAGCTAGCCGAGATCTGGCTTGCGCGGCGTGGCGTCATCAGCTTTTCAGTACTATGAGGCGAAGTGGATGAGCGACCAGGACGCGATTGACGTGCGTGATGCGCAACCGGGGGACCGGGAGGCGGTCTTTGCGTTCTGTGCCCGGACCTGGGGCGACAGTGGCGACTACATCCCACAAGTGTGGGACGCCTGGCTGGCTGATACGTCTAGCGCAACGCTGGTGGGCGCGCGCGATGGCGCGCTTCTCGCCTTGAGCCATGTGCGCATGGTTGGGCCAGATGAGGCCTGGATCGAGGGCGTGCGTGTCGCGCCTGACGCGCGCAGGCAGGGTGTAGGGCGTGTATTAGTATCGCGGTCGCTCGCGCGGGCGAAACAGTTGGGCGCCAGCGTCGTGCGCATGTTTACAGGTTCCCGAAATGCCGCCTCGCAACGCCTATTCGCGCGGTTCGCCTTTACGCGGGTCGCTGAACTCGCATGGTATACAGCCGACGCGCTGGATTCGCCATCTGGCGGAGCCAATCCTCATGCGCAGCCACGAACCACTGCCGAGCTAGAACCGACCATAGCTGAGTCCAATCAGGAAACGACGCTTGGCGCGCTGCCGACTGGCGCACGGTTGTGGACGCCTGGCATAGCGGACTTTGATCGCATCTGGGGGTGGTTGGAGCAGTCAAATCTCACTCCGTTCAACGGTGGCGTCGAGATCCACCAGTGGGTCGGGCGTGGTTTGAACGAACTACTGCTTCGTGAATACCTGGCGGCAGGCGAGGTGTATGAGCTTCAGGAGCGGGGCGCGCCGCAGGCGCTCGCGATCGTCACAGAGGAACTTGGTGATGGGCCGGAGCTGGAAGCGCGGTATGTGGATGGGCTCTCGGATGCCATCGGGCGGCTAGCGCTGCTCCTGCGCGCCGAAGCGGACCGGCGCGGAAAGGAGCGGGTCTGGCTCTGGCTGCCAGACCTACTCATTCTGCGTGACGCCATGGATGGCGCGGGCTACCGGCGCGGAGACGAGGACCCGATGTGGGTGTATGCCAGGGAGCTATGATTGTACCGCCACTCGGTCGCCATTACCGCTTCGTTTTGGGCTGCGCGGGAGCCGTGGGCTTCACAGCGGACTTCGTCTGAGCCGGGACAGGCGCCTCGGCAGCCAAACCATAGATTCCTTCAAACTTCCGCGTAATGTACTCTGCGAAGTACGACGTATCTGGGCGCTGGCCGGTGACGATACGCATAAGCGTCTCCGGCTCATAGATTTTACCCCACTGGTACATACGCTGCCGCAGCCAGGCGAGCGTCGTCGCCGTGTCTCCCGCCTCGAGCTGTTCATCCAGGTCAGGCTGCGCGTGACGCAACGCCGACAGAATTTGCGCTGCGTAGAGATTTCCAAGTGTGTAGGTCGGGAAGTAGCCAAAGCCGCTCGTCCAGTGGACATCCTGAAGGATGCCTTCACTGTTCGTCGGCGGCTCGATGCCGAGATAGTCGCGATATTTCTGATCCCACATTTTCGGCAGTGATTCGATGGCGACGTCGCCGTTGACCATCGCCGTCTCCATCTCAAAGCGGATGATGATGTGGAGGTTGTATGTGACTTCGTCGGCCTCGATGCGGATCAGTGACGGCTCGACGCGATTAAGCGCGCGGGCGAACGCCGTGGGGTCGACGCTCGCATAGCGCTCCGGGAACGCCACGCGCATCGCGTCGAACTGACCTCGCCAGAACGCAGGCGAGCGGCCGAACGCGTTTTCCCACAGGCGCGATTGGGACTCGTGCGCGCCCATCGAGGCGCCACCGGCCAACGGAGTGCGCGCCAGGACCGGCGCACAGCCTTGTTCGTAAAGCGCGTGACCGCCTTCATGGATTGCGGCCAACATGCTCGAATCCACGAAGCGCTCATCAGGTCGCACCGTCAGCCGCACGTCAAACGGGCTGCCGAAATCGGTGGTAAATGGATGCGGCGACCGAGCAATGTCTCCGCGGTCGAAATCGTAGCCCATGCGAGTCAGAAGCGCGCGCGCGAGGTCCATCTGTCGCGCCAGTGCGAATGAGCCTTCGAGGAGTGAGGCGTCTACCTGGTTTCCGCTGGCCTGGATGCGGCGCAGAAGGCGCAGCGTTACATCGCGAACCGTGGAGAACAGCGCGTCAACCTTGGCCGTCGTCAGCCCTGGCTCATACAGATCGAGCAAGGCGTCGTAACGCGAGCCTTTGTAGCCGTAACGGTCGGCTATCTCACGCTGGAGGGCGATAGTGCGCGCCAGCCAAGGGGCGAATAGCGCGAAATCATTCGTCTCTCGCGCCTTCTTCCAGGCTTCAAATGAGGCGGCCTCAACCCGCGCTTGCTCCTCGACCAGACCGCGAGGAAGTCTGGTAGCGTGGTCGCGCTCGCGTTTGATTTCACGCAGCAGGCCACGGTCGGCGTCGGTGTAGGATGATTTGGCGACCGCTTCACTCAGTTCGGCGATCCGCTCACCAAAGCGGTGATCTGTCCAACGCTCATGAATCAGACCCTGGAGTGTCGCAAGTTGCTCGCCGCGCACGTCAGCGGCTCCGCTCGGCATCGCGGTGTTTTGGTCCCAGGCCACAAGAGCCAGAACGGCGCGCAGATCACTTATCGTGCGCGCCTCTTCCAGGACGGCATTGAGGCGTCCATCGCTGGTGGTGAATTGTGGCGCCGCTGGGCTTGCTGCGTTACTTGCTGCGTTAGAGGATGGCACGCGTTGTCTCCTCACCTACCGACTAGGGTTTTCTTTGCGATACCAGCGTATGGTATCACACTGGTTGTTAGCCACCTGAACGAACGGGGTTCCGCCGCCGCGCAGCTCATCCCTGCTTGAAGAGGGGCCTGGAAGGCGAGAATGAAGCGCGCTCGCCTTCCGGCGCCAAAATGACCGCCAACTCTGTTATGCTTGATGCGCCTTAATGATGATGCGAGCGAGTTTCGCCCTTCTGCGCTGGTGAGTAAGGAGGTAGCGCCAATCATGCCAACACGCGCGGTGCTTTTTGATCTCGATGAGACGCTTGTCAGAGACGGCGACGCCACGCATGACGCGCTGCGCGCCACCGCGCTTTTCGCGGCGCGCAAGGGTGTGAATACCGACGAGTTGGCGCGCGCCGCCTGGGAGCGCGCGTGTGCGGAGTGGGACGTATCGCCATTTCAGCCCTACTTCGAAGAGATGGGCGTCAGCCCGGGCGAGTGCCTTTGGGGACGTTTCATCGGTGAAGACCCACGCCTACGGCCGATGGGCGCATGGGCCGCGCATTACCAACTCGACTGTTGGATGCACGCGCTAGCACGGCAAGGTGTGACAGACGAAATGCTTGGCGCGACCCTCGCCGAGCGCTTCAGGGTCGAGCGGCGAGCCCGTCATGACTGGCTATTTCCTGAGACGCGCGACACCCTCGAGACGCTAGCGCCGCGCTACACGCTCGGCCTCGTCACCAACGGCGCTCCAGACATCCAGCGCGACAAGTTGATCGGCTCGGGTTTGGAGGGCTATTTCCCGACGGTGCAGATATCGGCCGAGGCGCGCTCAGGCAAGCCCGACCCCACACTCATTCTGCGGGCGCTGGAGGCGCTGAGCGTGGCGCCGGGCGACGCGGTGATGGTTGGCGACAATGCCGCTCGCGACGTCTTGGCCGCGAATCGCGCTGGGGTTCGCGCCATCTGGATTCGTCGTGGGCGCGAGCCATCTTTTCCCGGCGCGCGCGTCGACGCGACCATCGCCAGCCTCGCTGACCTGGCTCCGCTCTTGTGAGTGCGCTAGCGTCCACGTAGAGTTTTGAGCGCGTAAGGAATCTCATCTGGCAAATCGCCCGCGGCGGCGCCTGCGCCACCCATCCGATTCGCCACGCGCGCGCCAGCGCGGCCGTGCAGATAGACGCCAAGCGAGGCGGCTTCGAATGGCGCCAGCCCCTGCGCCAGCAGGCCGCCGGTGACGCCCGATAGGACGTCTCCAGTGCCTGCGGTGGCAAGCGCAGGGTTGGGTGGCCAGTTGACGCTCAGGCGTCCATCAGGCGCCGCGATGAGGGCGCATGCCCCTTTGAGCGTGACGACATGTCCCCACGCGCGGGCCGCTCGACCGGCGATTTCCCGGCGGTCACCTCCGCCGCCGCTGACCTGTTCTCCTCTGAGCAACCGCGACATCTCGCCGGGGTGTGGCGTGAGGATGGTATGAGGAGGCAAGAGCGCGGACCAGTCCGGTATCTTGGCCAGCGCGTTGAGACCATCGGCGTCGACGAGCAGACGCGGGCGATCAGCCTCGCCCAGCTGCATCAGGCCGGCGAACAGCGTGCTCAGAAATATGCTCATTCGCTCAGACTGGCCGAGGCCTGGACCGACAACGAGCGCCCGGTAACCGCGGAGTCCGTCGAGCGCGACGCTCGCGCGCGCCTCTGGATCGCTGTCCTCAGGTGGCAGGAGATGATACGTCACTTCGGGCATACTCGTCGCGTAGATAGCCGCGCGCTCTGGTGTGGCGCCAATCGTCACGAGGCCAGCGCCGGAGCGCACCGCCGCGCGCCCGGCGAGCGCGGCGGCTCCGATATAGGATGGCGAGCCTGCGATGATCATTACTCTGCCGAATGTGCCTTTGTTGCCATCGAGCGGGCGAGATGGCAGGAGCGCGCGGGCCATGTGTTCATCGATGAGCTCCAACCCAGATGGAGTCTCCATCGTGTCGGGCAATCCGATGCTCCCCGTTACCAGTTCGCCAACGAGCGCCGCGCCGGGGAACAGGAAGAGGCCTGTTTTGGGGAAGGCCAGCGTGACGGTCATATCAGCGGATATGGCGCCACTATCTACCGCGCCGGTGTCGGCGTTGAGTCCGCTGGGGAGATCCAGCGCGACGATGCGTGTGTCAGGCCGCCGCTTCCGCTCACGCGCCGCTAGCGCCAGCGCAGCTTGCATGCCTGGATGTAGCGGGCGCGCGTGGCCGGTGCCGAGGAGCGCGTCGACGATAACATCCGCGCCTGCCAGCGCCGTCTGCAACTCTTCGAGATCATCGCCAGCGGGGATGGCGCTGTCCTGGCGGCGAAGTGTTCCATCGCGCCAGAAATACTCAACCACCCGCGCGCCCCACCCGGCGAGATACCGGCCCATCACCTGGCCGTCCCCGCCGTTATTCCCCGGACCGACCAGCGTCACGACAGCGCGCCCATTGACATCGCCGCTGAACAGCGTTCGTACAGCTTCGGCGACGCTGCGACCCGCGCGTTCCATCAGCGCGGGAGAATTCAGTCCATACTCAGATGCCGCGCGCGCCTCGATTGCGCGCATCTCTTCCACGCTCACGACGCGCATGGGATGGACTCCTTTCACTGGCGCCGTAGTGATCGCGCCAAGGCTTCCCTTCCATAGATAGCACAAAAGATAGCACAAACTGCGGAGCGCCGCGTCCCTCCGCTTGTCGGCGTATGGGGCGCGGCGCTCCGTGTAGCTGGGACGTTAGCGCGATTCGGTGGTGAGGTCGGTGAAGAGACGCAGGTAATTGCGCAAATTTGAGGTGGACAGGAACTGCTCGCGGACCACCTCGCGTCCCACGGCGCCCATCTGCGCCGATTTCTCCCGGTCGCGCATGAGATCTAGCGCGCGCACGCTGGCTTCTTCGACAGATTCGACCAGATAGCCTGTGACCCCGTCTTGAATCTGCAGTGGGATGCCGCCGACGTTGCCGCCGATGACCGGCTTGCCTTTCCACAGACCCTCGGCGATAGTCAAACCAAAGCCCTCACGAAGCGACTTTTGGATGACGACCGTGGCCGCGCGCTGGAAGGCATTGACCTCTACATTTCCCACGCCATCCAGATTCGAAAGTAGATGAATATCGGAATCAGATGCGGCGTACTCTTGGGTACGCTGGTAGTAATCCATGCCTTCGGGGTCATCGTGGGCCATTGAGCCAATGAGCGCCAATTGGGTGTTCGGGAATTCCTCGCGCACCGCGCGATAGACATCAATGACGCCAAGTGGGTCTTTCCATGGGTCGAACCGAGATACCTGCGTTAGCAGTGGCCGCTCCGGATCAATGCCATACATCCGGACGATCTCAGCCGCGCGTGAGTCTTCCATAGGCGCGTTCTTTGGGCTCAGTGGGTCGATGGCCGGTGGAATGAGCGCCACACGCCCGATCTGCAGGTCCTGCTTGACATATTGCGCCATCGTGAAGATGGCGGCGTCGTACGCTTCAACATAGGGACGGAGAAACGACCAGTAGGTCTGATTCGCGGCTGTCAGGTCGATATGACAGCGCCAGATCCACTTGCCGCCATCTGACTTGCGCAACGTGCGCAGCGGCGCCGGCTGGGGATCATGCACGACGACGTAATCCCAGTCACCTTCAAAATAGACGGCATTGTCCACATTGGAATGCAGGTACGCGGCTCGCATCGCGTTGGTCAGCTCCAGGTCCATCCCCTGGAGGGCATTGTGCATGCTCTTGGTGGTCATGAAGAATTCATCGGAGCCCGAGATCACGCGCCATTCCGCTTCGAGTCCGGCGCTGCGCATGAGCGGGATCAGTGTGTGCAACATCTCCGCGACGCCACCACCGTACGCGGTGGACGAGACATGCAGCACGCGCGCGCCCTGGAGCGGACGGGCTAGCCGTTCGATCTCCTCAATGACAGTTTCGCCCGCAATCGGGGCGTAGTCGGCCAGGGACTTTTGCGCGAGCACAACATTTTGCATGCCGGGAGTACGAATCTCCTGCATGAAGCCAGGACTCCTCAATCGCCAGGTTCAGGCGCTGCAAATTGGAACAATGAAAGGTGACAGTGGCGGGGGACCACAATGGGCTTGTCCTCAGAATGGCCGCTTAGTAGCAAAGGCGCCGGGGCAAGTGTCACATACAGTTTCGCGCGCCGAACCGTCCCCGGCAAGTCCTGCACGCCAAAGATACCGGTATAACGACGCCCTCCACCGGCCCTGCGTCAGCATGTTCTGGTCGCCCGAATGATGACGTTCCCATCCGCACGGTCCAGGCTTTGAACCACAAATTGGGCGCCAATTCGGCGCACCTGGTCGTCCAGGTACGCCGAATGCCAAAGATTGTAGGTCAGTTCACCGCCTGGCGCCAAGACGCGGCGAAGGTCGCGAAGGAAGTTAGGGCCCAACGCGCCGTGCGCAAGTTTGCCCGCGTGGAAGAGGTCCACGCATACCGCGTCGAACGTGCCAGCGCAGGAGTGAACCCATGCGAACGCGTCGGCGGTCACGATGGAGAGATTATCGAGGCGGTCCAGTCCAAATTCGGCGCGCGCCAAACGCACAACTTCGGGGTCGCGCTCAATGCCCGTGATTGGTAGCGGTCCCCAGCGGCCTGTCATGAGCGTTGCGATGGAACCGCCGCCAAGGCCGAGTATCAACGCATTCGCTGGTCGAACGTTCGGCAGCATCGCATCCCACACGTCGGGGACATGGCGCTCATTGATCTCCACCGACTGAATGATTCCGCCGACTCGCAGCACCTTCCGCCCATCTTCAATATGCGCCACTGGCCTCGCCAGTAGCTCCTGCTTGGACACGCTCGCTCCCGCCATTCGATCAATACGTTTCTGTGGCCGCACACCCGAGTTAGGACGTGCGGCGCTGGTGGGCGGGGTTCGCCATGACTCACACCGCGCCAGTTTCAGATTCTAGCGCAAGCGAGCCTGCGTTGAGAAGTGAGCGGGACCTCATGATGGCGGCGAATCAGCCCGTAGCCAGGCTGGCCGGGCCAGCCCAGATATCGCCCTGGTCGAAGGCTTCGTAGCGACGCTGGGCGGCCGGACGGCGCGGGCGTGACTGGTATTTCGCCTTGCGCAGGATAGTCCGAATGGATGTGGGATTGCGGTACAGAATGATCACCGCGCCATCTCGCGCGACGAGCGCCACGGCGCCCTCCAGGCGCGCTACCCGTGAGCAGCGCAGGTCTTCGGCGGGAATGTCGCGGCGCGAGAGCACGTAGAACGTCACCCCAGTGCGCCTGTGCTCCTGACCATCTGTCAGGATGTAGCGCAGCGCGTCCATCGTGAGATTACGCTGCGCGGCGCGCAGTCTGGCGTGATCGGTCAGGCGCGCTGATGGCGCCGCGGGGAAACCATACGTTGAGATATGCCGCTGACCGGGCCGCGCGGGTTTCCTGACTGTCATCGTCCACCTCTCTAGAAAGTCCCTATGCTGCGCCTCATTCGCGCTTACTCCTTGCTATACGGCGTTGTCGCTGGGAAACGGAAACGTCTTGTTTACCAGTTTTCCGGGAATTATGCGGACGCGCCGGCTGCGGCCCGGATGTCGCGGTCTGGCGGGCGCGGCGAGTGGGCATGATACAATGGCGGCGTGCGCGCGCCGATGCGTGCGCTTCGGGGAGTGTCGGCGGCCCGCCGCCACGCGCCACGCGCGATGACCAGCGCGCCAGCACGAGGAGTGCCCAACTCATGTCCACCGCGACCAGCCATCATCACGGCCAGACCACCGCGCGCGCGATCACGCTCGGCGGAGATGAGCGACTGACACTCGAGGAGGTCGTCGCAGTCGCACGCGAGGGCGCGCTGGTCAGCGTGAACCCCATGGCGCTGGAACGTGTGCGGGTGGCAAGAGCGTTCGTTGACAAGCTGTGTGAGGAAGACCGCACTGTCTACGGCATCACCACCGGATTCGGCCATCTCAGCCGCGTGAAGATCCCGAACGACCAGGTTGAGACGTTACAGCGTAATCTCATCCGTAGTCATTCGTCTGGCGTAGGCGAGCCGTTCGATGCGCCGACCGCGCGCGCGATCATGCTGATGCTGGCGAATAGCCTCTCGCGCGGGCATTCCGGCGTGCGGGAATCGACGCTGGCGCTGCTCGTCGATATGCTGAATCGCGGTGTGACGCCGGTGATTCCCTCACGTGGCTCGGTCGGCGCGAGTGGCGATCTGGCTCCACTGGCGCATCTCAGCCTGGCGTTGATTGGCGAAGGCGAGGCGTGGCAGGGAGGGCGACACATGACCGGCGGGGAGGCGCTCGCCACCGCTGGACTTCAGCCGGTTGTTCTCGGCGCGAAGGAAGGGCTGGCGCTGATCAACGGCACGCACGTCATGGAGGCCTGCGGTGTGCTCGCGCTGGCGGACGCCCGGCGGCTGACGCGCGCGGCTGAGGTTGCGGCGGCGATGACCACCGAGGCGTTACTAGGAAGTTACGTGCCACTGGACGCCCGCATTCACGCGCTGCGGCCGCAACTCGGCCAGGGAGTCACAGCGGCTCGCATGCGCGCGCTTCTCGAAGGAAGCGAGATCAACGCCAGCCACGCCAACTGCGGTCGCGTGCAAGACCCCTATTCCATCCGCTGCGTGCCACAAGTGCTGGGAGCCGCCCGCGACGCGCTCGCCTGGTGCGAGAGCGCCTTCGCCGCCGAGCTTGGCGCGGTCACGGACAATCCGCTGCTCTTCCCCGAGGACGGCGACGCGCTGACCGGTGGCAACTTCCACGGGCAGCCACTGGCGCTGGCGCTGGATACGCTGGCCATCTCGCTAGCTCATGTCGCCGCATTCTCTGAGCGCCGGGTCTACAATCTCACCAGCCCGCACGACTGGGATACTGGTGAAGGGCATATTCCCCTGTTCCTGACCCCGGAGCCGGGCCTCAACTCGGGCTACATGATCGCGCAATACGCCGCGGCCGCGCTGGTGAACGAGATCAAAGTGCTAGCCCATCCGGCGAGCATTGACTCAATTCCCACGTCAGCGGGCATGGAAGATTTCGTCAGCATGGGCGCCACGTCCGCGCTCAAACTGCGGCAGGCGATGGACCTCGCCTACCGTGTGATCGCGATTGAGTTGCTGCTCGCCGCCCAGGGGCTCGATTTCCGCGCGCCTCTGCGGCCGGGGCGTGGCGTAGAAGAGGCGCACGGCCTGGTGCGTGCGATCGCTCCGACACTGCGCGACGACCGCCCGCCGTCTCCAGATATCGAGGCGCTCGCGCACGCGGTACGCGCCGGACTGCTCGAGGCGCTCGCGCCAGAATCCGGCCCCTATGAGTCATCTGTCCGGGCCCGAGGCGCGCGGGAAGGCGCCGCCCGGGACGCGACGGCCCCGCGGGCGAGCCGACCGCGTGACCAGGGCGCCGACCGCGCCGGACGTGGACGGCATTGATTGGCGAATTCGCTCCGCCATGGTTAGCGCTTCATAGAGAGAGTGTGGCGTACAGCGCATGATTCTGTCTGATCGTGATATCCTGGCGCGGTTGGAGCGAGGTGAAATTGTCATCACGCCGGCGCCCAACCTTGACATACAACTGCAGCCAGCGTCGCTCGATCTGCGCCTGGGGTATGACTTCCAGATCTTCAACTACACCCGCCAGGCGCTGATCGATCCCGCTGACCCGGCTACCTTCGCGCATCTCACGACACTCACCCAGTTAGAGGATGGCGAGCGGTTCCTGGTCCACCCGGGCGAGTTCGTGCTGGCGACCTCGCTGGAGCGGGTGGAGATCCCCAACAATTTGCTGGCGCGGCTAGAGGGCCGCAGCAGCATCGGCAGGCTGGGTATCGTCATCCATAGCACCGCGGGCTATGTGGACCCAGGCTTCAAAGGCAAGATCACGCTGGAGATCAGCAACCTGGGTCGCATCGCGGTCGCGCTCTACCCAGGCATGCGCATCTGCCAGATCGCGTTCGAAGAGATGTCTTCGCCGGTCAGCTCTGGCTATGGTGAGAAGCGCGGCGCAAAATACCAGGGGCAGGACGCCGCGACCGCCAGCCGCCTTTTCGATGACAACGAGTTCCGTCACAGTTAGCCAGCGCTAACAGAAAATTCCCTGGCCGCGCCATCGCGGCCGGGGCATTTTCTGTCAGAATAGTGGACTGCTAGGCAGGTCTACGACTGAAGCCACTCCTGGCCTTTGATATACCAGTCCGAATCTTGCCAAGACGATGCGGAATAGACGTCTGTAGACCTCGGTACTACAGGAGCGAAGGGGCACTTACCGGGATCGGGCAGGTCTTTATACGGCGCGAGCCCGGTCTGGCAGTTGAACGCGCCAAGACTGAGCTGTGAAGGCACCGGGAAGACCTGGTGGCGTGGCCAGTTGTAGTGCTGGATCGCCCACGCCATGATGTCGTGGAAGATGTAGCCAGCGCCAGAGATACCAATCACGTTACCGAGGTCGGACGAGTCTGCGTTGCCCGCCCAGACCCCGAGCGCCATGTAGGGCGAATATCCCATGGTGACAATGTCGCGCGCGCCAGATTTACCTTGTGACGTACCCGTCTTCGCCGCCACAGCGGGATAGCCGAGGTCGTTGATCGGTACATTTGGATCGTGGTCATCGAACTCCAGCGGATTCGGCGTATTGAAGTCTGCGATGCGGGCGTGCTTGTCCGTCAGAATGGATGTAATCATGTACGCGGTCTGCGGACTCATTACCTGCGCCAGTTGAGGTTGTGGCGCGTGGTAGGGGGCACGCCCATCCGGGAAGGTAATCTCGAGAATCGAGCGTGGCGGGACGTGCCGACCGCCGGTGGCGAAGACGCCGTACGCGTTCGTGAGCTGGAGCAGTGAGATAGCCTGAGTGCCAAGCGCAGTGGTCGGCCCCATTGCGTTGGCGGTCAGTGAGGTGATGCCCATCCGGTTCGCCATCGCCAGGGCGTTGGTGGCGTAGTCGGTCGAGTCGCCGATAAAGGACATCGCCTCGGTCGCAGGCACGTTGAGTGAATTCGATAGAGCAAACCGTATGGGAATGTTGCCTGAATAGCTGCGATTGTCGAAATTGTGAGGGGTGTACCAGTTGCCACCACACCCGGGTGTCGCCCAGTCCGGTGTTGGCTTCCCGCCGGTCGTGTCTGCCGGGTTCGGGAAACACACCGGAGCGTCCTGAACCATGATGCCGGGGTTCCAGCCCATCTGGAACGCGGTGGCGTAGAAAATTGGCTTGGTGGACGAGCCCAGCGAGCGGCTCTCGGACGTCGCGGTATTGTAGAAACCGTCGACTTTCGGATCGCGCGAGGTGTAGTCCACAGACCCGACCATGGCAAGGATATCGCCCGTGTATGGGTCCATCGCCACGACCGCGGAGTTGTGCACGTTATCTGATTGCGCTAACGGAGGGGCGTTGTAACAGCCATTTGGGCAATACGTATACCACTCCATGTTGTGGGTCTTAGTGATGTAGTACTGGGCTCGCTGGATGGCGAAGGTGTCCAGATCCAGATCGAGCGTGGTGTACACCTTGATGCCGGCGTCTGGAACGTCCTGAATGCCGTAATCCTGCTGGAGTTCCTGCATGACGTAGTCTACGAAGTGTGGCGCCAGCTTGGTCGCGCCGGAGCTACTGAACGTTGTGCCGCCGGCGTGCGAGTAAATCTTGTGGTTCTCCAGGATCGTCAGGACTTCCTGCAACGATGCGTCGCGCGTCGCCGAGCTAATCCAGTTATCACGGAGCAAGCTGTCGAGTACGACCTTGGCGCGGTGGTAGACGAGCCATTCGTGGCCGAGGTTGTTGTAGTCGAAGTAGGAAGCGGTCGCGCCATCGGGGTAACAGTCGCTGCTGGTTAGCGGATTGCCTACGCAGGGGTTGTCCCAGTTCGCCATCGCGCAGGGGTTGTTCTGCGACTTGCCGTTGGGACCGCAGTCGTAGGTGAAGACGTTGGGGCGATAGATTGACGGCGCATTCGGCACACCGACGAGCATCGCGACCTGCGCCCAGTCCAGTTGCTGATTCGCGTAGCAGGTATCACCGGCCTTGATTTCCGCGCCACCGCACATCATAGGCGTGGTGGCTTTGACCGGCTGCAAGCCGAAATAGTTCTGCGCGGCCGCCTCGATGCCCAGGTTGCCATCGGAATAGTCGATGGTGTCGAGATACATCTCGAGGATCTTGTACTTAGGGTACGTACCGCTCTCTGTCATGCCAATCGACAGGATCGCCTCGTTAATCTTGCGCATCAGGGCTTTTTGGTTGTCGTGCAGCACGAGGTTCTTGACTAATTGTTGCGTGATGGTCGAGCCGCCCTGCGTCGCGCCGCCCTTGGAGACGTCGGCGAGCAAGGCGCGCGCGGTACTTGCCCAGTCGATACCGATATTGGACGACTGGAAGAATGTGCGGTCCTCAGTGGACACAGTCGCTTTCTTGACCAGTTCGCTGATGTTTTGGGATTTCAGGTATATATTGACGCCGTTGGCCTTGGGCGCGACATAGAGTACCTTGCCGTAGCGATCGTAGATCGTCGTACTGGTACCCTGCTCCGCGAGTCTGGCGACATTACTGATAGTCGAGGCGTTGGCGTTGTAATAGCTAATCGCGTAGAAGCCGCCTCCGACGCCTGCGCCCATGAGCGAGACGAGTAGCAGTCCCGAAATGCCGAACCCCAGAGCGTACCAGATGGCGTTGCGATTGTGGCGCCCGAGGCGCCATTTGCGCGAGAGAAGTCGAATGCGGGAACGGCGGTGCGCGCTCTGTTCCAGCGCCGCCTTTTGTTCGGGCGTGAGTTCCTCCAGAACGCTGTTGAAGCGCGCCGGCACGCGCTCTGGTGGACGAGCGGGACCGCGGCCAGGGGCGGTGGTCTGGCCACTGGGGCTTCCTGGGCTACGGAACGCGCCGCGCGCGCTCTCCACTACCGCGTTTAGCTGCTCTGACATCCCACGCGCGAAGTTCGCCGCGCGCTCGCGAATTGAAGGTCTGCGCTCACCGCGGTCGGGGGCAGCGCTCTGCCGCCGGGATGAGTAGCTCTCGCGTTCCGCGCTGCGCCTGCCACTCTCGTACCGGTCCGGAGGATATTGTTCCGGGCGCGAAGGGCCGCCACGCGATGGGCCCGCGGACGAGCCATTGATCCTCGGGTCTCGCCCGTAGGTATCTCCTGGGCGGCTCGACCGGCTCGGTGAGCCAGGGTTTGGGCTGGAAGCTGAGCCGTAGCGAGAAGGGCCACCAGAGGCAGGTGGTCGGCTGGGACCGCCACGCGCGCCAGGCGGAACGCCGCGCTCGCCCGAATCGCGTCCGGGCCGGCTATACCCGCGACCCTGCGAGTCTCCGCCGGTGCGCTGACTGTCTCCATAACTCTCGCGCGGGTCCCTGCCCATTTCTGGCGCCTCCTGTCAACGCTGCTGTCAATCCACGCGCCACTTCCACCCTCGAGGGCGCCGCTTCGTACCGGCGCGAGATCACGATAGGGAACGGTAAGGTCTGGTCAGATTGCAACTCTTCACGGTGGAGGGCGCTTGACGTCACATTCATGGTAAGAGACTGCGCCCGCCAGTGGCAATCAATATGGGAAAAATGCCCCATTGGAACAGGCGCGCGGCGAATATTGCCCCAAAGGTTCGGAGGCGGCGCCCGTGCGCTATACTGCATACTGCGTCGCGGCGCGCCTCAAGCGCCCTTGTCGCGATGCGTCAACAGTGCGGTCAAGATTCGAGGAGATAGTATTCATGCAGGCGCGGACAACGCAGCGAGGGACACTGGTTGACACGCTTACGGCGCGATTCGTCGGCGACGCGCAGAGCCAGACGACGCCCTGGCTCATCGTCGGGCTTCGAGAGACAGCGCTGGCTGTGGTTGGAGTCTTGTTGCTCGCGCTGAGCGCGCGCGTGATTATTCCCCTGCCTTTTACACCTGTGCCGATCACTGGCCAGACGTTCGCCGTCCTGCTCATCGGCGCGGCCTATGGCGCGCGCCGAGGCGTCGCGACCGCGCTCCTCTACATTCTCGCTGGCGTCGCTGGATTGCCGGTCTTCGCCGCCGTTCCCGGTATCGCGAGCTTTGGATACATCGGTGGCTTCGCGCTCGCAGCGGCGGTCGTTGGGTGGCTGGCGGAGCGCGGCTGGGACCGGTCGTTGCCGCGGTCGATTGTCGCGATGCTGGCTGGCGAGGCCGCGATATACCTGTGCGGGCTAGTCTGGCTGGCGCGATTCGTGGGCTGGGGACATGTTCTTGCGTTGGGACTGCTTCCATTTCTTCCAGGCGACGGGCTGAAGCTGTGCGCGGCGGCGCTGATCCTGCCAGCGGCATGGGCTGGGGCGCGCGCCCTGATGGGTCGAGAGGAGTAGCTATGAGCGAGGATGGCGAACGCTCAGAACCGCCAGCGGAGAAGGTAGATTCAGCGACCGGGGAGATGGAATTCGACAAGCCATTCTTCGAGTACTGGAACCAGCGTGACTTTGTGCGCTGGATGGGCGCGCACATCACGCATAGCGCGAACGGCGAGGCGACGTGCTACCTGGAGCCTGGTGAGCATCACCGGGGAGCCGGCGCTGGCGGCCGTGCGGTCACAGGCGCTGTGCAGGCATATATCTTCGATATCGTGACAGGCGCCGCTGTCGCTTCGCTCATGCGGGGGCTGCGACCTCAGGTCACGGTCTCGCTGGATGTGACCTTCGAATATCCAGCCTACGATGCGCCGCTCACCTTCGATGCGCGGGTGCAGGGCGGTGGTAAGCAATTGCTGTTCGTCGAGGGCGAATGCCGGGATACGAATGGCCGCGTCTGCTCACGTGCGCGCGCCATTTACCGCCGGTTTGAGAAGCGGCTGGAAATCCCGCCCGATCTTATACCCTAATCCAGAGCATCGCGCCGGGCGTTTCATCATGAAACGCCCGGCGCGATAGCGACGTTCTCATCTCAGCCAACCAGGAGGCGTTATGGCGCGTATCCGGCCGCAGGATCCCGGTGATGTTGGTCGAGAGGTAGCGGACGAATTTGCGCGGTTCCAGCGGGAGCGCGGGGCGATCCCGAACATGTTCCGCACGATGGCGCTGCGACCTGAGATTATGCGTACCGCCGCCGCGCACATGCGCGCGATTTTCTCAACAGGCACAGTCGAGAAGCGGCTCAAAGAGATGCTGGCGGTGCGCGTCTCGCAGATCAACGATTGCCACTATTGAATGGCCTCGCACACTGCTTTGGCAAAGCAGTTTGGGGCGTCCGAAGATCTGTTGAACGCGATGTACCATATCGACGCGCACCGCGCCGAATTCACTCCCGCGGAGCTTGCCGCGCTGGCGCTGGCGGAGCGCATGACGACCGACGCGCGTAACGTAGATGAGGATGTGTGGGCGGAACTTCGCGCGCACTTTGATGAGGGGCAGATCATCGAGCTTGCGTCTGTCATCGGGCTGTTCAATTATTTCAACCGCTTCAATGATGCGCTTCGGGTGGATATCACCCCGCCAGGCAAGCTGCCTGCCGGCGCCTCCTAAGCCATCTGAAGCGAAGCCGGCGTGAGAACAAGAGATCGAGAGCGCAATACATGTCTGAGGAAGACGGTCGGGAGGAGAGCGCCGCCCAACGCCTGGAGTCGTTGCTGCGCGACCTCGGTGAGCTCCACCAGTACCTGGAGGAGCGTGGGCGGCGCTCTTCGGAACTGGCGCAGCGTTTCATGGCCAACGCGCGACGCGACGCGTCCTCTCGCGCCTACGATGAGCGCCAGGCCACGATGCTGGAATACCAGCGGTATATCTGGTCTGAGATCGCTGGGCGCGTCGGCAAGCTGGTCAATATCTACGGCGAACACGACGACACGGGCGAGAGCGCTGGGTCCGACGTGACCGCGGTCGATGGCGAATAGCGACCAACCACCGTAGTCACGCTAGTCCTCGATCGCTGTACACCATATAGACGACATCATCCACATAGGGGTGCTGGCGCAGCCGCTCGCCGACTTCAGATTCATGCCCAGGCATGACCTGGGCCAGAATGCCATGCTTGCGTGGAATGAGACGCATGGGCCGCGCGGAGCTGGCGGACAGCAGTCGCTGCGCCTGGCCTACCGTCACACCACGGCGGAAGAACACCGCGACCCGGCCTGGGCCGAGGAATGGCGCCTGCTGACGCGCTGTGTCACCCTCGAAACGCTGGATGATGCCTTGGGCCGCCTGCTCCACCTGATCATGCAGGCGCTTGAGCGTGGGCCCGGCGACGCCGCGCGCCGATGCCGCAAACTTGCCAAATGCGTCCCCCAGGCGTGACGTAGGCGCGGGTGGGGCGTAGGCAGGTAACGGGTGCGTGCCGCTCGCACGCGCTTCGCGCTGGTACTCCAACGCGCTGCCGACGCTGGGGCGCAGATCGCGCCACCATTGGCGCAATGCGTCGGCGACAGGCGTCGCATCGTCCGTCGCTTCCTCGCCCCGCTCATGGGCGAACCGGTGACGGCGCAACTCCTGGAAACGCTCCATCCTGTAGTCCTGCGGCGGCTCATCAGGGGCTGACGGAGGCGCCTGACGCCCATCAGGAGCCGCCAGGCGATCGGTGGGTGGTATGCCGCTAGCGATTGGACTCGTGAGTGGGAAGGGGGGATGGGGCCGTGGCGGCAGGTTCGTGCGCCAGTCTCGCGGTTGCGGCGCTCCGGCAGGTGATGGAGGCGGTTGGCCGGGATCGGTCAACGGCGCTTGTGTGCTGGCAATGGGTCCCTGGGAGGCCTCTGCGGGCCGAGGTGGCCAGGATGGTTGCTCTCCTGTGTCGAGGAAGGACGGCCGAAGCGCCTGCAAATCTTCCTGTGACAGGTGGACAGTGGGCTGGTCGGCCACCGACCATTCGGTGTCGCCGACTACCTCATCAGCGATGTCCGGCGCGTCTTCCGCTACGTCTGGGACAGATGGCGCCGACTCCTCGGGTGGAGGCGTCGAGCGGGATCGATTAAAGGCGCCCGCGAGCGTGTTGAACCGGCGTGGCGCGGGCGTATCCGTTGGCGTGACAGCGGGAAACTCATTGATGACGGTTTCGGGCTCGCTGGGGTCGAATTCGCGCGTGGCGTTGGTGGGCGGTTTCGAGGCGTCAGCCTCCGGTTGAACCGAGGTAAGTGATACCGCCTCAGCTTCTCGGGTAGCCCCGTCATCGATCTCATCCGCTTCTACGGGTTCGATTATGAGGGCGTCGCGATCGATAGCGCTCACAGGCGATGCCTCTGCGGCTGGCGCGGCCTCGACAGACTCGTCCACGGAGGGCAGGACGGCGGTGTCAGGCGAAGTGGCGACGGGTTCTTCCGATACCTGGTCCTCCGACTCATCACTGATGACGTTATCGGTGACGTCAGTTTCGGAAGTATCAGGCTGCGAGAAGGTCTCTTCGGCTGGCGCCTGGTCATCCTGAACATCAGCGCGCCGCGCGCCTTTCGATCGCTTCGCCATCGCTATCCTCCCACCGAATCCTGGACCTCGCCGCTAAGGCGGCGAGGTTGACGAGCGCGCCAGCCTGTCTCCCGCGAAGTATGGCGCCTTCCGAGTCCTTACTCAAGGGGGTGATGCGCGGGAGTAGACGATAGGAGCGCAGATAGGCCTGGAAAGCCACAACAAGCCCGCGCCTGTGACTCACATCGCAGCCTGACCGCAGGAATGGCGCCGTGGGACTAAACTACTAGCACTGTCGGCGCATTGCGTGTGTTGAGCCGTGCCCGCGTTTGTCGCGCGATCTCACATCGCGCCACTGCCAAAGCCCCCAGTGAGTTGATCCAGGAACTGTGACGCCCGGCGAGCGATATCGGGTCGCAGCGCGTAGTAGGTGAGTCGCTCACGGTCGTAAAGTGTCACGATACCAGCCGCGCGCAACCGTACCATGTGGTGTTTCGTGGTCGCTTTGGTCAGTCTCAACCGCTCGGCGAGCTCCGTGAGATACATTTCGCGGTCAGCCAGCAGGCGCAGGATGCGAAGGCGCGTATCATCGCCTAGCGCCTCGAAGAAGCGTAAGGTGTCGCCCGCAGGCGCGATGGGGTCCATGTGTACGCCCGATGCGCCTGGGCCTGCGCTCTCCACCGGCGAACAGAAAGTGAGCGCGCCGCGCCAGAAATGGTAGAAGACTGCTGGTTTGCAGAAATAGCTCGGCGCGAAGATGATCCGGCGCAGACCCGCCGGGCGCTGCCACTGTACTCCGCGCATTTCTCGCTCGATGAAGGCATCCTGTGGAGTGTCCTGCCGACGCGCGGTCATGGCGTCCGCCTCGCGTTTTAGCAGAGGCGTCAGTCGGGTCTCCTCGCTGGCGAATACCGCGTCATACCATCCCCACAGCGCGGCGACGAGCTCCGCGCGAACCGATTCAATGTCGAGCAATACACGGAGCGCAGTGGGACGCGCCTCGCGCGGATAGAGGTCGATCAGGCGTTGTGCAGCCCTGCCAGGTTCCCCCTCGGGGGCGGCGGCGCGCTCTTCGAACGCCGCGGTCAGCATCGCGGGCCACTCACTCCCGAGCCCATCCTGGTCGAGCAGCGTCTCGGCGAGATCATTGGCGGGGGCGCTCGTGAGCCAGTTGAGGAAACTCGTAGCGGTCGAAGGCGCAGGCGCCTGGCCCACCAGCGATATGAGCGTCGCCCGCAACGAGGATGGCCGCGCGTCTCCTACATAGCGTCCCAGGACATCAAGCGCCTGGGGCGCGCGCGCCTCGCAACTGGCGCGGGCGCGTTCGATCCAGTCACGGCCAATGTCGAAATCGGCGTAACCCGACTCGGGCGATGAAAGGGTCACATGCAGGCTGATGAGAAAGTCGTAGGTGGCGCAGTCCACGATCTCAATTTCGGGCGCTCGGCCCCGCCGGAGGTCTACCGCTCGCGGCGCGGAGGCGCGCGATTCTACTCGTGTATCCAACCACGCCGCTCCTGTCTGGCGTCGGTCATGAGACTCTCCTGTCGCTGGAGATTCATGCCGCTGCGTAGCTTCCATCGCGGAGACGGTCGCTATCTCCTGAAACATGAGGCATTGTACCATGCGCTTCGCTGGCTATAGCGGCTGGCCTTGGATGGAGGCGGATGCGGTACACTAGAGGGGCGCATGCGCGGCGTCGTCGTGCGCTGCTTCGTGTCTCGCGGGGCGTTAAGACGCGACTGGTGTATTAAGGAGAGTCGGTTGGGCATCATCACAGGCCCGCTCGCCAGTGTGGTCATCGCGGCGTTTCTGGCCTCTACGGTCGAATTCGTCGAAGCGTTTACCATCGTGCTGGTTGTAGGTGTGACAGTTAACTGGAAGAGCTCGCTGGCAGGCGCCGCCGCTGCGACGGTCGCGCTCGCAGCGCTGGTAGGCGTCTTTGGAACGGCGCTGGTCGTGTTTGTGCCAGTCAACGTGTTGAAGGTCGTCGTTGGTCTATTGCTGGTCCTCTTCGGTCTCAAATGGATGAAGAAGGCGATCCTTCGCTATGCTGGCATAAAAGCGATGCATGATGAGGAGGCGATCTACGAGGAAGAGATGGCCGCCATGCGCGCTCGCGGGGAGGCGCATAGCGATAGGCTCGACCCGTTCGGCGTCCTCACCAGTTTCAAAAGCGTGTTGCTGGAAGGTCTTGAGGTCGCGTTTATCGTCATTACCTTCGGTTCAGCGGCGAACCACGTAAGCTCGCGTTCAATCGGTATCATCTGGGCATCAGTCGGGGCCGGCGCCGCGTTCCTCCTCGTACTTGCGCTCGGCGCGGTCATACGGGCTCCACTTCAGCGGGTACCGGAAAACATGCTCAAGTTCACGGTTGGCGTCATGCTTACCAGCTTTGGCGTGTTCTGGGGCGGCGAGGGCCTTGGTGTGGACTGGCCGGGGCAAGATCTTTTCCTGATCGCCCTCATCATTTTCTTTCTTGCGCTGGCGCTCGGCCTGGTCACGTACTTGCGACCGTGGGGACAAGCGCACGCTCATGACGCTGGCGGCTCTGGGTCGGGCGCGTCGCTCGCTGAGGAATTGAACACATGAACCGGATTCTTTCGGCCGCGAAAGCGACGTATAACTTCTTTTCGGGTGATGCGATCACGCTGGTCGCGACCGTGATCGCCTTTGGGATTACATGGATCCTCGCTCGACAGGTCAAAGCGCCAGGCGTCGTTGTGGGCATTCTGTTTCTTCTGATCATCATCGGCGGGCTGGTGACGACGCTAGGACGCGAGATCGCCGGACGGCCACGCGTGCGCTCGTAACCCACGCATGGGCAGGGGACGTTGTGAGCTTCAGTGAAATCGGTGCGCTGGACAGGCCGGAGGGCCGTCCACGGCCGGGCGGCGTGCGCGCTGAAATGGCGAGCGCGCCCGCGCCAACTGAGCCGGCCACCGCGTATGCCGAGCGCCTCGCGTATTTTGGAGCGCTTCGAGACCGGTACAACAGACGGCGTTATTTGTGGGCCAACGCCAGCGCGGGCGCGTTCCTGGTGGGCGGGGTGGCGCTGGCTGGGGGTATCTTCGGCGGGAGCTGGACGGCGATAGGCTTCGCAGTGGTCGCCGGATTCCTGTGCGCGGGCGCGTTTGTACGTCAGTGGATGCTGGATGAGACCTTCCAGCGGTACAGCACGCTCTGCCAGATTTGTAAAGAGGGAAAGTCGCGACTGCGGCGCGACTGGGGCGCGCTCACGCTCAGAACCGCGCCTCAGGTAGACGTTCCTGCGATCAACGCGCTGGATCTCGATCTCCTGGGCCATGGCTCGCTTCAGCATCTCTTGAACAGCGTCACGACACCATCAGGTCAGGAGCGGATGGTGCGATGGCTGCTCACGCCAGCCAGCGCGACTGAGATAAAGGAGCGGCAAGAGGCGGTGCGCGAGCTGGCGCCGATGCTGGAGACCCGTGATGAGCTGACGCTCTTTGGGGCGCTCTCAAACCAGGATCCGGCTGCGAGGGCGCGCTTCCTGGCCTGGGCTGAAGACGCGTCGTGGCTCGCCTCTCGTCGCTGGCTCGACATTTATAGCATTGTGGCGCTCATCGCGCTCGTCGGTCTGGCGTTGGCGGAGTTGACCGGCGTCCTGCCGTACCCGTTCTGGCTGATCGTCGTCGCCACGAACACGGTTGTATTCCAGTTTACAGGCAAGGCGGTCGAACGTGAGATCGCCCGAGTGGCTGAAGAGCGGGGCGCCTATGCGCCATATGCGGGCCTGTTCGGTTTCCTTAGCGAGCGGCGCTTTCGCGCGCCCGGGCTCGTCAAAGCGCACGCGGCCCTCGCTGCGGAACGCGGGTCGGCGGAAGCTGCGCTTGAAGGGCTTGGAAGACGCATGCGGTTCGCTGATGTGCGTCTTTCCATTATTGGCCCCGCTCTGCAATTGGGTGGCCTATGGAACGTACATGCCTTGCGCCTACTCGAAGCGTGGCGCGCCCGGTACGGCCGTCAGACTCGATCTTGGTTCGAATTGCTGGCGGAGCTTGAAGCGCTGGCTGGCCTCGCCGCCCTGGCATTCGACAACCCGACTTGGGCGTTTCCCGAAGTAGAGCCAGCCGCGGTGGGCGTTGTGACCGCGAGCGGCCTTGGGCACCCACTCCTGCCACCGGATCGATGCGTCGGCAACGACGTATCTCTTGGTCCGGCCGGGCGGTTCCTGCTCGTCACGGGCTCGAACATGTCCGGTAAAAGCACACTCCTCCGGGCAATTGGGCTCAACCTCGTGCTGGCGCAAGCGGGAGCGCCGGTCTGCGCGCGCGCGATGCGCACGCCGCTTATCGGTATCGCCACATCTATGCGGGTGGACGATTCGTTGGAGCAGGGTGTTTCGTATTTCATGGCTGAGTTGCAGCGGCTGAAACTGGTGGTAGATGAAATGCGGCGGGTCGTAGCCGGTGGCGAGCGCATGCCAGTGTTCCTGCTCGACGAGATACTCAGCGGGACGAACTCCAGCGAACGGCGCATCGCGGCGCGGGGAATTATCCGCGGATTGCTCGAACTGGGCGCGACAGGCGCCGTGACTACCCACGACCTTTCCCTCACCGATGAGCCTGTTTTGCGTGCTGCCAGTGATCCTGTACACTTTTCGGAGCAGTTCACGCGTGGTCCTGATGGCCCGAACATGACCTTCGATTATGTGTTGCGTCCAGGCGTCGCAACCAGTGTCAACGCACTAGCGCTTATGGAGATCGCTGGACTGGCGGAATTCGTG
This sequence comes from Ktedonobacterales bacterium, assembly GCA_036391685.1. GTDB lineage: Bacteria > Chloroflexota > Ktedonobacteria > Ktedonobacterales > JADMIN01 > JAKAIY01. The sequence goes on from DASVZK010000037.1 coordinate 33,679, forward strand.
AACGAACACAGCCATTCCGAAACGCCGCCCGAAGGGTGATAGACTATGTGGGTTGACGGCGTCAGTGACGGAGCGACGAGGGCGTGACGGCGACCATACTCGATGGGCGAGAGCTTGCGGCGCGTTTGCGCGCATCGCTGACCGCGGAAGCAGTCAAATTCGCGGACACACGAGGTCGGCGCGCGCGATTGACGCTGGCGCTGGCCGGGACCGATGCGACTGCCATACTGTACGCGGCCCAGGTTGAGCGAGCTGGAGCGCGCATCGGGCTTGATGTGACAGTGCAGTCGTATCCAGCGGAGGTGAGTGAGTCGGCGCTGCGCACGGAAGTGGCCGCGCTCGGCGCGCGCGCGGAAGTGGATGGCGTGGCGCTGGTGCTTCCGCTGCCTGCTCGCGTGCGGCAGCGGGTTGTGATGGAAGTGCTTCCAGCGAGCAAGGACGTCGATGGCCTGGGGCCGCAGAACGCGGGCCGCCTGATGTTGGGCTTTCCCAGTTTTGTGCCGAGCACCGCCGATGCCGCACTCGAGTTGCTGCGCTTGGCGGGTGTATCGCCGCGCGGTCTTGATACCGTGGTGATAGGGCGCAGCAATGTCGGTGGCAAGCCAGCCGCCCTGCTGTTCCTGCGCGAGAACGCGACCGTGACGTTCTGCCACTCCCGCACGCCCGATCTCGGCGCGGTAACCCGGCAGGCGGACATCCTCTTTTCAAGTTCTGGGCGGCCCGGCGCGATTACAGCAGACATGGTGAAGCCAGGCGCGGTTGTGCTGGACGCTGGCATGACGCAGGTCGATGGCGCTGTGGCGGGCGATGTTGAATTCGAGGCTGTTCGCGCCGTGGCAGGTTATCTAACACCTGTACCTGGTGGCCTCGGCCCATTGACACCACTCATGTTGATTCGCCACACGCTTGTCGGCCCCACGTAGCGGGAAAGCCACATCCCGGCTGGTTATGCGTCCAGCCGGGATGTCATGAAGCGTTCCAGGGCGGCCCGAGGCTATGTCAGTTGAGCTCGTACACCACGAGGTGAGAGCCGTCGAACCACGCCAGCGCGTCGCTAGTCGCGCCTGTCACTTGGGCGTGCGCGAGCAGCGAGTTCTGCGAGAGGGCGCGCCTGGCCGCCAGATCGTAGCCTTGCGCGGCTCCGCCAGCGCTCCAAAGCGCGAGCCCGCCCGCCAGGTGGACGGAGGTGGAAGCGGTCTCACTCGTCAGTGTCACGGTGACACCACTGTGGAGCGCGAGCGCGATGAGTTTGCCGGTGGCCTGGCCGCATGCGGCCAGGACCGCCGCCGCCCCGCCTTTCGCGTCAACCGACAGCGCATGGCTCGCGTTGACCCATGTGAGATACCCACTCGCGGTCACAGGAGCGAAAGCTTCGCCGCCTGCCTGGGTGATCGGCCCTATGCCGGCTGGCGTCGCGCTCCAAATCGCACTATGGAGTGACCCCTGAAGATCAGCCCAGACATCAGCCCAGTACACGGCGTCGCCCGCGAGCGAGGGATTGGTGATGATCGCGCCGGGGTGACTGCCTGTGGCGATCACCACTGCGCTGGTCTCGCTCGATGCGATTGACATCCGCTGGAGGATCGCCTCGCCGCTTGTGGAAGTCGCCACGAGCGCCTCGGTGTCATTCGCCCATGCGCCGGTGAGCGTGGAGGAGACGCCCTGTGCCAGTGTCTGAGCGCGCCAGGCGGACGCGCCAGTGAGCGGAGCGGCCGACACGGCCCAGCCAACTGTGCTGCTGACGGTCCACACGACCCAGTGGCGCGAGACAGAAATCAGTGTCACCTGACCGGTTGCGGGCGATGTCAGAATGGCATGTGTCGCGCCGTTCTCGCGGCTAACGACGTACAGCATGTCCGAGCCGGCGCCATCGCTGGCGGCATACGCGAGCCAATCGCGGGTCGCCTGCACGTCGTTCACCTGATAGAAGCGCTGATCGGGCAGGTAACTACTCAAGTGGGACTGAGTGGTCGAGACGCTCGGCTGGCGGCTGATATTGGCCGCGAGGCCACTGGCGCTCCGGCCAGAAATCCACTGCATCGCGACGAGGGAAACGACCAGCACGGCAGCCGCCACCATCGCCGTCAGCGGCACGGGGCCGATGCGGCGTGGCGCGCGTGTCAGCGGAACCGGCGCCCGGACGACGGGCAGCGAGGGCTCCGTTGTCGCGCGACTGGCGCGCAGCGCGGCAGGGCCGATGCGCTGTCGCTCTGCGGCGATGGCGGCGAAGACACGCTCCCGGAACGAGGCATCGGGGGTCAGTGTGGGAAGCATGCGTAAGGATTCGCCCACCTGGCGGTAGGCCGCCTCGACCTGACGGCAGGCGGCGCACGACGACAAGTGGTCACTTAGAGTGCGCATATCTTCAGGCGACCAGTCATCACGCCGGTAGGTGGCGAGTTGAGCGCGCGCGTTCCTGCAGGTCAGCGCCGTCCCTCCAGTTCCTGTTGGTACAGGGCGATAAACCGCTCTCTGGCCCGCATCAACCGCATCTTCACGGCCGAAGGGGTCACGCTCAAAACTTCGGCTATCTCCGCGCATGAGAAACCTTCGTGTTCATATAGGAGTAAACAGGCCGCGTACTTTTCCGGGAGCCGTCTGAGCACCCGCTCGACAATCTCCCGGTCAGCAACGCGCTGTTCGAACCGGCCACCATCATAATTGGCAGTAAATGCGCCCACTGCGCTCACCATATGCTCATCGGTTGGTACGGGCATCCCGAACCCGCTATCCGACCCTGGCATGCCTGCGCCGACACCGCGGTCATCATTGAAAAGCGACAACGGTAGCCACGAGATCAGTCGCCGGCGGCGCAGCGCATCGGTTGCGGTATTGGACGCGATGCGATAGAGCCATGACGACAACGCTCCGGCCTGTATCGTCGCGCCCCCAGCGAGGGCGCGATATGCTTTCACGAACACATCCTGGGCCAGATCAAACGCCTGCTCGCGGTTGCCGACCAATCGGTAAACAAAGTTCGTGATGGGCGTCTGAAACCGAATGAAAATGTCTTCAAAATCACCGATGCCTACGACCGAGCCTGCGCCGCTCTCAGCCCCGGCGCCGTCGATCGCCTCCCTCGCGTCCACGCCCACATTGGTCGTGTCTGCCGCTTCCACGTCGCTCGCATCAGCCTGCGCGACCTCAACCACGGCCTCTTCAGGCGTCGAATTCGCTTCGCTCACTTGAACGCTTGCGATCGGCTCCGCGAGCGTGGACGCGCGCGATTGCTTTCCGCGCGGCTTCGCGGTCGCGGTGGCGTTTCCACGGCGGGCGCGCGGCTTCGCGGGCTTCGCTACGGCGGCTGGCGGCGCGGGTTTGGGCGTCTGGCGCTTTGCCGGACGCTGGCCGCGCGGGCGCGCATCACCTGCGCTATTCGGATGGTAGGGACGAACGTGCGGGTCCATCGGTTACACCTGATGACGTTCCATGGCCTGCCATCGCTGGCGTTCCTGGCATGTACACGATCCGCACAAGATCGCGTATGGCGTGCAGGCTAGCTACAGCATATCAGATCGCCCAATGATTGGCCGCCTGCCCCGTACCTCCTTCTTAGGCTGTTTGGGCTGCCAGCGCCTTCGACAGGAGAGGTACGGCCTCACTTGCGCGTGCGCCGCTCCAACGCTATACTTTGTATAGGATTGAATCTTGAGGGCGCGCTGGGGGCGCGTCTACGGCGAACACGAAAGAGAACCTGGAGTCCATGGGCGATACGAAGACCACAAACGAAATCCTCTTCTATTCCACAACCTGGTGCGGCGATTGCCGCCGCTCACGCCGCGTTCTTGACGCGATGGGTATCGCGTATAAGGACATCGATATCGAGGAATATCCTGACGCGGCGGACGTTGTGCGCAAGTTGAACGACGGCATGCAGAGCGTGCCGACTATTCTGTTCCCCGACGGAACTGTGCTTGTTGAGCCTTCGAATGCGGCGCTCGAACAGAAGCTGACGGCGATGGCGGCAGCGCACTAGTACAACCGAACAGGTGGTCGGAAGTTGAGGACCACCCGCGCCACTGATAGTATCGAGGGATGAGGCGAACCGCCTCATCCCTCGATACTATCAGTGGCAGCCGCGTAACCTGGTAATGATCGTTGGCGTAGTACAGTTCGATGCGCATAATGTCTCATGGGTATCGGCGCGGTCCGGCGTCTGCGCGCTACTTTCCGCTCGCTTGGAGCCAGGGATGTTGATCTGCCAGTTTTGTGGCGAGAAGAATCCGGTCGGAGCCTCATTCTGCGATGGGTGTGGCGGCGCGTTGAATAGCGCCGCCGCCGCCCAAGCGAGCGCGCACGCCAAGGCGCAGGTGGCGCAAGCCACAGCGCAGCAGAAAGCTGTCCGCGCCCGGCAGGCGCCGCCCACGCCTTACGGCACTGGCCGTCTGCCTCCACGGACTCTCCTGGGCAAGCGCTACCTGGTGCTGAAGAATGTCGGCCAGGGGGGTATGGCGGCCGTCTATCAGGCGACTGACACCCGCGCGAACCGCGTAGTCGCTGTAAAGGAGATGAGCCAGGAAGGTTTGTCGCCCGAGGAGCTCAAAGAAGCGTTGGAGAGCTTCGCAGCAGAGGCGAAACTGCTCAAGAGCTTAAACCACGAGAACCTGCCTAAAGTCTATGATAGCTTTTCGGAGAATGCGCGTCACTATCTCGTGATGGAGTTCATCGAGGGGCAAACATTAGAGCAGCGATTAACCGCGACCCACGGGCCGGCGCCTGAAGCGGACGCCCTGCGTTGGGCCGCCCAACTGTGCGCCGTCTTGCACTACATGCACACGCGCAAGCCACCGATCATCTTCCGTGATCTCAAACCCGCGAACATCATGCTCACGCCGCAGGGCAAGATCAAGTTGATCGACTTCGGCATCGCACGCATCTTCACGCCGAATCGGCGCCGTGATACGCAGGCGCTCGGGACACCCGGTTATGCGCCTCCTGAGCAATATGGGAGCGCGCAGACGGATGCGCGGGCGGACGTCTACGCGCTGGGCGCCACACTCTATCAGCTTCTAACGGCCTATGATGTCGCGAAGACGCCCTTCGCGCTGCCCTCTATGCAGACACGGAACCCGGCAATATCGCCGCATGTTCGATTAGCCGTCGAACGGGCGACGCGCCTCGACCGCAACCAGCGCTACGAGTCTATCGCCGCATTCCAGCGCGATCTGCTGAGCCCTACGGGAATGTATTTGCAGTCAGGCGCGATGGCCCAGACTCCTGCCGATGCGTTGAGGTTGCTGGCCAGCCAGCCAGCCGAGGGCGCTGAGGCGCTCTATGCTGGCCGGGTGGCTGACTGGATGACTCGCTGGCGACGAGCCGACCTGGCGGATGCGGCGCGGCGCGCGGTAAACACGCATAGTGACCGCGCGGCGGGATTGCGGTCGTTTCTCGCCACCGCGCAAGGTGGCGGAGCGGCGCGCTCAACGGCGGGCCCAAAGGCCAACACTCCACCAGGCGGGAGAGCGAGCAGACAGGGACAGCCCGGCGCGTCTGGTGGCATGCCGCCTTTGGTCGGCAAAGTGGGCAATGCCCTCGCTGCGGGAGCCATCGCCGCGGTGACCACTGGGATGTCCGGGCGCGCGAAAGGTCAGGCGGGCGCAGGTGACGCTATCAAGGCGGCGATGAAGGCGGCCGCGACCACGTTCGCCAGTACCGCCAGCTCGGTCACGCTGCCCTCGGTGCAGCCGCGCGAGCTCGATCTGGGGCGTGTATTAGCCGGACAAGATGCGACCGGAACACTCACTGTCAGCGGGCAGGGAAACGCGGTAAGTGGCTCCGTGCGCGCGCTCTCCCCATGGATCATCGTGGATAAGCAGCATTTCGGCGCTGCCAGCACGCTTATCACGGTGACGGCGCGCACAAGCGCAATCAGTGGTTTTGGAGCGCAGCGTGGCATGATCGAGATCAGCGTCTCGACACAACGGGTCTACATCCCGGTGAAGGTGGATGTCGCCGCGCCTCCGCGTCCGATCATCAATATCGTTCCACCTCCACCGCGAGCCACTGCCGCGCCCGCATCGCCAGCCGCGCGTTTCCCAGGAGCGCGCCCGGTCGGGCGGAACCCGGCGCAGCCGGTACTCAAGCGCCGCGCTTTGGCCTCCTCCGGCGCCGAAGGCGTACGGTTCGCCTTGTCGGTCATTGTGGCGCTGGCGCTGGCGCTGAGTCTGGCGTGGGGCTTGCCGATTGCGCTTGGCATGTGGGCGTCGACAGTCGTGCAGAGCGCCGCGACGCGCGCCATGGTGTTCCTGCTGGTCGCGGCATGCGCTGCCGCGGGTGGCGCATTAGCGCCATACCTTGGGGGCGCGCGCTCGCCAGGGCGCGGACGTACCGCGGCGGCAGGCGCGATCGTCGGCGGCGCGCTGGCCTTGAACCTCTCAGTCCCATTTCTTCAGAGTCCGACAATTGCGGCATCCGTAATCTTCCCTGAGGCGCAGCAGGTAGGCGCGGTGGCGCTCACTCTGCCGATCATGGTCGCGCTTGGGGCCGCGATTGGCGCGCAGAGATGGGTGAGCCGCGCGCTCCTCGTGGTCGCCCGCGCGATCAGCGCGCATCCCGGGCTAGTGCTGGTCGCCTCGGCGGCGCTGGGCGGATGGGCTGGCTTGACCCTTACGCAGGCGAGTTTGAGTGCCGCATTTCACCAGGCATCCCCGCTGATCGGCGTCTTTAGCGGCTGCGGGGCGATCATCGGCATCGCGTTAGGATTAGCGCTATCGGCGACGGTTGGCGCGCTGACGCGGCGTTTCGCCACCGTCGCGCCGTGACCGGGTTAGACGCCTGGCCAGCGCATGACACAACCGGCGCGCGACCTGTCATCGCGCTAGTGGGCCCGACTGCGTCAGGAAAGACCGCCCTTGCATTAGCGCTGGCGGAGCGCCTGCCTCGCGCCATAGGCTGCGGACCAGTAGAGGTCGTTTCGGCGGACGCCCGACAAGTCTATCGCCTGATGGATATCGCGACAGCCAAGCCCACTCAAGCGGAGCGCGCGCAAGTCCTTCACCACGTTGTGGACATGGTCTGGCCGGACCAAAGCTATACCCTCGCGCAATATCAGGCGGACGCTCAGGGGGCCATCGCAGCCATCCAAGCGCGGAATGGCCTGCCGTTGCTCGTTGGTGGTTCCGGCCTTTACGTGCGCGCCGTGATGGATGGTCTGGCCATTCCTGTGGTAGAGCCGCGGGACGAACTGCGCGCGGAACTGGAGGCTCTCGCTGCGCGCAGCGGAGCCGAAGCGCTCGTCCAGCGACTGCGAACCACCGACCCTCTATCCGCCCAGCGGATCGATCCGCGCAATGTTCGGCGCTTGATTCGTGCGATCGAGGTATCGGAGGTGACAGGCATCCCATTCTCCGCGCAGCAAGGGCGCCGGCCAACACCTTACGCTACGCCACTTATCCTCGGCCTCACCACGCGCCGTGAATCGCTCTACGGGCGCGCAGACCTGCGCATCAATCGTATGCTGGCTGAGGGGCTCATCGCGGAGACGCGCGCGTTACTTGACCGGGGCTATAGCGCCTCGCTACCTTCCATGAGCAGCCTGGGTTATCGGGAGATTGGCGCCTATCTGCGCGGTGAGGCGTCGCTCGAAGACGCGCGCGCCCGCTTCGAATTCGCGACCCATGCCTACATTCGCAGGCAACTGACCTGGTTTCGCCCAGACACGCGAATTGCCTGGCTGGACTGCGCCGAGCCGCCAGAGCGGCTTGCCGACGCCGCGATACGCCTCATCGCCGCCGCGCTGGTTTAGCCCAAATTGGAGAGCGAAGGCTTGTCTCTATTGTAGCGGTCTTGTTTGTTTCTCGCTAACTTGCTATTATGAGGCTCACGCGGCTGACCTGAGCGCATGCGGCGCTACATGATGCGCGCTTGCCCACACCCCAATCACAAAATATTTCGATTGAGCGCGAGTCGTGTCGTATCGTGATTGATGAGTAGCGTATAATGCCATCAGGTGGCTGCGTGTCTGAGCCACCCGCGCGCTGAGGACATTGTGTCGCGTGCTTTCTCGCGAGCGCGCCGGATGATCGTCATCGTCTGAGTGAAACTGGAGAACCGCTGCAATGGAGCATGAAGACACGTACAGGATTCCTGAGATTCGCTGGTGGGGCCTGCCAGTCGGCCTGGCGTTCATGGTTGGTGGCGGAGCCGCGACATTCTATGTGAACCAGGGTATTACCGGTGGGCTGACCGGTCTGGTCGGCGCGATCGCGTTCCTGGTGCTTGTGACGGGAATCATCGCGTTTGGCGCATTTGTCTACAGCATCATCGCGCACGGTGTGGGCAGGACTGAGGCCAAGACGTACATCCCGAGCGGGCATTAATCTTTACGCGCTCTCTGCATTGCGCGGCCAGATGGCTATTTCTATGAATGCCGTCTGGCCGCTTTGTGTTTCCGTGTCTTGAAGTGTCGGTGTGCGACGAGAGGATTCGAGCGCGCGCATGTGCGCTGTTCACCTTGCGCCCAATTTTGTCGCAGGGCCATAATCTCTCATGTGATTGAGCGCCATCAGGATGAGCGCGTGCCGTGAGACAACAATATCGATCCGGCGAATGACGCGCCGATGACGAGGTGAAGGGTGTGAGACATGATCTTGGTCACCGGGGCCGCTGGATTCGTTGGCAGCCGCATCATCGCTCGGCTCGTCGGGCAGAATGTCCGCCCTCGCGCGATGGTCAGGAGCCGCGAGAGCGCCCAGCGGAAATTGCCCGCGCAGGGGTTTGAGATGGTGTATGCCGATACGACGCGGCCCGAGACCCTCCGTCCAGCGCTTTCAGGCGTGGATACGATCATCCACTGCGCATTTCTCACCGCTGATCGCAAGCCGGCGCCGGGGGAGTCCTACTTCGAAACCAACACTACTGGCGCGCGCAATCTCGTTGCGGCTGCGCGTGATGTGGGCGTTCAGCGGATTATTGTACTCAGTGGATTGGGATCCCAGCCCGGCCGGCCAGGATCATACTTGGAGACTCGCTACTTGGCGGAACAGGCAGTGAAGGAATCTGGCCTGGGGTGGTCTATCCTCGGGCCATCAGTTCTATTTGGGACAGGCGCCGCATTTTTTCACGGGCTAGCGAATCTCATTGTCAGCGCGCCTGTCATCACACCTGTGATCGGCTCAGGAAATCTGCGCTTTCAGCCAGTTTGGGTTGAGGATGTCGTGACCTGCTTGCTGAAGATGGTCGATGCCCCTGAAACCTACAACCAGCGGGTCATCGAGGTCGGGGGACCGGAGATCTACTCGTACAACGAGATCCTCGACATGTTGATGGTCGCGCTCGGAAAACGCCGGATGAAGCTTCATGGACCGCGACCTATCGCCAAAATCGTCGCCACTGCCATGTCGGCGGCGCTCAGCAACCCGCCAATTACTCCGGCGGCGATGGAGTTGTTCGAGTTCGAGAACACCACGGCGCTCGACTCGATCCCATATAATTTCGGGTTCCAGCCAGCATCATTCCGCGCTTGGTTAGCGGAAAACGGCGTCGCCTGACAGGTGGTTAACCCATCGCCGACAACCAGTACGCGATACAATAGAACCGGAGCCGCGATACACGCCAGGCCACTGGGGGGCTGAGCCTGGCTGTCTTTCACTGCCTGGCCAGGATGTTGCCCGGAGGTCGTACAAGAATGGCGGAGCGAGCCTGTTTGCGCTGCGGCGCGCCTTACGACGAAGGGGCGACAGTTTGCTTCACCTGTGGCGCGTCGATTGGCGAACTCGAGACGCCCACACAACCAGTCAGGACTCCGCGTCGCCAGGCGCCCGCTATGGCCACGGCGCCCAAACAGCCCACTGGACCAGCAGACGCTGCGCCTTCCCAGCAGGTTCATGACGCAAACGGCGCTCCTGGGACCGAGTCGCTGGATGCCGAAGAGCAGTCGAATCCTCGCAGGTTGACAGTTGGGACTTCGTACCAGGTTGCGGTTCCGCGCGCCCCGCGTCGCGAGGTGGGCCGGAGGACTTGGGTGTTCGTCATCGTCGGGGTTGTGGCGCTAGCCGCATTGGCTGGGGGTGGCGCGTACGCGCTCCGAGTCGCTTTTGCAGGTCCTCCGGTTCCCAAAACGGTCGTCTATCACGATCCGGGCGGCCGGTTCTATTTCACGGCTCCCGCGCTGTGGAGTGTGACGAGCCAGAGCGATGGAGCGCTGGTTACGGATAGCAGCGGCGCAAACACCGTGACGATCAAGGATGCGCCTGCGGTTGGCGGTCAGTCCGCGGTGACAATCGCTGAAGGTATGGCTCATCAGCAGGGGTTGCAGACAGGCCAGCCAGTGATGATTGGAGGCGACTCCTGGCAGCAGCGCTCTGGTCGAGTGACAGGGCAGGATGGCGCGACACGCGAGATTGTGGCGCTCGTGGACCTGCGAGCGGGCGAGGTCTATACGATCGAGTTGAGTAGCCCCACCTCATCCTTCGCGACGATCAACAATCTAGTGTACCAACCGCTGCTCGCATCATTCGCGTTTGCATGAGCGACGCTGAAGCTACGATCGCCAGCGTGAATGTGCGGATTGACGCGTTTGTAGCTGCGCCGAACGTAACCTGCGGCCCGACCTATGCGTAAGGAGGATGCGAGGCGGCTTGGGCTCCTAAGGAATTCCCAAGCTAGCTTCAGTCCAACTGCCATGGGACGTGTACATCCCGGAGGGTAACAGGCGTGGAAACTGAAGTGACGGAACGACACCGCAGCCTGCTCATTACGGTGCTGCTGAGTCTCGTCTGTATCTTCGTGCCATTCGTCGGACACATCATCCTGACGTTTATGATCGCCAGCGACTATATGACCCGTGGCCAGAAGATTATCTGGCTCATCGCGGTATGGGCGGCCCCATTCGTGGGACCCTTCCTCTACCTGCTGGTTGGACAGCGCCACAACCGCCTATTCGCGTAACGCCAGGCTCCGATCGCAGCCGCTGGTCCCCGACAAACACCGTTAGGCCCGCGGCTGCGAGGTCTTACCGGACAGGCGCGAGGACGCGCTGGCGTATGTCGACTGGTGGCGCGTCGGGAGCGCTGGGCGCGGGCGTGGGCGTCGCGCCCAGGTCCGCGTAGCGGGGTGGTCGGAGCGGCAGCAGCCCGAAACGGATCTTCAACCGCAGAATGCGCAAGACCGACTGGTCAATTCGGGCCAGGGTGATGCGTCCACTCGCAATCGCGGCCTTTAGCGCCGCGATCATGTCCGTCATCGAGCTCGTGTCGAACGCGCCCTCAAGCAAATCATCCCCCGCGATGACGGCGAGCACGCCTGCTTCGGGCAAATTGTACCGAAGGGCGATACCCTGCATGTACAGACTGTCGGTCATGACGACACCGTTGTAGCCTAGCTTTCCACGCAGGACGCCATCAACCATTTTGGGCGAGAGGGTCGCGGGCATGGTGGGGTCGACATTCTGGACGATGACGTGGGTGACCATGATCATGCCGGGATCGTGTGACAGGAGCGCCTGGAAGGTGGTGTAGTGGTCTGCCTCGAGTTGCGCCAGGGAATCGTTGATCGTAGGAAGTGTTTTGTGTGGGTCGAGGACGACATTGCCAATTCCGGGCCAATGCTTCAGCGTCCCGACAATGCCGTGGTTCTGCAGGGCGTCGAGATACGCGCCCGCGAAGGTTGACACGACAGCGCTCGTTGAGCCGTAGAGGCGGGTGGTCTCAACCGAGCCATGTGGGCCGAGCACATCTACGACCGGCGCCAGATCAGTGTTGATGCCCATGGCGCGCATCTCCTGCGCAGCCTGGACACCGGCGGCAGTCGCCAGCGCGGGTTTCCCGGTCGATCCGAGCCATTCCGCGGCGGGCAGAGGCGGAAAGAAGCCGTTGTAGCCCAGCCGGTCCACGAGGCCGCCTTCCTCATCCATTGTGACGAGCAGCGGGTTGGAAGCATGCGCCTGAATGCTGGCGATATAGGAGCGCAGCTGGGAGGGCGACTGCATATTCTTCGCATAGATGATGATCGCGCCAGCATGCATGCCGACGACCATATTGGCGATGTCTGGCGTCCAGGTCTGGTAGTACGTTTCGATGAGGAACATCTGGCCGAGCTTCTCATCGAGTGTCATTTTCTGAAGATCGTTCTCAGCTGTCGCGGTGATATCCGCCTCATGCCGCCCCACGAGCATCGCCGCTGTGCTATTGCCTGCCGCAGGATTGTATTCCCAGCGATTTCCGATGGCGCCTGATCCCCCAGAGGTGGCAGTTGCGCCCGCATTGGGAGGGTGGCCGAGTCTGGAAAGGTCGATCTGACTCACGACGCTGGAAAGTAATGCGACCAACGCGAGCGCGCCACCCGCGAGCGTCCAGCGGCGATTCAGGCGGCTCGTACGACGGAGAGATGGCAACGCGCGAAGTCTGGGGAGGGTAGGAGTGAGACCGTGTCGCTGTTGATCATCCATGTCGCGGGGTCGCTCCCTATCATGCGCGCACTGGCGCTCTGCGCGAATCGGGATTCCATCGATGACCCCGATGCAGCTACGCGACCATCATGCGCTCAATGTTCACCAAAATCATGAACGAATGAGGCGCGATGGTCGCACGGCGCGCTAGGTGAAAGCGGCTGGTATGGCTACGCGGCGATGGTGATACGGACGGAGTTGCCGGATGGGTCGCGAGTTACGATCGCGCCGTCATCCTCGCGCTCGAAGCTGGCTCCAGCCGCTTCTAGTCTGGCAGCGACGGTCTCAATATCCGCGCGCTCGGGCAGCAGGATGTTCCAGATGCGGATGCCAGCGGCGTCGGTTGGCGGTTGCGGCGCGCCCACGCCCGCCCATGTATTCAGGCCGAGGTGGTGATGATAGCCACCTGCGGACATAAAGGCAGCGCTGCCACCAAGCTGGATCATGAGGTCCAGCCCAATGAGGTCACGGTAGAATGCGACCGCGGGGGCCAGGTGCGCAACGTGAAGGTGGACGTGCCCTACAACGGTTCCCGCCGCAAGTCCGTTCCACGGGCGTGGGTCGGCGGCCGCCTCGTCGAGCAGGGCGCCGAGATCGAGGGCGATGGTGTCCATGAGCAACTGGTCGCCGTCGTGTCGCCACTCCGAGCGCGGGCGGTCGCGGTAGATCTCCAGCCCGTTGCCATCTGGATCGGCGAGATACAACGCCTCGCTGACCAGGTGGTCAGACGCCCCCTGCAACGGGTACCGCGTCTCCGCGAGGTGATACAGGCTGCGCGCCAGGTCGAGGCGTGACGGAGTAAGAATGGCGACGTGGTAGAGACCCGTCGAGCGGGCCGGCTTGCGCCGCGCGCCTTGAAGCTCAGTCAACCGCAACACAGGCATGGGATCATCGGCGACGGTCAGAATCGCCTCACCATTCGCCGCCGGACCAGCGGCCTGTGTGAAGCCGAGGATCTCGGTATAGAAGGTCACCGAACGCTGGAGATCAGCCACGATCAGATGCGCGGACCCGAGCGTTGTCGCCTCAGGCAGCGGCGTCGCGGCGCGCGCGGACGTGACATTTGTAAAGACTTGCGCCATATCGAGCCCCTTTCTGGGCTAATACTTTACTTTCTGAAGTGGATAATAACACACAGTTGGGTCATATTCAAGTGGGCGCCATACTAGGCGCATCGCTCCGGTTGGTGTGGGTTTGCTCAGCGGGTCGCAGTCACGATCCTAGTCCGGTTCAGATTTCAAATTCGGCGCCACACGAAAACACCCTCGCGCCGGGTGAGGGCGAAAGGGTGTCTGTACCTAGCCGCGATACCGGGTCTAGCGGGTGTTGTTGAGCACTGGCAGGTTGGAGACACTCCAGCGATTGTTAGCGCTCTTGACCTGGAACTGCACCATCGAAATGGCGTCGGTGGGGCAGCGCACGATGCAGAGGCCGCAGCGGATGCACTTCTCCTCGTCGATGATCATATCAGCGCCGCCTTCCCAGGTCTGGCCAGCCAGCTGGTGCAGCGGGTCGCCCTTGACCATGCGGGTTAGCCCCTGCATGCTGATGCAGTCGTAGGGGCAGATGTCCACGCATCCGCTACAGAGAATACAGATGGATGGGTCGATCATGATGTTCAGCTGGCACTGGAGACAGCGTCGCGCCTGCGTGATCGCTTCCTCGGGCGAGTAGCCAGTTTCTGACTCCACGGTGATACTGAAGCGCTTTTGCAGTGGCAAGGATGGGATGACCTGATAGGGGATGGACTCGTAGTCATCCACCATGCCGCGGCGGAAGTCAGGCAGCTCGATTTCGACCGGCTCTTCAGAGGGGCCATCCTGGTGGCCCAGGTAGCGGTTGATGGCGCCTGCGGCGTCGCGCCCGTCAGCGATCGCCGAGATGAGATTGCGCGAGCCCTCGGTGAAGTCTCCGCCAGCGAATAGACCAGGGTATGTGGTCATCCAGGTGTCGCGGTCGACTAGTGGGATGCCCCATCGATTGACGTCGAGGTTGAGCTCCTTCGAGGGGATCCAGGATACGTCGGCGTATTGACCGAAGGCTGAGATAACCTGATCACACTCGACGACGTATTCCGAGCCTGATACCGGCAGTGGCCGTCGCCGCCCGCCCGCGTCCGGATCGCCGAGACGGTTTCGTACCATCTTGACGCCAGAAACATGGACGCCATCATTCGAGAGGATCTCGACCGGAGAGCAGAGATACTGGAACTCAACGTGCTCCAGCGTCGCCTCGTCCACTTCGTACTCGTCGGAGGGCATCTCCTCCTTAGAGCGGCGATAGAGGACATAGACCTTTTCGGCGCCGAAGCGTATTGCCGAGCGGCAACAGTCCATGGCCGTGAATCCCGCGCCAAGGACGACGACGCGCTTGCCTACATAGACCGGCTCGCCAAAATTGATCTTTTCAAGGAACGGGAGGCCAGCGATGACACCATGCAGGTCGGAGCCTGGCACGACTTTGTTGTCTGGCCCGGTCAGTGGGTTCGAGAGCATGCAACCCGCGCCGATATACACGGAGGCGTAGTCGCGCAGGAGGTCGGTCAGCTGGACATCCTTACCGACAAACGTGTTCAGCTTGACCTCGACACCGAGCGCGTCGAGATATTCGTCGATTTCTTCCTGCGTCACTTCGCGTGGCAGTCGCCACACTGGGATGCCGCCCACCATCATGCCGCCGGGCGCGGGGTACATGTCGAAAACGGTGACCGCATACCCCATTTCCGCCAACTCACGCGCGCAGGCGACGCCCGCCGAGCCAGCGCCGATAACGGCAATCTTCTCTGACTTGGTGACGGCTGGACGTTCGGGAAGGTGGCGATATTCGCGATGATCATGCGAGGCGCGCTTCAGCCAGCAGATCGCGACCTGCTGGCCGTCTACCTTGTTTCGGCGGCACACGGGCTCACAGGGGCGGGCGCAGGTGCGGCCCAACACTCCCGGCACAACATTGGAGCGCCGATTAAGCACATATGCCTCATCAAACCGACCTTGTGAGATCAGTCCAATGTAGTTCGAGACGTCGGTCCGCGCAGGACAGCCGACCTGGCAAGGAATGTTGGTCTTGTACCAGTCAGGATCCGCGATCTCCGTCTGGTACAGGAGATCAAGATCCGCATCCTGATCGAACATGGCTCTGTGACCCTTTCGTGACGCTGGCGGCTTATGCTGGATGTGTGGGCGTACTACTGCTTATGGCGCCTAAGAGAGTATACATGACCCCGTCGATAGGGCGCTACCGTAGGGCAGCGGCGCACGGCGCTGTAAGGTGATATCCGCAGGTCGCGCTGCGTGTGGGAGGTTCGCTTGACAAGATTCACGGATGAGCCATATACTCTGGCCCAAGATGAACACACACCATCTGATCGCGGACCAACACCGCATCTCAATCCAGACAACATCATATTTTTGGTATCTTAGCCCTCCGGCTTGACGGTGGGCCGTTTGCGCTGGATGTGAGACAGCGAGACGGCAGCGGGCCGGAGGGAAGCAGAGGAGTTTGACTCCTCTGCTTTTTTGTTGGTCCGCAGTCGCGAGCAGAGCGCCTTGACTGGTTGACCCAACTTGAAGCGAGCGTTATGCTTTATTGATGGGGCGCCAGGTGAGGGCGGTGATGTGAGATCAGCGAATCCAGAAGTTGGAATCTGGATGCGATGAACCACAAATGCGCTAGCATCACACTGGAACGGAGAGAGCCCGCATGACTAGCCTGACACAAGACAGCGCCGCCCCTGATGAACGTTCGCGACTCGCGCAGCCACGCCGGCCAGTGGAGGTACCTATGGCGAGTGCGCCGTACCGACTGGCGAGTCGCGAGTCGCATCCCGAGAAGAGCGTCGTGCTTGTTGGCGGAGCGCCGATTGGCGCTGGAGACCCGGTTGTAATTGCCGGGCCCTGTTCAGTGGAATCTGAGCGCGGGATCATTGCGGCGGCGCTTGCCGCGCGGGACGCTGGCGCGCGGCTCCTCCGCGGCGGCGCGTTTAAGCCACGGACTTCGCCGTACAGCTTCCAAGGGCTCGGGCTTGATGGGCTGCCGCTGCTAGCGCGAGCGCGTGCCGAATCCGGCCTCCCTATCGTGACCGAGGTCATGGAGCCAGCCATGGTGGGGCCAGTGGCTGAGGTTGCTGATATGCTCCAGATCGGCAGCCGGAACATGCAGAATTTTCCGCTCCTGCGCGAGGTTGGGCGCTCGAGCCGCCCAGTTCTGCTCAAGCGCGGGTTCGCGGCGACGATCGAGGAGTGGCTGTTGGCCGCTGAATACATCCTCGCCGAAGGCAATGAAGCGGTGGTTCTCTGCGAGCGCGGGGTGCGCGGATTCGATCCGATGACGCGCAATTTGCTCGATCTGACCTGTGTGCCCTTGCTAGCGACGCTCACACATTTGCCTGTGATGGTCGATCCGAGCCATGGGGCTGGCCGCGCGGACCTCGTCCCCGCGATGGGAGTGGCTGCTATCGCGGCAGGCGCGGATGGGCTGATTGTCGAGATGCATCCTCACCCCGAGAAGGCGTTGACTGACGCCGACCAGGCGATCACACCAGCGGCCTTGCGTGGCATGATCGATCGAATCGAGCGCGTGAGCGCTGCGCTCCGCGGCTAAACGACGGGCGTCCACGCTCCATTGCGCAGTCAACGAGGACTGTGCAATTCAGGAGTTTTCCCCAGGACGCTACCGTCCAGCGCATCCGCCACACGAAAGTCCCTCATTCGCGTGCGGTTTCGTGTATTCTGACGTTATTATCCTACAGCGGGCCAGTGTGTCGCTGTGCTGGGGTGGTTGGGGACGCGCCGCGAAGAGCGAGACTACCCAGGCGCCCATGCCAGGCGAGAGAAACGCCGAAATACGCGACGACGTGCAGAGAGGGATAGGCGCTATGGGTCGGCCACCTGACCGAAACGAAAATGACCGAAACGCGTGGGGGCCCGATCTGTCCCCGAGACGTTTCCGCCCCGAATCGCGACCGGTCCGGGTCGCTCGCACCGTTCGTGATATGTTCACCCGCGGACCGAAGCGCCGGGTCCTGACGAATGGACCGGAGGGTTCCCCAGGGTCGGGCAATCCCGTGCCAGCGACGCCCGCCTGGCTCAACAGTCCACCGCCTGCAGGATCTACCGTCGCGGGGATGGAGCGCGGCGCAAGGACGCCACGCGGCGGCTCAGCGCCAGGCCGCTCAGGCCCATCAGGGCCACTTTACCCAAATGATCGTGGCCCAGGCGGAAGAGGGCCGGACGATGAACGCCGGGGCGGCCCGTTCGGACCACCAGACCGTGGCCCCGCCACATCAGGTCGCGCTTCCCAACGCTGGCAGCCGCCCGAGTGGCTGCCCTCCGCTCCTCCACCTGATGGCTACGGTGGTGGCCGCATGGACGGTCCCGCACAGCCAGGGCGCAGCGGATACGAGGGCTTTGACGCGCCTTTCGGCGCCTCGGGCGAGTATGGCGCCTACGGACCCCCACCTGGAGCCCAGCAACCGTATGGCCAGAGCGCGCCTGAGTATGTGCCGCCGCTGACTGGCAAAGTCGCCTCGATGGCAGGTGGCTGGGGTGGCGCGGGATCAGCGACGGAATTGGACGCGTATGGCCCGCACGGCGCGCCGCCTCACGCCCCCTCGCTTCCGGCTTCGGTTGCTCATGCCGGCATTTCATCTTCATCGGTCACTACGGGCGAATACGTGCCAGGTGGGTCGAGCGCGCCGGTCTGGGAGCAGGCGCCTGCTCCCGTCTACTCGCGTAACGAGGACGCGCAGCCGTATTTTTGGGAAAAGGCCAACCGGGCTCCACGGATTCCGATCTGGGCGACAGCCGCGCGATGGCTGGTCATGGCAGCGCTTCTGGTGGTGTCGTTCCTCTCGGCCGCCTATGCGGGGCTTAGCGCCTATGCGGCGTCGAACCTGATCTACGCGCCCCAGGTCGTGGCGACCACCTCGCCTGCCGACTTCCACATGGACTACAAAGACGTCACCTTCGTAAGCCGCGTCGATAAGAAAGCGAATGCTGCAGCATTGGAGCTTTCAGGTTGGTTCATCCCAGGGATCGATGCCCAGGGACACGAGACCACCGCGCGCACGATCATTGTGACTCATGGCATGGTGAACGGCGCGCGCACGAACCGCGCAGATTCCACGGTAGGCCTGCTACCGCTTAGCGTCGCGCTGGCGAAGCGCGGTTTCGCGGTGCTGGTGTTCGATATGCGCGGCTCTGGAGAGTCACCCGCCGCCCCACTGAGCATGGGCCTCTATGAGCAGTACGATGTGCTGGGCGCGGTGGACTTTCTCCAGAATGGCGATCTCCCTTTCCCGAAGCTTGGGCGGCCAAAAGTCATCGGCGGATGGGGTGTTTCAATCGGCGCGGCAGCGCTTCTCCTGGCTGCCGCGAACCAGAACTCCAGCATAAGCGCGGTTGTGGCGGACAGCGCATACAGTGATGCGTTGCCGATACTGCAGCGCGAGATTCCGAAGCGGTCCGGGCTGCCAGCCTCGTTTACGCCTGGCGTGCTAAAGGCCGCGCAACTCATGTATGGGATCGACTTCAGCAAAGTCAGGCCGGTGGATGTCGTCGCGGCTATCGCGCCGCGTCCGATTCTGTTCATCCAGGGCGCGAACGACACCTATGTGCCGACCGGCGACCTCAACACGCTTGCCAGCGCCGCTCAGCAGGGGAGCGGAGCCCAAGTGAGCACCTGGAGCGTACCAGGCGCCGGATACGAACAAGCCTACAAAGTGGAAGGCCAAGCCTACGTAGACAAAGTGGTCGGTTTCTTCAACACCAGTCTGGTGGTCCCGAAATAGCGCCGCTTGCTCGTCACCAATCCAGCACATGCGAAAGAGGACACCATTATGCGAGAGCCACGACATATCGCGACCACTACAACGGGCGGCGCGGCTCCTTCCCGGGCCATTTCATTTCCCAGCCCGCTGCGGATGATTTGGAGTGTACTGCGGGGCCTTGTGGAGGGCGCGCTTCCGATTCTCATCCTCGTAGGTACTGGCGCACTGTTCTGGGAAGTCCTGACCATTGTACGGCTCGTGACGGCCCAATATGGATTCGGCGTGACACAGTTCACCGAGAATATTGTAAGCATCCTGGCCGTCGGAGTGGCGCTGCTGGTTTTTGTCGTCGCCGGATTGCGTACGCTGCGCGGTGTGCGCGACCGACACCTTGAGGGCGACTACATTGAGTCGTCTGTGGCCATGCTCGTGTTGCTGGTGTCGGTGCTGTACGTCCTCGCACAGTTCATGGGCATTTCAGGCGCGCCACAGCATCCAGCGCCATAGGCGCCGTACGATTCCCGCGGTCAACGAAGACGCGGAGCGCCAGCGAGAGCCTGGCCCTCCGCGTCTTCGTCTTCTTCACGCGGGAGCATTGCGCCAAAGCGCCGGGTAGAAGCGCTCGGCGATTGTGGTACAGTTTTGGCGATTCGCATGCGTTTTGTGCGCTTAGGTCCACACTCAGAGGTGGCAGGCGCGTAGTGTGACAAGGACTGGCGTTCCATGGCCCGCATCTCCACCAATCCCGTCAGTGGCGCGCGCGATTACCTGCCGCGTGATCTTGCGCCGCGAAACCGGGTGTTTCGGCTCCTGCGCGAAACGTTCGAACGCTATGGTTATGAGCCGTTGGAGACGCCAGCGTTAGAGCACGCCAGCGCTCTGGAAGGCAAGTACGGCGAAGAGGGTGAGCGTCTGCTCTTCCGAATACTCAAGAACGGGCGCGACCTGCAGTCTGCGGCCGCCGCGCTCCAGAAGGAGAATGCTGGCGTCGACTGGTCCGCTGGCGCGCTGGCGCGTCAGTTCTCCGAGATGGCTTTGCGGTACGACCTAACTGTGCCAATGGCGCGTGTCATCGCCGCGCGGCAGAACGATCTGGCGATGCCGTTCCGGCGCTATCAAATGCAGCCGGTGTGGCGTGCGGACCGCCCGCAGCGCGGCCGGTATCGCGAGTTCTATCAGTGTGACGTGGACTGCGTGGGTAGCCGCTCGATGTTGGTGGACGCGGAGATGGCCGCGATTCACTTCGAGGCGTTTTCCGCGCTTGGCTTTACCAACTTCGTCACCCAGATTAGTCACCGCGGTCTCCTGGATGCGCTCATGGAGGTGAGTGGGGTCGAGGCGGACCAGCGCGTCGCCGTGCGTGTGATCGTGGACAAAATGGATAAGATCGGGCGCGATGGGGTGCGCGGTGAATTGGAGAAAAGCGGATTCGAGGCCCGCGTGCGGGACGCGCTGCTCGACACTCTGAGCGTGTCTGGGTCTCCAACCGATGCGCTCGCCAGCCTCGAACCGGTCGTGCGCGGCACTGCGCAGGGCGAGACCAGTGTAGATGAGCTGGCGCAGGTCTTCGCGGCGTTGCGCCACATGGGTGTCCCGGATGGTCGTTACTCACTGAACCCATCAATGGTGCGCGGCACAGACTATTACACGGGTGTCATCTATGAGACCGTTATGGTAGGATCGAAGCTTGGCACATTAGGTTCCGGTGGGCGCTATGATCGCCTGGTTGGAATGTTCCTGGGAAAGGATATTCCGGCGGTGGGCATCTCGTTCGGCGTGGACCGCATTCTGGTGGCCATGGAGGACGCAGGACTTTTGAAGGACGAGGCGCTCACCGCCACCGAAGCCCTCGTCACCTGCTTCAGCAAGGAGACGGCTGATGCGTCGCTGGCGCTCGCGAGGACACTGCGCGCTGGCGGTGTATGTACAGAGTTGTATCCGGACCCGAAGGGATTAGGTCAACAACTCGCGTTTGCCAATAAGCGAGGAATCCCGCTGGCGTTCATCATTGGTCCGGATGAGGCGGCTCGTGGCGAGGCGACGCTGCGCGACCTGCGCACCGGCGAGCAGCGCGCGGTGAACATTCCCGAAGCGGCGGCGGTGGCGCGGTCGGTTCTGGACTAGGCTCTAGCCTGCGTCGACTCGCCAAGCCAGAGTTCATCATAGGTTCGCCAGTCGGCGTCAGACGTCACCGCCATCCGGTAGATAGCGACACCTGCGAATGGCTGTGTCTCGTCGTCGCTGTTGAGCCCAGCGATGACGCCCAGTAGTCCTGTACGCATGTTCTCGGCGGATTGGTGGAACCATGCATTATCACCATTATACGTAGGGACGCCGATCAGCACCTCTGGTGGTCGGCGCGCTGTGCGTACCGCCGCCAGGATGTGCTTCGTTTCCTGCTGGACAAAGATCTCGTAGGCTTGCGCGGTGGGCGCTCCACTGTCATAGGTCATGACCGCCAATTGGTCTACATGCGCAGCAACCGCGGCGAAATAATAGGATGTCCACCACTGTCCACCTCGTCCAGCGCGGTACAGGAGATCTGCGAGGTGCGCATTGGGCGCCCATTTTTGCGCGGAGACGGAAATGAGCGCGCCCGCGGGAAGTGAGGAGCGCGTCTCGATGAGTAGATCGAGGAAATGGGGATTGTTGTTGCGGATCGGCTCGATGTCGTAATGGACGCCATCAAAGCCGTATTTCCTGACAAAGTCATCCGCTGTGCCAACGATTGCGCCGCGCACGGCTGACTGCGCCAGATCTACAGTCTCGTCAGCGGGCGCGCCGCTGGCTGCCTCGAGCTGCCCAATCCATGCCAGCACCTTGACGTCAGGTATCCGATCATGCAGCGCCGCGGCGAGGTCGGCCGCGTATGGCGCAAGGCTGGGGGGAATCGTGCCATCGCTGGCGAGCGGGCCTACATGCGCGTAGACGTACCTGATTTGCTCGCGCTGGAGCTGCGCGGCGAGCGCATCATACGCCGCGGCGCTTTGCGGCTCTCCAGACCACGCATGCTCCAGCCAGACCGCGTTTGAATTCGAATTGAAGTGCGGACCCGCGAAGTTCGTGACCGTGGCGGTTAGCCGGAAATACGCATACGCTCCGCTGCCCGCTAGTAGTACGGCCACGAGGATGAACGTGACAAGCGCGCCGCGCGCGACCCGGCGACGCGTTCTCCGAGCGCGAACGGGCCGCGGCGTAAGGGATGGTGGCAGTGGCTGCGTGACGCCTTCGTCTGTTATTTTTGCCAAGCCGCCTCCTCGATGATTCCCGGGTTCCATAGCTCGTCGCGCTTCGCGAAGCGGCAACCTACCGCTCGGTTCGCGCATTCAGCGCTTCGTTCGCGAGCTTATCCGCAAGCGCGTTCTGGGCGCGTGGCACATGGTCGAATGTGACGGACGGCAACGCTTTCACAAGCGCGCAAGCCTCGCGCCACAAGGGTTCCAGGTCAGGATGACGGACTTTGTAGGTCCCACGCATTTGGTTGACGATCAGGTCACTGTCCATGAATACGCGCACCTGCGCGGGGTGGAAGTGCGCGACCGACTTGAGGCCCAGAATGAGCGCCCGGTATTCCGCTTGATTGTTCGTCATAACGCCGAGATAGAGTTTGCCTGTCGCCAGAACAGTTCCATCGGGCGACTCAAGGACGATGCCGGCCGCGGAATGTCCCGGATTGCCCCGGCTGGCGCCATCAGTGCGCAGAATCAAGTAGGGAAGCGCGCGACGCTCTTCGACTTGTGGATGTTCACCCATTGCGCCGTATTGTACCCCCATACGCAGGCCGCCGCGCAGTTTGCGCCCGCTCATTGTACGACCACGCCTCCCAGCTGCCAGATCCGCTCGGTACTCGCAGTGGCGTACTCAGGAAGTCTCACGGATGATACCTGTATGCGAGTCTGCCGTTATTCCTTTGGGGGCTGTCGCGCCAGCGCGCTCCTTTCACACAGATATGGCGCCCAGGGCACAAACGCGGCGTGATATGCGCTGAGGGTGAGTGGCCAACAGAGATGAGAGCAAGAATTCGGCATGCCAACGTATATTCACCCCACTGCGGATGTGTCTGAGCGCGCGTCGGTCGGCGCCGGAACGCGAATCTGGAGCCAGGCGCAGGTGCGTGAAGGCGCCAGCATTGGCGAGAACTGTAACATTGGCAAGAACGTGTATGTTGATTTCGACGTGTCCATCGGAAACATGGTGAAGATCCAGAACAATTCCTCCATCTTCCATGGCGTCACGCTCGAAGACGGCGTGTTCGTCGGTCCACATGTCTGCTTCTGCAATGATGTTTTGCCACGTTCGATTACCCCAGACGGTCGCCTAAAAGGTAATAATGACTGGGAAGTTGGCCCGGTTACCGTGCGATATGGCGCGTCAGTAGGCGCAGGATCGATTGTGTTGCCGAATGTGACCGTTGGCAGATTCGCTTTGGTTGGCGCGGGCTCGGTCGTGACGCGGTCAGTACCGGATCATGGCCTGGTTTATGGCAATCCAGCCCGGTTGCGTGGGTACGTCTGCGCGTGCGGGCGGTTACTGGATGACGTGAAAGAAGCGCCAGTCGATGGGCTGTTCCCGCGTTGTCCCGTGTGCCGCGCAGGCGACAATTCCTAACCACCTATAAACGTGACACGCGCTCCTGGCGCGCTGTTCCTAAAATTACGCGAGTGCGTGTCGTGATACGATAATCGAGCGTGGCAGGTCAATGGATGACCTACCCGCGGATGGAGGGGTTCGCGTGATTCCTGTCGCCAAGCCAATGATCGGCCAAGAAGAACTAGATAGTGTACGTGACGCGCTGGAGTCCGGGCAGCTCGCGCAAGGTGAACGGGTAGCGGCGTTTGAGCGTCGGTTCGCCGAGATGTGCCAGGTTCGGGAAGCCATCGCCGTTTCGTCTGGCACGGCTGCGCTCCATATCGCGCTTCTGGCTCACGGAGTCGGCCCGGGCGATGAGGTCATCACGTCGCCTTTCAGCTTTGCCGCCACCGCGAACGCTGTCCTGCTGACCGGCGCTCGACCTGTTTTTGCCGACATCGACCCGATCACTTTCAATCTTTCACCCGAACAGGCTGAGCGCGCGATAACGCCACGCACCAAAGCCATTATGCCTGTGCACATTTATGGCTATCCAGCGGCGATGGACCGTTTCCTTGCGCTCGCGAAGGCGCACAATCTAGCGCTTATCGAGGATGCGTGCCAGGCCCACCTAGCGACATTCAACGGCAAGCCCGTTGGTGGCTTTGGCACGGGGTGTTTCTCGTTCTACGCTACCAAGAACATGACCACAGGCGAAGGTGGCATGGTGACGACCGACGACCCGGAGGTCGCTGCCCATGCGCGTCTCTACCGCAGCCACGGCCAGCGCGAGCGGTATGTCCATATTGCGCTGGGTGACAACCTGCGCATGACCGATTTTCAGGGCGCGCTTGGCCTGGCGCAATTGGAGAAGTTGCCTGGGTTCAATGATCGCCGTCGCGCGAATGCGGCGTATCTGACAGGTCGCGTGGGTGAACATGTGAAGACGCCGGTGGTCCAGCCCGGGTACCAACACGTATTCCATCAGTACACCATTCGCGCGCGCGGAAATCGCGATGACTGGGCTGATACCCTGAAATTGCGCGGTATTGGCACTGGCGTTCACTACCCCCGGCCAATTCATCAGCAGCCCTATTTCGTTGAGCAGGGATTCGGCGCATCGCTTCCCGTGGCCGAGCGCGCCGCAAGTGAGGTGCTCTCGTTGCCTGTGCATCCCGCGCTCAGCGACTCCGATCTGGAACGTGTGGCGGATGAGGTCATTGCGCTATGCAAATGAGCGCATCGAACACTCCGCTGAGGATTGGGCTGATCGGCGCGGGCGCGATGGGCGCCAATCATCTTCGAGTGCTGCGAGACTTCGATTCTGGCGTCGTGAGCGTTGTGGGGCTAGCCGAGAGCATGCCCGATACGTTGTCTCGCGCTGTCCGCATCTTTCACGTGCCGGGATTCGCGGATTACCGCGAGATGATCGAGCAGACCATGCCTGATTTGGTGCTCGTAGTCACTCCGACCGCCACTCACTTCGAAGTCGCCTCCTTTGCGCTCGAACACGGCTGCAATACGCTGGTCGAGAAGCCAATTGCGAAGACCGTCGAGGAAGCCAGCGCTCTGGTCGCCCTGGCGCACGCGCGGGGTCTGATTCTTGCCGTGGGACATGTTGAGCGCTTCAATCCTGCGGTGCGGCGACTCAAGCAACTACTTGAGGAAGGGATGCTCGGCGATATCTATCAACTCCACGGACGGCGCCTCGGCCCATTTCCGCCGCGAATCCGCGATGTCGGCGTGACGCTCGACCTGGCTACACATGACATCGATGTGATGCGATTTGTGACTGGAAGCCACGTGGAGTCGGTATTCGCCCGGACCCGGCAGCTTGTCCGGCACAACTTCGAAGACCTGCTACTGGCCGTGTTGAGCTTCGATTCTGGCGCGCTTGGCATGCTGGACGTCAACCGGCTAACGCCGACGAAGGCGCGAGAGCTCACAGTGACGGGCGAGAAGGGCCTATTCTACCTCAATTACCTGACGCAGGAACTGACTTTCACCGAAAACGACTTTGAGCCGTCCGCCTGGGGGCAGATGGGGTCACTTGCCGGCGTGGGTGATGGTGTGATGACGCGTTTCAAGGTCCACAAGGCTGAGCCGTTGCGCCTGGAATATGAGGATATCTTCCAGGCGATTCGCGGTGGGTCGCAGGCTTCCGTTACAGGTATCGATGGCCTCGCGGCGCTCTCGGTGGCGCAGGAGCTTCTGGAATCGGCGAAGACTGGAAAGGTGTTGGCATGCGGAGCTCCGATTCGGGCGCTGTAGGCGACGCGCGATCGGCGACGGTCGCTGTGGTGGGCTTGGGAAAAATCGGCTTACCGCTGGCGGTTCAGTACGCGAACCATGGAAAGACCGTTATTGGCTGTGACATCAACCCGCAAGTCGTCGCGACGATCAATGCGGGCGAGGCGCATGTTCACGAGGAGCCAGGCATCGCCGGCGACATCGCCCGACTGCGCGCGGTTGGAAAACTCAGCGCGACCACCGACACAGCCGCCGCCGTGCGCGCCGCCAGTGTGGTCGTGGTCATCGTGCCGGTGATGGTGGATGATCGCCATCAGGTGGACTACCGCGCAATCGTGAGCGCGTCCCAGGCGGTCGGCGCGGGGCTGCAGCGGGGCGCCCTCGTCGTGTATGAGACGACGCTACCAGTTGGCACGACGCGCGGTCTGCTCCGGTCAACGCTGGAGGAGTCGTCGGGGCTCATTGCCGGCCGCGATTTCTCTCTCGGTTACAGCCCTGAGCGCGTCTCGTCCGGCGTTGTATTCCGCGATCTGGCGACCTATCCAAAGGTGGTCGGCGGTTTTGATGACGCCAGCGGGGACGCTGCGGTCGCCTTCTACTCCTCGGTTCTGGACGCGCGCATCACACGCATGCGTTCTATGGAGGACGCTGAGTTCGTCAAGCTGATCGAGACGACTTACCGCGATGTCAATATCGCGTTGGCGAATGAGTACGCGCGCTTCGCGGATACTCACGGGCTCGACGTGACGACCGCGATTGCCGCCGCGAACAGCCAACCGTATTCACACATCCACCAGCCAGGTGTTGGGGTTGGGGGGCATTGCATCCCTGTATACCCCTACTTTCTCATGCAAGGCGCCGTAGACGATGACTCTCAACTGACGCTTCCGCGCCGCTCGCGCTCCATCAACGATGGCATGGCGGACTATGCGGCGGAGCGGATCGCGTCGGTTGTCGGCGACCTGAACGGAGTACCGGCGCTTATTTTGGGTGTAGCGTATCGAGGAAACGTGCGCGAGACGGCGTTTACCTCAGCCCGCCTGCTACGCGACGCGTTGCAGCGGCGGGGCGCGGTGGTGTACGTCTCCGATCCGCTCTACTCCGACGAGGAACTACGCGAGCTAGGATACGAGCCACTTCCGGCTGGTGGAGAGGCGCGTGTAAAGGCGATCGCCGCGCAAGCAGCGCACGCTGAGTTTACCAATCTGGATCTCAGCGCATTCTCGACATGCAAGGCGTTGCTTGATGGACGCAATGTTTTCACGCGTGACCGCGTCGAATCAGCGGGTATCACCTATCTTGCGATCGGTGATGGCGGCATGGAAACGCGGCCATGAAGATCGTATCCGTGGTTGGCGCTCGCCCGCAATTCATCAAGCTGGCGCCGGTGAGTCGCGCTATTCGCGCCGCGGGACATCATGAGATCATCGTGCACACCGGTCAGCACTACGACGAGCGCATGTCGGGCGCATTTTTCGTTGAGTTGGACATTCCGCAGCCTGATCACAATTTAGGCATCGGGTCTGGCAGACACGGTGAGCAGACAGGACACATGCTAGCGGCGATCGAAGACGCACTGCTCCGTGAACGGCCCGATGGCCTGGTCGTGTTTGGGGATACGAACTCAACGCTGGCGGCGGCCCTGGCGGCGGTTAAGTTGCATATCCCCGTCGGCCATGTAGAGGCGGGCCTGCGCAGCTTCGATCGCAAGATGCCGGAAGAGATCAATCGCGTGGTGACCGACCATGTCGCGTCACAACTCTATTGTCCCACTCAAGCGGCCGTCGACCATCTCAAAGATGAGGGTGTCACCTCCGGCGTCCATCTGACCGGCGACGTGATGTTTGACATGCTGCTCAGCATGCGTCCGCGTTTGGAGCAGCGCGAGCGCGACCTCCTGCGGCAATTTGGTGTCACAGCGGGGGCGTTTACGCTGGCGACAGTCCACCGCGCGGCGAGCACAGATGATCCCGAGGCCCTCAGTCGCATCATGGATGGATTGCAGCGCCTGGAGAGTGCGGTCGTGTTTCCGATCCACCCGCGTACACGCAAGCTCATTGATCAATATGGACTGCATGTGGGCGGACAGATACAGGTTGTGGAGCCGTTAGGCTACCTGGACATGCTCACGCTGACGGCGAGCGCATTTCGCGTAGTGACCGATTCCGGTGGCGTACAGAAAGAGGCCTTCCTGCTTGGAACGCCATGTGTCACGCTGCGTGATAGCACAGAATGGCCGGAGACTATCAACGCCGGATGGAACACGCTCGTGGCGTTTGATCCTGATGCGATGCTCGCCGCCTGGCGGGCGGAGCCGCCAGATAGGCCAATTGTCAACCCGTACGGTGAAGGTGACGCTGCCCAACGGATTGCCGCTTTGCTCTCCGCGTGGCCCGCCACACGGTGAGGCGCAGAGCAGCTACCGACCTGTGATCAGTGTCACAACTCCTTACCCAGACACCCGTGCAACGTTACAAACGGAAACGCGCAGCGTCACTAGTCTGAGAGCGCGCTGTCACTGGCGCGTGATATCGCCGCGCGCCGGTATGTTGAGGATGCTGAAGAGATGTCGCGCATTCTGTTCGTGACGCCATACTTCCCGCCAGAAGTTGGGGCGGCGCAAGCGCGGATCAGTGAAACCGCGCTGCGCCTGGCGCGACGTGGCCATGAGGTCAGTGTGCTGACCACGGCGCCAAATTACCCAAATGGCATCGTCTTCGCAGGGTATGGGCGCGGGCAGCGGCGTACCGAGTTGTGGAATGGCGTGCGAGTCGTGCGTGTCTGGAGCTATGTCAGCCCGAACAAAGGGTTCTTCCGGCGCATCTTGTCGCAGTTGTCGTTTGGTCTCCTCTCTCCGTTCCTGGGCGCTCCAAAAATAGGTGATCCGGATATCATCATTGTTGAGTCGCCACCGCTGTTTGACGCCCTTGCTGGGCGCGCGCTCGCATGGCTGAAGCGCTGCCCGTACATTTTCACGGTGGCCGACATCTGGCCGGAATCGGCCGTGCAGCTTGGCGCATTGCGGAATCCTTGGCTGATCTGGCTCGCTGAGCGCCTCGAATGGTCCGCTTATCGGCATGCGGCGGCGGTTTGGGCTGTGACCGAGGGCATTAGCGCGACGCTGGTCGGGCGCGGCTTACCTGAGTCGAGGGTGTTCCGGCTCACGAACGGTGTGGACACGACGGTCTTTCAGCCCCAATCGCGGGATGAGGCGCGCGCTGAGCTTGGGTGGGATGACCGCTACACCGTCCTTTACGCCGGCACCATCGGACTGGCGCAGGGGCTTGAGATCGCGCTGGACGCCGCCGAACGGCTGCGCGCTGACCCTAATGTGCGGTTCGTCCTCGCTGGCGAAGGGGCTGCGAAAGCTGAACTCCTGGCGAAGGCGACGCGACGTGGCCTCACAAACGTTGATTTTCTGGACGCGTTGCCGCACGCGCGGATGCCGCGAGTACTTGCCGCCGCCGACGCATGTCTGGTCTCTTTGAAGAATATTCCTCTCTTCGCCGGGGCTATTCCGTCTAAACTGTATGAGGCGATGGCGAGCGGCCGCCCTATACTGCTGGCCGTCGATGGCGAAGCGCGTGATCTGGTTGAGCGGCAGGCAGGCGCAGCGCTCTACATCCAGCCCGAAGACGGCTCCGCCCTCGCGCAAGCTATCGAGCGGTTGCGCGCGCGCCCAGACGAGGCGCGGATACTGGGGGCGCGCGGACGAGCATTTGTCGTCGAGCGCTTCGACCGGGAGCTGCTGACGAGCGCACTCGAAGGCCACATCGTCGCTGCGCTCTCAAGCGCACGGAGCGACTCGACCGCGGTCATGCAAGAAACTGCGGAGCTTGTTCCATTGGTAGATAACCGGACCCGAAACTCGTAACGCCGATGTGAAGGAGAGTAGCTTGGACGCTCAACACGAGGGCGCGACCGTGACGGAACAAGTGTCGCCGCGGCCCAGGCGCACGACATTTCTGCCATTTGCCACGCCGCACATTACGCAGGCCGAAATTGATGAGGTCGTAGACACGTTACGCTCGGGCTGGCTTGCTATTGGCCCGAAGACCAAGCGATTTGAGGCGGATTTCGCGGCGGTTGTGGGCGCCAGGCACGCGGTGGCCTGTAGCTCAGCGACGGCCGCGCTTCACCTCGCGCTGGACGCCATCGGAATTCGCCCTGGTGACGAAGTCATCGTGCCCGATTATACCTTCACCGCCAGCGCCATGGTAATCGTCCATATGGGAGCCCGACCGGTCATTGTGGATGTGGCGCCCCGGACCTGCAACCTGGACCCCGAGCGTTTCGCAGCGGCGATCACTCCTCGTACGCGCGCCGTTATCGTGGTCGACATTGCCGGGTTAGCGGCTGACCTCGATCCGATTCTCGCCATCGCCCGCCAACATGGCATCGCTGTCATTGAGGACGCCGCGCATGCCTTCCCATCAACCTACAAAGGGCGCATGATCGGGACCATCGCCGATGTGACGGCGTTCAGTTTCTACGCAACGAAGACGCTGGCGGTTGGTGATGGAGGCATGCTGACGACGAACGACCCAGCATACGCCGAGCGTGCGGCGATTATGGCCATGCATGGAATCAGCCGGGACGCTTGGAAGCGATATTCCGCCCAAGGGTCCTGGTTCTACGAGGTGCTAGCGCCCGGCTTCAAGTACAATATGACTGACATCTCAGCCGCGCTTGGCCTCCAGCAGCTCGAACGGCGCGACTGGCTGCTCGAGCGCAGACGCGATATCTCGAAGCGATACACCGCGGCCTTTGAGAACGTTAACGCGCTTGAGACCCCGCCAGACTCAGCAGATGGCCAGCATGCCTGGCATCTCTACATGCTCCGGATTCGGCCTGATCACTTACGGATCGACCGCGCGGAGTTCATTGAACGGTTGCAAGCGGCCAACATCGGTGTCAGCGTTCATTTTATTCCGCTTCATATGCACCCATATTACCGCGATGAATTCCAGTTGCGGCCGGACGACTACCCTGTGGCGATGGATGCGTTCGAGCGGGAGATTTCTCTGCCCATTTACCCGGGCATGACCGATGGCGACCTGGATGATGTCATTCAGGCGGTATGTGACACTGTTGAGGCAGCGCGTCTCTAGGGCCCCGGTGGCCCAGAGACGATGTCCCAGGGGAAGTGCAATGAAGCGAGCATGTGATCTCACAATTGCGGCGCTTGCGATTGTCGCGCTTTTCCCGATCCTCGCCATCGTAGCGGCGCTGGTTTGGCTCAGCGACCGTGGATCCATCTTCTACCACGGCGAACGAATTGGCAGACAGGGCGCTCCGTTTAAGATGCTCAAGTTCAGGACAATGCGCATTCGCCCCGCGGAGGGCGCCGCGATCACGG
Organism: Ktedonobacterales bacterium; assembly: GCA_036391685.1. Lineage (GTDB taxonomy): Bacteria > Chloroflexota > Ktedonobacteria > Ktedonobacterales > JADMIN01 > JAKAIY01. Next base: position 65,008 of record DASVZK010000037.1, read on the forward strand.
TGCGCGATGACCCGCGAGTTACTCCTGTCGGACGTGTACTCCGGAAACTCAAGCTCGATGAATTGCCTCAGCTCATCAACGTGGCGCGCGGCGAGATGAGCCTGGTAGGACCACGCCCAGAGGCTCCTCGATATGTTGCGCTTTACACCTCCGAACAGCGCCGCGTATTGACTGTTCGGCCTGGTGTGACCGGCCTGACCCAGATCGTGTACCGGGATGAGAGCCAGTTCCTGTCTGGTTCTGACCCGGATACGTTGTATAGAACGGTAGTCATGCCTGCCAAATTGCGCATTGACCTGGAATACATCGCGCATGTGTCTCTTTGGCTCGACGCGAGCATTATCATGCTGACCGCAATCGTCATTCTCATTCCGCCCGCATCATCGCTCGCGCGGTTCCTGGTTCCAACGTCCGCTGACGTCAGCCAAGGCATGCTGGAGCCGGCGCACGGGGCTGCTGAGCCAGAGCCCGTTGCCCCTAGATCAAGGAAGGAACGCAATGGATAAGGTGTCCTCGCCAAGTCCCACACTTGTTTCTGAGAGCGCTGGCTCTACTCGTGCGCCTGCCCGAGGACTGCGGTGGTGGATTCAGGACAAAATCGTGCGGCGTGTTCGTAGCTACGGCCGCTCAGTGCTGCTCGACATTCTTGTCACTGCGACCGCGTTCGAGTCGGCGGCCTGTATCGGATATCTCGATCGGTCGAAATTTCCCGCCAGCCAGGCGCTGCAACTCCTCGTTCCGAGCGCCCTCATCGGTATCATCTATGCCGCGATTTCCTATTTGTTTGGTGTTCATCGCCGTCTCTGGCGCTATGCCAGCGTTCGCGAACTCGTTCTTCTGCTCGATGCGGCGGTCGTGCTCATTCCTGTCGTAGCGGTGCTGGCTGGGCTCCGGGTCTGGCCAATAACCGAGATGCCAAACAGCGTAATTGTCACAGGATTCCTGCTGTTTGCTCCCTACTTGGCTGGCGTGAAGCTTGCTCCCCGGCTGCGCCCAAGCTGGGCGCAGCAAAGACCCAAAGGCCCGGTCACACGGGTGCTGGTTGCTGGCGCGGGGCAGGCGGCCGCGACGCTTGCGCAGCGTCTCGTCCTCAACAGCGTGGACGGATACCGCATCATTGGGTTCGTGGACGACGATGAGACTAAGTGGAACCGCGGCCTCCATGGCAAGCCGGTGTTTGGCCCGATCGATTGGATTCCGCAAATCGTCAAGCACTCGAACGTGGACGTCGTCGCTATCGCCATGCCTATCGCTGGGCCTGAGCGCATCAGCGAAGTCATCGCGCTTTGCCAACAGACGAGCGTGAGTATCAAGATTCTACCGAGCCTCAACGATACGCTCGGCGTCACTGCGCGATCCACATACCTGCGCGATGTGAATGTCGCCGACTTGATCGGGCGTGAGGTTATCGCGCTGGAGTCTGAGGACACTGAGAAGCTCGTCGCGGGCAAGGTGGTGCTGGTGACCGGCGCCGCAGGCTCTATCGGCTCGGAGCTTTGCCGTCAACTACTGCGACTGGCGCCAGCGCGCCTGATTGCGCTTGATACGAATGAAACAGGGTTGTTTGACCTCGCGGAGAGCTTGCCCAGCGCCAATCGGGAACGTCTGAAGCCGCGCATCGGTGACATCACGGATGAGGGCGACATGGATGCGGTGTTCCGTGAGACGCGGCCGCGCATCGTCTTCCACGCGGCTGCATACAAGCATGTGCCCCTGCTCGAGGATCATCCGCAGCAGGCGGTACGCACCAACGTGCTGGGTACGTACGCCGTGTGCCGGAGCGCTCAGCGTTATGGTGTTGAGCGGTTTATCTTCATCTCGAGCGATAAGGCGGCGGACCCTATCAACGTGCTTGGTGAATCAAAACGCCTGGGCGAGTTGATTGTGCAGTCAATGGCGCAAAATGACGGCGCCAGCACTTTGTTTTGCGCCGTGCGATTTGGTAATGTCATTGGAAGTCGCGGAAGCGTTGTCCCGACATTCGAACGCCAGATTGAATCCGGCGGGCCTGTGACGGTCACCGATCCGCAGACGACACGCTATTTCATGACAATACCTGAGGCGTGCGGCCTAGTTCTACTTACCGCCACGATCGCCGAACAGTCGAGTCTGTTCCTGCTGGACATGGGCGAGCCAGTCGTCATCGCCGACCTCGCCAGGAAAATGATCCGCATGAAAGGGTTGCGCATCAATCAGGACGTGCACATCACCTACACTGGACTGCGACCCGGCGAGAAACTTCATGAACGACTCGCGGCGTCGGAGGAGTCGCTCGAGCGCACGCAATTCTCGAAAATCCTGCAGGTGACGCGTATGCCCGCGTCGCCGGATCCTGAGACGCTCAGTCGCTGGATGGCAGGATTCTCCCAGCGGCTGGAGCAAGCGGACAACGCAGGGCTGCGCGCATTGCTGGCGAGTTATGCGCGATCAAGCAGTACTGCGACGGCGCACGTGGCGTCGTGATGAAGCGTGAGCGACAAGCGCCGAACGGCGAGGATGGCGATCTGACCCATTCCGCCAACTCGGACGGCGAGATTGCGCGGGAACTCGACCGCATCCGCGATGAATACAGCGCCAGAGCCGCGAGAGGCGCTTCGGCTGGGCAGTACGGCTTGTTCGATGAAGCGGCCCTGGCGCACACGCAGTCCGTGGAGCGCGCGGTGCTCGGGCTGTTGAAGCGGCGCGGCATGACGCGATTGTCTGAGGCTGTTGTGCTCGACGTCGGTTGCGGCTCCGGGTTGGAATTGCGCCGCTTCCTCGATTATGGCGCGCGTCCCGAGAATTTGTACGGCGTCGATCTCTTGCCAAAGCGGATCGACGCCGCACGCGCGCAACATCCCGGAATTCAGTGGTCGGTCGGCAGCGCCCACCAATTGCCGTTTGAGGACGAGCGGTTTGACATCGTCATGTGCTTCACCGTCCTCAGCTCGATACTCGATGCAACGGCGAGAGACGCGGTGGCGGCGGAGATGCGGCGTGTACGCAAGCAGACGGGCGTAATCATTTGCCATGATTTTGTCTATAGCAATCCGCGCAATCCCGCGGTGCGCGGAGTGAGTGTTTCAGAAATGCGACGGCTCTTTCACTGGCCTGGCGCGCAGACTTGTTCCCGGCGTGTGACTTTGGCCCCCCCTCTGGCGCGGCGTGTCGCGCCGCGCATGGAGTGGCTCGCGAGCGCGTTAGAGCGACTCCAGTTTCTGAACACGCATGTGGTCACCATGGTGTACTGAGTCGAATCGGTCGGGGCGCGCTCTGTCCTATGCGAGTAGACCCGTGGCGTAGCCTGCGGTTACAATACGGGCGGCGCACGTCCGTGAAGCGCTGATGGGCTGTTTTTGACGAGCTACCGATGGGCTGTTGGCAGGAGGAGTTGGCGTGAGGGGCATTTCGCCGAGCTACTACAGGGATCGCCTTGTGCGATTCTGGTGGTTGGCGCTGCTATGCGCGCTGTTCGGCGGCATCGGCGGCTGGCTGGGTGGTGGCTTGCTCTTCGCTGTGTATTCTTCCACCGCGCTTGTACAGGTCGATCTGCGCTCCACACCTTCCAGCGCCTCAGTAGGCGTCATCGTCGACCGTGTGACGCATACCGGCGCGCAACTCGCCTTGAGTGATGGCCTGCTGCGACCGATAGCAAGCCGAGAAGGCTTGAGTGTCGCCAGCGTGCGAAGCGAGCTCACTGTGAGCCCGCTAGCCAACACGGAGTTGTTGTCCATTACCGTACGTGATCGCGACGCCAGCCGGTCGGCTCGTCTCGCGAATGCGGTGGCGAGCGCGGTCGTAACGACGTACATGCGGGGGCTAGCGACTATCAATGCGCAGTCACAAGCGCCCTTCCAAACCGCGCTGACGTCGCAGGCGGACGCGATAGTAAAATTGCAGGCCCAGCTCGCGCAACTTGGACAGCCTCCAAGTGACCCGGCGCTTGCAACGCAACTTAGTGCGCAACTTGAGGGCGCTCAAGCCGAATTCGCCGAGACCCAGGGGACTCTAAGCAGGATTCAGTCGATCGAAGCGTCTCAATCCACCGTGATGCGCGTCGCGAGTCCCGCGCCGGTGAGTGGAACCCCCGTCCTGTCCCACCAGATCGTGACAGGGCTGGCAGGCGCGCTGATCGGTATCGCTCTCGCGCTCGTCCTCATCATCGGAAGAGACTGGCTGAATTCGCGTGTCGCGAGCGCCGAGGCCGTGGAATCGAACTTTAGCTGGCGTAGACTTGGTCGCCCGCCAACACAAGGCGCCGCTCCCGCGTCTGCCACTTCCATGGCTGAAGTCGCCAAATCGCTCGCGCGCGATCTTCGCTTTCTGCAGGTTGAGGGGCCATTACGCACGCTGGCGCTTGTCAGCCCCACTCCATCATCGCGCGCCAGCGCGCTGGCGGCCGAACTGGCGAACTCCATTGCCATGGAGGGCGGCAACGCATTGCTGGTTGACGCGCGACTACGGGATGGCGCGCTACATGAACGGTTTGGATTAGCGGCCGAACCGGGGCTGAGCGATTTAACGCTTAGCGCGAAAAGCGCTCAATTACAGACCTCGAATATTATGCGAGCGGTGCGCGTGCCCGAGCGTTCCGCCGACGCGCGTCTGCGCTTTATTGCCGCCGGTACACGTCCTCCTAATCCTGAGCGGATATTGGGTTCCGAGATGTGTTTGCGGGCAATTGGCGCGATTGAGCGACTCCCCGCCGACGTGGTGGTGTTTGACACGCCATCAGCGCTGTTTCGTCATGAGCAGGGCGCGCTTGCGTCTCTTATCGACGGCGTGATCGTGATCGTTGATCCGCAGACCGCACGGCGGCGCGACCTGGCGGAGTTGAGCGACGCGCTGGACGCATCAGATCAGGCGCCGATCGGTTACGTCTTTCTTGGCGGTTTAGAGGGAGACCGCGCATCGAACTCTCATTTCCCCAGGAGCGCAATTGCGGATGACGGGTCTGGGCGCAGGCAAGGAGCTCCAGTGTACGCTGTCGCCCCCGATAGTGGCGGTCTGAGGTCAGAGGCATTTGAGATGCCCGCGCATGGTACGCGCAGCCGCCTTGACTATAGAGAAGGTGGATCCGCGTGAATCGAGATGATGACCGCTACCAACGTCGCTCCGGCGACGCGCGATATCCTTCCAAAGGCGGGACGAACGGTCGCGATGACCTGGGGCCGTCGCGCACCAGTCAGCCATCGCGCGGAGAAGGTCGTCTGTGGAGCGACGAGGATGGAAGGGCTGTGGATGGCTTTTCCAATCCCTATACGCCGGAAGGTGATCGAGGACGGACCCGCCGCGGCGGCCAATCGGCGCCTCGGCACTCATCTCAACAAGAGTGGAATGATGGCGGACCCGATGTGCGGCCTCGCTCCCGGGGCGCGACGGGCAGCCACTGGGATGATCAGCGCGGCGGCGCGAATTACGATCAATCAGCCGACCGGCGAGAGTCGAGAGGCGGTTCTGCATCTCAGTCACCGAACACGCCGGGTTACGCGCCCCCCGTGCGTGGCGCGTCCACCGCTAACTCACGACAGCGTACAGGTGGCGGGACGAGTCCGTGGAACAGAGGCAGTCCCTCGGACGCGCGTGGCACGGATTGGGACCGTACAGTTGTTGACCCGATGCTGCAGACGCCGGAAACTCCTCGCTGGGGCTCGGCGCCGTCCGCGCCCGCGGGCCGGGGCGGCAAGCCTGCCAGGCCTCCCATCTCCAGGCGCCAGCGCGCGATCATGATAACGCTAGTGGCTGTCATCGCGGTGTGCGCGGTGTCGTCGCTAGTCACGGGGATCGCGGCGGCCACGGTTGGAGGTGGAGCGTATTCCCAGGCGCGCCAGGGGCTCAACCATCTCAAGACCGGTGAGAAACTGCTTGCGAGCCTCGCTGGCTCTGGATTCTCCGTTGCGACAGTCCAGCGGGCGCGCGGCGAGTTCGTTGCTGGCCAGCAGGACTTTCAGCATGTGAACGCTACGTTGAAGAATATCCCTACCGCGCTCGACTCATCGCCATTTGTAGGCGGGAAACTCACCGCAGTCAGACGGCTTTCGGCGCTAGCGACCAATTTCGCGCAAATTGGCGTGACCGGATGCGATGCAGCGGCAACCTTTATCGGCGCGGTAAGTAATCCCTTTGGGGGAAGTTCGGGTTCGTCGACGAGTTCAAACGCGTCGTCGACTCCACCGAGCAAAGGCCTGACGGCCGCCGACCTCACGACAATACAGGCGAACCTGACTCAGATTAGCGGACTTCTGGATGCGTCCACTCGGCAAATCAATGGGCTGCAGCCGGGAGATCTCTCCTTCGATCCCACTATTGGCGCGCAACTCGCGAAGATCAAGGCTCAGCTTCCGACCATCCGCCAGGATTTGCAAGAGGCTCAAACGATCATCGGAATCGCCGGCCCGTTGCTTGGCGTGGGCCAGCCGACGAATTACCTGGTGGAACTGCTGGACTCTACAGAGCTTCGCCCCGGTGGCGGTTTCATCGGCAATATTGGCACTATGACATTGCAGAACAGCCTGCTCGAGAGTCTGCACGTCAAGGATGTTGATTTACTCGACCGACCATTTGAGTTTGCTGGCGGGTTTATCCCGTTCCCAACGCAATACCAGTGGTTCCCACTCGTGACGAACTGGAGCGTGCGTGACTCAAACCTTGACGCGGATTTCCCGACGGACGCGCGCAACGCCGAGACGAATTATCGGCTCGAGGGCGGGACAGACAAGGTTCAGGGCGTCATTTCCATCACTCCGTGGGTCATTCAGCGCGCGCTGGCGATCACTGGGCCAATCTATGTGCCAGAGTTCAATGAAACGGTCACGCCCTCTAATCTGGTGAATCTCATCCACTACCATCAACTTGGACCGGGTCATGGCTCAGAATATGTGCCTGACCCTGGAAGCCTATCCTCACAACGGAAGAAGTTTACCGCCTATCTGTTCGTGCACTTCATGGCGCGTGTGAAGTCCATCATGAGCGCCAAGCGCGGCCAGTTCATACGGCTGGCGGTCAGCGCGTTCGCCACGAAGGATGTCCAGGTCTACTTCAACAACCCTGTCGCCGAGCAGATTCTGCAGAAGCACCATGCCGCAAGCACAATCGACGCGCCTCCTTCAGGTGACAGCCTCCTGGTGGTAGATGCGAATGTCATCGCGAACAAGGCGAATGACTTCATCACCTACAGCATGACGGACAAGGTGACCATCGATACGAACGGGAATGCGGTCCACAAGCTGACACTCGCGTATAACTGGCCGACCTCCGCGGCGAGCGCAGCGAATGACTATGGGAGCAAGTATTTCTATCGCGATTACGTGCGGGTATACGTCCCGCCCAAGGCGACGCTGATCTCGCAATCGGGATGGGCATATTCCGGGCAAGGGTCGGGATTTAACCGGGCGGTCTTCGCGGGGTATCTGTCGCTTTGGTACGGCGGCTCCCAAACGATCACGCTCAGTTGGAAGGTCCCGAGCGCCGCGACCAAGGTAGGGTCGTCCTGGACGTACCAGGAGCTTATTCAGCATCAGGCCGGAAACGTCTGGGCGGCGGCGATGGGCGTGAGTTTGCCATCGTGCGCTCAGGCAACGAGTGTCACGGCGCCGTGGGTTGCGGCGACGGGGGGTAAATCCGTGACGTTCAAAGCGCAGCTGTCCGAAGATAAGACCTACACGACCACGTATACCTGCTGAGCCCGCTTCCAAGCGCGCGTCGCTGGTTGCGGGCCGCCCCGGCGCGTACAGTTGACAGAGGACTTTTTTCGCATGGAGTCGACGGCACACGGCGGACATCGCACAGTCGCCAGGAAACATGTCCTGGTAACCGGGGGCGCCGGTTTCATCGGCAGCCATCTTGTTGATGCGCTGCTGGCGGATGGGGCCCAGAGCGTTACGGTTCTGGACAACTTTTTTCTGGGCACTGATGAGAACCTCGCAGCCGCGCGAGAGGATGCGACCGACCTGCGCGTGTTGCGCGCGGACGCTGCTGATGAGTCGCAATTGCGGGCTGCGCTAGGCGCGGACCATTTCCAGGTGGTCTTCGATCTGGCGGTCATCCCGCTGCCCACGTCGCTTGAGCGCCCCAAGTTCTGCTTCGACACCAATGTTGCGATCACGTCCACCCTGTGTGAGTTGTTGCGCGAGGAAGCGTTCGAAACGCTTGTTCACTTTTCGTCTTCAGAGGCGTATGGCTCTGCGCGGTACGCGCCGATGGGCGAGGACCATCCGCTCGATCCGCTCACACCGTATGCGGCGAGCAAGGCCGCCAGCGACCACCTGGTGCGCACCTACGCTGCCACGTTCGGGGTCGATGCGCTCGTTGTTCGCCCGTTCAACAACTATGGGCCAAGACAGAATGATCGCCAGTATGCGGGCATCATCCCAACGTTGCTGCGGGCGCTCTACGCCGGCGAGCCATTTTCGCTTTTTGGTGACGGTGAGCAGACCCGTGACTACATCTACGTGACAGACACCGTACAGGCGGCGCTGGCGCTGTATGCGGAACCAGCCGCCCGTGGCAAAGTGGTCAACGTTGGATCGGGGAGCGAAATCAGCATGCTCGAGCTCATCGCCAGGCTCGAGCGCATTGTAGGACGCCCGATACCGGTAGAGCGCAAGGAGCCGAGGCCGGGTGATGTACGGCGCCACTGCGCGGACGTCTCGCTGCTGCGATCGCTGGTGGATGTACGGCCGCAGATAAGCATGGATGATGGCCTCGCTGCGACGGTGGCGTACTACGAGCGCCGCCTGGGCGCCGCGCGGGCATAGACGAGTCAGGTGGGGAAGAAGGAAGCACGATGCGAACGCTGATCGTCGGGGCCGCGGGATTCCTAGGAAGGAATGCGCTGCTGCGGTTTCCGCACCAATGGGATATTGCGGCGCTCTACCGGCCTGACGACGGAGCGTTTGAGTCGTTCATTGCCAAGCATGTGCAGCGGCGGGTGCATTGTTATCCTTGTGATTTGACAGATGCGGCGCAGGTCGACGGGGCCGCGCGCGCCATCGGCGCTGATTGGGATCAGTGTCTGTTTCTCGCGGCCAATACCTCCATTCCAGAATCCATCGAGCGCCCTGACACCGATCTGAAGTCGAACACACTCACGCTGCTCAACGTGCTCATGCGCATGCGTATTGGGCATCTCGTGTTTCTTTCGTCAGGCGCTGTCTACTATGGACGTACAGGGCTGGTCGGACCTGAAACACCCGTCGCGCCCACGCTGCCCTATGCCATTTCGAAGCTCGCGTCGGAGCAGTATGTGCGCGCCTGGCGCGAGCGCCACGATAATCCGCGGCGGGCGACAATTGTGCGGTTTTTCGGCGCGTACGGCCCACACGAGCCGGCTCGCAAGCTCTATACCAAGGTGACGCGCCGATTCGCATTCGAGCGAAACCCGAAATTTGTGGTTACTGGAGATGGCGAAAACCTGATTGACGCGATGTATGTCGACGATGCCATCGCGGCGCTCCGTGCCACATTGGACAAGCCGCCGAGCGGCGCCGAAACAGTCGACCTGGGCGTTGGCGCCGGTGAAACGGTGAACTCGGTCGTGGAGCGCGCCGCGCGCGTGTTTGGCCTCGAAGCGCGAATCACACACGAAGGCGCGCCGCCCGAGTACATTGAGTTTCGCATCGATCCTGAGCGATTCGTCGCTCGCTATGGTGTGCGGCCGCGCACTTCGCTTGAGGATGGCCTCAGCTTACTGGCCAGGAATCTGGCTCAGGAGGACGAGGATGCGCGTCTTTAATCTGGCGGAGACTATTGATGGCGCGCTCGCGCGTCAACGACGCGCGCTGCTCATTCTCGCCGTATGGGCGACGCTGGCCGGAGTGGCGCTGGCGTTCGTCGGACAGTACAGCGTGTCTCTCCTGTTTGCCATATTGGCTGGTATCTGCGCCGCGCTGCTGTATTTCGCGCGCCAGGAGACAGCGCTCACAGGCGTGATCGTAGTCGTGGTTATCTTCGTCGATTTCTATCAAATCGTCGGCTTGCCGCTGCGCGAGCCTGTGGTTGGGATAGCGCTTGCAGCGCTGTTGATAGGCGCCTTATTTCTCACGCAATCGGATGCGCGCCCGTGGTCGCCCGTGAGTGGTCGAGGATTCTGGGCGCTGACTTTGGCTCTCGCCGGACTGGCCGTAGCGCGTGGATCCATCACTCAGACCGGATTCTACTTTCTGACAGTCTTCGTTGGCCCGCTGCTCATGTACATCCTGGGCGCGCAAGTCGCCCGGACACCCACGCGGCTGAAACATCTGGCCATTTTCATGTCCGCGGTGGCCGTTTTCATTGCGGTTCATAGCATTATTCAGGGCGTCACTGGCGTATTCCTGTTCGCAACGCTCCGGCAGGAGGACTATCTCGGGTCGGTATCTGGCTTCCATTTGGCGGGGCTGAGCATCCAGCGAGCGGGTTCGTTCCTGGAGAATCCAGACTGGAACGGCGCATATCTGGCGTTCTCGTTCTTCCCGCTGGCGGGACTATTTCTGATGGCCCGCCAAACGTGGACGCGCATACTGAGCGGAGTGGGGGCGTGCCTCGTCCTGATCGCCCTGCTTTTCACGTTCACGACAGCTTCGTTTCTCTCGCTGGCGATCGGTATAGCGCTGCTACTCTGGCGTGTCGTGCCGCGTCGCCTCCTGCGGCGCACACTCATCGGGTTGGGCGTCGCCATGCTGGCAATTGGCGTTGTGTTCCGGAACCAGGTGCGCGCACTGGCGCTGCATGCCACTGCAAATCGGGAATTCACGCTGCGGCTGGGGGCCTGGCAGACCGCCATTAACGTCATCAAGGCGCGCCCATTGACGGGCGTTGGGCTGAGTCCGAGCATCTATATCGTGGCCGCGGAGCGGTATCGCGCGCACTGGCAGACGCGTCCGCTGGCCCACCCGCATAACAGCTACCTGGAACTTGCCGCGTTCGCCGGTATCCCGGTCCTGCTGGCGTTTCTGGCGCTCCTGGTGACGGCCCTGCGAAACACCGCCAGGCAATGGCGATCTGCGCCCGCGTCGATCAAGCCGCTTGTGGGCAGCATATTCATCTCGCTCGTTGTGTTGAGTGTGAACAGCCTGGCGATCAATGGCTGGACGCTTGCTCCCATGGCGATGATCGCCTGGCTGCTTGCTGGCGCGGCGAGTCGCCGTTTTCGCCTTGAACATCAGGTTGCGGGTGCTCCTGATTCCACCTCTGCCGCACGCGAAGGCGCGTTAGCCGCGCCCGCTCAATAACACATAAAGGATTCCATCGTGATACTCAGCCGGCTCCCGGTAATAAGACAGGCGCTCTCGGAGGCGCGCAGCCTGCGATCGGAGCGGGCCAAGCCGCGCTTTGGTCTCGCGCGGGTGCGACTGGATGCGTCGGCTGCGCTGCCGTTCCCTATCGACATGGGACCGTTACTGGGTTTGCCATTTGGCCGCCTCGACGAACGTGGCGTGCCTTACAACACTACCAACGGCGCGCACGGTGGAGCATATCAGCCTACGAGCATCGCGCAATATGGGCTGGCGCAGTGGAATGCGTGGCTAGAGGACCATGATCCGGCGCGACTTCCGGCGTTCTTCGCTCAGGCAGACTGGCTTCTGGAGAATGAGCGGCGCATGGCGAGCGGCGCCGGCGTCTGGCCGATCCCATTCCCCTCACCGGGGTATGGCGCGAGCGGGCCGTGGCTCTCCGCGCTCACGCAGGGTAATGCGATCTCTGTGCTCATGCGCGCCTATCACCAGTCGGGTGATGTGCGTTATCTGGAGAGCGCGCGTCGCGCCGTCCGCTCGTTCGAGATGGACATCTTCGAGGGTGGGGTGAGCGCGCCAGTTGCGGATGGCGGAATCTTCTTCGAGGAAGTCGCCACGTACCCGGCCGCGCGGATTCTCAACGGCTACGTGCTGGCGCTTTTGGGGTTGCTTGATTACACGCGCGTCACGCGCGATGAGGACATTGAGCGTCTGGCGCGCCGGAGCATTGATACGTTACATGACCTGCTGCCCGGTTACGACCTCGGATACTGGTCGAGCTATGACCTTCTGTATCGTCGGCCCGCCTCGCGATTTTACCATGCCCTACATATCGCGTTGCTGCGCGCGCTGGCCGAATACACTAGCTGCGAACAGTGCGCGTCGCTGGCTGCGCGCTGGGAGAAATATCAAAAGAGCCACTGGAACCGGGCGCGTTATTATATCACGAGCCGCGCGCGGCGATACCAGGCGAAGTTCACCGCCCAGCGGGCCGCCCGTGCGCGCAGCGCCGCCGCTAAGGCGCCTGATTGGGATGGACGCGCGCGGGCGCTAGCCTCGATTACCGGGTTTCCGATCGCGGGCGGCATGCGTGGGGTGCTGGTCGGTGTCGGTGAGGTCATGCAGTCCGAGTGGAAGCTGGAGTACCTCACCCGCGCGGTGGGCGCTGACCGGGCCAGGTATGCGATTCATGCGTTCGTGCGCAAATACCGACTCTTGGGGCGAGAAGCGACCTCGCCCTCGCATTACCCGAACGTTGCGCTATATCAGCGCGAGGGGCAGCGCATACTCACCAGACTCATGCGCACGCGCGGGTATACGCTGGCTCTGCCGCAGGATGGGGCGTTTACCGCCGCATACACGGGTCCCGTAGCGCGGCGATACGGCGCGCGGGTGGTGACAATGGACCATGGCAATGTGACGCTACCAGACAGCGAATTCTTCAAGGCCCAGCGTGATGCGGAATACACGCGAAGGCGGCAGCCGCGGCGCGCGATCGAGCGGCTGCGGTTTCGACTCTACCTGCGCGCGCTGCGCAGACTCATCCGGCGCGCGGTCGAGTCCAGCGATACGTTCCTGGTCGCGGGAGATGAGGTCCAGGACACTTATGTGAGGCAATATGGCGTTTCACCCGGGTTGATCGTTCGTTATCCATATTGGGTGGACGCGGAGCGGTTCGAGCCACTGCCGGGCCAGGACAGGCTGGCGCTGCGAAATCGGCTTGGACTATCTGCGGGTGCGGTTCTGATCACGCTCATCAGCCGCCTGACCGATGAGAAGGGTTTCGACGTCGCGCTGAACGCCATCGCGGCTGCGTTGGCGCTTGCGGGGCCAGACGAGGCCGCGCGCTGTGGCGTGCTCATAGCTGGAAGTGGGCCGCTCCGTCCTCAAATCGAAGCCGATATCCGGCGCCTGGGTCTGGGAGACGTGACAAAGCTCTGGGGCGAAGCGTCGCGGGACGATGTGGTGGAGTTGTTGCGCGCAAGCGACATCTTCCTGTACGCTGGAAAGCGCGGCACGAACTACTCGATGGCTGTTCTGGAGGCGATGGCGGCGGGATGCGCAGTCGTCGCGACCTCCGCTCCCATCTCGAATGCGCGATTGCTCGCTGATGGGCGGGGAGTCGCGCTCACGTCTCCCGCGAGCGCGGATCAAATGGCCGGGGCTCTGGCGCGGCTCATCCAGCATGACGACCTGCGGCGCCAAATGGGTCATGAGGCGCGTTTGTATATTCAGCGGCGTCATAGCGCGAGCGCGCTTCGGCAGGCGCTCTGGCGGGCGACGGGATGGGCCCCCTCGCTGGACGCATACTTGCTGCCAGCGCCTGACTCGCAGCGCCAGACGGAGCGCCCGTCCACCACACGCTAACGATTCAACCTGTTATGTCACAAGGAGCGGAGAGGCGATGAATCGCCCTGGTCAATATCCTCGAGATCCTCGAGATCCCGCGCGAGAACGGACCTGGCGCCAGACTCCTCCGCGTGCGCCACAGGCAGGCTCGGAGTTCGCAACGACCAGCAACAGGTTCGTAGATGGTGAGGCGCCCGGCGCGAGCGATGAACCGATGTCGGCCAACCCGTTCGCGTGGTGGGCCGACTCAGAGACGCTCGATGACGTTCGTTTCGCGACAGGCTCGATGATCAGCATTGACGCTTCGGCGATGGGCCCGGAGCTCATCACCGGCATGTTGCCTGACCTGCCACCACCTGCGCATCACCGCACTTCGGGCCTGGAATCTCGCGACGCCGCTTCCCCATACCCGCTCGCGCCAGCGCCACCGCGGCCCGCCTGGGATGCGGATCTTCCGTCGGGCCAGCGCAGTATGAACGGCCGCTCCGCCCCGGCCGATTATCCCCGCCCAACGCCAATCGCGCCGAGCGCGCATGCCGCGCGACCGGATACGAGCAGGGAGATCTCTTCACATGGCGCGCCACTCGAGCGCGGCGAAACGTCGTATGTGCCCGCCTGGCGCGTCACGACGGGGCGCATGCCCGCGATTATCGCTCGGGCTGAGACGATGGTGGCGATCATCCGCCGGCTGATGCGTAGCTCAGGCCTCTATGCGCTCGCGTCGCTGGGCGCGCCGGCAGTCTCGCTGGCGCTGACACCATTTCTCGCGCATTACCTTTCCGTTCCGGACTATGGGCTGCTTGCCGTGCTGAACACAAGCATCAGCCTGTTCGCCGGACTGACACAGCTTGGGTTAGGGCCGGCGTTTTTCCGGGCGTACAATTACGACTTCACGTCGCCAGACGAACGACGCTCGGTGCTGGCGACGTCACTGCTGTTGATGGCCGCATTGAGCGGCGCGTTCCTGGCGATCTCGCTGCCGCTCGCTCCGACTCTGGCGGGGTTGCTGGCGCGCGGCGGAGGGGACCGCGCAACCCAGTTCGTGGTCGTCGCATGCCTAGTGATCGCGTTCCAGAACCTTTCGGTGCCAGGGTTCGCCTGGTTGCGCGCCGAAGACCGGGCGTTGTCCTTCTCGCTCGTCTCGATGACGAACGTGCTGGTGACACTGGGCGCTTCGATCGCGCTCGTCGGCTACATGGGCGCGGGCGTCACCGGCGCGATGGTCGCGAATGGGATGGGCTATGTCGCGGTCGTGGTGGGAACGTTCATTCCGATGCTGGCGCGCAGCCGCCTCAAGTTCAACGCGCGCGTCGCCCGAAGCATGATCACGTTTGGCGCGCCGCTCACGCTCAGCGTGATTTCCGTCTGGGCGCTGCAACTCTCTGACCGCTATCTGCTCGCGTATTTGGGCGACTTCAGTCAGACTGCCAGCTACTCGGTCGCGTATAGCCTGGGCTCGGTGCTCTCGACTATTGTGCTATCGCCGTTCTCGCTGGCGTGGCCGACGGCGATGTATGCGATCGCCAAGCGGTCTGATGCGCCGAGGGTGTTCCAGCAGGTCTTCCGCTGGTTCACCGCTGTGCTGCTCTTCGCGGCGTTCGGCCTCTCGGTCGCCTCCACCGCCCTGCTCGATGTGCTGTTCCCGCCAAGTTATCGCGATGCCGCGCCGGTGATCCCGATTGTGGCGGCGTCCATCGCGCTGTACGGCGCGTACACGGTGGTCATGCTGGGCGCGAATTTGAAGCGCAAGACGTGGATGACGTCGGTGTTCACCGCGATCGCCGCAGTGATCAACGTGGCGCTCAACCTCGTCCTCATCCCGAAATATGGCTCGATGGGCGCGGCGGCTTCGACTTTCCTCGCGTATCTCGCGCTCGTCATCATCGCGTACATCGCTAACCAGCGCATCTACCCAGTGCCGTACGAGGCGATGCGCGCGTTGTTCGCTGGCCTGATGGGCATCGCGCTATACTACCTGATCGCGGAGGCGCCCGACCTGTTGCAGCGGCAGATAGGCCCGCAGCTCCTCGCGCTGGGGCTGGTCGCGCCGGAGCGTTACGCTGCGCTGGGTCTTGCCGCCGCGGGACTGCTACTCTATGGCGTCTGGCTCTATCTGCTGATGCAGATTCGCACGATCGATTTCCGCGTCAGTCCAGCGGCGATCCAGCGATTGACCGGCGCGCCCGCAGTTGCGCCGATAGCGCCCACCCGCGCAGAGGATGCGTATGCCCCCCGTTGATCGACCGTTTGGAGAACGCCAGCCGCGGCCCGTCGCTGGCGCTACGCATGTGCTCATGCACGTGCTCGGCGTTGGCCGCACAGATGTGCGCGTGCAGCGTGAGGCGACCGCGCTGCGCGACGCGGGTTACTCCGTGACGCTGGTAGACATCGAGCGTGACCGCGCGCGCCCGCGAGTGGAAACGATCAACGGCATACGGTATCACCACATCATTTCGCCCAGCTATTACCAGCGCGTGCGCTTCAAGCCGTGGTTCCTGGTGAAGATGGCGGCAATCCTGGCGCGTAGCGCGGTGACAGTCGCTTCTATCCAGGCGGACATCTACCACGCGCACGACGATACAGCGCTTCCTGTCTGCTACGTTGCCGCGGCGGCGCGAGGGGCGCAACTGGTGTTCGACGCGCATGAACTTCCTCTGGGGCAAACGAACCTGCGAGGCTGGCGCTGGCTGAAGGCGCTGATACGCGGCGCGCTCAGGCTGATGACGCCTCGTTGCGCCGGTATCATTACCGTTTCTCAGCCTATCGCTGACGAGATCCAGCGCCAGTTTAGCGGGCCGCCGCCCGTCGTGGTCCGTAACATCCCACCGTACCGTCCACCGGATGTAGCCAGCGATGTCATCAAGCGCGCGCTTGGACTCCCGAACGAAACTCGCGTGGCGCTATACCAGGGCGCGTTTCAGGCCAATCGTGGTCTGGATATCCTGGTGAGCGCGGCGAGGTATCTCGACGCCGGCCACGTCATCGTCCTGATGGGTTCGGGGCCAATGGGCGCTGAACTGGAGCGGCTAGCTCAACTGGAACGCGCTGGCGCCCGTCTCCGCATTCTTCCGCCCGTGCCATACGATGTATTGCTGCAGTGGACGGCATCCGCTGATCTTGGGTTGATCGCCTACCGTCCGAGTTTTTCACTGAATGTGCGGTACTGCCTGCCCAATAAGCTCTTTGAGTACCTCATGGCTGGCGTACCCGTCGTTGCGACTCCACTGGACGCTGTGGCGGATGTCCTGCGCGCGTATGACGTGGGACTCGTGGCGCCGTCAACCGATCCTGAGTCGGTCGGACGGGCGATCAGCGCGGCGCTCCGCGATACGCTTGAATGGAGCCGCATGCGGAGGAACGCTCTGGCGGCCTCAAAGGCGGACCTGCGCTGGGAGCGCGAGCGCGAGCGGCTGGTGTCGCTCTACGCGGCCATCTGCGGGCCGGCCGCTCAAGAGCGAGGCGCCCTCAACGCCGCGGGAGGCGCGGCCAGATGACTCCCGTTCGCGTCTGCATGTGCGTGCTGAATCCCGCGATCACCGATGAGCGTGTTATGCGCGAAGCGAGCGCCCTGGCCGAGGCGGGTTACGATGTGACGGTCGTGGACATCGAGCATGATAGCGGGCGGCCGCGCACGGAGACGGCGCGCGGTGTCAAGTTGCGTCACGCGCTGCTGCCCGACCGCTGGAAGCGCCACTATAGCCCGGCTCGGGGCGCAGGCTGGATGGCGTTCAAGCTGCTGCGTATGCTGTACGCCACGTGGCTAGTTGTAATGACCCCTGCCGATATCTACCACGCCCACGATATTACTGCGCTGCCAGCCTGCTATCTCGCGGCGCTAGCGCGGCGGCGGAAGCTGGTATTCGACGCGCATGAGCTTCCGCTCGTGCAGCCGCACATCGTGAAGCGGCGCCTGATCCATAGCATCGCTGGACGGCTGTTTCGGTTCCTCATGCGCAGATGTGACGCCGCGATTACCGTGTCGCCTCCGCTGGTGGATGTGATGCGGAAGATGTATGGCGGGCCACAGGCGTGGGTCATCCGCAATGTACCGTTGTATCAGGCGCCCGTCCGCAGCGACCGCTTGCGCGAGCGGCTGAACCTGCCAGTCGGGACGCGCATCGCGCTGTACCAGGGTGGCATCCAGGCCAACCGGACGCTGGACATCCTCGTGCGCGCGGCGCATTATCTCGACCCCAACACTGTGATCGTGATGATGGGCGATGGTCCCCAGACTGCGGAACTTGTTTCCATGATCGCAGCCGAAGATGTTAGCGACCGCGTCAAAATGCTCCCCGCGGTCCCCTACCGGGAGCTGCTCTCCTGGACGGCGTCGGCGGACCTGGGACTTCTGCTGTTTCGGCCCGACTACTCACTAAGCATCAAATATTCGCTGCCAAACAAACTGTTTGAGTATCTGATGGCTGGGCTGCCCGTTCTCACATCCGAGATGGATGCCATAGTTGATGTGGTGCGAACATTGGAAGTTGGGGAAGTCATTCGCACCTGGTCGCCTGAGGCTATTGGGCGTGGGATCTCCACGGCGCTATCAGACGCGCGATGGCGCGAGTCCAGGCGAGACGCCGCGTTAGTCGCGGCCAGAGACAGGTATTGCTGGGAAGTGGAAAAGTCCCGGCTTGTAGATTTGTATAAATGTATGATGAACGACAAGCAAGGGAGTCTCAGCGAAAGGCATCCGTTTGAGGCGCCAGATTCGCTCACGCGCGCACACTGAGGGATTAGTGGAGCGGGAGACGGGACTCGAACCCGCGACGCCCTGCTTGGAAGGCAGGTACTCTACCAACTGAGCTACTCCCGCGAGGTGGTGTGAGGGTACTCACGCCGCTGTATGGTATCACATTCGCCGCGCGCCTGGAAAGTGTGGCGCGCGTCTGCGCTGTTGCGCCGAAGCGCCGAAGCGCCGAAGCGCCGAAGCGCGCTACCAGGGGAATGGTGACGTGAGCATGGCGACAACCGTTCCAAGCGCCATGAAAACGCCGAAAGGGATGAAGGCGCGCCGCTGCATGGCTCCACTCGCCATCAGGAACAAGGCGACGATGAAGCCGCCGCCCGCGGCGATGACGAGCGCCGTCACGATGCCCGGCCAGCCAGTAGCGATTCCCATGAGCGCCGCGAGCTTGACGTCACCAAATCCGAGCGCCTCCTGTCGGTAAATCGCCCAGCCGAGGCCATAGAGGAGCAGAAAGAGGGCCGTTGAGATGACGCCCGCTAGCAGCAGGCCGCCAAGCGCCGGACGGTTCAGCCAGGCGGCGGTGGCGAGGATGAGGCACAGCGGCGCAAACACCGCGAGGTCATAGATCACCCGGTGTTCGAGATCGACGACGAAGATGAACGTGAGGGCCAGGCAGGTTAGCCCGGCAAGCGCGATGAGCGCCCAGAGCGGGAGTACGGTAGCGCGCGGTGAGAGCGGACGTCCTGGGTTGAAGACCGCGTGGGCGAGCAGCAACGGGAAAAGAACCGCCAGGGCGATCTGGGTCAGCGGGCGGCGTACTGACGCCCGCTGACCGCAACTCGCGCACACCCGGGGCGTACGCAATTCACCTAGGGCGAACAGGGCGTGCGCTGCGGGGAGCGCCGCCCCGCATTTGCGGCATTGGGTGGCGCTCCATCCGGGCTCATCCGGGCCGACGACACGGTCAGCAAGCGTGTTCACCAGGGCGCCAGACATGACCCCGGCTAACGCCGCGATTCCGCACCCGCCCAAGAACACGAGGATGTCGACGCCGGTCATAGGTGCTCCCGATCTGGTCGGAGCGCCACCCAGACACCCCGCTCTATTATGACTCGGTTGTGGGCTCCTCGCCCGCCGGCTCCGCAGGAGTACCAGTCTCCGGCGCGGCGCCCTCAGCGCCTTCAGCGGCCGCGGCGACTTCAGGCTCCTCGACCTCAATGCGCGGTGGCTTGACCGATACGACGGGTTCAGACCCCGGACTGATGAGTGTCACCTTTGGCGGCAGCGGTATGCTCGCGACGGTCAGGGTCGAGTTCAATTCCTCGAGGGAGGAAATGTCGAGTGTTACCGCCTCCGGAATGTTGGTCGGTAGTGACTCGATCTCGATGGAGTCGAGAAGGTGCAGCAGCACCCCGCCCTCAACTTTGACCGCGGGCGCTTCGCCCGTGAGATGAATCGGCACATGGGTGTGGATTGGCTGGTTGAGGCGTACACGACGGAAGTCAACATGTAAGATCGAGGTTGTCACCGGATCACGCTCGACCCGCCCAAGCAGAGCAGTCTCGGCGCTTTTCTCTGACCCCATCTGGAGGTAGAGCACACCCGCTCCGTGCCGCTTAAGTAAGCGCGTCAGCTCGGCGGCCGATATTTGAACGGCCGTAGATGGCTTGGCTCCGCCGCTAATGTTGGCGGGTGTCAGTCCATCTTTGCGCAGGTGACGTACGTGTTTGCCAAGTATCTGTCGCGGTTCAACCGCGAGCGTAAAGCGTTCGGCCATGATAGGTCCCTCCTGAGCGCACGCTCACCATGAGGCGCGCCTGACAGGAACGGTATCGACGCATGCCAGGCGCCAGATAGATGAGTTGGGCTTCGCTCTCGAACCGAGAGCCCGGCGCTTTGGCTTCTCACAAAAGATGAGGCTGGAGGCGTGCGCCTCCAGCCTCAGGCTGAGCGTAGACCAGGTTCGATCTGTCTTGTGGAGACAGCTATTTCTTCTCTGTTCCGGCCAGGGCGACGATCGCCGCGGCGCGCATGAAGAATTTGTTGGTGCCCAGGTCCCGCACGGTCTTAATGTTGAAGGCTTTCTGCAGGAGTTCCGCATCGCCAGCGGATACGCCCTGCAAGGCGTCAACGGGCGAGTCCGCGATTTCAGTGAAGTTCTTGCCCTCGAACGCCTTGTCTACGAGTTCCGTGATGTCCGCCATTGGGCCCTCTCCTGTCCTATCCGCGCGATGTGCAGAGCAAGTCTCCGCGCATCACCCGTCGCGCTGCGACGTCGCGGCGCGGTCCTGCATGAAAGGTTGCGGCGTTGGCCGCTTCCCGTTGGAAGTATAGCATGCGCTACAGTCTCGCGCCTCGAAGGGCAGGTGTGTGTTTCCACGACTCTTCCCAGTCCATTGCCTGTTGCAGCCTAGAGGAGCGCTACCATTCCATGCCAGCGGCGAGCAGGAGAGCGCGCCTGGTGAGCTCCTGGGCAAGCGTGACTTTGTACTCGTTGTGCGTAAGCGGTCGCGCGTCCTGAATTGCGAGCGCGGCCGCTTCCTTCGCCAGCTCGGGCGTGAATGGCTTGCCGGTGAGGTGAGCTTCCACCGCCTTTGCCCGATAGGGTATGTTGGCGACAGCTCCCAGCACGACGCGGGCGTGGGTAACGACACCATCTGTCAAAGCGAGCTGCGCCGCGGCGCTCGTCAGCGCATACGCCCAGGCGCGCCGGTCCATCATCTTGAGGTACATTGCGCGCGCGCCTTGCGGTTGTGGAGGTATCTCGATGGCGGTGATGACTTCCGCTGGGAGAAGCGTTGTTTCGACCCGACGCCCCTCTTCTGGTGGCTGGAAGAATTCCCCGAGCGCGATATGACGGCTCCCGCCAGTGCCTTGAGTCTCGACGACGGCGTCCAGCGCCAGTAGCGCGGGAGCGAGGTCCGACGGATGGGCTGAGACGCACGGGCTGAGCTCGAAGATCGCATGATATTTGTTTTGCCCACCGCGAGCGTAGCAGGTCGCGCCTCCTTTCTGCCAGCACGTGTATGGGCCACGGAAATACCAGCAACGAGTACGTTGCATGACGTTGCCGCCGACGGTCGCGACGTTCCTGATCTGAGGTGTGGCGGCGTCTAGCACGGCTGCGCGGAGTACAGGCAGGCGCTCCGCCAGCGCCTCATCTCGCTCGATATCGGCAAGCGTCGTGAGCGCGCCGAGGCGAACCGCGCCGCTGTCATGTAACTCAATCCCGCGTAACGCGCGCGCCGACTTCAAATCGATGAGCGTTGTCGGTGATGCGATGCCTGCCTTCATCAGTGAAAGCAGATCGGCTCCGCCAGCGATGAGCGCGGACGGGCCGCCAGCGTCTGCCAGGGCGCTCACCGCCGCCTGGACGGTATCGACGGACACGTGGTCGAACGCGCGCATCTATTGCTCCCTCAGCAGCGCCAGGACGCGGTCCGGCGTCAGCGGCAGCCCAGTCACAGGCTTGCCCAGCGCATGGGCGACGGCATTCGCGATCGCGCCCGGCGTTGGTATGATTGGTGGCTCACCAGCGCCGAGCGCGCCAAGCGTGTTTGCCACCTCGTTCGGTGTATCGAACAGGATGAGGTCTATGTCCGGAACCTCGCGAATGGTCGGGATTTTGTAATCGCCCAGGTTTGGATTGACGCTTACCCCCAATGCGTGATCGACGATGCGCTGCTCATAGAGCGCCATGCCGATCCCCTGGATAATCCCGCCTTCCATCTGGCTGCTAAACGTAAGGGGGTTCACGATTCGTCCGCAGTCGTGCGCCGCGACAATCCTCAGTACCCGTACCGCGCCCGTGCCGGTGTCCACCTCGACCTCAGCGAATTGCGCGCCGAAAGTGCGTACGATGACCTCATCAGCGTTCGGGCCACGCATGCCACGCGCCGTGACCTCGTGTCCCTCTAACTGGCCAAGAAACGATCCAATACTACCCATTTCCTTGCCGGTCTCCGTGTTCACGATGTTTGCGTCGCGTACCTCCAGAATATCGGAAGGCGTTTCTGTGAGATGCCCGACGATTTCGAGTAGTTCCTTCCGCGCCTCCACTGCCGCCATGCGCACGGCGGGTCCCACCGAAGCCAGTGTCATGCTACCGCCACTGGGCGGCGAATACACGCCGAATTCCGTCTCGCCCAGTTCCACGCGCACCGCGGCAAGCGGGATGTGCAACTCCTCGGCGGCGATCTGCGCCAGGACGGTGCGCGTTCCGGTGCCGATGTCCTGTGTGCCGGTAATGATCACCGCGGAGCCGTCCGGGAGGAGCTTGGCGATGGCCTGGGCAGGCGGGCCGCCATCGCCGCCCCATAGCTGACTCGCCATGCCAACGCCGCGCCGCAGCACGCCAGAGCGCCCGCGGGGATAGCGGCGCTCCTCCGCGTCACGGCTCTCCCATCCGATACGCTCCGCCGCCTGTCGATAAGCCTCCAGCAGGGTCTTGGTGGCGTATGGCCGATCGAGAATCTGGTAGCGCGGCGCGAAGTTCTTGCGTCGCAACGCCAGTGGGTCCATGCCAAGCGCCCGCGCTAGCTCGTCCATGGCGACATCGAGCCCCGCGACGCCTTCGACGACTCCCGGCGCACGAAATGATGACTGTGTGCCAAGATTCGTGCGGACCGGAATGTCGGTTGTGCGGACATTCGGACACAGGTAGAGCTCTTTGGCCGGAAGCGAGACGGGACTGAACCAGTTCCCCCCAGCGCCGACGTTCGCTGTTGTCTCAAGGACGATGGCGGTCAGCGTCCCATCGCGGCGCGCGCCCAGCTTATATCGCTGTATGCTCGGCGGGCGGTTGCCTGCCGCCAGATTCTCTTCCGTTCGGCTGAGCATGTACTTGACCGGGCGGCCTAGCGACCGTGCGGCCCACGCGGCGATCATGCCCGAGTTGTGGGCGTCGAACTTGCTGCCAAATCCGCCGCCCATGTACCGCTTGATGACGTGTACCTGGTTCTGTTGCAGGCCTAGCGCCTCTGCGACCTGCCGCCGCGCCCCGAAGATGTCTTGAGTGGAGCACCACAGCGTAAGGGTCCGCCCGTCCCAACTGGCCACCGAGCCGTGCGTCTCCATGCTATTGTGCAAATTCGCCTCGGTGGTAAAGAGGGTCTCTACGGTGACATCAGCCTCGGCGAAGCCCTGGTCGACCGCGCCTCGCTCGTAGACGCGAGGCCATCCCTCGCCCAGCGTATTGTCTGGTTTTGCGCTGTCCGTTTGTGGCGCGCCGGGGCCAATCGCGGCCTCAGGGTCGGTCTCGAACGGCAGCGGCTCGTAGTTGACATCGAGCAGCCGCACGCCTTCCTCGGCCTGGGCGCGGGTTTCGGCGATGACCACCGCTACCTCCTGACCCTGGGTGATAACCTCTTCAGCGAAGAGAGGTCGCTTGGAGCTCGGGTGCAACAGGTCTGCCGTGTTGAACCTGGTGAGAATGGCGCGTACCCCCGGCGCGCGTTCGGCCACCGAGCTATCGATTGCCACGATCCGCGCGTGTGGGTGCGGTGATCGCAAGCCCGCGGCAGTGAGCATGCCGGGCAAATTCACGTCGATGCTATATTCCGCGCTACCAGTGACCCGCTCGCGCCCGTCGACACGCGGTGTTGGCTTGCCAACGATGGAAAGTTCTGCGCCAGCGCCCCAGACCGGCGGCTCTTCGCCTTCTAGCACAACACGCTGTTCGTACACTTGGCCTTCGAACTCGAGTCGTGTAGTGACGATGCGAATTGGCATAGAGCTTCCTATCCTCATGAAGCGCACGAACGTAGCAGCTGGTTCACGTCCAGCTGATCGCTATTCGGCCCGCGCGGCCAGCGCGCGGGCGGCCGCGCGCAACTTGGGGTATGCGCCGCACCGGCAGAGATTGCCCGCGAGCGCGCGATCGATGTCGTCATCCGTCGGGCGCTTCACGCGCCCGAACAGCGCTTTCATGGCGAGCGCCTGCCCTGGAGTGCAGAAGCCACACTGAAGCCCGTCATGCTCGACGATAGCCGATTGAACGGGATCGAGGTCGCCGCTGGCCGCCAACCCCTCAATAGTCGTGATCGCCTTTCCCTCAAGCTCTACCGCGAGCAGGAGGCAGCTGTAGACCGCTTCGCCATCAACGAGCACGGTGCATGCGCCGCACTGCCCCATGTCGCAGCCCAATTTGGCCCCAGTCAGTCCCAGGTCTTCACGCAGCAGATCGAGCAGTGTGGTTTGGGGCTCGATGGCGCGTTCATATTCCGCGTCGTTGATCGTCAGTCGGATGCGGCGAGGCGCGATGGTGGACTGCTCCGGCATACCGTCTCCTTGCGTCATAGGGAGGGCGATCGCGCGTGATAGGGGTGAGTTTCGGCTTGGGCGCTTCAATCGCGAGGCCCGTGGGGACTGTAGCACAACCGCTAAAGCGAGGGCAACCGCCGCAGGGGACGGTGAAATGCCGCGATGGCTGGAATCTCCCACTTTGCTTGACACGTCTTGGACGTCGCCAGTACAGTACGGGCGCACTTAGGCGATGTCTAACTGGTCAGTGGAAGGTTGACGGCGTGCGCGATATCAACCGCTCTCGTATGGCCGCGGCGGCGCGAAGCCGGCGTGTTTCCCCGGACGAGCTACGCGAAGCGCGCAACCGTGTCAAGGAGATAGACTCCGAGTTGCGCTCGCTCGAGCTGTCACAGGAGGCGAAACGCGGCGAGGATCGCGAACAACGCTATGAGCGGGTGTTGCGACTGCGCGAGATGCGGTCCGAGTTCACCGCCAAATATCCGTCACTCGAAGAGGCGCACGGCAACAGCCTCGTGCTGGCCGCGCTGATGACCATTCTGACCATCCTGACATGCGCATTTTGCGCAGGTGGCTTCTACTTTGGTTACAACGCGTTGACGTACAACCCTGGCCCAAGCTCAGTTGCGACATCGTTTTGGTCGGATGTCCAGTCTCAGTCCTATCAGGACGCGTACAGTAATATGTTGGGCCCCTCGTTGCGCGGGCAGATCACTCTCCAGCAATTTCTCACCGATGCGCAACAGGCCGATACCGACTACGGCCCCGTGGTATCGGTCACTCTCACTTCACCAATTGGGAATGACAAGTCCAACGCAAAGCTCGTGTATACCGTGACGCGCAAGAAGAAGGGCTACACTCCCACCGTGTATCAGGCGACTATCCAGATGGTTTCCATCGCAAATGTCTGGGGCTTGACGGATCTGGGCGCATCGATCTATCCCACGCTTGGCGGGGTTAAGCCTGTGCCCGGATCAGCGACGCCGAGCCCGTCCGCGACCCCGTAGCGCGCCACCGCCTTCTCATCGATCTGTCCACCGCTGTGTGAGCAACGGCTAGCACGCGGTACAATATGACTTTGGACCAATGAGTTGTAGGCGAGGGTATTGTGGCCACGGGCGTATCGGGGCGGCTTGGTTCCGCTGGCGCAGCCAGCCGCGAACACATCTGGAATTTTGTGATGCTGGGTGGAGATATCGCATTCTTCACGCTGGCGCTCAACATCGCCTCGTCTTATACTATCTTTCCCCTATTCGCGATCCACCTGGGCGCAAATAACACGCTTGTATCGCTCATTCCCGCGATTCGCGCGCTGGGGGTGTTCGCGCCGCAGTTGTTGATCGCGTCCCACGTTGAACGCCGAATCCGGGTGAAGCCGATGATTCTGACGCTCACGATTGGTGAGCGGATTCCCATATTGGTCATGGCTATCGCTGCGCTAGCCCTGGCGACACGCAATTCGGCGATAACGCTGGCGATCTTCTTCGTCATGACGCTGATTCCTGCACTGAGTTCCGGTCTAACGTTTCCTGGCTGGTTTGACCTCATCGGGCGCGCGATACCGCGTTCGTGGATGGGGCGATTTCTCGGTATTTGGATGGGCGTCGGTGGCGTGCTAGGGGCGTTAGGCTCGCTCGGAGCGGCCACGTTGATCGCTGTATTCGCGTTTCCGCTCAACTTCGCTCTGGTCTTTGGCCTGGCGTTCATCGCCTATGTCGTCTCGTTTATTTTGCTGGCGATGGGACGCGAACCAGTTCGCGAGGTCGCGGCCCCGGCGCAATCCGCGTCCGATACGGTGACGCGCGGAACGGGCGTGCGCGATCAGGTAGCCGTTCTGCGCGGGGACAAGGCGTTCGCACGCTACCTCGTGGCGAATGCGATCGCAGGCCTGGCGACTATGGCGGCTGCGTTGTTTGCGGTCTCCGCCAAGCGTGGCGGCCTGAGCGACTCCGAAGTCAGCGCGCTGGGCGTGGTTCTTACCGTCGCCATGACCGCGGGCAACTTTATCTGGGGTTTCGTCGGCGATCACATTGGGCATCGGGCATCGTTGGTGGGGGGCAGCGTCAGTGCGGGGGCCGCGGCGGCGTGTGCGCTCGTCGCGCATGGCGTATGGTGGTACGGCGTCGCGTTCTTCCTGTTAGGCTTTGGCATCTCGGCGGCGCAGCTATCCCAACTCACCGCGACCGGTGAATTCGGGCCGACCGAACGGCGAGCTTCGTATATCGCAATCATGGGCGTGGCGTACGCGCCGTTCGCCGTGGGAGCGCCGTTGCTGGGTGGCTGGCTGGCGGATCGTTGGGGATACCAGCCCGTGTTTGGGCTGGCTGCCGGATTTGGGTTTCTCGCCGCGATTGCTTACTTCTATTGGGGGCCTCACGCCGAAAAACACGGCGAAACTGTAGCATCCATACAGCGATAGCCAGGCGTACGCCTGGCTATCGCTGTATGGATGCTGATCTCCAGTCGTTTACGCCATGTTCTTGAGCGCAGGCGCAGGAGCCCCACTGGGACGACCGGACGCGCTGGCTTGCTTGGCGGCAGCCGCCGCGGCGAAGTCTTCCAGCCCGCTCTTGAGTCGCTTACCAAATCCGTGTCGGTGCAACGCCTGCCAGAGGGTGACCGGACTGATCTCAGATGGCGCGATTACCTTCTTGGGGCCAACGCGACGCAGATTGAAAGCCTTGAGCTTGGGTGAGGTAATGACCAGATCCGTCACCCGCTCATCGTGGAACTCGAGAACCAGCGTCGGTACCGGTGGCGCTGGCGCCGTCTGCTGCTTCGCCCAGTCACGAAGCATGAAGATCACGTTTTGTGGCAGCGACTTATTGCTGTGCGTCTCCAGGAAGCGCACAACATCTTCTATGGTTGAGCCCAACTCGAGCCCGCGCAGCAGCGATTCCTTGGTAAAGGTGAATCGGCTTGCGCGACCAACTTGCTCCAGGTTCGCGTGACGCGCCAGCCAGTAGAGCGTGGGCATATGCGGCTCAAGCAGAATGACCTGGTAATTCGGTTGCACGACGAGAGATCGAGGCGAGGTCTGCACGCTCGCGCTCAGTTCGCTGGTCAGCGCCTCGTATCCTAGTTCTGTCAGCGCGAACGCGTCCGGGTTGACGTCTTCACTTGAAGTAGGAGGCGCGTCGCGATCGTAACCGAGGGAGACGAACCCGAGTTCATACAAAGTCGAGCGGAACATGCCAGTGATGATCCGGCCATCTGTCTCATCCCAGTGCGCCGCTAGCTCTTCCGCCAGCTTGAATCCGGCCTCACCGGCGCACCGCTGCGACGGACGCAACACGTAAGGGTCGTTGATCTTGAGTGTCGTGCGGAACGACTCTAGTGAATACCAAACGCCGGGCTGGCATTCACGCAAGAGTCGCCCTACCGCTTCGCGCGCTAACGGCAACTCAACGTAGAACGACAACCATTCCTTATATCCCGCGCCAGGCACATCCTGCCACCAACGGTCTGTGGGCCAGCGCTTGAACAGGCGCCTAGCCTGCATGACGAGATCGTGCTTTCCCCAGGACTCCATGCGCGACGCCAGTGTCAGGCGCGCACGCTGCTGAGCGCGCGATGGTGGAGCAGAGACAATTCCTAGCTCGGTCGCCTCCTGCTTGAGCATATCCACATAACTGAGTGCTTCTGACTCCGCCCCATGGGCGCGATCGCTGACCAGCGATGAGAGTAGGCGCTGCGCTGCTCGCTTTGGCAGAGCGCCGGAGCGCGTGAGCTCGATGTCTTGCTGCGCGGCGCTCGCCGTCAGCGCGACCAGGTCCCACAGGAAGGTTGGGTCTGACGGCCTGATCGCCCGTGGCGTCTCAATTTCCTTTAGTCCGGCGGCAATCTGTGGGCGTGTTTCCGCCTTGCGCAGATTTGTCAGGGTCTCTCGCGGAATGAAGACGACGCGCCGTCCAGCGCTGAAAGTATCAAATATGAGCGCGTACTCCTCGAGCGCGTGGAGGAGATGTGAGAGGGCAATGTCGTCAAGTGCGAACCGCTTGCGCAGATCCAGGGTCGTCGCTATGCCGCCCGCCGCCCGCAACCACTCATACACGTCGCGCATGAGCGGCTCAACCCGCGTGAGCGCATAGCGCACCGCCTCCGCCTGCGTGAGATTTTCGGCCATCGCCGCACGCACTTCATTGCGCGAGTAGAATGACTGCATCATGAGCCCGAAGCGCCGTCCGATTTGGTCCAAGTCACCCTGACGATACGGCATCAGCAGCTCATCGAGTGTCTTTTCGGAGCGGTCGGCAGTGACGAGGAAAAGCTCGCGGCCCGTGGTATACAGGCCAGTCGCAAGCTCGGTGGGCACGTAGACAATAGCGCGTTCTTCAACCGGAGATTGCAGATTGCGTGGCGAGGAGTAGCCATAGAACGTGGCGCGTTGTCCGAGCAACTCACCGTTTTGTGTCCGAGCGATCTCGGTAAACGCCAGCGAATTGTCGATTAGCTTCCGCACAATCGGCAAAGCGACCTCGGCAGGAAGGCCGGCTCGCTCGGGGACACTATCGGTGATTTGCCAGTTTCTCGCCGAAGGACCAACGATGGCGTAAAGCACGCGGCGCTCATCGTCTTCAAGGCGTTCCCACACGAATCGTGACGCGACCGTATCACGAATTGAGCGCTCAAACTTCTGGCGAGATTCAGCGTCGTCGCGATTTGGAGGCTCTGTGCCCCACCAGGGCGCCATCGCGCGTAAGGCGGCGATCGAGGAGTCCCCTAAAATCGCGTACAGACTTTTCATCGTCGGTATCCTCCGCATCGTGTGCGCGGGTTTAGGTTTTCGCTCGTGGAGATAATGCGGTCGCGAGTCCCCATGCCACACACTCTCCATACTTGCGCGCGGAAAGCACATCCCTCACCGCGAGCGATTGTTCCCGCGTCGGCCTCGTCAGATGTCGTTTTCTAGGCTGACACTCCTTTTCGCAAACCGCTGTTCTCAAACGTTGTCGCGCGTGGCGCGAAAGCTAACATAAAGCTTTGTCGCGCCATGAGTTGTTTGGCGCGGAAGCCGGGTTCGTCTCAGAGCGCGCTCGTATGAAGGCTGCCGACCTGCGCGCCGTAACTTTCCACGAACCGGATGACTTCGCGGGTGATTTGACTTGGGGTCGACGCGCCAGAGGTTATGGCGACGCGTCGCTTACCTTCAAGCATCTCGGGGGTCAAATCCGCGACCGATTCGATGCGGATTGCCGGGACACCCGCAAGCTCCTCGGAGACCTGCTTCAGTCGGTTCGAGTTGTTACTCCGCGGGTCTCCAACCACGATCGTCAGATCGGCGCCTTGGGCCATCGTCGCCACCGCCTCCTGTCGCACCTGAGTCGCGTGACAGATTTCGTTGTGGACCTCCACATGTGGATACCGGGCGCGAATGGCCTCGATTATCCGGGCAGTGTCCCACTGGCTCAGTGTCGTCTGGTTTGTCACCATTAGGTGGGTGGCGCTGGCAACCCGTTCTGGCAGCCGATCCACATCAGCCTCGGTCTCGATGAGCGTCACATGTTCGGGAGCTTCGCCAATTACGCCCTCTGGCTCAGGGTGGCCCTTCTTGCCGATGTAGACTATTTCATATCCGCGGGCGACATATTCACGAACCAAATCGTGCGTCTTCGTCACATCAGGGCATGTGGCGTCAATCACGTGCAGGCCACGCCCTCGCGCACGCTCCTTAACAAGCGGGGATACGCCATGGGCGGTAAAGATGACTGTACCAGCCTCAACTTGCTCGAGAATCGCGGCGCGGTCGGGGCCGTCCAGCGTGGTCACACCGAGGCGAGTGAGTTCATCGACAGCGAATTTGTTGTGAACGATGAGTCCTATTATGTAAATTGGGCGGGGCGTATTTGGATCTTTCGCAGCTTGGCGAGCGATCTCCATGGCATCCACCACGCCATAGCAATAACCACGTGGAGTGACTCTAATAACGTCCATACCCGGGAGTATCACCTTTCGCTTGCCACGTCACGTCCACGCGGCTGCTCTGGCGACCAAGTTTGTGCGAGAGCGCTCATTATTCGGCTGACTAGTCGAGCGCTTGCCTGAAGAGCGCTTCAGCGGCTGTCTGATCCAAGCGAACGATGCTCGCCTCGAATGGCTCAGATGGCTGACTGCCGTGGCCTTGCGCATCGGCGCAATCCTCAGTGCGCTCAGCGTGTCCATGGGCGTTCTGCTCGATCGGAGCGCCGGCTGCTGGTTCCACAATCACACGCCTTTCTTGCGGATCCTGCGCCTGCCCTGAGATCGTGGGGCGTGTACGCGACTGGAGTTCATTGTATCACTCCCGGACCCTTTGCACGAGGATGAACCTGCGCATCGTTCCTCCGCCAGCGTCTTACTGGCGCGGAGATGATATGGTCGTCGGTAGTATAACATACGGCCGTTTAGGCCCTCTCAATCCCGTTGTGCGCCACAGCGCGGGCTAATTCGTATCTGCTATACTCAGCCTGATTTGACCAACACGCCGCGAGATAGCGCGCGTGAGTTCTGTCTCCGGGCTGACGCTCAACTACATTCGCGGAGGGTATAGGATGTTGAACCTTGAAGGACGTGAGCTAGGTGGATGCAGGCTCATTCGCAAGATTGGTGAGGGTGGTATGGGCGAGGTCTATCTCGCCGAGCAGATGAAAGTGGGCAATCGCCAGGTCGCCGTGAAAGTCATGCGGCCGGACCCCGGAGCGTATGGCGCGGAGGTGGCGGAAGACGCAAAGCGTCGCTTCGAGCGCGAGGCGGCGACGCTTGGTTCCGTCGAGCATCCCAACATCCTGCCAATCTATGATGCGGGTGTGGAAGACGATTACTTCTACATTGTGATGCAATACGCTCCCGATGGGTCACTCGCCGACTGCATCCGCGGCCGGTCGCGCCGCAAACTCACGCTGCCCCTGGACGCGGCCCTCACGGTTGACATCATCTCCCAAGTCGCCTCCGCGCTACAGTTCATCCACGACAAGAAGCTCGTTCACCGGGATGTGAAGCCAGCGAATGTCTTGACTCAGGAGTCTCCAGACGGACGATGGCGCATGCTGCTGGCTGACTTCGGTGTCGCCCGTGGATTGGATAACACTTCACAGCGGACCCAGGTTACCGGGACATTTACCTACATGGCGCCGGAACAATTCAGTGGCCAGTTTTCTCCGGCGACGGACCAGTATGCGCTCGCGGTCATGACCTACCAATTGCTCGCGGGACGGCCGCCGTTCGAGGGTGAGCTGGGCGCGGTGATGCGGGGACACACGACCGAGCAGCCGCCGTCATTGCGCGCTATCAACCCGGCTGTTCCGGCAGGGGTTGAAGCGGCGGTGATGCGCGCTCTGGCGAAAGATCCCGCGCATCGTTTTCCATCGGTCAGCGCCTACGCGCAAGCACTGCAACAGGGGCGCAAGGTTCTCGAAGGGCCGCCACCGTTGCCAACGGATGTCATGGCTCCGGTTGTCGCGCCCATTGCGGCTCCCGCGCAGCGATGGCCAGGTGGAGATACCGTCAAGCCCGGTAGCGTTCCACCGAAGCGCTCGGGGCTTGGGCGCGCATGGCTGGTGGGTCTCGCCGCGTCCGCACTGATCATCGCTGCGCTAGGCGCCGGGATCTTCCTGAACGGGGAAAATCAGTCTCAGGTGTCCGCGCAGGAGACACAGACCGCACAGGCCAGTGGCACGCAAACGGCGACTGGCCCCACTGCAACCACCGGCGCTACCGTTACTACGACAGTGAAGGTATCTCCAGGGATCACGATCACCACGGCGCCCGCCGTCACGCCGCCCCCGCCTCCCGGAGTTGGAGCGCTCATCTTTGATAGTCCAGCGCCGTTCTGCGATACCAATGACCAAGTTCACTGGACCAAGGGAAATGGGGCGGTCACCAACTGTCCTGGAGGCTCATTCACGTCGTTGAGCGCGGCGACCCAATATTCGCTCTCGTGTATCGCTGCCCAGGACAACGCCCAGCCGAACGGATTCGTCACCGCGCTGGTATCCCCCCAGAGCGGTAACGTTGAATTGGGGTTCCGGCAAGGCCTCGGCAATCAGACGCCGTCTGGATTCAACATTACGGGCTACTATTTCGCGGTGAATGCGCAACGTGGCCAGTATAAGGTATACAGTGTTGACGATGCGGGGAACACTCACGATATCGGGACCGGAACGCTTCCATCTGGACTTTCACCCACGTTTCAAATGTCGGCGCTGTTCGTTGGGTCAACGATTACTGTGTACGTGAATGACCACCCCTTCTCTTCGCTGCAGGACACCGCATTCTCTGGGGGATGGGTTGCGGCGTGCACCGACGGCGCGGCGACATTCAGTCACATCAAACTGTACGCATCGTCATAACCCAGGGCAGTGACCGGGCGGCCGCCATTGAGCGGCTGCTCGATTACCGTGGTCCGGCTATTTCGACACATTGAAGCGGAACTCGATGATGTCGCCGTCGCGCACCATATAATCTTTGCCTTCCAGGCGCACATGACCGTGCTCGCGAGCGGTCTTCATCGAGCCCCCATCCGCTATGAGATCGTCATAGTGGACCACCTCTGCGCGAATGAACCCCTTTTCGAAGTCTGTGTGAATCTTGCCAGCCGCGACTGGCGCCTTCGATCCGCGTGTTATGGTCCATGCGCGCACCTCGTCCTCGCCCGCGGTCAGGAACGAGATCAGATTCAGGGCGGTGTAGCCAGCCTGAATGACACGGTCGGCTCCCAGTGAGGGCAGCCCGAGCGCCGCCAGGTACTCGGCTGCGTCTTCCTCCGAGAGCTCGCCCAACTCGGCTTCGAGCTTGGCAGATACAGCGATCACCTCCGCGCCTTCCACCTGGGCGCGCTCCCGAACGGTCAGAGCCTGCGCGACCTCTCCCCCCGCGGCGCTTGCTGTTGGGCTACCTAATGCGGCGCCCACGGTCGCAAGTGAGTCCTCGCCAACGTTCACCACATACAGGCGCGGCTTCAGCGTCAGCAGGAAAAGCTCCTTGAGGATAGCTTCTTCGAGCGAGTTATAGGTAAACTCAGAGACCAGCTTGCCCTCGTTGAGATGGTCACGCAGCCGCTTCAGGAACTCAAGCTCATCAATTATCTTCTTGTCGCCGGATTTGGCTTTGCGTGAGGTGGTGTCGAGCCGCTTGTCTACCGTTGCTAGATCCGTGATAGCAAGCTCCGCCATCAGGTCGTCGAGATCGCGCAGCGGATTTACACTGCCCGCCGGATGCGGCGCCTGCGGGTTCTCAAAACAGCGGAGCACGACTGCCAGCGCGTCAGCGTTGCGAATGTGACCAATGAATTCGGCTGACAGGCCCTCATGGCGAGTGGCCTCGGTTGTCTGGCCCAGTCCAGCGACGTCAACGAATTCGATCGTCGTGGGCACGACCTTGCGCGGATGGAAGATTTCCGCCAGACGGTCGAGGCGAGCATCTGGCACGTGAACAACGGCGCGGTTCGCTTGAACAGTGCTCGTCGGGTATCCCGAGATCTGTGCGCCCGCGCGTGTGAGCGCATTGAAGAGCGTCGTCTTTCCCGCGAGCGGAAGTCCAATGATGCCAACGGTGAGACCCATGGTACGCGCTCCCGTGTATAGCTATGTAAGAGTGGTCCGCACAGTGCGCCAATTCACACCCGACCGCGCCTCGACCACCGCTGAAAGTAGCGGCGTTCTGCGCGCGTCCCGCGTGGCATGTCAGCCACGCGGGACGCAAGCCGTACCAGTATACCTCGCAATCCCC
>DASVZK010000038.1:0-50486 GCA_036391685.1 Ktedonobacterales bacterium
GCGCGCCGCAGGCGAGCGCGGCCTGCGCGCCCTCTACCGCCACAACCGCCGCGTCTCGGCCCGCCTCATCCTCGGCCCGATGGCCAGCTACGCCGACCTCTCCGGCGCCATCCGCGCCCTCGCCGCCTGGCCGCGCGTCGCGCCCTCACCCGGTGTCGTCGCCGCCCTGCTCGCGCTCGACCCAACCGCGACTCCCGCGCCCGAGCCGCTCATCCTCACCGGAGCCCAGCATGGCGGCCTGCGCGACACGCTCGACGCCTTCGCCCGCCAGCGCGACCAAACGCTCAACCGCGTCGCGCCGCCCCGGCGGCCTCCTGCGTCTGGCGGGATTGTGAGAAAGGCGCGGGCGGGTGGCGCGCGGGCGGGTGAACCCGCGCCTAAGGGCCTGGCGGCCGCGAAGGCCACCTTCGTGGCCTGGTACGCGACGGGCGGGGTGGGGAGCCCGCGCGCCACCACCACGCCCGCGAACCATCCGCCGCCACGCCACAAAGATTAAGGAGCTACACCGACCATGCCAACGCGCCAGACGCTCGCGCTCTACGCCTACACGCCGCCCTCCAGCCAGTATCCGCTGATCATCAGTGAGCTGGGCGCCCAGGTCGAGGAGCTGGAATTCACCACCGTCGCGCCCGGCGGCTTTGGCGACCTCGCCTGCGGCCTGCGCCTGGATAACCCGCGCATCCCGCGCCCGGATCTGGGCATCTTCTCGCGCGTCATCCTGCGCGACGATCCCGATGACGCCGCCTACGCCGCACCGGCCACCGCGCAGTCCATCCTCGCCGCCGAGCTTGCGCGCCGCGCCGCCTACCTCCCGCTCGACCAGGACACCAGCGCCATTCTGCCCGACGCGCCCGCCGCCACCTTCGCCCCGGTCTATGACGGCACCAACCTGGAGGAAATCCTGCACGACCTGATGGGCGCGCTCGGCGATTACACCTGGACCGTCTACGATCATCCAGCCCATACCGACGCCGCGGGCTACCCCACCTGGCAGCTTCAGGCCCACCAGCGCGACCTGGCGACGACCACCTACCTGGCCCTCGGTGAGGACATCGCCGGCTGGCGCGTTACGCCCAGCGCCGAGCGCGCCTACAACGCCACCCAGGTCGCCTATGTGGACCCCGCCACTGGCCCTGGCGTCATCACCGCCAGCGATCCGCGACTCAATAGCGACGGCTCCCAGGGAACCGCGCCGTTCCGCCGCCGCAAGCTGCGCCGCTCGCTGGGCGTCCTGCCCGTCACCGCCGCGCAGGCCAGCGCCATCGCCCAGGCCTGGCTCGCCGCCTACAGCCAGCCCACCAACAAGGTCGAGATGGTCCTGCGCGCCGTCCGCGACGCCAACGGCGCGCCCATCCCGCTCTCCCATGTCCGCGCCGACGCCAACCTCTTCGCGCCTGAGCTCGCCACGCGCGGCCAGACCCTTTCCACTGGCCCGCAGCCCGGCGTCAACCAGTTCTATATCGTCGAGACGCGCTACCACGAGGCCGCCAGCGGCGACATCACCCTCACGCTCCAGCTAGACAACTACGCCGACCGCGTTGAGGGCCTGCTCGCCCGCCTGCGCCTGACGGACGACGCGCGCCGCCGCCGCCGCGGCGTCTACCGCCTCACCCAGTCGCCCGGCGCGCAACAGATGGGTTTCGCCGCCATCCGCGCGCCCTCGGCCAGCGCCGGACAGACCGCCGGCGCGAGCGTCAGCTTCGTCCCGACGCTCTCCAAAACGCCCACCGCCCTGACCTTCAGCCAGATCAGCGCCACCAACGTCGGCTCCGGCCCCACCGTAACCGCCGGCTCGCTCACCCTCTGGGGCTGCGAGATTACCGTCACCGCCGCCGCGACTGGCGGAGTCGCCTGGTCGGGGACCTGGACCACTGTAGGCGCGTGAGACATGAAACACATGCGCGTTTTGTGTTACCTCACGAGCGCGTGCGCCGCTTCGCCCCCAAGCCTGGGTCCGCAAAGGCGGACCTCATGGCCGCGAGGCCCGCCAGCCAATTCACTCGCCCGCCGTACCCCGCCGAACCCATGCTTTCCTGTGGATGTGAGAATGTGGAGGAGGAGCGATCCTATGACCACCGAGCCGAACACCAACCAAGCCAGCCCAGCCGTTCCCGCCAGCGCCGCGACGTCCCCCACGACGTCCCCCGCCAGCGCTAGCCCTGCCCAGCGCGCCCTGACCAACTGCCAGCAGGCGACCGCGCTCGCCGGCAAGGTCGTCCTGTTCATCGGCGTCGAGTGCGCGCGCTGGTCCGTGATGGACTTCGCCCGCGCCGCCAAAGCCGCCCGCGCGATGGGCGTGGATACCATCGCCCCCAAGCGGCTGGACGGCTTCATCCCGTGGTACGCCACCGCCGCCCACCTGCGCGAGGAGCGCGCCGCCGTCCTGGCCGAAGGCTGCGGCTACCTGCCCTTCGCCTACTGCTACGGCCCGCGCTTCGGCCCGCAGCAGATCGTCGAGGAATGCAAGCTGCTGGCGCAGATGATGGAGGCCAACGACGGCTCCGTCTGCGCCGACATGGAGACCGAGTGGAACGGCCGCGCCGCCGACGCCATCCACTTCGCCACGCTCATGCGCCCCGTTCCCGGCTTCCTCTACGTCACCAGTTGGGCTGACCCCTATCAGCAGAACTGGTCCGGTGTCACCCGCGCGCTCGCGCCCTGCGTCAACGCCTGGGTCCCGCAGCAATACAACAACTGGCTCGCCGCCCGCGAGTCGCAACTGATCACCCTGGGCGCAAGCTGCATCCAGCCCGCACTCGACCTGACCACCGAGTTCGGCGCCAACGACCCGCTGGCCATCGCTCGCCAGGCCCGCGCCAACGGCCACACAACCATCTGGCTCTGGGAGTACCAGCCCGCGCTCGCCCGCCAGGACTACGCGCGCCAGATCGCCGCCGTCATGGGCGGCTCCAACCCTGTGCCCAACCCCACGCCCAACCCGCGTACCTACACCGTCCAGCCCGGCGACACCCTCGAAGCCATCGCCAACAAGCTCGGCCTGCCCAACTGGCGCACCGCGATCTACAACCTCAACCGCGACGCCATCGAGGCCACTGCCCGCGCCCACGGCCAGCCCAACAGCCACAATGGCGACCTCATCTACCCCGGCGAGGTCCTGCGTTACTAGCGGACCTCACCCCCTACCCCCTCTCCCTGCCGGACGAGGGGGCCGCGCTTCAGGCGTGTCTCGGTGAGGGCGAGATGGCTTGCTCTCACCGAGACACGCGGATCGCCTCCCACTACCATGAAAGGAGCCATCCTGCGCCATGCCAGCCATCCCTGATCTCTTCCGCCGCGCCCGCGCTGGCGCCGCGCTGGCGCCCGCCGAGCGCGCCCTCCTGCGTCTGCTCGAAGGCCTGCTCTGCGCCGCGCTCGTCGCCGCCGCGCCCATCCTCGCCCAGGCCCTCGGCCAGCAGGCCGTCAACTGGGGTGATGTGGGCCGCGCCGCGCTGGCCGCTGTGGCCACCGCCGTCCTCCTCGCCCTCGCCAAATACGCTCGCGCCCAAGCCGGCCCACCATCCCCGCCAACCGGCGGCGCCGCCAGCTAACCCATATACAACGGCGCCCATTGGACCTGCATGGGTCCAATGGGCGGCCCCACCCACCGCACGTCCATGCGCCGGCCTCTCAAGGCCACGCCCCCGCCACGCCACCACTACGCCCCCGCTACGCCTTCGCGCGCCGGCGCGCCCACCTCATGCAGGAAGGAGAGGATCTCGACATACGAGCGGCCCATGCCCGTCTCATGGTATGCCAACCCATACTCCTCACAATACGCTTTGATGATCACCCGCGCCTGCTTGAGATGGTTGCGCGACATCGTCGGGAAGAGGTGGTGCTCGATCTGGTAGTTCAGCCCGCCGTACCACATGTCAATGAAGGCGTTGCCGCGCACGTTGCGCGCCGTCAGCACCTGGCGCGGCAGAAAGTCCAGCCGACAGGAGCGCTCGGTGATCAGCATACCCTTGTGGTTCGGCGCGAAGACCGACCCCAGATACAGCCCGCTGGCAAGCTGGTGGATGGCGATGAACGCCAGCGCCTGCCACCAGGGCAGCGCGACGAATACCAGCGCCAGATACCCAACCACGTGCGCCAGCATCAGCAGCGCCTCAGTCTTGGCGTGGCGCGCCTTGCCCGCCAGCAGCCACATCACGCTGCTGCGCTGCAAATCCAGCCCAACCAACATCAGCAGTGGGAAGAAGAAGAACGCCTGATGCGCCGCGATGAAGCGCAGGATACCGCGCTTGCTGGCGGCGTCCTCCAGAGTGAAGCTCAGCATCGGAATGTCAATATCGGGATCGGTGTCCAGCTCATTGGGATGGCTGTGATGGCGGTTGTGCTTGTCCAGCCACCACGAGAAGCTCATGCCCACGCCCAGGTTGCCGTGGATCAGCCCAACGATGTCATTGACCAGCGTCGACCCGAAGGACTGCCGGTGACCGGCGTCGTGGCCGTTGAAGCCCGTCTGCGCCGTCGCGAACGCCAGCAACAGCGCGTTGAGTAGCTGGAACCAGAAGACATGGACCGTCAGCAGCAGCGCCACGCTCACCACGAGCAGCGCGTCAATGGCCAGCAGTCGCGCCAGCGCCCACCGCGGCTGGCGGTCGAGCAGCCCGCGCGCTTTGATGATCTGCCGCAACTCCGCGTATGAGCCGGCTTCGACACGAGAAATCGGCTCGCGGGATTCCGCGAGCTCGGCCTGGATCGCCATGGAGTGAACGCCTTCCCTGGTGGAATTGGGGGACAGTGAGGAATGTCGCCCATGATATCGTCATGAGATACTCTCGCGCCGTTGGAGCGGCAGGCGCATCGGGATGTTTCAGCGCGCCTCGATAGTCCCACTCACCCGTCCGCCTTGCCCCGCCGCGAAGGTGAGCGCGCCACCCTCCAGCATGCCGCGCGCCCAACTCCCTCTCCAGCGCGCGCCCACAGGCGCCTACATACCATCAACACCAGAAATCCCGCTCTGGATGACCCCGCATCTCACCGCCTCACCTCACCCCCAACCATCTCTCCCGCCAGGAGAGAAGCCTTTTCGCGTCCCAGACCGTAGGCGCGGATCTATCCGCCCGCGTAACCCATCACCCGCCAGGCGCTGCCAGTCCCGCCGCGCCGTCTGGTACGGTGCGGTACTCACGCGAACCAGACCGCGTAAGGAACAAGTCGCGGCATGAACCCTAATCCTACTGAGCGTTAGCGAGAAGGTAGAGCGGGCAGCCCCCAAGATGGCAGAAGAGCCCCCAAGATGGCAGAAGAGCAACTGTGTGACGACGGATGTCTCCCCTGGCAGGCTCAGGCGGCCTGAGCCTGCCAGGGGGTCTGGTGTTTGAGCATCGCGTTCAAGATGGTCAGCAGCTTGTGCATGCACGCGACCAATGCCACCTTCTTCGCTTTGCCCGCCGCCAGGAGGCGTGCATAGAACGGCTGGATGGCAGGATGGCAGGATGGCAGCGGGTAGCGCGGAGTGTGCCCATGTACAGCGCCGTCCGCACGGCCCGGCGCCCGCCCCAGACGGCCTGGCGGCCGCGCAGCGTCCCGCTATCGCGGTTGAGCGGCGCGACCCCAACGAGCGCGGCGATCTGCCCGTGAGAGAGCCGCCCCAACTCGGGTAACTCTGCCAACAACGTGAGCGCGAGGATCGGGCCAATGCCGGGCACACTCCGCAGCAGGTCCTCGCGCTCACGCCAGAGCGGGCTGGCCTGCAATCGCTGGCGCAGATCATCGTCGATCTCCCGTAGGTCGGCCTCCAGCCACGCCAGATGCGCCTGGATGCGGGTTCGCACCAGCGCCACCCGCGTCGCCCCCAGGCGGTTCTCTTCCGCGGTGCCCATCGCCACCACCTGCCCTCGCCGTTCGACCAGCGCCGCGAGCGCTTGAGCCGCCTCGTCGGGCAGCGGGCGCGGGATGGGGCGCACCGCCTGACCAAAGTGAGCCAGCGTTTGCGCATCCAGCCGATCGGTCTTCGCCAGGCGCCCGGTGGCGCGCGCAAAGTCACGGACCTAGCGCCGATTGACCACCGCGACCGGAAGACCGGCGAGCCCCAGTTCCGCGACGAGCTGCGCCTCATAGCCGCCGGTGGCCTCGACGACGATCACCTGCGGGCTGAGCGCCTGTAGGCTGAGCGCCTGTAGGCTGAGCGCCTGTAGCCACCCCACGATGGCGGCGATCCCCGTCGCATCATTGGCCAGATGCCGTTCTTCACCGTTTGGACGCACCGCGACATCCAACGCGGCTTTGGCCACATCGATCCCCACGACGACGTCCTCTGGATCGCTCCTACATCCTCCCTTGTCCTCCGGTCTCGCCCGCGCCGGCCCGGCCTTGCAGGATACGGGATCAGCGCGCGTGGGCGCAGCTGTCCCAGGCAACTGTTCGGACTCAGGGGGGCGAAGGGCGCGACGACCCATGCTCTTCTACGGCCTCACGGGACCGAGGGATGAACGGCCTGTCGCGCCCACCTATGGCGTATCACTTCGCCATACTACACGACTTTTCAGATACAAGGGACGAGATGCCCCAGCAGCGTCACGAGCAGCGCCCGCTCGCATGGTATACTCTGGACCGCCGCCCACTGACAGATGGCGCCTGGAGGGTCCGCTGCCATGACAACCTTTGCCCTGCCCGCGCTTCCGGCTGCGCTAACCTGGGCGCATGAACCCGTCGCATGGACCGTGGACTCTGGGGACCAGTTGACCATACAGGCGGGCGCGGCGACGGACTGGTTCATCGACCCCGCTGGCGGTCAGCGCAAGGATGACGCGCCCGCCGCGCTCTTCGCCCCCGTCGGCCAGGAGTTCACCTTGAGCGCCCGCGTGCGCGTCGCCTTCGCCGCCACCTTCGACGCTGGCGCGCTACAGGCGCGGGTGAGCGATGACGTATGGGCGAAGCTCTGTTTTGAGTACAGCCCGCAGCGCCAGCTAATGATCGTCAGCGTCGTCACCCGCGGCGTATCAGACGATTGCAACTCGGCGCGCATCGAGGACGAGACCGTCTTTCTGCGGATGAAGCGCCGGGGAGCGGTCTTCGCCTTCCACTACTCGCTCGATGCGCGCCTCTGGCAGCTAGTCCGCTATTTCTCGCTGGGAGACGCGCCAAACCCGCGCATTGGGTTCTCGGCGCAATCACCCACTGGTGATGGCTGTGCAGTGACCCTCTCGCAGATTCGCTATACCCCAACCGCCGGCGCCGATCTCCGCGGAGGCGCATAGCCAGCGAGCCACCCGCCGCGCGCTCGTCGCTCCGTCATGCCACGGCTCACCACACCCCGGGAACCAGTCTGCGCGTCACGCGCTCGCGATACTCCTGGTAGCCGGGCAGATGGGCTACGAGGTACTTCTCCTCATCGGTGAGGCGCCAGATGATCACCGCCAGCAGCGCGGGAAAGACCGCCAGCCCCCACAACGAACCGACCGCCAGCGGCGCCCCAAGAAACAGCAGCAGCAGGCCGCTGTACATCGGATGGCGTATGCGCGCGTATAACCCGGTCGAGATCACCGACTGCCCTGCCTCGACTCGCACCGACGACCCGGCGAACTCATTGGCGCGGAAGACCAGCAAGACCAGGAGCAGCCCTGCGGCGACCAGCGCATCTCCGATCAGCATGACAGCCAGGGGCGCGCTCGACCAGCCAAAGCGGGCATCGAGCCCCGTGACGACAAAGAGCGCGATGAGCGCCACATAGAGCGCCAGGACGATGACGCGCTGGCTGGTCGTGCGCTCATAGAGCGGTCCGCCGCGCAAACGCCGCAGCAAGAGCGCGGGCCGCGTGAGCATAGAGAGGAATATGGCGGCCCCAAAGACAGCAAAGACGCCGAACAAAATCCACTTCTGCCAGTTGGCCGCGAAATTGCCCGGCAGGCTAAACAAGGCGGGCATCGCCACATCACTGACAACCATCTCGACCCTCTCCATAGATGCTGGAAACGCCGTCCCTGACGCGTTCCCTATCCGGCAGCCCACCGTCAATCATAGTCCGCCGGCGCCAGCCCGCCGGCGCGCCACACACGAAGCGACCCAGCGGGAGGCTCCATCCTCCCACCAGGCCGCCGCGCTGTTCCACTGTTCCCCCTCTCCTGCGAGGAGAGGGGGCTAGGGGGTGAGGCCCGCCCCTATTCCTTCACGTCCTTCAGCAGCGTGACGCCGAAGGCCACGGCGATGAAGACCACCGCGTAGATCGCGATCACCAGCAGCGCATGGCCGCTGGTGATCGGCGTCAGCGGCTCGAAGAGCCCGCGCACGACGCTCGGCGTGCTCTGGCTCATGACCAGACTAGGCAGCGCGTTCAGGTTGAGGCCCAGGAAATCGCCGCTGACCAGCGACCAGAAATCCCAATGGGTCAGCCGGTCGCCGAGAACCAGCAGGATGATCGAGAAGTTGTCAATCGGGAACCAGATCACCGAGACCGTTAGCCCGGCCGCCAGCGAGCGCGTCACCGCGGTGACCGCCGCCGCCATCAGGATCGAGACCGCCATGCTCAGTAGGCCAGCCAGCGCGTAGGCCCGTATGTCAGCCCAGAACGTCGCGGTTCCCGCGTTGAAGACGTTGAGGTTGCCCGCCACCGCCTGAACGCCGATCAGTTGCAGGATGGTCGAGTAGCCGAGGAAGACCACCGAGCCCACCAGCGCGACTAGCCCCAGCACGCTCAGTTGCGCCAGCAGCAGTTGCACACGCCCCACGCCGCGCGACAGGATCACGCGCACCGTGCCGCCGGAATACTCCATGCCGATCAGCCGCGCCGTCAGGATGATCAGCATCATCCCCCAGAAAACGCGCAGCAGGAAGAGCGAGGACTGGCTCATGATGCCCAGCGCCTCCAGCGGCTGCTGGTCAATCGTCTCCTTCAGGCGCGAGCCCTGGCTGAGGACGATATTGTAGAGGGTATAGCCGGCGAACATCAGCGCGA
The DNA here is from genome assembly GCA_036391685.1 of Ktedonobacterales bacterium. GTDB lineage: Bacteria > Chloroflexota > Ktedonobacteria > Ktedonobacterales > JADMIN01 > JAKAIY01. The sequence goes on from DASVZK010000038.1 coordinate 8,903, forward strand.
CCATGATCCAGAACGACCACTGCCGTGTGATCTTCAGCCACTCGCCGCGCATCAGGCCCAGGAACGAGGGGCGTCCCACGCCCGCCGCGGGCCGCGCCGCGAGCGCGCCCGCCGTAACCGTTGACATGCTGTTGACTCCTCAATCGCTTGCGCGCTATCCACGCGCTGCCAATGATCCTTTATGCCCCGTGCGTGGTATGGTGGCCGATCTCGGCGGTCTCGCCCGTCAGCCGCAGGAACACGCTTTCCAGATCCTCGGTGTGCGGCGCGATGCCCTCAGGCGCGAAGCCGGCGTTTACCAGGAAGAGGTTCAGGTCGCGTCCGCGGCCATCCGGCCCGGGGGTGACGATCTCTACAGCCCCACTCTGCCGCGCGCTGGCGCCCCACGGCTGCCGCTGGATCAGCGCCAGCGCCCCGGCGACGCTCTCGGCGTCCAGCGTGACCGCATACGTTCCTCTGCCGCTGACCAGCGCGTCGATCGCCGAAACCGTCACCAGCTTGCCGTTGTTGAGGATCGCCACCCGGTCGCAGATCTGGCGCACCTCGGTCAGCACATGGCTGGAAATGAAGATCGTCTTGCCCTGCGCCGCCAGCTGGCGCATCAGGTCGCGCATCTCGACGATGCCCGCCGGGTCGAGCCCGTTGGCCGGCTCATCCAGCACCAGCAGGTCGGGGTCGTTGAGCAGCGCCAGCGCCACGCCCAGCCGCTGCTTCATGCCCAGCGAGTAGGTCTTGACGCGGTCGCGGTCGCGCCCTTTGAGCGCCACCTGCTCCAGCACCTCATCGATGCGCGCTTCGGGGACGCCACCAAGCGTCAGGCCAATCGCGCGCAGGTTGTCGCGTCCAGACATGTAGTTATAGAGCGCCGGCTGCTCGACCAGCGCGCCCACGCGCGGCAGGATCGCGGCATGGTTCGTCGCCAGATCGTGGCCAAAGATCCAGACGCCGCCATCCGTCGGCCGGATCAGGCCCAGGACCATGCGGATAGTCGTCGTTTTGCCCGCGCCATTGGGGCCAAGAAAGCCGAAGACCTCGCCCTGATGGACTTCAAGGTCGAGATGGTCCACCGCCAGCCGCTCGCCGTAACGCTTCGTCAGGCCGCTGACCCGCAGCGCCGTCGTCACTCCCCCGGCGGGCGCGCCCGCCATGCTGGCGTCCGTCACACTTGTCGCCATGCTGTGCTATCCCTCTCACTTGCGCCGCCGCCTCTGCCTCCCGGTGTCGCCCGGCGGCCGCCGCGCTCCGCGGACGCTTCTTCCCGCGTCCCGCTCAGCATCATAGCCCGCGGTTGTCGCGCATCCATCGCCCGGATGTCGCAACTCTGTCGCGCGCCAGTGCGCCCCGCCGCCGCGCGCCAGACCACTGGCGTATACTTTGGCGAAGAGGATGGGCGGACCCTTCACCAGGCCTACCCCCATCGGCCAGCGCGAGGACGAGGACATGGCGGCAATCTTGTTGGTCGAGGATGCGCGTGAGCTGGCGCGCGTCGTCGCGCGCGAGCTGGAAGCGGCGGGGCATACGGTGACGCAGGTCGCCGACGGCCGCGACGCGCTCTCCGCGCACGCCCGCGCGCGCCCCGACCTGATCATCCTCGACTGGATGCTGCCCGGCCTGGATGGACTGGCCGTCCTGCGCCAGGTGCGCCAGACCGCGGGCACGCCAGTGCTGATGCTGACCGCGCGCGGCGAGGAAGCCGACCGCGTGATCGGGCTGGAGGTCGGCGCCGACGACTACCTGACCAAGCCCTTCAGCATGCGCGAGCTACTGGCGCGGGTGCATGCGCTGCTGCGCCGGGTAGAGTTGATCCGCCAGCTGGTCAGCGCCGATCAGCAGCCAGGCATGGAGCGGCTGACCTACGACATCCTCTGGCTGGATCCGCTGGAGCGGCAGGCGGGCCTGGGCGGCAAACCGCTGGACATCAGCGCCACCGAGTTCGCGCTGCTCAGTCTGCTGCTGCGCCATCCCGGCCGCGCCTTCAGCCGCCAGTACCTGCTGGAGACCGTCTGGGAGGCGGACTACGTCGGCGGCGATCGCTCGGTGGATAACGCCATCCTGCGGCTGCGCAAGAAGCTCGGCCCCCTGGGCGAGCGTATCGAGACCGTCTGGGGCGTCGGCTACCGCCTGCGCGCCGGCGACGAGCGATCGAACGAGGCGAGCCATGGCAGCGAGTGACCCCGCCCCCCGTCCTCCTCTCCTCGCGGGAGAAGAGGAGGACATGCGCTCGCTGCGTCCCAGCCCGCGCAGACGGGCTTCGTGGCCGCAGGCCCTTAGCCGCGGATTCATCCGCCCGGCTGGCCGCCCGGCCGACCGCCCGGCCGACCGCCCGGTCGACCCGCCATCCGACCGTGCGCCGCGCCGCTTCCTGGCGGTCGCCCCATGGCCGCGGGCGCTTATCGAGACAGCTGGAGTGGCGGGCCTGCTGATCGCGGTGGCCATCCTGGCGCAGGGCCGGATGAGCGGCGTAAGCCTGCTGGAGCCAGGGCGCACGCCGGAGGTTAGCCTGCTGCTCTCGGTGATGCTGCTCGTCGGCCCGGCGGGCTGCGCGCTGTGGCTGGCGCTGCGTCTGCGCATGACGCCCACGCGCTGGTATCGCGCGCTGCCCGGTGAGGCGCTCTTCGGCGTCCTGCTAGCCGTCGCGCCCTCAGGCATCCTGCTCTTCCTGCTGCTTCGCTACGCCACCAGCAACCCCAGCCGCGCGCCCCAATATCTGACCGTCTGGCTCATCATCAGCGCGATCTTCGCGCTCTCGTTCATTGTCTATCGTGTGGGCGTGCGGCTCTGGTTCTGGTGGGACACCCTGCGCCGCCGCCGCTTGCAGTGGGCGCTGACCCACGCGCTGCTGGCCGTCGCGGTCACCGGCGCGGCGCTGCTCGGGCTGAGCACACTCGCCGGCGTCATCCTGCTCACGCGCCCCACCGCGCCGCTGTTGCAGTGGATCACCGCGCTCATCGTCCTCAGCGTCCTGATCGTTATCGGCATCCTGGTGGTCCTGCCGCCGGTCGCCCTCTTCTCCTATTTCTTCGCCCGCGGGGCCAGCCGCCGCATCCTTAGCCTGGTCTCCGCCACTGAGCGGCTGCGTCAGGGCGACCTGACCGCGCGGGCGCCCATCGAGGGCGCGGACGAGGTGGCCCAGTTGCAGCGCAACTTCAACGCCATGGCCGCCGACCTGGAGGAGGGCGTGCGCGCGCTGCGGACCGAGCGCGACGAGGTGGGGCGGCTGCTGGAGCAGCGGCGCGAGCTGATCGCCAGCGTCTCGCATGAGTTGCGCACCCCCGTCGCCACCCTGCGCGGCTACCTGGAATCCGCCAGTATGCGCTGGGACGACTCCTCGCCCGGCGCCCTGCGCCATGACCTCGACGTCATGCTGCACGAGACGAGCCGCCTGCAAGGGCTGATCGACGATCTCTTCACCCTCGCGCGCGCCGAGGTCGGCCGGCTGGACCTCGCGCCCGAGGCGGTAGACCTGGGCGTCATCGCCCGCCGCGCGGTGGAGACCGTCGCGCCGCTGGCCTGGCGCGCGGGCCGCATCGAGGTCGTGGCGCGGGTAACACCGGAGACGCCGCCCGCCTGGGCCGACGCCGCGCGCGTGGAGCAGGCGCTCCACAACCTCCTGCGCAACGCTGTGCGCCACACCGCCCCCGGCGGCATCATCGCCGTCGCCGTCGAGCCCGATGGCCCGCAGCGCGCGGATGGAGCGGGCTGGGTGGCGCTGCGCGTGCGCGATACCGGCGAGGGCATCGCCGCCGAGGACCTGCCACATATCTGGGAGCGCTTCTACCGCTCCGACCGCGCCCGTGAGCTTGACGCGGGCGACGCGGATAGCGGCTCGGGCCTCGGCCTGGCGCTGGTCAAGGAAATCACCGAGGCGATGGGCGGCGCGGTCGCCGTCGAGTCCATCCCCGGCGAGGGCAGCGCCTTCTCACTGTTGCTGCCGCTGGCGGGCGCGGATGCGCGAGCCCAGCGCATGGATGCGGAAAACAGATCCCCGGCCTTGAACTGCCAGCGCACGGCGGGCGAGACAGAGGCCGCGCGGCCTTGAGTGGCTTGCGCAAGGGCGGCGCTCACGGCATTGAAAGGCCGGGGCTCGCGACTGCGCCTTGAAAGGCAAGGGTATTTACGCCCCGCTCACACACGCCAGCCTTTTATGGCCGCATCCCCCGCACACCCGCCGAACGTTGGGCATTCAGCCACCGTGCCGCGTGGTACGCAGAGAGCGCCCCAACCGCGTAGGCTACGATCGCTAGCCCGCCGAGCATGGCGAAGAGCGACGCCACAATGCCCAGGATATTCGAGGGCGGTGTCAACCCCAAGGTAAAATTGATCAGCCCGGCGGCCGCCAGCGACCATCCGGCCCACTTAGGGAAGAAGACGCCCACGCGCACGGTCAGATAGCCCACCAGAAGGTCGCCGATTAGCCCGGCAAGCGCGCTGGTAAATGGCACAAACGACGGGGTGTCTACGCTCGTCAGCCAGGAGAGCAGTATGTAGACCAGCGCCATCACTGCTCCCAGTTCCATCAGCCCGATCCCCAGCCAGCCCAACCTACCCGCTCTGGTCTGGGTCAGTTGGATCACAGGCAGGCCGAGGATGAACAGCGCCAGGCCCACCAACTGGTAGGGAGCCAGCGTGTCAGCCGCGGGATAGCTGAGCACGTAGAGATAGCTGAGCAGACCAAGAAGGCCAAGTAGAACTGTGCCCACGCCGTTGATCAGCAGCGCCCAGCCACCGAACTGATGATAGCCTGTCACGCGCATATCGCCTCGCCCCTCGCTACCGGGGTTCCCGACACATCGCCCGCTCAAAGTATCACCGGAGCACAGCGGCCGCGCCATACGCGCTTTGGCGCATCAGCTCCTTCTCCGCAGCCTCCGCCAGCGCGGCGCGCCATACCCGCCGACCACTCCTAGCCCTACAACTACCCCCGCCCGCCCCGCGTACACACTGATGACGCGCGGCTCCGCCGCGCCACACTCACAATACTGCTTCACCCACGCGCGCCGCGCTTACGGGAACACTGACGGAAAGGTCTGGGCTGGATGCGGCTCATCCTCTATCTTGGCAAAGGTGGCGTTGGCAAGACGACTCTCGCCGCCGCGACCGCCGCGCGCGCGGCCCAGTTGGGCAAGCGCACGCTGGTCGTCTCCACTGATCTGGCCCACAGCCTCGCCGACGCGCTCGACAAGCCGGTGACGTCCGAGCCGGTCCAGGTCGCGCCCAACCTCTGGGCCCAGGAGATCAACGTCCTGGAGGAAATGCGCGCTGGCTGGGGCAAGGTCCAGGACTACATCACCAACACCCTCAAGAAGCAGGGCGCCAACGAGGTCGCCGCCGAAGAGATGGCGCTCATCCCCGGCATGGATGAGGTCGTCGCCCTGCTCAACATCCACCGCCAGGCCAGCTCCAACGGCTTCGATGTCGTCGTCGTGGACGCCGCCCCCACCGGCGAGACCGTGCGCCTGCTCAGTATGCCCGAGACGTTCCTCTGGTACGCCAACCGCGTCAGCGGCTGGCGCTCGATGGCCTTCAACGCCGCCAAGCCGCTGCTCAAGTCCTTCCTGCCTGGCGTCAACGTCATGGAGCAGTTCGAGAAGCTGAACGCCCAGGTCGCCACGCTGCGCGCCGTCCTCACCGATAGCTCCGTCTCCAGCTACCGCCTGGTCGTCAACCCGGAAAAGATGGTCATCAAGGAAGCCCTGCGCGCTGAGACCTACCTCACGCTCTACGGCTACCCGATTGATGGCGTCATCTGCAACCGCGTCCTGCCCGGCGTGACCGGCCCCGGCAGCGACATTCCTCCCGCCGACCCGCTCCTGCGCGACATGGTGCAGCAGCAGCGCGGCTACTACCAGCACATCCACCAGACCTTCGACCCGCTGCCTGTCTGGGACGCGCCGTACCGCTCGCGCGAGGTGATCGGCGTCGAGGCGCTGGCCCAGCTGGCGACGGAGATCTGGGGCGCCGAGGATCCGACGAAGGTCTATTACCAGGGCTCGCCGCAGGAGCTGGTCAAGCGTGGCGACCACTACGTGCTGCGCCTGCCGCTGCCGCACATCGAGCTGGGCAAGGTCATCATGACCAAGAAGGGCGACGACCTGATCGTCGAAGTCGGCAACTTCAAGCGCGACATCGCCCTGCCCGCCGTCCTCGCCCCGCTGGAGGCCACTGTGGCGCGCATGGGTGGCGGCGCGCTGGAGATCACCTTCGAGGCGCCCGCCGCCAGCGAGGCGCGGCTGTAGGGGGCCTCACCCCCGGCCCCCTCTCCCTGCGGGGCGAGGGGGTGTCAGCGGGGCGAGCGTGTCTTCTGAAAGTCAGCCAGCTCGCCCCCTCGAACGCATCTCCCCCGGGCCCTTCTCCTCGCAGACCGCAGCCAGTCAGCGCGGCGAGACATGCCCGCATGGGGCCTTCTCCCCGCAGGGAGAAGGTGGCCGAAGGCTGGATGAGGCTCCCGATATGCTAGAATCCAAGCCATATGACTGATTCACCATCCGGCCCGCTAGAGCCGCCCATCACGCCCATCATGCCCAGCCCAACTCCACAGGCCATCCAGGAGCGCGGCGTGATCATCGAGGGGCAGCGCATCGCCACCGCGATGAGCGACGCCCCGCGCGCGCTGCTGGCCCGCGCCCCGCTCGTCCTGCTCCCCGCCATCGGCTTCCCCTGGGAGGATTACCGCGCCATCCTGGAGCGGCTTTCCCCCGAGCGCCGCGTCTTCGCCCTCGACTGGCCCGGCTTCGGCGGATCCGCCCGCCCCGCGCCCGCAGACTTCGCCTACACCCCAGCGCACCTGGCGGTTGTCCTGAAGCAGTGGATGGATGGGCTGGGAATCGCCCGCGCCGTCCTGCTGGCAAGCGGCGCCTCCGCCAGCGTCGCCATCCGCTTCGCCTGCGCGCATCCCCAGCGGACGATGGCGCTGGCGCTCGTGGGTCCTCTGGGCGTCGCGCCGCGCGGCCCGCTGGAGACCGCCATCAGCCAGCCATACCGCTCGTCCGCGCTGCTGCGCCTGACCGGGAGCGCGCTGACCTCCCTCGCGCTCGGCCCAACCACCGAAGCGACCCGCACCATCGAGGAGCGACGCAAAGCGGAGCGTCCGGACCCCACGCAGCGCGCCCTGATCCAGGCGGCGACCGTCTCCCTCTGGCGCGCGGTGGACGCCGCCCAGCCCGAAACCCTCGCCCTCGCGCGCGAAGTCCAGGCGCCCTGCGCCGTCATCCGCGGCTCTATGGACCCACTCTGCTCCGCCACCGAAGCGCGCCTCGCGGCGGAGACCCTCGGAACACATGGCGCGCTGGAGGTCACGCTACCCGAGGCTGGCCACCTGCCCCACCTCCAGCAGCCCGACCGCTTCTACCAGGCGCTGGCCGGAGTGATCAACGCCGCCGAAGCGGGCGCATAGAAGGTTCTAGCGACGGGCGTGGAGAGGTCCGGCCGGCACAGCCACTCCCCCTGGCCTATCGTCCCGTCCAGGTCGGCTCGCGCTTCTGCAAGAAGGCGCACATCCCCTCCTGCGCGTCGGCGGCCATCGCGTTCATCGACATGACTTCCTTGGCGTAGGCGTAGGCCTTGGGCTGGTCCATGTCAATCTGGCTGTAGAACGCCTGCTTGCCCAGCGCGACGGTCAGGCTGCTGGCCCGCGCCACCGAGCGCGCCAGATCCAGCGCCGCCCGCTCCAGCTCCGCCGCCGGGACCACCTGGTTGATCAGCCCCCAGTCGGCGGCCGTCGCGGCGGAGACCGCTTCGCCAGTCAGCAGCATCTGCAGCGCCCGCTTGCGCCCAATCGCCCGGCTCAGGGCCACCATCGGCGTCGTGCAGAACAGGCCGATCTTGACACCCGGGGTGGCGAAGCGCGCTTCCTCGGCCGCCACCGCCAGGTCGCAGGTGGCGACCAGCTGGCAACCCGCCGCGGTGGCGATTTTGTGGACGCGGGCGATCACCGGCTGAGGAATGGACTGGATCGCCGTCATCAGCTCGGTGCAGAGGTCGAAGACCGCGCGATAGGCGTTGATATCCCCATCTATCATCTCGCTCAGGTCATGCCCCGCCGAGAACGCCGGACCATTGGCCGCCAGGATCACCGCCCGCGCCTCGCGGTCGCCGCCCACCGCCTTGAACGCGTCGAGCAGCTCGCGCATCATGCCCATCGAGAGCGCATTGCGCTTGTCTGGTCGGTTCATGATAATCGTCGTGATCTCGCCATCACGCGCGACCTGAATGGATTCGTATGCGACCGCGGTAGCCATGTGGACCCTCCTGGCCAGAACGTCTCTCTGAACCCGGTTGCGACGACTGGAGTAACGCGAACAGGCCGGCGCGAGCCTGGCCTTTTGTCCGGATGATACCATGCTCCGCCATGCGATTTGACGCCACAGCGGTGGTCTGCCATGATGAACTGACTCAATGATGAGCCAGGCGCCCGCCCTACCCGCTGGCGAGAGCGCGCGAGGAGGCGACATGACATCCCTGCCACCGCTCGCGGAAGCCGAAGCCGCCTTCCGCCGCGACTATCCCGCATTCGCGACCACCAGCCATCTGGACGCGCTGCGGGCGACCGACTACGGACGGCTCGACCGCCTGGGCCACATCTACCTCGACTATACCGGCGGCGGCCTCTATGCCGAGTCCCAGACCCGCGCGCATATGGACCAGCTCAATAGCCACGTTTTCGGCAACCCGCACTCCAGCAACCCGACCTCGATGGCGTCCACCGCGCATGTCGAGTTGACGCGCGCCGCGATCCTCGACTACTTCCACGCCTCGCCCGATGAGTACGAGGTCATCTTCACCCAGAACGCCAGCGGCGCGCTGAAGCTGGTCGGCGAGTCGTATCCCTTCGCCCCCGGCGGCCGCTATCTGCTCACCTATGACAACCACAACTCCGTCAACGGCATCCGCGAATTCGCCCGCGCCGCCGGGGCGGAGGTCGTCTACACCCCCGTCCTGCCCCCCGATATGCGCATGGACGGCGACCGGCTCATCGCTAACCTGGCCAGCGCCCACCGCGACCGCCACAACCTCTTCGCCTACCCCGCGCAGTCCAATTTCTCCGGCGCGCAGCACGCGCCGGAGTGGATCGCCGAGGCGCAGGGCCAGGGCTGGGATGTGCTGCTGGACGCCGCCGCCTTCACCCCCACCAACACGCTCGATCTCGACCGCTGGCGCCCCGACTTCGTGCCGATCTCGTTCTACAAGATGTTCGGCTATCCCACCGGGGTGGGCTGCCTCATCGCGCGCAAGCGCGCCATCGCCCAGCTCCGGCGGCCCTGGTTCGCGGGCGGCTCGATCACCGTAGCCTCCGTGCAGGGTGACCGCTACTACCTCCAGCAGGGGCCGGAGGCTTTCGAGGATGGCACGCTGAACTATCTCTCCCTGCCCGCGGTGGAGATTGGGCTCCAGCACATCCAGCGCATCGGCATGGACGCCATCCATACCCGCGTCATGTGCCTGACGGAGTGGCTGCTGCGGCAGTTGACCGCCCTCACCCACGCCAACGGCGCGCCGCTCGTCCGCGTCTACGGCCCCGTCAACGGCGAGATGCGTGGCGGCATCGTGACGCTCAACTTCTACGACCACAACGGCGACTTCATCGACCACCGCCTGGTGGAGCGGCGGGCGAATGAGGCGCGCATCTCGCTGCGCACCGGCTGTTTCTGCAATCCCGGCGATGGCGAGCTGGCGCTGGGCATCTCGGCGGACGAGCTTTCCTCCTGCTTCGCCCGCCACAATGACCGGCTGGCGCTCGACGAGTTCCGCCGCTGCATCGATACCAAGAGCACCGGCGCGGTACGCATCTCCGTCGGGCTGGTCTCGACCTTCGCCGACGTCTACGCCTGCGCCGACTTCGCCGCGACCTTCCTCAACAAGACCGCGCCGCAGTTGCTGGCGGAGGCGCGCTAGCCGCGCGTCGCCCAGGCCGCCAGCACCAGCGCCACCAGGGACACCAGCACCGGAACGCCCGCCCACCAGGAGAGCGGCGGGCGGTCCGCCGCCACCGCTGGGCGGCCATGCCGGCCCTCCCAGTAGCCCAGCCCAGCGGCGACCACCAGAGCCGCCACAATCTCGATCACCCAGCGCGCCCAGGCCGGCTGGAATCCGGCGACCAGCGGCGCGACGAACACCAGCGTGAAGAAGGCGGCGCAGGCCACTAGTTGGAGCGCCTCGCCAATCAGGAAGAGAGCGAGGTCCTGGCCGCTCAGCTCCGTCGCCTCACCCGCCAGCGCCTCGCTCGACCCCGCGCCCAGGCGCATCGGCGAGCCAGCCGCCAGCGCGGGCAGCGCGATCAGGAACGCGGCCCCCGCCACCACCAGCGTCAGCGTCGTAAATCCAGACTCACCCGCTCGCGCGCTGGCGTCCCAGATCGTCAGTGTGCCGCGAATCTGCGCCACGGCTGTCAGACCCAGGATGAGTGGCGCCACCGCGCCCGCGAAGAGCCGCGCGTTGCGGTCCGCCGCCAGCCGCGTATAGGGCGAGGGCGTGGCCCAGCCGATAAGCAGACGCCCCAACGGCAGGCCCAGCAGCAGCCCGGCCTCGGCGATCAGGTCGCCGCGCAGGCCGACCGCCTGGGTCAGCGGGTTGCCAGGCAGCGGCAGCGCGACGAGCGCCGCAAAGGGCGCCGCCAGCGCCAGCGTCACGCCCAGCGAGAGCGCCAGAGGATTGACGCCCGCCGGAACCAGCGTCTCCCGCGAGAACATGCCCCGAATGGCGGCGACGGTGGTGAAAAGCCGCGGCGGCCGCGCGCCACGCGCCATCTCGCGCGCCGCGTCACGCGCCCAGCCCAGCGCCCATGCCCCGAGAAGCGCGACGACCGCGCCCGGATAGACCAGCGCCGCGAGGGCGAACTCAAGCGCGCCGCTCATCACTCGCCCTCCTGCGCGTCATCACGCGCATCTTCAAGCTCGTAACCCGGAATGTCCTCGTCCGGCTCCTCATCCGTCTCTCCGCTGACCTGCTCACCCGCCAGAAGGCGCTGGGCCTCGGCGATAGCGGTGAGAATCGCCTCCGGCGCGGGCGGGCAGCCCCCGATTTCCACGTTGACACCCAGCGCCTCCGCAAGCGGCTGGCTGGAGAGCGCCGGACTCTCGGCGAAAACGCACTTGTTCACCGCGCAATCACCGACCGCGACCAGCGCGCGCGGTTGCGGCGTATCCGCCACCAGCGCGTCCGCCGCCGCGCGCGACCGCTCGTTGAGCGCGCCGCAGAGCAGCAGGACATCAGCCTGGCGCGGCGACGCCATCAGAATCACGCCCTGCTCGCGCAGCCGCTGGGCATAGCGGGGCGCGGAGAGCGCGGCGAGGCTCTGCGCGCAGGCGGGGCACCCGCCCAGGCTCACGCTCGCCACCAGCACGGCGGTCCGCCGCGCCGCTTCGACCTCGTTCATGGTTATCGCTTCCCTCGCTTGCCGCCACGCGACTTCTGCGACCCGTGATGGCCGCCCTGGATCTTCTGCCCCTGCTGGGCCTGCCGCGGCGGCTGCGGGCCGCCACGCCGGTCCGCCCGGCTCGCGGGCGCGGCCGTCTCCGCCTCCGCGCTCTCGCTCGCCTCCGGCTCAGCGGAAGCCTCAGCCGGCTCCGCGCTCTCCTCTGCGGGACTCTCGGCGGACGCAGCCGTCTCCCCGCCGTCTCCGGACTCTGGCTCCGCGGGCGCTTCAGGAGCGACCTCCGCGGCCTCCACGGACACAGGCGCGCTCTCTGGCGCGACGCCTGCGCTGTCCCGAGGCGCTTCCACTGCCTCCGGTTCCGCTGGCTCCACTGGCTCCACTGGCTCCACTGGCTCCACTGCCTCCACTGCCTCCACTGCCTCCGGTTCCGCTGGCTCCGGTTCCGCTATCTCCAGCGCAGTCGCCGCCGGCTGCGCTTCGACCGGCTGCGCTTCGACAGGCTGCGCTTCGACCGGCTGCGCTTCGACCGGCTGCGCTTCGACAGGCTGCGCTTCGACCGCTTCGCCGGGTTCCGATGCGCCAGCCTCGATGCCCTCCGCCTCGACCGCTTCAGGCTCCTCGTCCGCGACCTCACCATCCGCCTTGATGCGCGCCGCGGGCTCTGTCCCGTTCACGGCGGCCAGAATCTCCTCCGGCTCATCCGTTACGCCGAGCCAGGATGCGCCCGGCGTCAACCAGCTTGAGCGCAGCACCGTGGTCAGGTCATCCCAGGCGTCCGGCGGCTCCGGCAGCCCCGCAAGCTCCTCGATGTCCTCCGCGCCAAGCTCCGACCCGGCCGGCTGGCCGCTCAGGAACAGCGGCGCGGGACGTAAGACCCGTGGCCGCCGCAACCGCAGCGCGATCAGCGCCACCGCCACCAGCGCCAGCGCCAGCACGGCGGGAGTGGAGAGCCACTGGCCCGGGCCGGCGGCATAGCCCCCAAGCTCCGCCTGTGTCATCCCGGCCAGCGCGTCCGCCTGCAGGAAGGCCGTCGCCGCGGGAATCGCCCCGATCACCAGCAGCGCCATCGGCGCGATCCCGGCGATCAGCGCCAGTGCCGCTAGCGCCACCCCCGGCAGGTCCACCGCGCGCAATTCAGGGAGCGCGGTCGGCGGGAGCGTTTCTTCGTCCTCATCCGGCGCGGCCTGAGACTGCGGCGTCTGGCTGGCGGGCGCGCTCCAGGCCGGCGCGGTCGCGCGCAACAGGCCGATCAGCAGCGCCGCCGAGCCGCACCACGCCAGGCCCGCCAGCGGGATGACCACGCGCGGGCCGCTCAGCGTCGCCGCGCTGATCATTTGCAGCGGCGCGAAGCCCGCGAAGAACGGCAGCCCGATCACCGACGCCGCCCCAATCACCCAGGCGAAAAGCGCCGCGGGCCGCGCTGGCTCCCCAAAGATGCGTGGCCCGGCGGCGTCTGGCTCCAGGTCAGCCGTCACCGCGCCGCTCGCCACCAGTGAGGCCAGCATCGCGCCAAGCCCCAGCGTCGTCGTCGCCAGCAGGATGGTCACGCCCAGGCCGGCCAGCGGCGCGCCCGCGCCCAGGCCGAGCAGCCCCCAGCCCGCCATCGCCAGCGCGCAGGAGGCGAAGAGGCCGCGTCCGTCGCGCCGGCCCAGCGCCAGCAGCCCGGCGAACAGGACCGTCACCGCGCCCAGCAGCGCGAAGACGATGCCAATAGTGATCGGCGGCTTGCCAATCGCGAACCCGGGCCACGCGCTGGCGATATTCTGCGCCAGACTGTACGTCCGCGCGCCCACGAAGAGCGCGGCGGGAACGACCGCCAGCGCCGCCGCTCCCAGACCCACCGGAGCGGTGATATTCGCCCGCTTGCGCATCCAGCCCAGCGCGGGCCACGCTCCCGCGGCGACCGCCACAGCCAGCGTCATCACGAACAGATTGGACATCGGGTACTTGCCCGCGCCCGTCAGGTCCAGCAAGCGCTGGGCGCGCTCGGAGATCGCGACCAGCATCGCCGCGGCGAACCAGAGCGCCACAGGCGTCGCCATCACCGCCAGGCCCTTCCAGTCCAGCGATTGCGCGTCACTGCCCAACTCACCCAGCGCCCAGGAGACGCCGACCACCAGCAGCCAGCACATCGCCAGCCAGACAATATTCTCCGCGAAGACCAGCGAGAGCAGGCAGGACTCCAGCGCCAGCGCCAGCGCGACCCCTTGCCACTGGTAGCGCCCCATCAGCCCGCGTGCGCGGGCTACAGCGGCGGGCGCTTCCGCCCCCTGGCCGCTCTCCGCATCCGCCGCCTCATCCTCTGGCGCGCGCTCTTCAGGCGTTTCGTCCGCGGCCGCCTCCGGCGTCTCGCCGGACTGCTCCGTCACAACCTCACCCTCGACGGCGACATCAGCCGGCTCCGCCAGCGCGGGAGCCGCCGAAGGCGTCTCCGGCGGGTACGCCCGCCAGGCCACCCAGACCAGCAGCGGCGTTACCAGCCCGGTGATCCCCAGCCCGGTATAGGTGGCCAGCGCGTCAGCCCGGGCGTAGATCGCCACCCAGGTCGTCGCCCCACCCCACAAGCTGATCTCCAGCGGAAAACCCGCGCTCACCTCCGCGGCCAGCCAGGCTACCCCAATCAGCGGCAAGAGGATACCGAGCGCCGCGAGCGCCACCCCCACCCCGGGCGTCGCCCGGCGGGCGAATCCGAGCGCGGCCAGCGCCAAGGCCAGCGCCAGCGGGCCGAGCGTTATAAGCCCGTAAAATATTGGAACTGACACGGCGCGCGTACCCCCTATTGTCTATCGTCGGCTTGTGAGAATGCCCTGGATACTGCCCTGGATGGGGCCCTGACGCAGGCCGCAGCCCGTGGCGTAAAGCGCGCTCACCATGAAAAGCGCGCCGCGCCTCCCGACAGGCGGCCGCCAGTTCGTCGCGACCGGGCGGGCCCGGCCAGGACGACCTAGAGCTCGGCGCACGCGGGGCAGAGGTCGAGCGCCGCCAGGATCGCGGGAGCCTCTCCGAGCGCGCGCCCGGTCAGCATGGCGGGAGCGAGCGCGATGGTCGCCGCGCACGATGTCTCCAGTCCTAGCGTCTCCACCGTTCCCCCGGCGGCCAGCGTCACCGAGACGCGCGCCGGGCCATGCGCCGACTGCGTTGTCGCGGCGCCATCCCCGGCTCCCAGGGTCAGCGAGGCCTGCGGCAGATCGGGCTCGCCGTCGAGTTCATCCAGGCAGGTCAGGACAATGTCAACACTCAGCTTCATGCCCGCCACCAGCCGCGCGATACTCGTCGCTGCGTCCAGCGGAGCATTATCGAGCGCGTCAAGCGGCGCCCAGTCAAGCGTCAGCATGCGGTAAGCGTCATAGGGCGTGGCGCGGCGCGCATCATGGATGCTGGCCCCGCGCGGCCCGTCAGCGGCGGTCGCCGGGGCCAGCGGCGCGGCGGTCGCCCGGCCCAGCCCCTCCGTGGCGCGGCGCAGCCCACCGCCAATCGCCGCCGACGACCGCCACTGCTCATAGAGCGCCGGAGCCGTCTCAGCGAACGCGCGGATCGGGGCCAGCGTCAGCCCGCCACGCACGCCGCCCGGCCGCGCCACGCCCCAGAAGGCCCGCTCGCCGGTCGCCGTCTGCGCGGCCTCAAAGACCGCCTCGCGCTGGTCGAGCGCGCCACTCCACAGGCGGCGTTGGTCCACCGCGCGGGCAATCTCGCCCAGTGTCCAGAGCGCGCTCGCCAGCCGCTCCAACTCAGCGAACAGCGTGCGGACCAATTGCGCGGGCCGCGCCACCTGCGTCTTGGTCATCCGCTCGACGGCCAGGCACAGCGCCAGCCGGTATGATTGCCCGGCGCGCGCACAAACCCGCTCCAGGATCACCAGCGCGTCATCCAGCGGCAGCCCCTCGGCCAGTTCCAGGACGCCGCGATGGCTATACCCCGAGACACCCGCCTCAGGCTCCTCGACCCCGATGATGCGCTCGCCCCGCAAGCGCAGGCGCAGCGCGACCGGCTCTGAAAGCGCTGGATGGTAGGGCCCCAGGGGAAAGATTGTGCCCATCGACTCTGAAGTCTGCATAGACGCCATAGGCGCGCTCGCGCGCGGCTCCTTTCCATCGCCAGCCCCGCGGCTCCTCCCCGGACCAGCCCGCCAGCCAGGCGCCAAAGGGGCGCGTCGCGGCGGTTCCCGGCTACCCGTAAGGATGATCTGTCCCGATCTTTCCGCGACCGGCCGCGCACGCTGGCGCATGCGCGCTGGCGCGCGCATGTTGGTATACAGAACGAACCGCGCGGCGCGTGGTCTCACCATGCGCCCTCCGTCCCCCATCATATCGGGTCTTCGGACGCACTAGGCGAGTATAACATGCCCTTCAAGGCTGGACAACCGCGAGCGCCGCGCCCGCGCCGACCCACCCAGCGCGCTCCCGGGTCCGGCACGACGCCAGGAGCCACCTCGTTTACCACCTCGCGCCCGTTGACAGGTTGCTGCGGGTTGGATATACTGCCCTGGCGCGACCGACTCGTCATAACTGACACACTCACACTGTAGGCTCGTCGTGTAGGGTCGTCCCCAATGCTCACCCCTCGCAGGCGCTGACCACCCCACGCCCCCCCAACAGCGCTTGGCACGCCAGCTCCAGCGCGCCTGCGAGCAGTCCGTGCGCGTAAGAAGTAGCCGCACGGCCAATCACCTTCGTGAACTGCGTACCTGGGCCACCGGGCCCCGCGTTCCACACACTCAGAGGCGCAGGCGCGCTCGTGAGTGACCGGACGCGAGATTCCTCACGAGTTCGATCAGTCCTGGAGGCGTCGTATGCGCGATATCACTCGCTTCGCTCTCCCCACCCAGAAAGCGACCCGCATCCTCGCGGCGTTCGCCGTCACCGCGCTCGCGCTCGCGCTCGTGCAAACATTCGCCACGCGGCCCGTAAGCGCCGCCACAGCGGGAGTGGCGCCCAACGCCGTTGGCGGGCTCGACTGCAACGGCTTCAGCCCCATCCAGCGGCCGGTCAAAGTCACCGGAGTCTGCGCCGATCCACATGGATTCTATGATGGCCGGGCAAACCGCTTCGAGGACAACGGGCACTACATCGGCCATGACGAGCCCAGCCTGCGCTTCCTCTCCTCCGTCCCGGGGTCTGGCAATGACGTGACCTGGAGCGAGACCCTGCCAGCGGACCCCGCGGCCGCCCCCACCGTGGCCAATCCCGGTTCGGACGTGACCCACTGGGTCGAGCTCTCCATCGCGCCTTGGTTCGCCATGGCCCTCTGTGACCCCTACTCCTATCCACAAACCGCCTGCAAGCCCGAAAGCGACGCCAACGCGCCCGGCGCTGGCGGCTCATCCTACATCGGCGGCGGCAGTTCCTTCCTGGAAGTGCAGTTCTATCCGCCGGGCATGGCGCCGTTTGTAGACAACATCAGCTGCGACAACTCGCACTGGTGCGCCTCGCTGCACATCAACGACCTGGAGTGCACTCTCAACTTCCACCACTGCAACAACAACTGCGTCGAGCCCACCAATTTCGCGTTCATCCAAATGGACGGTATCCCAACTGGCCCGCCCAGCCCGCAACTCTCCAACCTCGCTACGAGCGTGCCGAACGCCCAGACCCTGCTGATGAGCGCCGGCGACAAGCTCAAGGTCCACATCTTCGACGCCAGCGCCCCTGGAGGTGGGCGCGCGCTGGAGGTCCGGATCGATGACCTGACGAGCGGACAAAGTGGCTTCATGCAGGCTTCGGCGGCCAATGGCTATATGGCCACGCTCATCGGCAACTGCCACGGTGTCCCATTCAACTATCAACCCGAGTACAACACCGCCAGCCCGCAGAATCTCGTGCCGTGGGCGGCGCTGGAGGGCGGCATACTGACCGAGTACGAGATCGGCCACTTCACGCCCTGCACATCCCTCTCCGACCCCGTCACGCTCTCGGGTGGCGGACTCACCGATACCACCTGGCTGACCTGCAATGGCCCGTACGAGGCCAATCCGGACGGCCTGGTGAACCCCAATAACCCGGAGTTCGCCGACGGCTTCTGCTACCCCGCGGGCGACACCCACGGGGGATTCGCTGATCCGAATGTGGTGACCGGCTGTCTTGACTTTTCCCCTGGCGACCTGGACTACGACGGAACACCCTACTATCCAGACTGGCCCAATAGCGTGTCGCCAACCACATTCCCCTCCACCTTCCTGCAGTCGCAACCCACCTCGAATGGCGCCAGGTACCCGCAGGTGCAGTTCGAAACTGACGCGCCGGCGACAGAATCCACCTGCGGCCCCGCGACGCTCGCCGGCTGCGCCGTGCCGCCGCCTGGAGGGCCGGGGAACTTCTATCCCTACTTCACCCAGGCCAGCGTCGGCGGCCAGTGTGTGTGGGAGTTCGGCCAGATGCCCAATGGGAACGCCTTTGGCGGCGCAGCGCAGTATGGCGCGCCGTCGGCGTACTTCTTCGGCACCCTGGCCAGCCAGCCCATGGCCAACCCGAACTGTTCGTGACCGCGTAACCGCGCGTTCGCAAGCCGCTCACAGGCGCTACACGAGGCGGCCCCTGGTGATCATGCCAGCGGCCGCCTCGTTGTGTTCGCTGGCATGTCATGGCGCCGAACGCCGCAACCGTGCGTATATGTCGTGGGATGGCGGCGCAGTGAGCGCGTTCGGTAGGAGGCTGAACATGCGGTATAGGCCCGGCGTCAGCGGCGAAGCGTTACAGTGGGTCAAACCCCGGTGGACGAAACCCGACTATGAGTTGCGCGCGGGCGATGTGGTCATCGCCAGGCTCATCTGGCCGCGCAACTCTCCGCCCTGCGGTGAGTGGGCGAGCGGGCGATATTTCTTTGAGCGCACGGGCTGGCTGCGCCGCCGCATCGTGGTCCATGACGCCAGCGCCGCGGACGCGAGCGCGCCAGTCGCGACCCTTACGCGTGGCGACGGCGCGCTCGCCTACCCCGACGGTCGCGCGTATCGCTGGGTAAAGCCCCAGTGGTGGTCCGCGCAGCGGGTCTGGCGCGACGGCGCGGACCGCGAGATCGTCCGCTTCGCCCCGCATGGCAGTTCCTCCACGGTGACGGCGCAACCGGAGGCGGATTACCTGCCTGACACGCCGCTGCTCCTCACGCTCGGCCAGTATCTGCTCATCATCGCCGCGCGGGAGGCCCGGGCGGCTGCGGCTGCGGCGGCCATCCGCTGATAGTGGGGCTGACCATCAGGCGGCTCGGGCCGGCAAGACAGCCGGCGCCGCGAAACCGTCTACCTTATGAACAGCGAGAAGCGGCGCGGACCGCGGCTAGCGCGCGTGGCGCGGCGCCGGTTGCTCCGGAAGGCGCCGTCTGCTATGCTGCTTCCCGTGGCTGGCAGCCAGCCAGCGGACTGTCTTGAAAGCGAAGGAAGAGGCATGCGACATCCAGGGACGCGAGGATCACGCGCGCTCAACGTTGCGGCGCTCAGCGTTGCCGCGCTCATCCTGTTGTCGCCACTCGCTGGCTGCGGCGGCGCCACGGCCGCGAATACCGGCCAGGAGAGCGCGCCGCCGACGCCACCACCAGCGGCGACGACCACCCCCGCGCCCACCGCGACCCCCTACCCCGCGCAACTCACCGCTTCCGCGGGATGTCCGGTGGCGCTCACCGAAACCCAGCCCTCCTACACAGTTGAAGGCGGCCTAAACATCTCTACCCCCATGCGCGCGAATTCGTACCCCAGCGAGTTGCTGCCCAGCGGCGCTCCCAACGCGCCCTACAAGCTCCCCAACAGCGCGGTCGCCACCTTCGCGCCGAACCCGCAGGTCAATCCCAGCCTCGTACCGGGATACTTCGTCCAACTCTGCAATAAGACCAGCGCTTCCCACCGGCTGACCGGCGTACGCGTAACCCTCGCCAGCTTCACCCCGCGCGCGGGGACGCTCGCCATCTGGACCAATTGCGGGAACGGCCCCTACGACGCGGCGACCAAGAGCACGCCCACTGGCTGCGGCGGCGGCGCCGGCGGCGCGCCATTTCTCTGGGCCACCCTGCCCAATGATGTCTCCGGCGCTTCGATGGATGTCAGCGGCGCGATCTGGCCCGTGACCATCGGCCCAAACCAATCAGTCGCCTTCTTCATCAACGTGGAAGGGTTCACACGCCAGGGTCTCTATGCGCTCAGCTTCACCTTCCACATCGATGGCGGCGCCCCCAGCGGCCCACCAGTGACGCCCGCCGAAAGCCCTTTCATCATCGCGCCATCCGCGCAGCTATGGACGGGGATCGCCTGCAAGACCCCAGCCATGCGGGCGCAGATCCCGCCATCCGCCCAGGACGCCTATTACGTCTGCCCGCCTGCCGCGTGAGGCCCAATGACGGCGCGCTACTGCTGGTCTTCGAGAGAGCTCCCGGTGGCGCCCGCCAGCCGCGCCTAGCGCGCGTCACCTGGCGCCCGGTGGCGGCTGTCATTCGTACATGTCGTGGAAGTGTCAGCGCGCGTGCGAAGGAGGCCGGTCATGCGTCCGATGAGCGACATCGATGGTGAAGAGTTGCGCTGGGTCAAACCCAAGTGGTCGAAGCTCACATTCGAGCTTCGCGCGGGCGAGGCGGTCGTCGCGACACTGAACTGGGCGCGCAAATCGCCGCCGCGCGGCGAATGGGCTGGAGGGCAGTATCTGTTTGACCGCGAGGGCTGGCTGCGGCCGCGCATCCTCATCCGCGACGCCAGCGCGGGCGAGGCCAGCGAGCCCGTCGCCACCTTCACCCGTCGCGGCGGCGCCCTCACCCTCTCCGATGGCCGCCAGTATCGCTGGGAGAGGCCCAATCTCTGGACGACCAAGCAGATCTGGCGTGACAGCGCGGGCGTCGAGCTCGTCCGCTTCGCTCCCAAGCGTGGCGGCGCCGAAGTGACAGTCCAATCCGAGGCGGCTTCTCTGGCTGAGCTCTCATTACTGCTCATCCTGGGCCAGTATCTGCTGACCATCGCCGCCCAGGAGGCCCAGGCGGCCACGGCCGCCACCATCGTCCCCGTCATCAGCGGCTGAGTCGTCGGGGCTGGCTCAGTGGGTAGCGCTACATTGCCTGGCGCGCGGGCGCCGGGCGCGGAGCGCGATTGGCATGGCAGCCTCCACCGCTGATGGCCCACGCGAGCGAGCCACCGGCGCCGTACACTGTGCTGTGAAGGCGCGCCACGGCGGCGCGCCCAGACCGCAGAGATGGAGCGCCACGCCGATGTATATCCCGCCCGCGAACGCTGTCAACGACCCCGGCGCGCTGCGCGACTTCATCCGCCGCTACAGCTTCGCTACCCTGATCACCGCCACTGATGGCGCGCCAGTGGCCACCCACCTGCCCCTGCTGCTTGAAGATCGCGGCGACCAGGGGGCGCTGGTAGGCCACCTCGCCCGCGGCAACCCACAATGGCGCGCCTTCGATGGTCGCGCCGAGGCGCTCGTCATCTTCTCCGGCCCCCACGCCTACATCTCACCCGCCTGGTACGAAACCCATCCCAGCGTGCCCACCTGGAACTACATGGTCGCCCACGTCTACGGCGCGCCGCGCGTGGTCGAGGATGAGGCCGCCGTCCGCCGCCACCTGCTCGCGCTCATCACGCATTTCGAGTCCGGCCGCGCCCACCCCTTTGAGCCATCCTACGAGGAGGACTATCTGCGCGGCATGATGCGCGGCGTCGTCGCCTTCGAGCTCCCCATCGCCCGCATCGAGGGCAAATTCAAGCTCAGCCAGAACCGCGACGCCACCGACCGCGCCCATGTCACTGAGGCGCTGGCCGCCAGCGACGCCCAGGACGAGCGCGGAGTGGCGGCGGCCATGCGCGCCCTCGGCCTCGCGCCCTCGTCCTGACCCACCCTCGCGCCACAGGCCAGCGACTCCGTTTCCTCAGGCTGCCACAATCGCCATCGCCGCGATCCTCCCGGCGATCTCCGCCTGAGCGGCGAACCCCTGGCATGTCGCGAACGCGACATGCCAGGGGTTGACTCACACCATATCCGTGACGTATCATCAATGATATGTTATGTATGACATGTCATGTAATCTACCAAACACGCGGGACACGTAAAGGAACACGTCATATGCGCATCCATGCCATCCAGACTGGGACCGTCGCCATCACACAAAGCTGGCGCCAGGGAAGAGGTCATGGCGCCCTCCGCCGGCTCAATACATTGCTCGATCGCCGCTGGACCGAGCCGCTGCCCATCTACGCCTGGGTCATCGAGCATCCTGAAGGCGTCATCGTCGTGGATACCGGCGAGACGGCCCGCGCGAGCCAGCCGGGCTACTTCCCCCGCTGGCACCCGTACTTCCGCTTCGCCGTGCGGGAACGGGTCAGGCCCGAAGAGGAGATCGGCCCGCAACTGCGCGCGCTGGGCATCAACCCCCAGCGCGACGTGCGCTGGCTCGCGCTGACCCACCTGCACACCGACCATGCCGGCGGCCTCGCGCACTTCCCCGGCGTCGAGACGCTTGTTTCCCGCGTCGAGTACACACGCGCCCAGGGCTTGCGCGGCCGCATCGATGGCTACCCCAACAACCGCTGGCCCGCTGACTTCGCGCCGCGCCTGCTGGACTTCGCGGACCGCCCCTACGGCCCCTTCGCGCGGAGCCTGTCCCTCACCAAAGCGGGCGATGTGCTGCTCGTACCCACCCCCGGCCACACCCCCGGCCACCTCTCCGTCGCCGTCCAGGACGGCGACCATGTCGTCTTCCTCGCCGGCGACACGTCGTACACTGAGGGTCTGCTGCTGGCGAACGCGGTGGATGGCGTCGGGCCAGATGAGACGCAGGAGCGCGATACACATCAGCGCATCCTGCGTCTTGCCCAGACAACGCCGCTAGTCTATCTCCCGGCGCACGATCCCGAGTCAGCGCAACGGCTCGCGGAGCGGCGTGTGATTCCAGCGGCGGCTCTCGCGGCATCCATCATAGCCGCGTAGGGACGGCTTCCAGCGCCAGGGTGAGCGAAAGGACCAGCGCCAGGGTGAGCGAAAGGAGAAGAGCCCCATGGAACCGATCGCGGAGCTGCGCTATCTGGTGCTGGCGGCGCAGCGCGATGGCGCCCGCCTGCTCGCCGAGGCGTTGCAGCCACTCGGCATCACCCCGTCCCAGGCCGAAGCGCTGCGGGCGCTGGAAGAATGGGAGCCCATCTCCCTGGTCGAGCTCGGCTTGCTGCTGGTCTGTGAACAGGGTAGCCCCAGCCGCCTCGTCGCGGGCCTCATCGCCGCGGGCTATGTCGCGCGCGCGGAGTCGCCCACTGACCGGCGCAAGGTCGTCCTGACCCTCACCCCACGCGGGCGCGAAGTCGCGGCGCGCGTCCGGCAGGTCGAAGTGGCATTGCACAGCGCCATGAGCAATCTCATCGCTCCCCAGCAACTGGAGGCGCTGCTGCCCGTCCTGCGCGCGCTGGTCTCCGGCCGCCCGGCGGGCGACGCGCTCGCGCGCCGGATGCGCCGGCTGCCCCTCCCCTCCCGCGACGCGCTGGAGGACGGGAACGCGAAGGCTACCAGCGCACAAGATTGAGGACCAGGCGCGCCTGGGCGGAATCTCCGCACTCTTGCGCGCGTGCCGCGCATGCGCCATAACTACCGCAACCCGTTGTCCTGTGCATGCTATCGCCCGCAGAACTGCGCCCCCTATGTCCCGCGCATGTCCGCCGCCTCTCACTCTCTCGCGCGCCGCGAGACATTCCACGACGTGTCAGTCTGTATTTGGGTATCCGTTTCCTCGATGAGGAAACGCGCGATCCATGGTGGAGGTTTGCTGCCATGACCGAGCAGCGCATACCACTGGGATTCGAGCGTCGCCGCGAAGATGAGTGGCTCATCACGGGGCGCGGCTAGTACGTGGAGGATCTCCGGCGGCCGGAGGGGCGGCCAGCCCCGCTCATTATGACTGTCGTCCGCAGCCCCCACGCCCCCGCGCGCATCGGCGCGATTGACAGCCAGCAGGCCGCCGCGCTCCCCGGCGTCGTCGCCTTCGAGCCCCCCATCGCCCGCATCGAGGGCAAGTTCAAGCTCAGCCAGAACCGCGACGCCACTGACCGCGCGCAGGTCGCCGACCACCTCGCCGCCAGCGAGTTCCAGGATGAGGGCGCGGTCGCGGCAGCCATGCGCGCGCTCGGCGTCGCCCCTTCCCGATGACTTCCGCAGGACTTCCGCGCGCCCTCGTCCTGGTCGCCGCGCGCGCCGCCATTGACGCCTTCGCGCTCGTGGAGTAGGCTGGGCCAATCATCCCTGCTCCCACGGCGGAGCGCGTCGGGACGTTTGGCTGAACACGGAGCGTGGGTGAGCATGGCGGTCCATAATCTCCCCCTACAATTGACCAGTTTCGTTGGGCGCGAGCGCGAACGCGGCGCCATCACCGGCGCGCTGGCGAACGCCCGGCTGCTGACACTGACCGGCGCGGGCGGCGTGGGCAAGACACGCCTCGCCTTGCGTGTCGCCCTCTCCATGGCGGACACCTACCCGGACGGCGTCTGGTTTGTCGAACTGGCGCCACTGAGCGCAAGCGCCCATATCCCCCAGGCCATCGCCTCCACGGTGGGTGTTCCCGAGCAGCCGGGACGGTCGCTGCTGGACACCCTGCTCGATGCGCTGCGCCTGAAGGACATGGCGCTGGTCCTCGACAATTGTGAGCATCTCCTGCCTGACTGCGCCGACATCACCGCGACCCTGCTGCGCGTCTGCCCCACGTTGCGCATCCTCGCGACCAGTCGCGAGCCGCTCGACATCCCCGGCGAGACCATCTGGCGCGTGGCGTCGCTCTCGCTGCCCGCCCCGACCGCCGGCCTGGCGCCTGCTGCCGTGCGCGACTACGAAGCTACGCAACTCTTCCTGGAGCGCGCGCGGACGTCGCAGCCTGATTTCGCTCTCACCGAACGCGCCTCCCTGGCCATCGGCGCCATCTGCCTGCGGCTGGACGGCATCCCGCTGGCGATCGAGCTTGCCGCGGCGCAGACCCGGCGTCTCCCGGTCGAGGAAATCGCCCGCCGTCTCGCGGACAACTTCCAACTCCTCACCAGCGGCGGCCGCGCCACGCCCACCCGCCAGCACAGCCTCCGCGCGACGATCGAGTGGAGCCACAACCTGCTCAGCGAGTCCGAGCGGCGCATCTTCGACCGCCTCTCTATCTTTCGTGGCGGCTGGACGCTTGAAGCCGCCGAAGCGGTCGTCGCGGGCGATGGCGTCGCGAAAGACGACGTGCTCGAGATCCTCGGACGGCTCGTGGACAAGTCGCTGGTCGTCCGCGACCAGCGCGACGATGGGCTGCCGCGCTATCACCTACTCGAAACGCTGCGCCAGTATGGACAGGAGCGCCTGAGCGCGCGGGAGGAATCCGGCGCGGCGCGCGACCGGCACGCTGACTACTTCATCGCCTTCTGCGAAGAAGCTGAGCGCGCCTACTTTGGGCCTGATGAGCTTCCGGCGCTCGCCCGGCTGGATGAGGAACAGGACAACATCCGCGACGCGCTGCAGTGGCTCATCGAGTCAGGCGCCACGACGCGCGCCCAGCGGCTGGGTGGCGCGTTCGGCATGTACTGGTTCTTCCGCAGCGCGCTGTCCGAGGGCTACTCCTGGTTGCAGCGCCTGCTGGCCATGCCCGGGAGCGAGGAGGGCGCCGCCGGACGCGCGAAGTGCCTGTACTGCGCGGCGGTCATCGGCATCAGCCAGGGAGACCTGGCCAACGCCAGGCGCAATGGGGACGCGTCCCTGGACCTCTGGCGCCAGTTGGGGGAACAGCGCCGCGCCGCCGCCGCGCTCTTTATGACCGGTCATGTGGCCCGCCTCCAGGGCGATACACAGGTCGCGCTCGCCAAGCTGGAGGCGGCCGCCGAACTGGGCGCTGCGACCGGGAACATCGCGTTCGAGGCGCTGGCGCTGATCGTGCTGGCGGATGCGGCTATCGTGCGGGGCGAGTACGCCCTCGCGCGCCGGCTCGCCGAACAGGGCCGGGCGCGCATGGTCGAGGTTGGCTGGGCGCGGAATTTCACCTACGCGCTCCGGCCAGCGGCGGACGCCTGTTTTGAGCAGCGTGATGATGAGGCCGGGCTGGCGCTGGCAGATGACCTCGTCGCCATGACGCCCGGGGTGGAACAGGCCCCCTGGTGGCGGATTGGACCGCTGATCAGCGCCAGCCACATCTACGCGGCGAGCCGAAAATTCGGCCACGCGCAGGACGCGCTCGCCCAGGCGATGGCGCATGCCCGCGCCATTGGCGACCGGAGCGGCATCACGGGCGCGCTGCGGGCGGGAGCCTACCTGGCGGCGGCGCGCGGCGACGCTGAGCGCGCCGTCTGCCTGGCGGCCGCCAGCGATCCCGCGCGCCGGGGCGCGCTGGGCGCGAGCGCGCCACCCAGCGCGCGCGTCCGCCACCAACTCGACGCGGCGGCGCGTTCACTCAACCCTGACCAGCGCGCCGCCGCCGAACGCCGCGGCCAGGCGATGACGCTCGATGAGGCGGTCGCCTTCGCCCTGGCGGACGCTCACCTCACGAACGACGCCACCCCAAACGCCACGGTCGAGACGCGGCCGCGTCCCGTCGCCCTGGAGCCCGACACCCTCACCGCCCGCGAGCGCGAAGTCGTCGAACTCGTGGCGCGCGAACTCTCCAACGCGGAGATCGCCGCGCGCCTGGTCATCAGCGAGCGCACAGTGGAAACGCATGTGCGCCACGCGTTGGGCAAGCTCGGCGTGCGTTCGCGCGCGGGCCTGGCCGCCTGGGTCGCCAGGCGCCGCTCCCTGCCCGCCAGCGCGCTGTAGCCGCGCCCCCCTTCTCTCCCACGTACGCCCCCAGCCTCAGTACTGGCGCTGAGACGCGCGGCGCGTACACAGCGCGTGCGAAATCAGCGCCAGCCCGGATGGAGAATCACCGCCGGGAATGTACGCTCTTGGCATCGGGTTCCCACAGGCGGCGCCGGGAGCGGCCAGGTTGGCCAGGAACGGACGCCCTTGATGGAGGGGACGGGGAGAGAGCGAGCGCGCGCTGTGTCGCGCCTCGCGAGTGGAAAGGGCGACAACGATGGCATACGCGGCGATTCGCATCAAGGCGGCCGATTTCGAGGGCTGGAAGCGCAATTTCGAGGGCATGACCGAGGTACGGCGCGCGAACGGCTCCCACGGCGGCATGGTCTTCCGCAACCCCACCGATTCCGAGGAGTTCATCCTGCTCGTGGATTGGGAGAACCTCGAGACCGGGCGGCGCCTCGTCCAATCACCTGAAGTGCAGGAGAAAATGCGCGCGGTCGGCGTCAGCCTGTACCAGCCCTATGTCGCGTCTGATACGTTCGACGCGTAATACTTCCCAGGCGCGGCGTTGCAACCCATACGCCCCGGCTTGACGAGCGCGGGCTGAAGCGTCTGAATGAGCCATCGCGCCTCATGACACGGCAGACATGAGGCGCGATGGCTCTCGCGCGCTCGTCCACGTTCAGCCCCCACGCCGCGCCAGTCGTGGGCGCGCTGGCTCCGCCACATGCGATCATGTCGGATCATGCCAGACCAGGTGACATCAGGCCGCGCCGCTCAGGTCGTACGGGCGGACGCCCCACTCTTGCCTGCGACCGGCAAACGTGTCATAACTATGGGGCGACGGTACCCGCGGCCCACGCGCCGCCGCTGGCTAACCTCATACCACTGTCCGGCGCATCGCGCGCTATCGAACCAGATAAAGGGCAAATGTCCACACAGAGCGCGCGCGTCCCGCGCCAGCCGCTCCCGGATACCCCACGCAACACACAGACATCGCACGCATGCCGTTCAACACCACAGCAGCCAGCGCCAGCGCAGGCGCTTCCTCGACGAGTGAGTAGACCATTCCATGGTGGAGGGTTGCCAGCATGACCGAGCAGCGTAGCATGCCAGCAGGGTTTGAGCGCCGTCGCGAAGATGAGCGGCTCATTACGGGACGCGGCCAGTACGTAGACGATCTGCGGCCACCCACCGGGCGGCCCGACCCGCTCATCATGGCTGTCGTCCGCAGCCCTTACGCCCACGCGCGCATCGGCGCGATAGACAGCCAGCAGGCCGCCGCGGTCCCGGGTGTCGTTGCGATCCACACCGGCCAGGAACTGGCCGAAACGCTCGCGCCGATGCCAGGCATGCCGATGCCCTTCGCCAAGCCGGTCACGCGGCGTCCCATCGCCAGCGACGTCGCGCGCTACGCGGGCGATCCGGTCGCCGTCATCCTCGCCGAAAACGCCTACGCCGCCGCCGACGCTCGCCTGCTCGTTGAGGTCGCGTATGAGCCGCTGCCGGCGGTGACCGACCCCGAACAGGCGCTGGAATCCGGCGCGCCCCTCCTGTACCCCGAATTCGGTTCCAACGAGGCCTACCGCATGCCCATCGGCGGCGGGGATATCGACGCGGCCTTCGCGCAGGCGAGCGGAACAGTCGCGCTGCGGCTCGTCAATCAGCGCGTCGCCGCCAGCCCCATGGAGCCGCGCGCCTGCCTGTTCGACTTCGACCCCGCGACCAAACACCTGACGGCCTGGGTCTCGTCACAGAGCGTCTTCGGCGCGTTGCAGGCGCTCGCCGGGGCGCTGAACCTACCGCCCCATGCGATCCATGTCATCAACGCCGATGTCGGCGGCGGCTTCGGGACCAAGGTGGACTTCCTCGGCGAGGAGTTGGTCGCCGCGTATCTCGCCATGCGCTACGGCCGCCCGGTCAAGTGGATCGAGGACCGCAGCGAGAACCTGCGCGCCCAGATGCACGGACGCGGCCAGGTCAACCATGTCGAGGCGGCCTACACGGCGGATGGGCGCGTCCTGGGGTTGCGCCTGCGGACCGTCGCGGACCTCGGCGCGTTCCTCTACAATGTTGGCCCCATCCTGCCAGTGTTCACCGCGCAGATGCTCTGCGGCCCCTATCGCATCGAGGCCGTCGCGGCCGAGATTGCCGGCGCGCTGACCAACAAGCCGCCCATCGGCGCCTACCGTGGCGCGGGCCGTCCGGAAGCCACGTACATCCTGGAGCGTGTTATGGACCGCGTCGCCCGGAAATTGGGCATGGACCCCGCCGAGGTTCGCCGCCGCAACCTGCTCGCGCCCGATGTCTTCCCCTACCAGACGCCAACCGGAATGGCCTACGATAGCGGGAACTACCAGCCCGCACTGGACAAGGCGTTGGCGCTCGCTGACTACTCCGGGTGGCGCGAACAGCAGCGCGAGCGGCGGGAGCGCCATGACCCGCGCGCGCTGGGGATTGGCGTCTCGACGTTCATCGAAGTCACCGGCGGCCTGATCCCCGGCCCCGACGAGCCACAGGAGGCGGCGACGGCGCGCATCCTCTCCGATGGGCGCGTGCTCGTGCAAACGGGCGCCTCGACCAACGGCCAGGGCCACTACACCGCCTTCGGCCAGATCGCCGCCCAGGTCTTCCAGGTCCCGGCTGACCAGGTCGAGGTCCAGATGAACGACACAGCCCTCCCCGGCTTCAGCATGGGGACCTTCGGCAGCCGCGTAACGCAGTTCGTCGGCTCGGCGGTCCTGCTGGCGTCCGAGGCCGTCCGCGAGAAGGCGGTAAAGCTCGCCGCCGACCGCCTGGAGGCCGCCCCAGTTGACCTGGAAGTCGCGGCTGGCCGCATCGCGGTGCGCGGTGTCCCCTCGCGCAGCGTCGCGCTGGCGGACCTGGCGCAAGCGGTGGAGGCGCAACCCGACCTCATCGAGCATGAGCCGCCCAATCCGGTCAACCACGCGCCAATCGAAGGGCTGGCGGCGTGGCGCTCCTTTACCCCGCCCGGGATGACCTTCACCTCCGGCTCACACGTCGCCGTGGTGGAGGTAGATACCGAGACCGGCGAGACGCGCGTCCTGCGCTATGTCGCGGTGGACGACTGCGGGCGCGTGCTCAACCACTACCTGGCGGCGGCGCAGGTACACGGCGGTATCGCCCAGGGCATCGGGCAGGCGCTCTACGAAGAGACGCTCTATGACCAGGACGGCAACCCCATCAGCGGCTCGCTGCTGGACTACGTCCTGCCCAAAGCCAGCCAGGTCCCGGGCTTCGCCCTCGATCACGTCGAAACACCCGCGCCCGGCAACCCGCTCGGCGCGAAGGGCGCGGGCGAGTCCGGGGCGATCGGCGCGCCGCCCACCATCGTCAACGCCGTCCTCGACGCCCTCGCCCCCCTCGGCGTCACCAGCGTGGACATGCCGCTGCGCCCCGAGAAGGTCTGGTCGCTGCTGCGCGCCGCCAACCCGGCGTAAGCCAGCGTAGCGGGCGGGAGCCAAAACTCCCGCCCGCTACGCTCTGTCATATCCGCGCCGAGTGGCGCCTACCGCGCGGGCAGTTCACACGCCTGGCTCGCCAGATAGGCGTCGTATTCCCGCTCGTCGAGCGGCTTCCGCGCGCGGAAGTTGACACCCAGCGTGCCATAGGCCGCGGCGCTGCTCGCTTGCGGCGCGCCGTCGAATACGTCGGCGCTCCACGTCACCTCAAAGTCAATGAACCCGGCGGCCACGACCGTGGCCTGCAGTTCTGCGTCCAGCAGAGCCCCGGCGATTCAGCCAGTCCAGAGGTCGATCGTGCGTTTCGCGCTTTCGGGCACGGCCTTTTGGACGAGGCTATCGCCGATCTGCAAGCGGCCACCGGGCTTGAGGACGCGATGCATCTCGCCCAGCGCCGCCGGCTTATCCGGCATGAGGTTGAGGACGCCATTCGAGATCACGACATCCGCCCAGTTCTCGCCTATCGGCAAAGCCTCGGCGTAGCCCTCACGGAACGCGACCTGCGCGAGTCCGCTGGCCGCGGCGCCCTGGCGCGCGCGCTCCAGCATGGCGGGCGTCATATCAACGCCGACGACGGCCCCGTCCGGCCCCACCATCCGCGCGGCGATCAGGCTATCCAGCCCGGCGCCCGAGCCCACATCCACCACATGCTCGCCGGGGCGTATGGCGTCCACACGGAACGGATTGCCCGTCCCGGCGAACGAGGCGATGGTGGACTCAGGAACACCGTCCAGCCAGGCCTCATCGTAATCGAGGAGATGGGCGAGCGTGCGCCCGGTGTGGAAGTGGAAGCCGCGCTCCGGTTCGCGCGCGACGACATCATATTCATCACGGATAGCCTGGCGGAGTCCCGTGATGTCGGGGAGGCTACGTCCCCCGCTCTGCGCGTTCATATGCCACCCCCTCACATGCGCGTCAAATGCTGAGAGACCCCCCGCCAGCCGTCAGACGCTCGACAGCGTTCGCCGCGGTGACGATGCGGGCGCCCTCGACCAGGTCGCCATCTGTGATGCCGCGTGGCTTGGCGCAGGCGCCACAGACCCAGATCTGGCCGCCATTGGCCACAAACGACGCCATGACCTCCTTGAGCGGCTGGAAGCCCGCTTTATGGATGTCGTCCGCGTACCCGCGCGTGGCGAGCCAGACGCCATCGATTGTGAGCAGCACGACCGCGTCCTGGTCCGCTGACGCCGCGACGTTGCCAACGACGAAGGAGAGCGTGGCCCGCTCCGAGTCTTCCCGGCCATGTGTGCAGTGGACAGTCATCTGGTTCACCGTGACACCTTCTTTCGCTCACGCCTGCTTCTTACGCACATAGAAATGGAATGCCCGCGGCGTCTCTTGTACCGCGAGCAGCGTGTGGCCCGTCAGCCGCACCCAGGAGGCGATGTCCTCCCGCGCGGCGGGATCATCCACGCGCACTTCGAGCACCTGCCCCGGCTGCATGTCACGCAGCTTGGCCTTCATGGCGGGCGTGAGGAGAGCGCAGGCGGAGCCACCCACCTCATTGAGCCCTAACATCTCCAGCGCCGCGTCAGCTACAGGCGGAGGCGCCCCGGCCGCCATGTCGCTATCATTCATACCTGCTCCTCCCTCCTCGCGCGCCGCTCACCCGCCATCGTGACGAATTCCGGCGCGCCCGCTATTCGTATGGTTCAAACCGCGGCCATTGTATGGCGTGTCACGGCGCGCTACAATGACTGCGACGCGGATTCACTTGATTGAAACGCCGGACTTCTCCACGGGGTGAACCGGCTACAGAAGAGGTTCGCCGGTGGACGTCCTCTCTGACACGCTGCGTGTGCTGCGCCTCTCTGGCGCGGTCTTCTTCACAGCCCGCTTCGCCTCGCCCTGGGGTATCTTCTCTCCGCCCGCGGGCGCGCTCGCCCAGTTTTTGAGCCTCTCCACGGACTGCGTGACGCCGTTTCATGTCGTGGTAGAGGGGCGCTGCGCGATCAATCTTGAGAACCACCAGACGATCGAGCTGGACGCGGGCGACGTTATCATCCTGCCGCACGGCGCGGCCCACGTCATGGGGAATGACCAGCAGACTGATCCCATGCCGCTTGGCGCGCTCCTTCCGCCGCTCACCAATGGCGCCATTCCGGAAATCGAAATCGAGGGACCCGGGCAGGTCACACGCTTCATCTGCGGCTTCTTGCAGTGCGACCGGCAGTTCAACCCGCTGCTGCGCGCCTTGCCCGATGCGCTGGTCATCAGCAATCGGGACCAGGCCGCCCGCGCCGCGCCAGGCCACGGCATTTCCAGCGGGCGCAAGCGCACAACGGTGATTCGCTCCGGTGAATGGCTCGGCGCTACGCTGCGGCAGACAGTAGAAGAGTCGGACCACGGAGACCCAGGCAGCGTCGTCATGCTGGGCCGGCTGGCGGAAATTCTCTTCGTGGAGGCGCTGCGCCGCTACATGCGGGAACTCCCGCCGGCCCAGCCGGGATGGCTCTCTGGCGTGAAAGATCCAGTGGTGGGCCAGGCGCTGGCCCTCTTGCACGCCAACCCGGAGCGTGACTGGACAGTTGATGATCTGGCGCGCGCCGCCGCCGTCTCCCGCTCGACCCTCGCGGACCGCTTCACGCTGCTCATCGGTGAGCCGCCAATGCGCTACCTGACGCGCTGGCGCATGCAGCTGGCCCAGCATCTCCTGCGCCAGACCGAACTCACCGTCGCCACGGTGGCGGCGCGTGTCGGGTACGCGTCGGAGGTCGCCTTCGGCCACGCCTTCAAGCGCTACGTCGGCCAGCCCCCCGTCCTCTGGCGCCTGAGCGACAGCTAGCGCCAGCGCTGGGCGCCGCGGCGCGCGCCGGCGCGCGCCATCCATGCGATCTCACCACCCGCGCGCTGCCTTTTAGGACAACTCGAACCGTGGCGCCCACTCGTTCGTTACTATGATGGGTCGTAGCGAAACAGATCGCCCCGGTATCGGCGATACGCGCGATATCGCGCGTTGAGCCGGGTTGACTCAAGTTCAGATGGCCTGGAGAACTGTTCGTGCGCAATCTGCTCCGTTCACTTCGCGGCGCCAGTCGAGTCGCGCTCCTCGCAACGGCGCTGCCAGTCATGTTCATGCTGGCGGCGGGAGTGGCGCGTCCAGCGGAGGCGGCCCCAGAGCGGCAGCCAGTCGCGCCGACGGCGTCGATCTATCCCACCGGCGCGACCGGCTATGACGTCTCCTGGCCGAATTGCTCGGCGAAGCCGCCTGCGCATCCACCGTTCGGCATCGTCGGCGTCAACGACGGCACAGGCTACAGCCAGAACCCCTGCCTGGCGCAAGAGGCCGCATGGTTCCCGGCGCTGAGCCTCTACGCCAATACCGGCTGGTACAACCAGTCATCACACATCAATCCCAACAGCCCGAAGGTCTGCGCCAGCGGCGACAACAACTGCCTCGCCTACAACTATGGCTACAACGCCGGGTTGTACGCGCTCAACTACGCCAACAGCCAAAACCTCCATGCGAGCGTGTGGTGGCTGGACGTTGAGACCGGCAACACCTGGAACGCCGATACCACCCAAAACCGCAACAGCCTGCAAGGCGAATATGACGCCCTCATCGCGAATGGCGTCACGACCGTGGGCGTCTACAGCACCACCTATCAGTGGGATACGATCACCGGAACCTGGCTGAACAACTGGCCGAATTGGGGCGCCACCACAGTCCATACCGCGAGCCAGGCCGCGAAGTTCTGCACCGGCCACCAATTCACCGGCGGGCCAACTTATCTCATCCAGTTCACGGGCTCGCTCGATCAGGACTACGCCTGCTAACGCGCCGCAGCCCATCCACCTGTGCCGGTGATCGCCCGCGCGCCTACCAGAACTATCAACTCCCCGGCCAGTCAAGGAAAGCGCCGCTGCGCCGGTTCCACTGACGTGGTTAAGTCGAGTCGCTGGCCGCTAACCGCCTGCTCGGAGTGTCTCCCAAGTGTTCCACTCCTCGACCATCTTGCCGTCATGGAAGCGCGTGATGTTAATGCCCATCTGCGTGATGAGCGCTCCTGTAGTGATATCGATGGCGCGCAATGTCATCCGCGTGACGACCTTATCGCCCTGCCCCCACTGATCCTCAATGGTAATGGAGGCGTCAGGATAGCGCTCACGGAACGCGGCGATGCGGCGCTTCAACTCCTCGCGGTCGCGATCGCCTGTCGCTACATGTCCGATATAGTCTGGTGAAAAGGCATCGTCGAACATAGAGAAATCGCCTTTGAGCCACATTCTTTGCGAAGTCTCGCTAAAGAGTTGTTTATTGCGGTCGACCTGTTCGTGCTCGTTTGCTGTCATCGCTCATTCCTCCAAGTGCGAGCCTTGGACCGGCCACATAGCGCCCGCCACACCGCTCATACGCTCAGCGCGCCCCGTCCGCCGCGCCACCGTCGCTCAGCGCCTCCGCGATGGCCTGCTCCAGCGTCAGCGCGTGACCCGCCGCGAACGTCGCTAACCAATCCTCCTCGCCCAGGACAGATCGTGCTTGCGCGATACAGGAGGCAATCACCGGGACTTCAAAATCGTCCAGAGAGATGCCGCGCTGTTCCATGAGTGTGTGAGACGCCCCCAGCAAATACGCGGCGCGCCTGCTTTCGCCGGATTGCGCCGCTGCAATCACCAGCGCCAGCAAGCACATAGGCGTGAGCATCTCCTCCTGATTCGTCCATGCCAGCGCCAACGCCTCGCGCGCGAGCGCGCGCGCATGCTGGAATTCCCGGCGGCGCGCGGCGACCATGGCCAGCATGACTCCAGCCGCTATCTGGGCGTAGGTGTCGCCCTCCTGGCGGCTCAGCGGATACGCTTCTGTCGCCACCGCGGCTACGCGTTCCTCATCGGCCGCAGTCGTGAACAGGATGTAGCTATGGGTGGCGAGCGTCGAGCTCAACCCCATCTCACTGCCTGGCTGGCGCTGCAGAGCGATACCATTTTCGGCGAGAGCGACGCCCCGCTCGAGATCGCCTTGCCTCATTCTCGCCCAGCCCAATGTGACAAGCGCCTCCGCGACATGTTTCCTGTCTCCCGCCGCCCACGCCCAATCCAGTCCCCTGAGGGCCAACAGCGCAGCCTGCCCGAAATCTTGCTGCAATAAAGCCCAGGCGCCAGCCCGTATCACGAACTCAATCCGCGCTTCTGTATCCTCGTTATCGAGATTATCGTGGTGATCTGGTATCTTCCAGGAACCGCGGCTGCTCTGGGGGTTCCGCTGCGCCAACTCTGACGACAGCTGGACCCACGCGTCTAGCGACGCCGCCCCGCTCGACTCATCCCGATCCAACTGCGCGTCGCCGGGCTCTTGCTCGTGTTCCAGCAGCCTATTTACCCACATGCGCGCTTCACTCACATGCCAGTACTCGATCCAGAAGCGCGCCAGCGCCGCCATCAGGCGGATCCCAACCGTCCGCTTCCCCTCTGTACGTGCCCAGTCAAGCACGGCCCGAAGATCATCGCGTTCGCCCCTCAGCGATTGTCGCGCTTCCCCTAGCCGCTGCGGCGTCGCGCTCGCGTCCTGAATCAGTCGCTGTGTTCGTGCGAGGAAATAGCCGGCGTGGGCCTGGCGCAACGCGTCCGCCTCTCCACTGGCCTCCAGCCGCTCCAAGGCGTATTCGCGGATGACGCGCAACATGCCAAAGCGCGGCTCGCCCCCTCCCTCTTCGCGCTGCTGCACGAGGCTCTGCTCCACAAGTGTGCTTAGCCCCTCCAGTGGATCCAGTTCCAGCGGCTCGGCGCCTTCGGGCGCGACACAGACCGCCTCGACCGCCTCCAATGTGGCGCCACCCACAAACACCGCCAGCCGCCGGAAGAGCGGGCGTTCTTCTGGCGCGAGCAAGTCTTCGCTCCCAGCGATGGCCGCGCGCATCGTCTGTTGCCGCTCCTCCAGGTCGCGCGCCCCACCCGTCAGCAGCGTAAGCTGGCTCGCCAGCCGCCCCAGCAGCGCCTCGGGCGGCAGCACGCGCACCCGCGCCGCCGCCAGCTCGATCGCCAGCGGCAGCCCGTCCAGCCGCGCGCAGATCTCAGCGATGGCGGGCGCATTGGCGGACGTCACCGTGAAGTCCGAGCGCGCCGCCTGCGCCCGCTCCACGAACAGCGCCACCGCCGCATATTGCGTCATCTGCTCCAGCGGCGGCAAGTGTTGGGGCATAGCCAGCGGCAAGGAAGGGACCGCATAGACGCGCTCGCCACGCAGATGCAGCGGCTGGCGACTGGTCACCAGCACGCGCAAGCCGGGACTGGCCGCCAGCAGACCTGCCACCTCCTTCACTGCGCCCAGCACCTGCTCAAAGTTGTCGAGGACCAGCAGCAGCCGCTTCTCCGCGAGGTGCGCGCGCAGGATCTCGCCGAAAGGCTGGCTGCCCTGCTCCTGGAGCCCCAGCGTCTGGGCAATCGTCGGGATGACCAGCGCCGGGTCGGAGAGTCGTGAGAGCCGCACGAACCAGACCCCGTCGGCAAAGTCCTCGATCAACTCGGCCGCCACTTGGACCGCCAGGCGTGTCTTACCGATGCCCCCCGGCCCAGTCAGCGTTACCAGCCGCACATCCGCACGGCGCAACAGCGCGCAGAGCGCCGCCAACTGCTCCTCGCGCCCCAGCATCGGGGTCGGCTCCAGTGGCAGGTTGTGCTGGTGGGTGTCAAGCGTCTTGAGCGGTGGAAAGCTGGCTGGCAACCCTGGCGCCACGACCTGGTAGAGCGGCTCAGGCTCCTGCAAGTCTTTCAAACGGTGAGCGCCCACTGCGCGCAGGGTCACGCTGGGAGGCAACGCATGCGCGACGAGTTCACGTGTCGCTGCGGAGAGCAGAATTTGCCCACCGTGTCCGGCGGCGGCGATGCGCGCCGCCCGGTGCACATCCAGCCCCACGTAGTGGTCGCCTACCAACTGCGGCGCGCCCGTGTGCAGCCCGATCCGCACCCGCAGCGTGGCGCCTTCCGGCCACCTATGCTCCGCCAGCGCGCGCGTGGCCTGCGCCGCGGCGGCCACGGCCTGGGGCGCAGTGGGGAAGGCGACGAAGAAGGCGTCCCCCTGCGTATCCACCTCCGCGCCACCGTGCGCGGTGAAGGCGGCCCGCAGCAGCGCCTGGTGCTCGCGCAGCGCCTGGGCGTAGTCCGGGCCGAGGCGCTGCAGCAGGCGGGTGCTGCCCTCAATGTCGGTGAACAGAAAGGTAATAGTTCCTGTGGGCAACGCCGCCATACTGGCCTCCTCGCGCGCTGATTCTCTCCTGTACGCCAGGAATAACGGGCTAGACGTGGTTTCCGTACGCGCAACGGACGCGAGTTTCCTTCTGTGACATGCGCAGCGACAGATAACCGGGATCGAAAGGCGCAAGCCAGCGCTGGGCCAGCGGAAGCGCGCGGCGGAAAGGGTGGGCCGAGAGCTGCGCTTGCTAGGCGGACATGTAGTATAGGCGCGTGTCAGGTCGCCAGGGTAGCTGCGTGGAATACCGGGCGCCGGAATACAACCGCGCCCAACTGTTCCAACGGCGCAGGGCGCGGGGCTTCTCCCTCGATAACTGGCTTACGCGAGTATGGTTCGGGATGCAGTATCATTTGCGCGCAGATGGCGTTCATACTACGGAAGCGCTTGATACTCGCGGCGGCGCTCGAAGCTCACTTCCGCGCGGGGATCCTTGTGAATGCCGGGGTCCTCCGAGTTATACCCCAAGTCCAGTTGGCGGGATGAGCGCGCGGCCACAAGCGCGCGGCCGCACGCCCCGGCCATACCCACAGCGCGGCAGTGTTCGCCGGGGCTGGATTTTCCGCTCTCGCCGGGCAATCAAAACCCAGGCCCGCGACACACGGCATGGAACCAGCCAACTCATCCAGCGCATCATTTCAATCTATGTGGGCGGTGGAGGAAGAACAAGACGATGAACAACGCAATTGACAAGGCGGCGCTCCACGCAATGGCGGCAATTCAATACAGCCGCAAACACATTCCACTCCAGTCGCCGACACTGGCGGCAGATTTCGTGTCGGGCCTGTTGATCTACCTGCTAGAGGTCATCTCGGTCATCGCGTTCGCCGCGCTGGTCTTCTCCGGCCGCCTCGCCAGCCAGCTCCCACTGGCCCTCGGTTTTATTCTCGCCGCCGACGCCCTGCTGATCGGCGTGACTGCGCTCTTCAGCTCCTTTCCCGGCTCGGTGAGCGGCGCGCAGGATGTACCCGGCGTCGTGCTTGGCGTCGTCGTCGCCTCGAGCGTCGCCACCTTGCCACGGGCGTCGCTAGCGCAACAATTCGCGACCGCCGCGATGATGATCGTCATCACCACCCTGATGACCGGCGCCACCTTCCTCGGGCTGGGCCTTTTCAAACTCGGCGGCCTGGCGCGCTTTCTGCCGTATCCCGTGATGGGCGGCTTCCTGGCGGGCACGGGCTGGCTGCTGGCGATGGGCGGCCTGGGCATCATGGTCGGCGCGCCCTTTGGGCCGGGATGGTTTCACGCCCCGGCGCTCGCCCACTGGCTGCCGGGCGCGATCTTCGGCGCCGTGATCTTTCTCACTGTGACGCGCATCCGGAACCTCTTCACCCTCCCTGTCCTTCTGGTATCTGGAACGCTCCTCTTCTACGTTGTCGCGCTCGCCGCCCATATCCCCATCCAGCGCCTGCTCGCTACGGGCTGGCTGGTGGGCTCCATCCCAACCGCCAGCCTGTCGCGTCTTCCGCTGAGCGCGGGCGTGTTGTCGCAGGTCAATTGGCCGGTAGTCTTCCATCAGCTTCCCAGTCTCGCGCCCGTGGCGATCATTGGCGTCATCGCGCTGCTGCTGAATGCTAGCGGGCTTGAACTGGTCATCAAGAAAGACACCGACCTGAACCGGGAACTGGTCGTAGCGGGAGCGAGCAACCTCGCCGCCGGGCTCGTGGGCGGCCTCGTCGGCTACCCGGCCATCAGCTCATCCGCGCTGAACTACAAGATGACCGGCGGCAAACGGCTGGTCGGAGCGCTCGCGGCGGCGCTCCTCGGCCTGACTGTCCTGTTTGGCTCCGCGCTCATCACATACATCCCCAAATTTATCCTGGGCGCCGTCCTGGTGTACCTGGGCCTAGAGCTCCTGGTCGAATGGGTCTATCAAGCCTGGTTCAAGTTCCCCAAGATAGACTTCCTCATCATTGTTTCGGTGATGACCATGATCATCGTGAGCGGCTTCCTGAACGGGATTATCTTTGGGCTGGCGCTCGCCCTGATGCTGTTCGTCGTCAGCTACAGCCGCGTCAGCATCGTCCGGTTCGCGCTCTCGGGGCGCGACTATCACAGTCGCGTGACACGCGGCTTCCAGCAACAGCAATTTCTCGAGACAGCGGGCGCGCAGCTCGCGATTCTGAAGTTACAGGGCTTCCTTTTCTTTGGGACAGCGAACAGCCTCTTCGATCGCGTGCGTGAAGAGGTCCAGCGGAGCCCCGTCGCCATCCGCTTTGTTCTCCTGGACTTCACACAGGTCAGTGGTCTCGATTCCACCGGACTGCTCAGCTTCGCGCGGATGCTGCAATGGACCCAGGAGCGGCGGGTGACGCTGGCGCTCACGGGAATGAGGGCGCAGGCGCAGGCGCAGTTCGCGCGCGGGGGATTTCACGAACAGCCGGGCAGCTTGCGCATATTCAGCGACCTCGATCATGGCGTCGAGTGGTGTGAGGCCACCATCATCGCGGAGTCCCCGGCGGCGGACCTCGCCAATCGGGACCTCATCACCCAGTTGCAGGCCATCGCGCGCGGCCGGAGCGGCGGCGCCACACTCGTCTCGTATCTGCGCCGCCAGGAATATGCGCCCGGCGCGTACCTGCTCCGGCACGGCGAGGAACCCGACAAGCTCTACTTCGTTGAATCCGGCCGCCTGAGCGCGCAACTGGATGGGCCCGGTCAGGCGCCAGTGCGTCTGGAAGTGATGATCGGTGGGCATATTGTCGGCGAGCTTGGCTTCTTCCTGAGCATCCCGCGCACGGTTGCTGTGATCGTGGAAGAGCCCAGCGTGATCTACTCGCTCTCCACGGAGGCGCTGGCCGGAATCGAGCAGCGTGACCCCAAGACCGCCATCCTGTTTTACCACATCGCCACGTACCTGCTCGCCGAGCGTGTCGTGCGCCTGACCCGCGCCGTGGAAGCGCTGGAACGGTAGCTAGACTCATGCTGTATCAGGTTCGCCGATTGCTCCTTGACGTCCGGCAACGATCCCGTTGAATCTCGCGGTAGTCCGCCAGCTCTCATCGTTGGCAACAGTTAC
This sequence comes from Ktedonobacterales bacterium, assembly GCA_036391685.1. Taxonomy (GTDB): domain Bacteria; phylum Chloroflexota; class Ktedonobacteria; order Ktedonobacterales; family JADMIN01; genus JAKAIY01. The sequence continues at coordinate 48,663 of DASVZK010000038.1, forward strand.
TGCGCGTCACGTATGACGCCGCTCCAAACCATCTGTGCTCCACTCCAACGAATGTGTACGGAATTGGGATCGGCCATGTCAGTGGTCTGCGACGATCAGCGATGCGGAACGAGGTATCTATATATGAAAGAGGTGTCGGGTCAGGTCACCTATCGCGCCAGAAACGGCGCCGCAGTAACTAAACTATCCGCCCGCGCAGCCCAAATGGGGCTTTCACCTACAAGGACAGGAACGATTGCGGCGAGGTCCGATCAGAATTGCCACCGCGCGCCGACCAGCCCGCGCGCCCACGTGAATGAAGTGGCGGCAACAGAGCGCGTAACAGGCGCCGCAAGGTAGATGAGGACTACGGCGCAGTAGGCGATATAGGCGAGATTCAGGAGCGTGAGATGCTGTGGCGCCACAAATGGATGCCACAGCACGCTATCGCTGGGCACGTAGTCGCATAGGTAGCCGCGCGCGTAGTTATTGCTGACGCAGAGGTTGAAGAGCGCCCCGTTGCCAAAGACGGCGCCATCGATGTCTACCCAGACCGACAGACAAAGCGTGAGCAGCGTCGCCAGGTCCAGGAGCAGATGCGTCCCATGATGGCGGAGCGCGATGGCTAGCATGAGCGACGCCGGGAACGAGGCAAACAGGAAGAAGCGCGGCCCCCAGAACCAGCCGCCACCCCATGCCCACCAGCTTGAATAGACGGCCACCAGCCCCACGACAAACACGATCCAGTCCACCTGTAGCGCGGCCAGCAGGCGTTTCCTGACCGGCTCGAGTCGCTCGAGCCGGCGCCGGACAAGCAGGAAGAGTCCGGGGGTAAAGAAGATCAGGCCCTTCCCAAAGGAGAACAGGATCGCCAGCAGAGCAAAGAATGGCAGACCAAAGCCTGACTCGTAATTTGACGCGAAAGGACTGCCCCGGCGAATCCAGTTCTCAGCGGCGATCAACACCGCGGCCGCGACGAGCGGCAGGACACTGCGCGCGCGCCGCGTCCTGGCAGCGCGGACGGCCACGACGATGGCCAGCGCCACGAGCGCCGCAGGCGTGTTCACCACCCCCAGAACGACAAGCGTCCAGCCGAGCGCGATCCGGCCCACATGGACGGCGACAAGTCCTACGGCAAGGCACACGGCGGTAAAGACTTCGCCGTAGTAGTTGGTCAGATGGTATGGGAACATGGACGCGGCGATCAGCAAGAGGAGAAAGGTTCGCAGCAGGCCCCGGTCAATGTGGTCCTTGAGCAGCAGGTACAGCGCGCCCACGCCCAGGGTAAAAACGACCCAGTTGTAGACACCAACGCCATTGTGAGGCAGATGGAGCCACCCGCCAATGAACCAGATGGGTGTGGAAAAGAGGGGGCCGATGAGCGAGAACTTGGACGAACTCAACTGGCCGCGCTGGAGCAGGTCGGAGAGCTCCCGATACCGAACCTCGGCGTCAGAGAAAACGTGATGGCCCAGGAAGAGGAGGAGGGCCGCTAAGCCAGCCCAAATCAGCGCGCTCTCGAACTTGCTGCGCCACATCCGTCGTTGCGCCGCGGTTTGCGTACCCGCCGTAGCCATCGGCAGGGCATCAGCGTCACTGTCTGTCATCACGCCCCCGCTAAACTGCAAGCCCTGTCTTTCCACACTGTGGGACGGCTAACGCGCAGGTGTTGTAACGTGGGGCGTCCTGGCTGTAATCTATACGACTAGAAGTCATCTCATAAACACCGTCGAAGCAGAATGAGGATACAACCCAGGTGGACGAAGCCGAGGTAGTTGAGGGCGTGGCGCTCATAGCGCACCACCAGCCGGCGGAAATTGCCGAGCCACGCGAAGAGTCGCTCAA